>NZ_JACJSZ010000063.1 GCF_014698445.1 Microcystis elabens FACHB-917
TTCCAGCATCATTGCTGACTCCGCTCTTATCGATGGCAGTGTCCTGGAGGGCCGCATCGAATGTGAGGCACTTCCTTCCCTGATCCCTATCGATGATCTGTTAAGAGCGCGCTTCATCAAGATTGACATCGAAGGGGCCGAGAGACTTGCCCTCGAAGGGCTCGTCTCTCTTTTGCCGAGGTTCTCCTATACAACGGAGTGGTTGATTGAATTGTCTCCGAGTTTTTTGCCTGGTGGCCAAACCGATGCTGACTGGATCTTTCAGCTCTTCATGGAGCACGGCTACAGAGCCTATATCGTCCCCAACGACTACACTGATGACTTCATGCTTGGTGATGGGAAAGGGTACAGGTTGTGCCGAGTCACTGAGGCGTCAGCTGGGGCTTTGTCTGACCTGATTTTCTCTCGCATGCGCGGCAGTGAACTCGGTCTCTGCATCTAGCCTTGAATCCTCTTCATGGCAGACGCAGTCAAGCCTAAAAATCGAGACAAGAATGACGGGCCCTGATAGCTGGATCCTCGACTCCAGGCGCGAAGACCAGTCAACAACTGCGGCTGTTTTAATGCTTCTGAAGTGCGACATCTCCTGGCCTATGTCAGTCGCGCAAGAAGCCCTGTAGCGCGTCAGGAGGAGCGCATTCTCCGGAGGCATTGGAAGCGAAGGCCGACAGCAATGAACCGTTCACAGAATTAGAGTAATTGGCTATAGATAGGAACCAAGCGGTTCTGGAGGATGATCGATTCAGCAAAGTTAATGACCGGCTCGAGGGGCCCGCAAAGGGCTTTCAGCATGAGTTTCATGATTGGGACTGAAATCCTGGAGGGCTCCAAACAGAGGAACACGATTCGCATGATGGTTACGGCCCCTCTTCCGGCCAGAGGAAGCCGCATCGCAAGACTCGAATCTCGCGCCCGGCGCCCCGACGGTCTCAGGCCATGGGCACTGGCATCACGGTGCCCATCCACTCGATGTTGGTCGTGTGCATGTTGTAGTAAGCAGCTTCCACCTGCAGTCGCCCGGCCCGCAGGCGATCGGTGAGCATCACACTGGAATCCACAAGGTTGCGGGCCGCATTGAGGGTGTGGTGGCGGCAGGCCTGCTCCAGGTCCTCCTCGGCCCCCAGGCTGAACAGTTCCATGCGCAGCTGGCCCACCACCTGGGCCAGGTTCGGTGTAAGGGTGAGGCCGTGATCGAAGGCGGCGGCCACGGCGCCGCAGGCGGCATGGCCCAGCACCACGATCACCGGGACGGCCAGATGCCCCACGGCGTATTCCAGGGAGGCGATGGCCGCGGTGGTGCTCATCGTGCCCGCGTTGCGTACCACGAACAGGTCGCCGAAGCCGGTGTCGAACAGGAGTTCCACGGGAACCCGCGAATCGGCGCATCCGAGGATCGCTGCGATCGGGTGCTGGCCGGTTTCCACCTCCAGCATCCGGTTCCGGTCGCTGTGGGGATGGAGCGACTGCCCATCCAGGAACCGCTGGTGCCCTTCCCGCAGCTGGTTGAGGATGGCCCGGGGGGTGGGGTGCATGCAGGAGCTGTGGTGCCGCCGCCTCACAACACCACCGGAGCCGGTCCCGTGCCGTAGTGCTCCACACCGGGTGGTCATGCGGCGGGTTTGGCATGATTCGAATCTGGTCCTTAGCCCCTCACCGCGTGTCCCTCAGCTCTTCGGGAACCGGCCCGCCGCGCACCGGCGAGATCCACCGCGTCACCGGTGAGACCGACGTGCTCGTCGCGCTCGACCTCGACGGCACCGGCCGCTGCCAGGTGGCCACCGGCGTGCCGTTCCTCGACCACATGCTCCACCAGATCGCCAGCCACGGCCTGCTGGATCTGGCGATCACCGCCACGGGCGACACCCACATCGACGACCACCACACCAACGAGGACGTGGGCATCGCCCTGGGCCAGGCCCTCGCCCAGGCCCTCGCCGACCGGCGCGGCATCCGGCGCTTCGGCCACTTCCTGGCCCCCCTGGATGAAGCCCTGGTGCAGGTGGCCCTCGACTGCTCCGGCCGGCCCCACCTCAGCTACGACCTGGCCATCCCCGCCCAGCGCATCGGCACCTACGACACCGAACTGGTGCGGGAGTTCTTCGTGGCGGTCGCCAACAACGCCGGCCTCACCCTGCACATCCGCCAGCTGGCGGGGGTGAACTCCCACCACATCGTCGAGGCCGGCTTCAAGGCCTTCGCCCGTGCGCTCGATCAGGCGGTGGAGATCGATCCCCGCCGCGGTGAGGCCGTGCCCAGCAGCAAGGGGGTGCTGGAGCGGGCCGGCCATCCCGCTGCCGGAACGGTGGGCCCCAACTAGAGTCAGTTGATCTGCGTGCGCGTCATGCGTCCCTTCCTTCTGCTGGTGGCGGGCTTGACGGCCGCCGTTGCCGTGGCGGCCCCGGCCCGCGCCGCCGACTGCCTGCCGGACCAGGTCCAGGCGGCCCCCTGCGCCGTCGCCCAGCCCCCCTGCCCGGTGCTGGAGCTGCCCTGCGACGGCTGAGGAGCGGACGACCGCCCACGCCTTCACACTCCGTAACGTGATAATCGGAGTGGCGTTTTTACGCCGTTCCTCCCGTGGGCTGATCCGATGACCGTTGCCTCCCCCGCCGCCGCGGCCTCGCCTGCCTACGACCGCGCCGACTGGGCCAGCTCTTTCCGCAACGTCAGCGTCGAGCTCAGCGACGAATCCCTCGTCGCTGCCCGTGGGGCCATCCCGGCCGAGCTGAACGGCACCCTCTACCGCAACGGCCCCGGCCGGCTCGAGCGTGGTGGCCACTGGGTCCATCACCCCTTCGACGGCGACGGGATGGTCACGGCCCTGCGTTTCTCGGAGGGTGGGGTGCGTCTGAGCAACCGCTTCGTGCGCACCGAGGGCTGGCTGGCCGAGGAGAAGGCCGGCAAGGTGCGCTACCGGGGCGTTTTCGGCACACCCAAGCCCGGCGGTCTGTTGGCCAACGCCTTCGACCTGCGGCTCAAGAACATCGCCAACACCCATGTGGTGCGACTCGGTGACCAGCTGCTCGCCCTCTGGGAGGCCAGTTCCCCCCATGCCCTCGATCCCGTCAGCCTCGAGACCCGCGGTCTGACCCTGCTGGATGGGGTGCTCAAGCCCGGTGAGGCCTTCAGCGCCCACCCCCGCTTCGATCCCGGCCACCACGGCGCCCCCCGCATGGTCACCTTCGGCGTGAAGGCCGGCCCGCGCAGCACCGTGCGCCTGATGGAGTTCGCCGCCGACGGTCCCGAGTCCGGCACCCTGCTGGCCGACTCAAGCCACAGCTTCGGCGGCTTCGCCTTCCTGCACGATTTCGCCATCACCCCCAACTGGGCGGTGTTCCTGCAGAACGCCATCGACTTCAACCCCCTCCCCTACGTGCTCGGCCGCAAGGGGGCCGCCCAGTGCCTCAAGTCCCGGGCCGGCGCCCGTGGCCAGTTCTGGCTGATCCCCCGCCGGGACGGCGCCTTCGCCGGCCAGGAGCCACGGATTCTGGAGGCTCCCGAAGGGTTCGTGTTCCACCACCTCAACGCCTGGGAGGACGGCGATGCGGTGGTGGTCGACAGCATCTTCTACGCCGATTTCCCCTCCATCGGCCCCGACCAGGATTACAAGGAGGTCGATTTCGACCGCATCCCCGAGGGGCTGCTGGAGCGCTGCCGTCTCGACCTGGCCAGCGGCACCGTCACGGCGACGCGGCTGAGCGAGCGCACCTGTGAATTCGCCATGGTGGCCCCGGCCCGGGTGGGGCTCGAGAGCCGCTACGGCTGGATGGCGGTGGCCGAGCGGGAGCGCGGCAACGACCCCCTGCAGGCCCTGATGAAGCTCGATCTGGCCAGCGGTGAGTCCCGGGTCTGGAGCGCGGCCCCCCGTGGCTTCGTCAGTGAGCCGATCATGGTGCCCCGTCCCGGTGCCACCGCTGAGGATGACGGCTGGGTGCTGGGCCTGTTCTGGAACGGCGCCCGCAGCGCCAGCGATCTGGTGGTGCTCGACGCCGCCTCGATGGCCGAGGTGGCCGTGCTCGAACTGCCCCTGGCCATCCCCCATGGTCTGCATGGCAGCTGGGTGGCGGCCTGAGGTTGCGTTTTCGGGGGGTCGCCCGGGGCTCAGCGCCGCAGCAGCCCCCGCAGGCGGCGGGCCGCCCTGGGGTCCAGGGTGAGCAGGGGCCAGAGCAGGGAGAGGGGAAAGGGCTGGCGAACCAGCGGGCTTTCGGCCTTGCGGTAGTCCCGGCAGAGCCGTCGGTGGGGATGGTCCGCCAGGAGCGTATGAACGCTGCGCGTGTACACGATCGGCCCGGTGGTGCAGATCGCCGCCTCCCAGGCATTGTCAAAGGCGAAAGAATTGAAGCGATTGATGTTGCTGAGCACCGCCTCGATCACGGCGGCCAGATAGGGATGCCCAGGCGAGGCAACGATGTACCACTGCTGAAATTCTCCACCAATGATGTGGCGGAGTTGCCTGTGCGTCCCCCATCCCGCACGACGGCTTCCAGGAGACTGAACTGATCCCATTGGCTCAGGAGAAAGGCATCATCATCACGCAACACCTCTGAGAGTGGCCGGGTCAGGCTGGTTCTGATGTCGAGATAGCCCCCCCGAAGTGACAGAGGCACAGATAGCGGTACAGGTCGGCTCTCACCGCTCCATAGCTGGGATGGATGCGAAGATATCTCTCCAGGACCGCCTGTCCGAACGTCTCCTTGACGAGGGACTCGCAATCACGATCTTCGTAGAATCGATACTCAAAGTCGGGGTTGAGCGCTTCAATGGCTCGACAGTTGTCGGCAAGAACCTGTGGCAGACGGTTCCTCGCGCTGAACGTCTGGTGGAGGATCCTGGGGATGCCTCCTCGGTACGTCGGTGCAGGGGATTCAGGGGAGGTGCCAGGCAGGAGCCATGCACCGGCTGGGTTCAGGCCCTTGCCGTAACGCATCCTTCACCCCGTGACTCGCTGCAAGTCGAGTTCAGCCGCGGCAAAAGCGGCTGAAGGTGGCGGGGGAAAACAGATGACCTTCGGAGAGCGCGATGGCCACCACGGCATCAGCATCGACGGCCGCATCCACACGGGCCTTGAGGGCCGGGTCGGCCGCCACTTTGGCGAGGAAGGCGTTGAGCTGGGATTTCGACATGGGACCATCGGCTAAGGACTCTCCGTCCTACTCCCTTCCCGCCATGGCCTGGTACATCAAGACCGAGACCTTCCGGCTAACCCATGACGCGGTGATTCCCCACCTGCAGGAGCATCACCGCTGGGTGGAGCGCCTGCGGCGGGAGGGCCGCAGGGTCAGCAGCGGCTACCTGGTGGACGACCAGGGGCGGCCCGGTGGCGGTGGCCTGCTGCTGCTCGAGGCGGAGAATTACGCGGCGGCCGAGGCCCTGGTCCGTGAGGATCCCATGGTCCGGAGCGGAGGCGTCGACTGGCGACTGCAGGGCTGGAAGCCGGCGGTGGGGGACCTGGGGGCGTTCTGAGGCCCCCAGGTCCCCCACCACCATCCAGGACGCTCAGGGTCTTCTCCTGCCCGCCAGCAGCTGCCACAGGGCCGGCTCCAGCCGGGCGAAGGCCCGGCCCCTGTGGCCGAGCCGCCCCTTGAGCTCCTTGTCCATCCCGGCGTAGGTCAGGCCCGTCTCCGGCACGAGGAACACCGGGTCGTAGCCGAAGCCGCCGCTGCCCCGCGGCGCCTCCAGGATTTCGCCGTCGCAGCGGCCTTCCACCTCCAGGCGGATCGCTCCAGCCGGATCGGCCACCGCCAGGGCGGCCACGAAGGAGGCCCGGCGATCCGGCGGGAGGCCCTGAGCGCGCCGTTGCCAGTCGACCTCCCCCAGCTCCCGCAGCAGCCGGGCGATCCGGGCGGCATCGCTGTCGGCGTAGCGGGCCGAATGGACCCCGGGCGCGCCGCCCAGGACCGCCACCGCCAGGCCGGAGTCGTCGGCCAGGGCCCACTGGCCGGTCGCCCGGGCCACCGCCTCCGCCTTCAGCCGGGCATTGGCGGCGAAGCTGCTGCCCGTTTCCTCCACCTCCAGGCCCTCGGGCTGGGGGCGCACCTCCAGAGGCAGGCTGGCCAGCAGGTGGGAGAACTCCCGGATCTTGCCGGCGTTCCCGCTGGCGATCACCAGCACGGCGGGCGCCGCACCGGGCTCCGCTGGGGGCTGCAGCGGGCGTGGCATCAGATGCTCTCCGCCAGCCGGCGCGCCCAGGCCAGCACCGCCGCGACCCGCTCAGCGTCCGGGGCCTCGCAGTAGAGGCGCAGCAGGGGCTCGGTGCCGGAGAAGCGCAGCATCAGCCAGTGGCTCGGACCCATCCGCAGCTTGACGCCATCGGTGCGGTTCACCTCCAGCACAGCCGCTCCGGCCACCTCCTGCGGCGGATCCTGGGCCAGCAGCGCCTCCAGCCGCCGGCGGCTGGCCATGTCCGGCAGACGCAGGTCGAGGCGGTCGTAGACGCTGGCCCCCCCGCAGCGCTCCTGCAGGGCCGCCAGCCGGGCTCCGAGGGGCAGGCCCCCTTCCACCAGGGCCTCGATCAGCAGCAGCGACGCGAACAGGGCATCCCGCTCCGGCAGGTGGAGGCCGAAGCCCACCCCACCCGATTCCTCGCCCCCCACCAGCACCTCGCCGCTGAGCATCTCCGCGGCGATGTACTTGAACCCCACCGGCATCTCGATCACCTCCCGGCCCAGGTCGGCTGCCACCAGGGCCATCAGATCGGAGCCGCTGACGGTCTTGACGACCCGGCCCCCCAGCCCGCGGGCCCGGGCCAGGTGGTCGATCAGCAGGGGCATCAGCAGCTGGGTGCTGCAGAAGCGCCCCTGCTCGTCCACCGCGGCGATGCGGTCACCGTCGCCGTCGAAGACGATGCCCACCGCCGGCCGGCCGGCGGCCGTGGCCTGGCGCACCTCGGCGATCAGCCGCTCCAGGTAGGGCGCCAGCGGTTCGGGCGGGTGGCCGCCGAAGAGGGGATCCCGCTCCCCCCGGATCTCCCGGATCACGCCGGCGGCCGCCCCCGCCTCCCCCAGCAGGGCCGGCAGCCCGCCGGCGGCCGAGCCGTGCATCGGGTCCACGATTACCTGCAGACCGGCGGCGGCCAGGCCCTCCACCAGGACCGCGACGTCGACCTTGGCGGCCAGGCCCGCCAGGTACGTGCCCATGGCGTCGAACCGTTCGGTGTCGCCGGGGATCGGCACCGTCAGGCCCCCGGCTGCCAGGCGCCGCTCCACCCTCGCCGTGAAGTCGCCCTCCACCGAGCCGCCGAAGGGCCCCTTGATCTTGAGGCCCAGCCATTCCGGCGGGTTGTGGCTGGCCGTGATCACCAGGGCCCCCAGGGCGCCCCGCTCCACCACCGCCCAGCTGCAGGCCGGGGTGGGCACGGGCGTGGCGGCCAGCAGGGGCACCAGATCGGCGCCCCGGACGGCGGCGGCGATGGCCTCGGCCAGCTCCGGGGCCAGGAAGCGCCGGTCGTAGCCGATCACCACCTCCCGGCTGGCCAGGCCCTCCGGGGCACTGGCGGCCAGTTCCCGGGCGGCGGCCGCCGCCACCGGCAGCAGGCGCTCCACGGTGATGTCCACCCCGAGGATGCCCCGCCAGCCATCGGTGCCGAAGTGGATCGGTCCGGCCTCGAGGGGCAGGGGGGCGGAGGCCATGGGCGGCGCGCAGGCGGAGGAGCAGCAGGCCGTTCGTAGCAGGCCAGGCCCTCCGCGGGGCCGCTGCGGGTGCCGGCCTGATGGCAGGCCACCGGCCCCCCTAGCCTGCAGCCCATGCCCCAGACCCCGGACGCCCCCTCCCCCGGATCCCCCGTCCTCACCGACCGCCTGCTGCGCAGCTGGGTGCGCTGCCGGCGGCGGGCCTGGCTCGATCGCCACGGCGTTCCCCAGGAACGGCTGTGGAGTGCCCACCGCGCCCTGGCCCTCGATGACCAGGTGCGCAGCTTCCAGAGCCTGCTGCCCCAGCGGCCCGGCCACGGCGATGCGGCCTGCCGCGACGCGGCCCCCGGTGTGGTGGGGCTGCGGCTGGCGGGAACCAGCCCCCGGGGCCTGCGCCTGGAGGCCCATCCGAGCCTGCTGGAGCGGGTCGAGGGTCCCAGCCGCTGGGGCGCCCACAGCTACCGGCCGGTGCTGGCCCGCCAGGGCCGGCGCCTCACACGGGAGCACCGGCTGCAGCTGGCCCTGTGGGGACGGTTGCTGGCGGAGCACCAGCGGGCCCCCGTCCCCCATGGACTGGTACTGGCCGGCACCGGCCGGGGACAGGAGCGGGAACGGCTTGCCCTCGGTTCTTCCCTGCAGCGCCAGCTGGACGAGAGCCTGGAGCGGCTGGCACTCGACCTCGGCCGCAGCGCGCCGCCGCCCCTGGTCAGCGACCGCAAGAAATGCACCCTCTGCAGCTGGCGTGGCGCCTGCGATCGGGTCGCCACCGCGGAGGGCCACCTCAGCGAGGTGAGCGGCATCGGCGGCCGGCGCCGCGAGCTGCTGCTGGAGCTGGGCATCACCAGCCTCGACGAGCTGGCGGCGGCCGATCCGGAGCGGCTGGCCGAGGACCTGGCCGCCCACGGGGAGCAGCACCGGGAGGTGGCTCCCCGGCTGGTGGCCCAGGCCAGGGTGCAGCGGGACGGCACCCCCCGGCGCAGCGGCGAGGGGGCCGGCCCCGCCCTGCCGGAGCTCTCGGCGGCGCCCGGGGTGCTGCTCTACGACATCGAATCCGACCCCGACGCCCGCGACGACTTCCTCCATGGCCTGGTGCGGCTGGAGCGGGGCGCCGACGGCAGCTGGCCCGGAGCGCCGGGACCCGGCGAGAGCCTGGGCAGCTACCAGCCCCTGCTGGCCCTGCAGGAGCATGGCGAGGCCCTGCTCTGGAAGCGGCTGAGCAGGCTGCTGGCCCGTTACCCCGACTGGCCCGTCCTGCACTACGGCGAGACCGAGTCGGTCGCCCTGCTGCGGCTGGCCGAGCGCCAGGGGGCCAGCGAGCGGGAGCGGGACCGGCTGAGGGCCCGGCTGGTGGATGTGCACCAGCGGCTGCGGCGCCACTGGCTGCTGCCGGTGAACAGCTATGGGCTCAAGGCCGTCGCCGGCTGGCGGGGGTTCACCTGGAGCCAGAAGGGGGTCGACGGGGCCCGCTGCCTGCTCTGGTGGCGCCAGTGGCGGGAGGGCTCCGGCGGCCCGCGGCGTCCGAGCCGGCGGGCCCTGGGCCGCAAGCTGCAGCGGATCTTCCGCTACAACAAGGACGACAGCATGGCCACCTGGGCGGTGGTCCGCTGGCTGCTGGATCAGGACGACGCCCTGCCGCCCGGTCCCACCGGCGGCGGCTGAAACGCCACCGGCAGCGAAAGCTTCAGGGCCAGGCCCGGGTCCGCTCCGGCCCACAGCTCGCTGGCCTGCAGGCAGGCCCGGCGCACCAGGGCGAGGCCGATCCAGCCACCCCCGGCGGGGAGTTCCAGGCTGGAGGTGATCACCCCGGCGCGGCCCCCGGCCCCGTCCCTCAGGGGCGTGCCCGCCGCGACGGCCCCGCCGGGGACAGATGCGGCCCACCAGCGGCGCAGCAGCTGCTTCACCCCGTCGTAGGTGGCCAGCTTGGCCAGGGTCTCCTGGCCCACGTAGCAGCCCTTGCTCAGGCTCACCCGCCCCGCCAGCCCCAGTTCGAAGGGATTGACCTCCTCGTTGATCTCCCCCGGCGCCGCCGGCAGGCCCTGCTGGAGCCGCCAGCGTTCCGCCTCCTGCGGCTCCAGGGGGCGCCTGGCGGCCCAGGCCGGGGGCAGGGGCGCCTCGGCGGGCAGCAGCAGGGCGTCCCCCATCCGCCAGCCGGGCGATCCCTCCAGCGGCGTCCAGGTGCCGGCGGGCGGGGCCTCCGGTTCCGGCGCCCCCAGCGGCTGGTGCAGGACGGCAGCCGTCACCGGAGCGAGCTTCACCTTGTCGGCGGGGAACAGCACCCGGTCGAGGGCGGTGCGCACGGCCGCGGGATCCCCGTCGACGATCACCAGCCAGGCCCCGGCGGCGTCCACCAGCACCTCCGCCACCGCCCGCAGCCGGGCCGTAGGGCCGATGCAGCAGGTGCCGAGCCACTGCCCCGGGCGGGCCCCATTGAGGGCCTGGCTGGTCTGGCCGTTCAGCACGCGCAGCGTGTCGGGGCCGTCGAGCCGCAGCAGGCCCACCGGCCGCGACCAGCGGCTCCCCTCCGGCGGCGTCCACTGCCAGGGATCGTCGGCAGCCGGGGTCGGGTCGGGGGTGGGGGCCATGGGGGGCGCGGATCGCGGGGTTCAGCCTGTCGCCGGGTCAGCCTGCCGCGCCGTCCAGCCCGGCGGCCGTGGCGGCCACCTCCTCGAGCAGGAACAGGCTGCGCAGGTCGAGCCCCGCCTCCTCCATCGCCTCGACCCCCCCCTCCTGGCGATCGACGATCGCCACCACCCGCTCCACGGCGTAGCCCGCCTGCTGGAGCTGGGCCACGGCCTTGAGGGCCGAGCCGCCGGTGGTCACCACGTCCTCCAGCACCGTGATCCGGCTCCCGGCCGGCGGCAGGGGGCCTTCGAGCCAGGCGCAGGTGCCGTGGCCCTTGGCTTCCTTGCGCACGATCAGCGCGTCGAGATCGCGGCCGGCCAGCGCGGCCTGCAGGGCCACCGCGCTCACCAGGGGATCGGCCCCCAGGGTGAGCCCCGCCACCGCTACGGCTTCGTCCTCCACTTTCTCGAGCATCAGGCGGCCCAGCAGGGCCAGGCCGATGCCGCTCAGGCTCACGGGCTTGCAGTTGACGTAGTGCGGGCTGCGGCGGCCCGAGGCCAGGGTGAAGTCGCCCAGCCGGTAGGCCCGCTCCGCCAGCAGGGCGAGCAGGAGGGAACGCTGTTGGCTGGGGCTGGGGGGCAATGAGGCCATCGACGGTGGGGAAGCGGCGTTGGGGAAGCGGCGCTGCAGGAGCGACCGGTGCGGCAGGCCATGGATGGGCGAGAGCGTCAGAGGTCGCTAACGTGCGTCATATCGCTCCGGAGCAGGGTCCGCGAACCCCATGACAGCACCGATCCTGGCAGCGCCTGCCCCCTTCGTCGCCCGCCTCGCTTCCTGCGTCACGACCCTTCTGCCCCTGGCCGCCCTGACCCCCGCCCTGGCCGGGCCGATCCTCTGCACCACCACCCTCGAAGCCCCCAGGCCCGGCTCGGCCGGCACCGGCCCTGTGGAGGTCACGCGCTGCGGCGTGACCCGCTCCGCCCCCGAGGTGATGGAGCAGCGCTACTACAGCTTCTCGGCTCCCTTTGCCCAGGGCGTCAACCTGCTGCACCAGATCACCGATCCCCTCGGCCTCTCGATCCCCGGCCGGGACGGCGGCAGGATCGTCGCCTTCGGTTTCCCCGACCAGAACATCATCTGGGACGGCACCGCCATCGAGAACACCGCCTCGGTGATGCTCACCGACCAGAGCGGCCTGATGCCCCAGCGCACCGCCGACATCGGCAACGGCTTCGGCACCAGCCTGGGCGCCGGGGCTGCCGCCGCCCCCACCTACGTCCGGCAACCCGCCGGCACCACCTGGACACCGCCGATCCGGGGCCTCTGGTGAGGCCGTCGCCCAGGCGTGGCCCGTCCAGCGGGGGTCTAGCAATCTGGTGAATGCAGCGAACTCATAATTCGCCTTAGCCGGGTTCGATCCCCGGGACCCCCATCACCAAAAACCCAGTCACAGAGGAGGTTTTCAGCCAAAGCAGAGCAACGCCGAGAGGCCTGGCTAGGCACCGTTTAGGCACAGATCGGCCCGTTTTGGGCGAGAGTTGGCCCGCTGTTAGGCACGCCTCATGGCCGGCCGGGACCCCCACCTCACGCGGATCACCCGGGCGTTGAGAGACCTGGGCTCCAGTGTCAGCCTCGAAGTTTCCCCGTCGGGGGCGAAGCTGCGGCTGCGGGCCAGCCTGCCGTTGCCCGATGGGAGCTGGAAGCAGCGGCGCATCACCACCGCCTTCCCGTATCCGTCCGGGGTCGATCAGGCACGCGAGCTGGCCGAGCAGCTCGGCAAGGATCTGGAGCTGCATCGCCGGGGGTTGGAAACCTTCCCCTTCGAGCGATGGCTGCAGGCCACCCAGACAGTGGGCCCCGCGGCCGACGGGGTCAGCGGTGTGGAAGCCCTGCGGCGCACGGAGGCCTGGTGGATCCAGCAGAGCAAGCGAGGCCCCAGCGCGGACGTGACCTGGGCCACTGCCTATGCGGGGCCGCTGAAGCCCCTGCTGCCGCAGCGGAACGTGACTCTCGACATGGGCACGGATGCCGTGCAGGCGGTCAGGGGTCTGGGGAAGGGCTACACCCCGCTGAAGGATGCGGCGCCCGACCCCACGAGGCCCTGCTGATGGCTGATGTGGAGAGCAACGGACTTGTGGTGATCCGGGGCGGCAAGACCGGCGCCCGGCAGGGACTGCCGCTGCCGAAGGCATGGATCAGCCGCTGGGGTCTCCAGGACAAGCGCCTGCCGGCGATCAATCTCGATCGCGACCACCGACCGCACGGTCGGCTCCCAGCTGGGGGTGGCCCTGCGCCGCCATGGGGCCCCGTTCCTCCCCTACGACCTGCGGCATGCCTGGGCGGTGCGGGCGACAGGAGCAGGTGCCCTTCGATGCGGTGCTGAACCGCTTCGGGAGGAAGCGACTGCTTCGGATCGGCATCTCGGAGTACCGCCAGAAGTTCCTGCTCAACGGGGCCATGCTCTTTGCCCTCTGGTACGACATGCCGCACCGCCCGACCCGGGACATGGACCTGCTGGGGTTCGGACCTGGTGAGCTGTTCGTTCTGCAGCGGGGGTTTCGTGAGATCAGCCAGCAACCGGTGGACGATGGCCTGCGCTTCTCGGAGACGGTGCAGGCAGAAGAGATCCGCAAGGAAGCCAGTGATGCCGGCGCCAGGGTGATCTTGAATGCCCCGCTTGAGCAGGCCCGGATTCCCCTGCAGGTGGATATCGGCTTTGGCGACGCGGTTACCCCCGCGGCCGAGGAGGTGGTGTACCCGGTGCTGCTGGAGGATCTCAGCCCACCACGCCTGGGCGCCTATCCCGTCTATGCGGTGATCGCGGAGAAGCTGGAAGCGATCGTTCAGCTGGGCATGGTGAGCAGCCGCCTGAAGGACTACTTCGATCTGCAGGTGCTGCTGGAGCGCGAGCAGCTCGATGAGCTGATGTTGGCTGAGGCCGTGCGGCGCACCTTCGCGGTGCGCTCGACGCAGCTGCCACAGCAGGTGCCCCTTGGTCTAAGCAGCGAGTTTGGTGACGACCAGGGCAAGCAGGGCCAATGGCGCGCCTTCCTGGAGCGCGATGACGTTCCTGAGGTGCCGCTGTCGTTAGTGGTGGCGCAGATTCGCGAGGGGCTGATGCCTGTTCTGTTATGGGCGGCGGAGCTGTAGCGCCACGGGTTGTGCGTCACCGCCAACTTGCTGTCGCTGCTGGGACTCCCCCCCCGATGGGTCCTTCCATGGCCAGGTACACCTCTGTGGGTGCCATGAAGCCCCGTTTTTTCGTTGGCGGCAGCCCTGCCTGTCTCGCCTGCCATGCCGGCAACCTCCCAAGACGGTTTCCCGTCAATCGCTGAAAGCAGGCAGCGACTGTTTGAAGGCTTCAAGCTGCCCTGGCCGCAGGCGGCGGCTGTTGGGCAGTCCCTCGGAGGGTGTGTGCTCCACGCTCCAGCTCAGGCCCGTGCCCGGCAGCCCCACGGTGGTGCGGGCGCCGCCGCTGCGGCTCACCGGGATGTTGAAGGAGGCACCGCGCCCTCCCATGGAGATTGAGCTGAGGCCGCCCTTGGCGAAATTGAAGCGCAGCGGGCCCAGACGGGCGGAGCGGCGGAAGCGGAAGCCCATGGTGATCAGCGGCTCTTGACGCAATAGCTCCCCGAGCTGAACCAGCCCAGCGGGCAGGAGTTGCCGGTCTTCTGGATTGCCTCGCGGTCATTGCTCGGGCTGCTGAGGCAGTAGTTGCCCGATGACCAGAACCCGAGGGGACAGATGTTGCCGCTCTTCTCGATCGCGCCGCGGGTGTTGCCAGTGCTGCTGGGAACGCAGTAGCTGCCGGAGCTGTAGTAGCCCAACGGGCACCCTCCCACTTTCGGGAGGGGGCGCACCGGCTGTTGGGCAGAAGTCTCAGTAGAAAAGAAACCAGTCAGCGGCGCAATAAGTGCCAGCATCCATAATTTCATCGTGATTCCCTTGTTGCATTCCAGGCTGCCTCTGATTGCCATTTGATGCCTAACCCATCCGGAAAGGAGGCGATTCAGTCGTTCCATTTATGCAGTCAATGCATAGCTTGTGCGGTTCGCTGCTCCCCGCAGAGCCTCCCTCCTGACAGGAGTTACGAGGGATGTTGACCCAGGGGCGCATCCAGGCATCATCCTGGGGTTCGACTAGGAGCCTGTTGCGCATAGACCACCCTGCTCTTCTCCACAGACACCCCTGAATCTGCCCAGATCCCTGTGATAGCAATGGATCTGGGCGAGATAATGGG
>NZ_JACJSZ010000064.1 GCF_014698445.1 Microcystis elabens FACHB-917
GCCGCAACGATGGGGATCTTGTTCTCCGATCCCCGACCTGCCTTGCCGCCCGGCAGTTCTCCGCCGAGGTAGGAGTCAACCGCTTCGCGGAAGCCAGAGGCTACGATCTGGATCTTTCCTCGCAGCAGGCAGGCCTCCTCCCGATCAGCCATCGCCCGCAGAATCTTGTTGTGCAGCAGCCAGGCTGTGTCGTACTTCACGCCCAGGTGGCGGCTGAGCTCCAGCGAGGAGATCCCGGTTTTGGCCTGGCCGATCAGGTAAGAGGCCAGAAACCAGGTGGTCAGAGGCAATTTGGTGGCCTGCATGATCGTGCCGGCCGTAAGCGTGGCCTGGTGGCCGCAGTTCCGGCACTGATAGCGCTTGAGCCGGCGGCCATAGACCAGCCCATGCTCATGGCCATTGCAGCGGGGACAGCGGAACCCATCAGGCCAGCGCGCCTTCTCCAGAGCAGCCTCACATTGCTCCTCAGTGCCGTAGAGCCGCTGAAACGCAGGCAGCGAAAGGCCTTTCTGGAACTGAATGCTGTTGCGGGCCATGGCCGGACTGGTATCTGTGTACCACTCCATGACCCCAGGGCGACCATCGCGGAGTGAGCTGGGTAATCAAGTCCCCCTATGCGATGGGCCAGAGGAGACGAAGTACCCACGAGGGTGAAGTGAATCCCGCCAGCTCTCGCAGACGGGCGGAATCGATGCACGAACTGCATAGAACCAGTGGTATCACCTTGGTGCCCCCTTGAATAAGCCAGAATTGCTGCGGAATTGGTCCCCATTACGCAAACCTGGGCTCAGGCCGTTTTTATCGATATGCCGCTCCGCCCTGCCGCCGACTTCCCTCCGACCCCAGAGCCTGAGGCACTGGAGACCACCTACCAGGAGTGCCGCGCCGCGCTTGTGTCGGCAAACCGCTCCCGTGGTGCCTTAAAGGCCCTGAGCGACCGGCGGGGGGTGGTGATCGCCGAGTTGCAGCGGGAGCTGGTGGAGCTGGAAGCGGATCTGGCCGATGAGGCCCGAACCAAGGCGCGGCTCCATGCGCTCAACGCCAGGCTTGGCGGTGTGATCCGGGAGTTGGAGGAAACAGGCGACGCGATGGTGGGGCTGATCGATGAAAGCGAGCAGCAGAGTGGCTTCTGGCTGGTGGAGATGTTCCGTCGGCTGGTGCAACAGGCGAAACGCTGGCGCACGGTGAAAGCCAGAGCTGCCGCGCTTGCGGCAGAAGCTGCGCAGGAAGTGGGATCCTCGGCTCAGCTGGGGGGGCGCTGATGAGCACGAGCCCATCGATTGCCGATCTTCTCGAGCAGACCAACCGGGAGCTCGCGGGCACCGATGCCAGGGTGTATCGCCGCGTGGGTGAGCATCTGCAGCGCTCAGGAACGGCCCTGCAGACCCTCCAGGATGCCGAGAAAGCAGGATCACCGGCCTCGAAAGCCCTGCTGGGCAAGGGGAGTTTTCTGAAGCAATCGCTGGCGAGCCTGAAGCGGTTGTGCAAGGAGCACGGCATCAAGGGCTACTCAAAGCTGTCGAAGGATGCACTGGCCAGGGTTCTTGAAGACCATGGCGTGACCCCACCGCCGCCGCCGCTGGAGAGCTTCACCAAGAAGGAACTGATCGCCCTGGTGGGGCAGTTGCTGGCCTTGCCGTGAGCCCCAACTTCGCCCACCTCCGCCCTTACGACGAGCAGTTGTTCCGGCTGGGCTCGCTGGCGGAGCGCTACTTCCCCGACGATCCGAACACGTCGCTGCTGAAGCTGCGGCAGCTGGGGGAATGGCTCGCCCAGCATGTGGCCTCACGCTTTGGTGTGGAGCTGCGGCAGGAGGAAACGCAGCAGCATTTGCTGCGGCGCTTGGAGAGCGACGGGGTGCTGGAGCGGGAGGTGGCCGAGCTGTTCCATGGCCTGCGCCGCAAGGGCAATCTCGCCACGCACGACCTGCAGGGTGATCACGCCACGGCCCTGAAGATCCTGCGGGTGGCCTGGCAGCTGGGTGTGTGGTTTCACCGCACCTTCGGCGATCCGCAGTTCCGCAGCGGGCCGTTTCAGCCACCCCAGCCGCCGCCGGCAGCTGTGGATCCGGAGCTGGCGGAAGAGCTGCAGAGGCTGCGCGAAGCCCTGGCCGCTTTTCAGAACGCCGAAGGCGAGACGGCCGAGCAGCTGGCGCACAAGGAGGCCCAGCTGCGTGATGCGTTGCTGGAGCAACAGGAGTGGGAAGCGCTGGCCACCGCCGCCGAAGCCGACAAGGCGGCACTGGCGGCCAGGCTCACGGAGCTGCAGCACCAGGCCCAGGGCCAGGGCGCCCGGTCGTTGGCGGCGTTGCGGCAGGCGGCACGGCAGGCCGCCACCGGCATCGATCTCGATGAGGCCGCCACCCGCCTGCTGATCGATGGGCAGCTGCGCCAGGCCGGCTGGGAGGCCGACAGCCAGATGCTTCGCTACAGCCAGGGCGCCCGGCCCGAGAATCACCGCAACCTGGCGATCGCCGAATGGCCCACCCGCAGCGGCCCGGCCGACTACGTGCTGTTCGTGGGGCTGACACCGGTGGAGGGGGTGGAGGCCAAACGGGCGAACAGGGATGTGGCAGGAGTGCTGCCGCAGGCGGAGCGCTACAGCCGCGACTTCCAGCCGAGTGAGGCCACGCAGCTGAGCGGCACGGGCTGGGGCGCGGAGGGGGAATTCCAGCTGCCGTTTGCCTTCTCCTGCAACGGCCGGCCCTTCCTGCAGCAGCTGCGCACCGCCAGTGGCATCTGGTTCCGGGATCTGCGCCGGGCGACCAACCTGGCGATGCCCCTGGAGGGCTGGTATTCGCCGGAGGGATTGCGCCAGCTGGCCCGGCAGGACATCGACGATGCCGAAGCGAAGCTGCGCCGCGAAGCGTTCAGCTTTGGCTTCCCGCTGCGGCCCTACCAGCGCCGGGCGATCGAAGCGGTGGAGGCAGCGGTTGCCGCGGAGCAACGGGAGATCCTGCTGGCCTGCGCCACCGGCACCGGCAAGACCAAAACCGCCGTGGCCCTGATCTATCGGGCGCTCAAGACCGGCCGTTTCCGCCGGGTGCTGTTCCTGGTGGACCGCGAAGAGCTGGGCATCCAGGCGGGCGATGCCTTCAAGGAAACGAAGGTGGAGAGCACCCAGCGCTTTGCCGAGATCTTCGGTATCAAGGAGCTGGGTGAGCGGGAGCTGGAGGGCGACACACGGGTGCATATCGCCACCGTGCAGGCGATGGCGCAGCGGCTGTTGCTGGGGGATGAGGAGGGTCGTCCCACGGTGGACAGCTACGACCTGATCGTGGTGGATGAATGCCACCGGGGTTATCTGCTGGATCGGGAGCTGAGCGAGCGCGAGCTGCGCTTCCGCGATTTCAACGACTACGTCTCGAAATACCGGCGGGTGCTGGAGATGTTTGCGGCCGTGAAGGTGGCCCTCACCGCCACACCGGCGCTGCACACGGTGCAGATCTTTGGCCGGCCGGTGTTTGTGTACAGCTACCGCGAGGCGGTGGTGGATGGCTATCTGGTGGATCACGAGCCGCCGCTGCGCATCCGCACCAGGCTCTCCAGCGAAGGCATCCGCTGGCAGGCGGGCGACGCGGTGCAGATTCTGGATCCGCGCACGGGCCAGCTGGATCTGTTCACCACCCCGGATGAGCTGACGTTCGAGGTGGAGGCCTTCAACCGCCAGGTGATCACCGAACCCTTCAACCGCGCGGTGTGTGAGGCACTGGCCGATGAGCTCGATCCGTTTTCACCGTTCAAAACGCTGATCTTCTGTGTCAGCAATGAACACGCCGATCTGGTGGTGCTGCTGCTCAGGGAGGCGTTTCAACGGCGCTATGGCGAGGTGCCGAATGAAGCGGTGGCCAAGATCACCGGCGAGAGCGACAAGCCCGCGCAGCTGATCCGGCGCTTCAAGAATGAGGCGTTTCCCAATGTGGCGGTCACCGTGGACCTGCTCACCACCGGCGTGGATGTGCCGGAGATCTGCAACATCGTGTTTCTGCGCCGCGTGAACAGCCGCATCCTCTACGACCAGATGATCGGCCGCGCCACGCGCCTGTGCGAAGCGATCGGCAAAGACAGCTTCCGCATCTTCGATGCGGTGGGCCTGTATGACGCCCTGCAGAGCTTCACCGCCATGAAGCCGGTGGTGGTGAACCCGAAGATCCCCTTCTCGCAGCTGCTGGAGGAGATCCAGAGCACCGAAGGCGAAGACTGGCAGCTGGTGCGCGAGCAGCTGATCGCCAAATTGCGGCGCAAGCAGCGGCACCTGAGCGACAACGCCGAGGCCCGCTTCCGGTGCCTGAGCGGCGAGGAACCCGAGGCCTTCATCGAGCGCCTGCAACAGCTGCCGGAGCCGGAGGCAAGAGCCTGGCTGGGCCGGATCGAGGGCCTGGGCGAGCTGCTGGATGCGCAGTGGGAGGTGCGCGCCGAGCCGCGCTTTCTGTCGGACCACGACGACGAACTGCGCAGCATCGAACGGGGCTATGGCGACGCGCAGCGCCCGGAGGATTACCTGGAGGGCTTCAGTGCCTTCGTGCGCGATCCCGGCAACGACCTGCCCGCCCTCACGCTGGTGCTCACCAGACCGTGGGAGCTGAGCCGCAAGGATCTGCGCGAGCTGCGCCTGGCGCTGGATCAGCGCGGCTACAGCGAAACCACCCTGGCCACCGCTTGGCGGGAAACCACGAACCAGGAGATGGCCGCCTCGATCATGGGCTGGATCCGCCAGGCGGCCCTGGGCGATCCATTGATGCCCTACGAGCAGCGGGTGGAGAAGGCGCTGCAGCAGATCCTGGCCTCCCGCAGCTGGACCAAGCCGCAACGCGACTGGCTGCAACGGATCGCCAACCAGACCAAGGCGATCACGATCGTGGATCGCGAAGCGCTCGACGACGACGCTCTGCTGTTCCGCCGTGAAGGCGGCGGCTGGCCGCGCCTGAACAAGCTGTTCGGCGGCGAGCTCGATGGGGTGCTGCTGCAGTTCCAGCGGGAGGTGTGGGCGGCGTGAGGGGGCCGGACCGGGCTCAGGGCAGCACCCGCTCTGCCAATGCGTTCAGGCGGCGATCGGCGCTGACCAGGGTGGCCGCCTCGCGCCGGGCCAGGGCCAGATAGAGGCAGTCGTAAACCGGATGGTTCATGTGGCAGGCCAGGGCCAGGGCCTCGGCCTGCAGATGGCGATCCGGCTCCACCCGATCCACCAGCTCGCGGGCATCCAGCAGCAGCTGCTGGGGATTGAGGCCAGCGAGTTGATCGGCCCGCTGAAGTTTCCAGAGCGTGTTGGCCACTTCGGTGAGCATCAGCTCCGGCGCCAGTACAAGGGTAGCCGTACGAATCGACTCCACCGGCCCAGAGGCGGCTGCATCACCCAGGGTCAGCCGCACGGCCGCTGAGGCATCGAGCACACAAGCGAGGGCCATCAACGCTCGCGGTCAGCACGGATCAGGTCTTCCGGCGAAAACTCCCCGATCAGGGCGGCGCTCAGCGATGGGGAGCTGGGCCCGCGTTGGGCGATGCGATCGAGCACCTGGCGACGGCGTTCGCGTGGATCGCCGCCAGCGATGGCCTCCAGATCAGCCAGAGCCTGCTGGCTGAGGCTGCGCTTGTGGGCCTGAGCGCGGTGCTGCAGCAACCGGTGGAGCGTTTCCGGCAAGTCGCGGATCTGGAGAGATGGCATGGGGCACCTCGACAGGTTTTTCAGCCTACTGGTCCTGCATGCACTATGCATGCGCGAGGCCGAAGCGTCCCCACCGCACCTTCAGGCCATGCCGCGTAGCCTGAAATCGATGCCCTACCGGCGCGATGACGGTCGCGCCACGTGCTCAAGCCCCAACCGCGCCTGAGGCTGCCGACACTGTTCTGGCGCCGCTGCTGCTGCCACAGGAACTGCGGCTGACTCCCGAGCGGTTCGCCCTGGTTTGCGAGGCCAATCCTGAGGCGGTGCTGGAAATGGCAGCCGATGGCCAGCTGATCACGATCACCCCCACCGGAGGCGAGACCGGCGCTCGCAACATCAACCTCGCTTATCAGCTTTCCCTTTGGGCCCGTAGCCACGGCAGCTGGAAGTTGTTCGACAGCTCCACCGGGTTCCGCCTCGCCGACGGCTCGGTGCTCAGCCCCGATCTGGCGGTGGTGAAACAGGAGCGCTGGCAGGCGTTGAGCCCAGAGCAACGTCGCACATTCCCACCCCTCTGCCCCGATCTGGTGATTGAGCTGGCGATTGCCAGTGATGCAGGCCCCCGCGGCGCCGATGACCTGCGCCGCAAGATGGGGCTCTACCAAGCCAATGGCGCCCAGCTGGGCTGGCTGCTGTTGCCAGAGCAGCGGGCCGTGGAGATCTGGCAGGCCCGCCCCGCAGCCGGCGTGGCAACGGCACCGCAGCGGCTGGAGAACGTCCTGCGCCTGGAGGGCGGTGATGTGTTGCCGGGATTGGTGCTGGAGCTGGAGGAGATCTGGGCTGGCTAACCTGCCGCCATGGGACTGATCCGCGGCACCTTCTCGCTCAGCAACCCCACCCGGCCGGATCTGGCGCCGCTGGAGGTGTCGGCCCTGGCGGATAGCGGAGCGGTGCATCTGTGCATCCCGGAGCACCTGGCGATCCAACTGAGCCTGGCGGAATTGGAGCGGCGCGAGGTGGTGCTGGCGGATGGCCACCGGCGCACGGTGCCCTACGTGGGCCCGGTGGAAGTGCGGTTCCGCAACCGCCGCTGTTTCACCGGCGCGATGGTGCTGGGCAATGAGGTGCTGCTGGGGGCCATCCCGATGGAAGACATGGACCTGGTGCTTCGGCCCCAGCTGCAGAGCGTGGATGTGAACCCGGAGAGCCCCAACATCCCGCTGAGCCTGGCGAAGTGAGCACCACCCACGACATCGTTGGCAAGCTGTGGAACCTCTGCAACGTCCTCAAGGACGATGGGGTGACGTACCACCAGTATGTGACCGAGCTCACCTATCTGCTGTTCCTGAAGATGGCCAAGGAGACGGGCCAGGAGCAGGGCATCCCCAACGAATGGCGCTGGGATGTGCTGGAGATGCTCCAGGGACTGAGCCAGCTGGAGCACTACAAGGAGCTGCTGCTGAAGCTGGGCAGCAGCGGCAGCGGCGCTTCCGCGCTGGTGCAGGAGATCTACGCCAATGCCAGCTCGTTCATCAAGAAGCCCACCACGCTCAACAAATTGGTGAGCGAGATCGACAAGCTCGATTGGTACAGCGCCCGCCAGGAGGGCTTGGGTGATCTCTATGAGGGGTTGCTGCAGAAGAATGCCGAGGAGAAGAAATCCGGCGCCGGCCAGTATTTCACGCCACGGCCGCTGATTGATTCGATGGTGGCCGTGATGCAGCCCACGATCGAGGATGTGATCCAGGATCCAGCGGCGGGCACCGGCGGCTTCCCGATTGCGGCGCTGCACTGGATCCGCGAGCACCACGAGATCAGCGAGCTGACTGAGCAGCAACAGCAGAAGTTCTACCGGCGCACCTTCTACGGCATGGAGCATGTGCAGGACACGCACCGGTTGGCGTTGATGAACCTGATGCTGCATGGGCTGGATTCACGGCCGGGAGAATGCGGCATCTGGTATGGCGATACCCTCAGCGGTGACGGGCAGACGCTGCCGCCGGCGAGCCTGATCCTCACCAATCCACCGTTCGGCACCAAGAAGGGCGGCGGCCTGCCGAGCCGCAAGGATTTCACCTTCCCCACCAGCAACAAGCAGTTCTGCTTCCTGCAGCACATCTATCGGGCCTTGAAACCGGGCGGCCGGGCTGCGGTGGTGCTGCCGGATAACGTGTTGTTCGAAGGCAACGTGGGCAAACAGATCCGTGCGGATCTGATGGACAAGTGCAACCTGCACACGATCCTGCGCCTGCCCACCGGCATCTTCTACGCCCAGGGCGTGAAAACCAACGTGCTGTTTTTCACCCGCGGCAATGGCGAGAAGGGCAACACCAAGGCGGTGTGGGTGTATGACCTGCGGGCCAACATGCCGGCTTTCGGCAAACGCACGCCGCTCAGCCGCGAGCACTTCGCCGAATTTGAAGCGGCCTATGGCCCCGATCCCCTGGGTCTGGCGCCACGCACTGCCACGGGCGCGCAGGGCCGCTGGCAGTGCTTCAGCCGCGAGGAGATCGCCGCCCGAGGCGACAGCCTCGATCTGGCCTGGCTGAAGGATGAATCCGCCGAAGACGGCGCCGACCTGCCGGAGCCCGCGGCGCTCGCCCAGGAGGCGATGCAGGAGCTGGAAGGAGCGTTGGACGATCTGCGGGCGATCCTGGCAGAGCTGGGGGAAGAGCTGGAGGCGTTGGTGTGATGGAGGAGCGGGAGTTGCCAGTGGGGTGGGAACGCTGCCTGCTTGGGGATGCTGTGGACTATGGGAGGACACAAAAAGCTGAACCCTCTGACATTCCAGATCACGCCTGGGTGCTCGAACTCGAAGACATCGAGAAGGATTCTTCGAAATTGCTCTCAAGATCAACTTACGCAGAGCGCAAGAGTAAAAGCACTAAAAATGCTTTCGACAAGGGTGCCGTCCTCTACGGAAAGCTTCGTCCCTATCTGAATAAGGTCTTGTTGGCCGATGAGCCTGGTTTTTGCTCGACGGAGATCATTCCATTGCTAGCTGGTGAAGGGATTGCAGCCGGGTATCTCTTCCATTGGCTCAAGTCTCCTGAGTTTCTTGAGTATACAAATGAAGTCAGCCATGGCATCAATATGCCCAGGCTAGGGACTGAAGCCGGTAGGAAGGCCCCGTTGGTTCTGGCTCCTCTCAACGAACAACGCCGCATCGCCGCCAAGCTGGACGCCACCCTCGCCGCTGTTGACGCCTGCCGCCAGCGGCTCGATGGCGTGGCGGCGATCCTCAAGCGCTTTCGCCAGGCCGTGCTGGCGGCGGCGACGTCGGGGGAGTTGACGCGGGAGTGGAGGGAGGAGCGGGGGTTGGCTAATTCTTGGAAGGCGAAGGCCCTTTCGGAAATAGCCGATTCTAGGCTCGGGAAAATGCTTGATCAAAGCAAGAACACAGGTCGACTTACTCCATATCTGCGCAATATAAATGTGAGGTGGTTTTCTTTTGATCTTGATGACATCCAGGAGATGAGGCTTGAGGATGCCGAGATTATTGATCTGGACGTGCGCTTTGGTGATCTCTTGGTCTGTGAAGGTGGCGAGCCGGGGCGCTGCGCGGTTTGGCGCGGAGAAGACTCGAAATACACATTCCAGAAAGCACTTCACCGAGTACGGACATCGAAGCATCTTCTTGCAGACTATTTGTCTTTCTGCCTGAGTAACTCGGCAAACAATGGTAAACTTGAGCAGCTGTTTACTGGAACTACGATTAAGCACCTTACTGGTGCTTCGCTCAAGAAGTTCCAGATTCCCCTGCCATCCCGTGAGGAGCAAGAAGAAATTGTCGATCGCGTCAAATCCCTCTTCTCCCTCGCCGACCAACTCGAAGCCCGCCTCAATGCCGCCCGCAAGATCGTCGATCGCCTCACCCCAGCGTTGCTGGCCAAGGCCTTCCGCGGCGAGCTGGTGCCCCAGGATCCCACGGATGAACCGGCGAGCGTGCTGCTCAAACGACTTGCTGCGACGAGGCGGGCGGCCCGTCAGGCGGAGGCCAGTGCGGGCAAATCCTCGCGGCGTGGACGCCCCAAGGCTGCAGCCAACCCGGATCAACTCCCTCTCGATGCCGCCCCAGTCCCGCCTGATTTTCTCGCCGGTCTGTTGCGGGAGTGTGGGGCGCTCAGCGAGCGCGCCCTGCTGGCCGTTTCCGAACTGGAGCCCGAGCGGTTTGAGCTGCAGCTGTTTCTGGAATTGGAGAGGGGCACAGCCCGCGAAGTGCAGGCCAATGGTCAGGTGTTGCTGGAGGCGGTGGGATGACGGGCCCGGGGCGCCACTTCGAGGGGAAGCCCTTCCTCAGGCAGCACGGCAGGAGCATCGGCTGGCCTGGCTGTGGGTGTTCCCCCAGCAGAAGCGTCTGAACAGAATATGACGTGCCAGCCAGATAGCGCTAAACACCTGCTGGAACCGGGGCAGCTCATCCGCACTATTCAGGATCTATTCGGCCACAAGGCTGTGACCACCACCATGTTCTATACGCAGGAGCTCAACCCCAGTCCGCTCAGGGGTAAACCCCGGCCGACATTCTGTAACCGGCCGAACAGTTGGTTCTCGGACCCGTGAACCACGGCTCCCTTAGTCGGGAGTTCTGGAAGAACCGTTGCGGCACAAGGAGTTACAAGGGATGGCCCACTGGATCCGCCAGTGGTTCTCGGAAGGGAACGGCCGGCAGGCACTGGTTCTCGGAACCAGCTAATAAAGCGTTGGGCAGCAGCTAAACCATACCCTCAGCGAACCTCGGGAGCCCTATAACGCATAGTACACTCCAAGAATGCAAGCTATCTGCACGCGTCCTGTTCTCACCCTTAGATGCCAGCCCCCCTCCTCGAGGAAGTATTTAAGACCGGCGGAGTCCCCACATACACTTTCGTCGAACCGAAAGAGTACGCAGACCTTATCCTCAATCTCCGCACGCCTGGGCGAGGACTGGTTATTGAGGGCCCTTCCGGGATCGGGAAGACTACGGCTGTTGAAAAGGCACTCGCTCGACTTGGCCTCGATAAGAGCGTAACAAAGTTGTCTGCAAGGCGCAGACAAGATGTCGAGTACATCGAGTCTCTGCCGGAGCTCGGAAGCGTCGGAGTTGTTATTGTTGACGATTTCCATAAGCTTCCAACCGCAACGCGGAGTGCGCTTGCCGATTATATGAAAACTCTTGCTGACGAGGAAGCAGCAGGCATCAAGATCATAGTCATCGGCATCAACAAAGCGGGCCAAAATCTCATCAGCTTTGCGCACGATCTCGTAAATCGCATTGATATTGTCCCGTTTGAAAGCAACAGCGATGAGAAAGTTCGTGAGCTGATTGATCAAGGGTGTGAAGCACTGAATGCTGTGCTGGCTGTCGAGAACGACATAGTCGTCGCTTCCCAGGGCAGTTTCTATATCGCGCAGATGCTCAGCCGGGAGGTCTGCAAGCGAGCAGGCATACTTGAGCGCTGCGATACGCCTTGCACGACAGGTATCAGCTTCGAGTCAGTGAAGGCCGATGTGTGGGAGCGCCTCGCCCTTGTATTCCGTCCTCGCTGCGAACGCTTCTGTAGAGGCACGAAGATGAAGCGGGAAGGTCGAGCTCCGTACCTTCACATACTTCGCTGGCTTGCTGAGGGATCGGAGTGGACGCTCTCCTTACGCGACGCAATCCGTTCGCATCCAGCCATGCGCGGCAGCGTGGGACAAGTCGTCGATAAGGGCTACCTACGGGAGCTCATGGATGGCGATGAGGAAATTGCCGCAGTAATGCACCTCGATTCCACCGCAGAGCAACTAACCGTAGAAGACCCGCAGTTTATCTATTTTATTCGGAATATTCCTTGGCGCCAGTTCGCCTACGAAGTGGGCTTCATGGCGGTGGACTTCCCCCATAGGTACGACTTTGCATTGTCGTTTGCAGGCGAGGATCGGGGCATCGCCGAGGCATTGTTCAATCAGCTAGTTGAGTACCAAGTTGAGGTGTTCTACGACAGAAACGAACAGCACAGGATTCTGGCTTCCGATGCCGAAGAGTACTTGAAGCCGATTTACCAGTCGGAAGCTCGTTTCGTCGTGGTGCTGCTCAGTGCTCATTACCCGCGTAAGGTGTGGACGAAGTTCGAGTCGGAACATTTCAAGAGTAGGTTCCGCAGTGACGCAATCATCCCGGTTTGGTTTGCCGACGCTCCACCGGGGATATTCGACACGTCGCGCACCTTAGGAGGCTTCACAATCGATTGCGCTAAAGACGTTCCTGCGCAGCTGACAGAGCTGGTGCAAACTCTTGTGCGGAAACTCCGAGAAGATCGAGGTGTGCTGGTTTGACTACGAGGTGAGCCCTCCGTCCAGCTGCCCAACATCAAGATGCAGCGGTTGGGCTCCGAAATGTCTTATAAGAATGCGAAGTGACTTCCCGCCGCTGATCTGGAGCGTTCGAAGGATCGTGAAACCAGGGCAAGAATGTTCACCGTAGGATTGGTGGTCGTAAACTTTTTCTTATTAGCGATCTATTCTGCGTAAATCGTGAGCCTGCTTAGAAGGAGAGATCAAACATACTGGAATTCCTTAAATCATCTTAGAGGGCCCCACGCGACGCTTTGTAACGCACTGAACTCATCTTAGGCGGATCCGCATAAGATGCGGGGTCTTATCCCTTGGATGCATAAGATGCGTTGTTACGCAAGCCTTTTGATGCCTGCAAGCTTGCGATAGCTGCGTCTTAGGCGGACAGCCGAGGCAATACGGTGCGACATAGGCGGAACCACCCATTTAGTAGTTCGAAGGACGTGACGTTCTTGTTGGGTGCTACGTATTCAAGATATATAGAATTATCATATGCGTAAGTCATGGGGGAGAATCACTGACCATGAGCAAAGGTATAGCCCAAAAGAAATAGCGTTCAAACGCAGGAGATTTATTGTAACAGCATCTCAAATAGATTAGGCCCGAGCCTATGTAGAAAAAATAGACTATTTAAGGATCCTCTGGGCAACCCCAGCCCTGAAAATGGGAGCCCTGCAACAAAATTAGCCTCGACAGGAAGACCCGCCAAAAAGTAGGTTTTTCAGAGCTTCATTAGTTTGCGGTTGCACAGGATAAAAGTCAGTCGTGGTAGCACTCGGTGAGCCCTTCGACTTCGGCAAAGAATATATCTAGTTTGTAGACCAGAGTGCCCGTAACTGCAATTACCTCTTTGGGGTCAAACCCATGTGAGTCGAAAGATACGTGATATTGGCCCTTCTGCAGCCGAACTTGTGAAACCGGCAAAATGTATTCTTGGCAGTCGAAGATCTGCTCATCTACCAAGTTAACTACAGCATCTGGAGATGAAGATAGAGATATGAGAAGGTTTGTTGTGTGAGGCCTAGCCCTACAGTTAGTAACTGTCTGTAGTTTCAGGCTGACAAAAGTTGCTCTTACTGGAAGCGTAAAAGGATCACTTATGCTAATAATGCCTTCATCGCTAGCATTTCTTTGGAGATTGAAGGAATAAGATGGCATGAGTTAGGCGAAACCGCTGAAATGAAAACTAAAGCTATTTGGATGACAAGATAATATGTCAGTTGGTTAAATTTAGCATCGTAGATGCTATGAATAATATACTGGTTTCTTCAAGTGCATCTGTCGTTAGTTAATTTCACGTGTTCTTGATTTTTGATCTTGAGTATTATCAAATACTTTGGTTGGATCCCAGGAAGGGTTGTGGGCCATAACTACAAATCGACCATCCTTGGTTAGTCCTATCGCCCAAATGGATGATGGAATCCATCCATTATGGGACTCTCCAATCCTTATCTTTAACTTGGCATTTTCATCAACCTGCTCTGTACTCACATCAAATTTATATTCGTCCGTCCTGCCTTTCTCTCTCTCGTTGTGAGGCATATTGGGGAATGCTTGAGTGTAGTCGCCACTAGGATTACCGGGCCTTACAACAAGTAGGGTAAATTCTGCATCGGTGTCGGCATCCTTCTTGTTTGAGGTTGTATGAATGATCCAAATTGTATTAAGAAGAGCCATGAGAAGCATTTCAAGCCTACATTAAATTTATAGCGCGATTAGCGGCGAACCCGGTCGCTGCAGTTGCAATTCTTTAGGCACGCTCTGGCTGGGATAATTTGGGCAACACGCAATCAAAACCAACTAAGACATATCCCTTGAGATGCAATTAGCAGAAAGCCAAATGCCAACTGAAAGACATGGGGCCA
>NZ_JACJSZ010000065.1 GCF_014698445.1 Microcystis elabens FACHB-917
CAGAGGGGCTTTCGGACACAGGAGGGTGGCGGTTGCGCCGACCTCAACGGATGCGGACAGCCCCGGCAAGGGTGCCTGTGACACACCTTGAATCAACCCTGCACCGGCACCCACAGCTGCTGCTGGTTCTCAGCGCTCAGCTCCGCCCCCACCCACTGGCCGAAGGTGGCGGAGCTGCGGCGCAGGTCCACCGCCACATCGAACACCGCCCCCAGCGGACAGCGCACCAGCTTGCCCTGGGGTTCGGGTTCGAGCTGGTAGTGCAAGCCCCGCAGCACGCCGCGGCTGGAGCGGGAGTGGTTGTCCTGGCAGAAGGTGGTTGGGGTGCCCACCGCCTCATCGAAGCGGCGTTGGTTCCAGCTTTCAAAGAAGAAGCCGCGGTCGTCGCCGAACACCTGCGGGGTGATCAGCAGGGGGCCTTGCATCAGCTGACCGCTGGCCGTGCTGAGCTGTTCAACCCGCATGGATCACCTCCAGGCTCTGCTGCAGCGCCCCGTGGTCACCAACGCTCTCGTTCAGCAGCCGCAACAGGTAGTCGCCATAGCCGCTCTTCCTCAGCGGCAGGGCCAACCGCTCCAGCTGCTCCGTGCTGATCCAGCCCTGGCGCCAGGCCACCTCCTCCGGGCAGCCCACCTTGAGCCCCTGGCGGTGCTCCAGGGTGCGGATGTAGCTGCTGGCCTCATGCAGCGAATCGCAGGTGCCGGTGTCCAGCCAGGCCATCCCCCGGCCCATCAGCTCCACCCGCAGCTGCCCCTCCTCCAGATACAGCCGGTTGAGATCGGTGATCTCCAGCTCACCCCGCTCAGAGGGCACCACCTGCCGCGCCCGCTCCACCACGGTGTTGTCGTAGAAATACAGGCCGGTCACCGCGTAGCGGGATTTCGGCTGCTCTGGTTTTTCCTCCAGGCTGGTCACCCGGCCGCCAGAGTCAAATGCCACCACCCCGTAGCGCTCTGGATCGCTCACCGGGTAGGCGTACACCGTGGCGCCGCGGGCGCTGCCGTTGCTGGCCGCCAACTGGGGCACCAGGTCGTGGCCGTGGAACAGGTTGTCGCCCAGCACCAGCGCCGCCGGTGCATCAGCCAGAAAGTCGGCCCCGATCAGGAACGCCTGGGCCAGCCCATCCGGGCTGGGCTGCACCGCGTACTGGATCGTCATGCCCCAGCTGCTGCCATCACCGAGCAGTCGTTCAAACGCCGACTGATCCACCGGCGTGGTGATGATCAGCACCTCCCGGATCCCCGCCAGCATCAAGGTGCTCAGCGGGTAGTACACCATCGGTTTGTCGTATACCGGCAGCAGCTGCTTGCTCACCGCCTGGGTGATCGGATGCAGGCGCGTGCCGCTGCCACCGGCCAAGATGAGACCCTTGCGTCCGTTGGCTGGGACATCGGAATCACTCAAAGCAATGTGGCGATCGATCACAAGGACAATAAATCATACTATTGATGCATAGCCAAGTGGCAGTGGTCTGTCAAGCATCCCGGCGACCGCCTGCAGCCAGCGTCACGCGGCTCTGGACCGTTCCATGGCTTTGGGCGGAGGTGATGGCGCTGAGGGGGGCGCAGAGGATGGTGATGGCTGGCTGGAACAGTGTGATGCCGCTTACCCCTGCCAGATCTCCAGCAGATCGATCTGCAGCCCGGGAAACAGGGGGCCGGCATCGAGGCTGGTGGCGGCATTGATGCGCTGGGGGATCGACACCGGCACTGGCGGGCCACCTCCACCGCCTGTTGCTCGGGAATCAGCAGCCAGCCCAGTTGGGCGCCATTGGCCTGATGGGCGGCCATCTTGCGGCGCAGGGCCGTAAGGCCATGCGGCCCCAGGTCGCGGGGGCTGGCCCCCTCGGGGCTGGCCAGCTCCACCACCAGATCGGAGCAAAGCGGCGCAAACCCGTGGCGTTCTTCTGGGGTGAGGGCCTCCCAGCGGTCTTGTCGCAGAAGAGAGGCATCAGGGCTGAGCACCGAGCCATCGGGCACGCGAAAGCCGCTGGAGCTGTCGAACAACTTCAGCGGCAGCCCAGAGGCGCGAACAGCCAGGCCCAGCAGGATCAGCAAGGTGCTGTTGCGAGCGCCTGTCTCGCTGCCGGTGGGGGTCATGTGGATCACGTGGCCGCTGGCATCGAGCTCCAGCACGGCGTCGGGGTTGGCCTGGCAGACGGCCTCAAACTGCTCTGCTGTGAGCTGCAATGCCTCCGGCAACAGCAACGGCGCCAGGGCATGCCCGGGTCGGTCGACGGGCCTCGGCGTGCCAAGCGTCATGGTGACCTGTCGGAGCCCGCATCACGGTAAGGGCAGGTGTCGTCAACCGAACGATGGCTGCCAGGTTGGGCAAGCTTCTGCTTCTTGCCGGCGCGGATCTTCGCGGGCTTGCCGGCCAGGGCGATCTGGGGAGGATGGCCGCCCCGGATCGCCATCGCTAGTTTTCATTGAGGGGGCACGAGCGGAATGCAGGCCACTCCAGATCGCTGCAGCGCCCTGCCCAGCAGCCCCCTGTCCAGCGAGGAGCGCGCCTCCTGCAGGCGGCGCCGGGCTCAGGATCTGCAGCGCCGCTGGCTCTCGCAGCTGGCCTGGGGCGTCGATCAGCGCCGCCTCTGGCAGGTGCAGCTGTGGCTTGGCGTCTTCCCGGTGAACTGGCACCAGCTGCCTGATCCGGCGCTGCTGAAAGGGCAGATCGCCAGCATCAGCCGCCACCTGGATGGCACCTACGCCGGGCTGCTGGGGGCGATGCTGCTGGATCCTGCCCTGCAGATCTCCCTCAACGGCCCGGCCAACCACCGCCGCAACCCCAACGAAAACCTGGCCCGCGAGCTGCTCGAACTCTTCTCCCTCGGCGAGGGGAATTACGGCGAAGCCGATGTGCGCGAGGCAGCCCGCGCCCTCAGCGGCTATCGCCTCGATGCGCGGCAGCAGCTGCTGCTCGATGCCCGCCGCCACGATGCCGGCAGCAAAACGATCCTGGGCCGCAGCCACCCCTTCAACGCTGGGAGCCTGTCGGCCTGGCTGGCCGAGCAGCCCGCCACCGCCCGCCACATCAGCGCCCGCATCTGGCGCCAGCGGGTGGGCAGCCCGCCCTCGCCCCAGCGCCTCGATGCCCTCGCCACGGGCTGGCGCCAGCAGCAGCTCTCAATCCCCTGGCTGATGGCCGCCATCGCCGCCGCCCCGGAGGCGATCGACAGCCGCAAACGGGGCCTGCGGCTGGCTGATCCTCTCGAGCTGGTGGCCCGCAGCCTGCGCCTGCTCGGCAGCCGCCACGCCGATGCCCTGGCCATCAGCCTGCGCGGCCTGCGGGAGATGGGCCAATCGCCCTTCGAGCCGCCTTCGGTGGGGGGCTGGCCGGTTAACGAGCAGTGGCTCAACCTGCGCTGGCTGCAGGCCCGCCGCCGCACCCTGGCCGCCCTGCTCTCCGATGAAGAGGTGTGGGCCTCGCGCCTGCTGCCCCCCGAGCTGGCTGCCGCGCTCACGCCGATCGCCCCCCTCACCCTGGCCCTGCCCGCCAGGCCCAGCCGCGCAGCCCTTGCCGCCCTGTTTGCTGACCCCGTGTGGCAGCTGACCTGACCCGCGCAACCCGATGCAACGCCGCACCCTGCTCTCCCTGCTCATCGCCGGTTCGACCGGCGCCGCCCTTGCCGGTGGCTGGCGCGGCGGTCCCGGCAGCCCCGGTGGTGGGGTGGGTGGCCGTCGGGTGCTGGTGCTGCTGGAGCTGCGCGGCGGCAACGACGGCCTCAACACCGTGGCGCCGGTGCGCGATCCGGCCTACCGCGAGGCCCGGCCCAGCCTGGCCCTGGCAGATGCCCTGCCCCTGAAAGCTGGCCTGGCCCTCCATCCGGCCCTCTCCCCCCTCCTGCCCCTCTGGCAGAGCCGGCGCCTGGCCTTTGCCCTCGGCGTCGGCTGGCCCCGGCCCAACCGCAGCCATTTCAAGGCGGCAGACCAGTGGGCCACCGCCACGCCGGCGGGCGAGGGTCCGGGCTGGATCGCCGCCGCCTTCGACGAGCGCCGTGCCGCCGGGCCGCTGGTGGCCCTGGGCCCGGCCGGCTGCACGGCCCTGGAGGGGGGCCAGGTGCTGGCCCTGCAGCTCGCCCCCGCCCAGCTGCGCGGCCGTCTGGCCGCCCCACTGGAGCCCGGGCGCGCCGGCGCCAATCCCGTGCTGCGGCGGATGCTGGAGCTGGAGCTCGCCGGCCAGCGCGAGTTGCAGCGTCTGCGTGAGCAGCTGGCGCCCCTGCCGCCGGGGCTGGAGATTCCCAAGGGCGGCCTCGGCCAGCAGGTGGCCCTCGCCCTGCGCCTGATCGGCAGCGGCGCCTGCCCGCCGGTGCTCCAGCTCGCCCAGGGCGGCTACGACACCCACAGCGGCCAGGCCAACCGCCACGGCCGCGTGCTCGCCGAGCTGGCCGAGGCCCTGGCCGCTTTCGCCGCCGGCCTGGAGCGCCTGCCCAACCGCCCCCGGATCACCCTGCTGGCGGTGAGCGAATTCGGCCGCCGCCTGCGTGAAAACGGCTCCCGCGGTACCGACCACGGGGCCGCCTCCATCGCCCTGCTGCTGGGCGACCAGCTGCCCGCCCCCTTCCTCGGCACCTACCCCAGCCTCACCACCCTCGACGACCGCGGCGACCTGATCGCCGGCCTCAGCCCGCCGGATCTCTACCGGCAGGTGCTGCAGCTTGCAGGGGTGCGGGGGTGATCGTCAGGCTGTTCATCTGTTCAGCCGGGCCTCCAGTCCTTGGGTGAGTCCTTCCAGGGCGGCGAGAATCAGCTGTCGATCCCCGGGGAGCGGGGTTTCCTCGGCGCTGTAGCGAGCTTTCACGGCAAAGGGCTGCAGGCCAAGCAGCAGTGGTGTGAGCGAAACCCCCGCCAGATCGGCCAGGGTGCTGAGTTCATGGGTGAGAGGTGGCTCAGCGTCCGCCAGCACGATGCTGGCCTTGAGCACCTTCTCCAGCGCCTGCTGAGCCAGGAAGCCCCAGTCTTCCTGAGCGAACGCCGGATCCAGGCTCATCGCCATGGAGCGCAGGTGGCGCCGCACGGTGATCAGCAGCAGAGCGGCATCCTCATGCGGCGACATACAGCACCCTCCCGCTGCGAGCCGCATGACCAAGCACATGCCAACGCGATCCTCCCAGCTTGGCGGCCTCCCTCTGGCCGTACACCAACAGATCCACCGGCATTCCCACATCCCCGAGAACTGTGCGCAGCTCCTGCCAGAGCGGCAGCTGCCGTTCTGGCAGGATTGAGGGCTCCCGGCTGATCACCAGCAGATCGAGGTCTGAGTCAGGTCGTGCCCTGCCGCTGGCCCGCGAGCCGAACACCACCAGGGCCTGCACATCGGCACGGGCAGCCAGCCGCTTCACACCAGCCTCAAGCGCGACGGGATCGAGCCCCGGGCCGAGATCTGAAGAGGCTTCAAGAGGCCTGGGTGTGAGCCAGCACTCAGGAGCGGTTCTGATCGCGTCTGCGCCCATGACACCGAGACTAAAAGGATGGGCGCATGATGGGCGGATCGCCTGTGTTGATCCAGACGAGAAGCCGCTGCAGGTGCCTCCGTCATGGCCCGAGGCCAGGCCTGTTGCATCAGGGCGGGACCTGCCTTCCATCACGGCAACCACAGTGCCGTTCTGAACCGTTCCGCGGGGATCTGATCCCCGGGATCACTCCGCCGGATCTGTATCGCCAGGTGCTGCAGGGCGTAGGGGGTTGACCATCGCGCAACGAAGACTCCCCCTGACCTCTCCGCCATGCTGCAGCGCTTCTCCCGCCTGATCGAGGAGCAGCAGAACTTCGCCTCGCCCCTGATCACTCTCACCGCCGTCACCGCCCCGGCCAGGCCGGCCACTGGCGACAAGCCCCCCGTATTCGAGCAAAAGTTCTCCTGTAAGGTCATTCGCCAGGTTCCCGCCGCCAAGTCCCAGCCATGACGACAACCTTCAGTGCTCCGGATCTGATCGCCCCCCACGGCGGCAGCCTGGTGAATCTGATGGTGAGCGAGGCCGAGCGTGAGGCGGTGCGGGCCAGCGCCGGCAGGCGGCTGGAGTGCAGCGACCGCAACGCCTGCGACGTGGAGTTGCTGATCGTCGGCGGCTTCTCCCCCCTGCAGGGATTCATGCACCAGGAGGATTACGCGTCGGTGGTGGAGGCCAACCGAACCAGCAGTGGCCTGCTGTTCGGTCTGCCGATCGTTTTCGACACGAACGACTCTTCGATCAATGTTGGCGAGCGGCTGCTGCTCACCTACCGGGATCAGGAGCTGGCGGTGCTTACGGTGGAGAGCAAGTGGGAGCCCGACAAAACCCGTGAGGCCAGGGGGTGTTACGGCACCACCTCGATCGAGCATCCCGCTGTGCGCATGATCTGCGGCGAGCGAGGTCGCTTCTATCTGGGGGGCCGCATCCAGGGCCTGGAGCTGCCCCGGCGGATGTTCCCCTGCAGGGCCCCGGCCGAGGTGCGCGCCACCCTGCCGGCCGGCGAGAGCGTAGTGGCTTTCCAGTGCCGCAACCCCATCCACCGCGCCCACTACGAGCTGTTCACCCGCGCACTGCACGCCAGCAACGTCAGTGAGGGCGGGGTGGTGCTGGTGCATCCCACTTGCGGTCCCACCCAGGAGGACGACATCCCCGGCGAGGTCCGCTTTCAGACCTACGAGCGACTGGCGGAGGAGGTGGCCAACCCGCGCATCCGCTGGGCCTACCTCCCCTATTCGATGCACATGGCCGGCCCGCGCGAGGCGCTCCAGCACATGATCATCCGCAAGAACTACGGCTGCACCCACTTCATCATCGGCCGCGACATGGCCGGCTGCAAAAGCTCCCTGAGCGGCGACGACTTCTACGGCCCTTACCAGGCCCAGGACTTCGCCCGCGACAACGCCAGCGAGCTGGGCATGGAGACCGTACCCTCCCTCAACCTCGTGTACACCGAGGAAGAGGGCTACGTGACCGCCGAGCACGCCGAAGCCCGCGGCCTGCACGTGAAGAAGCTCAGCGGCACCCAGTTCCGCCAGATGCTGCGCGGCGGCGAGGAGATCCCGGAATGGTTCGCCTTCCGTAGTGTGGTGGGAGTGCTGCGGACAGCCGCCTGACATGCTCCCAGCATCCCTCACCCTTGACAGCCTGCTGCCGGTGCTGCGCCGGCTCTGCTGGGACGCCTCTGCCGTCCTGCGGGCCTACGCCCGCGGCGAGCAGCCGCCCTTCGGCTACCCCCCAGCCCTCTCCGTCGACCACGACCCCAAGGGGCCGGTATCGGCGGCAGACCTGGCCGTGAACGACCTGCTGCTCAAGGGGCTCGGCGACGCGTTCCCCAGCGCTCCCTGGACGCTGCTCAGCGAGGAAACGGTGGATCAATGGCCCGCCGGCGAGCCGGTGCAGGCCGAGTGGCTGTGGCTGCTCGACCCCCTCGACGGAACCAAGGATTTCCTCCAGGGCACCGGTGAGTACGCCGTGCATCTCGCCCTGCTCCGCGGCCAGCGTCCCGTGCTCGGGGTGGTGCTGCTCCCCGAACTGCAGCAGCTCTGGATCGGCTCGTTGCTGGACAGCGCGCCCGAGGCCTGGTGGGAGTCTCCCGAAGGCGAGCGCCATCCGGTGAGCTTCAGCCAGCACACCAACCTGTCCGGGTTGATCCCGGTGACGAGCCGCAGCCACCGCGACGATCGCCTCGAGGCGCTGATGACCTCCCTCGGCGTGGCCGCCGGTATCTCCCGGGGCAGCGTGGGCGGCAAGGTGGCCGCCATCCTGCGCGGCGAAACCGACCTCTATGTGTCCCTCTCCGGCAGGACGGCCCCCAAGGACTGGGACATGGCCGCCCCCGAGGCGGTGCTGCTCGCCGCCGGTGGCGCCTTCAGCCATGCCGACGGCCGGCCACTGCTCTACAACACAGGTGATCCCCGCCAGGCCGGCTGCCTGATCGCCAGCCACGGCAGCTGCCACCAGGAGATCTGCCAGGCGGCCGCCACCGCCATGGCCAGCATCGACCCGGGTTTCTCTCTCTGAACGGGTTTCACCCTCTGAAACCGCACCGCATCCACCACCCACACACCATCGGATGAGCACCAACATTGTCTGGCACCACGCCTCGGTGCAGCGCCACGAACGTGCCGAGCAGCGCGGCCACCGCAGCGCCATCCTCTGGTTCACGGGCCTCTCCAGCCCCTACGAACCGCCCGAAAACCCCGAGCTGCATGTGGAAACCGGTAGTCAGCCGCTGGACGCCTGCGTGCAGCAGGTGATTGGGCATCTTCAGACCTGCGGAATTCTTGATCTCACCGCTGCCGACGGCTCTCCACAAGCATGACTCCCGCCGTGATCTCATCCTCCGGCTGGATCACCCTGGTGGTGCTTGCGGCCGCTGTTTTTGTGTTCGTGGGCGGCTGGCTGGCACCCGAGATTGTGGCGATCCTGGCCGCTGGCCTGTTGATCGCCACCGGCGTCCTCGAACCCGGCCAGGCCCTGGCCGGGTTCGGCAGCCCGGCCCTGATCACCCTCTTGGGTATGTTCGTGCTCTCCCAGGGCCTGTTGCACAGCGGTGCCCTCGATCGCCTGCGCGAACTGCTCAGTTCCCCCCGCATCCGCAACCAGCAGCAGCTGGTAGCTCTGCTGGGCGGCGTGGTGGCACCGCTCTCGGCGGTGATCCCCAACACGCCGATCGTGGCAATCCTGCTGCCGGTGATCGAGGGCTGGTGCCGGCGCCGCGGCATCAGCCCCTCGCGGGTGCTGATCCCCCTTTCGATCGCCACCATCACCGGCGGCACCCTCACCCTGATCGGCACCTCCACCAGCCTGCTGGCCAGCGATGTGTCAGAGGACCTGGGCTACGGCGGCTTCCAGCTCTTCTCCTTCACGGCCATCGGTATCCCGGTGTGGGCGATCGGCGCCCTCTACCTGCTGCTGGCCTCCCGCTGGCTGCCCGATCGCGGCCTCAATGCCAGCGGCACCCTCACCGAGCTCACCCGCCAGGGCTACCTCACCGAGGTGGTGCTGCCAACAGATTCCCCCCTCTGCGGCAGCACCCTGCACGCCAGCCGCCTGCAGCGCCGCTTCGATGTGGACGTGCTCTCGGTGCATCGTGGCGGCCAGAAGCTGCAGCCGCCCCTGGCCGAGCTGCGCCTCCAGAGCGGCGACCGGCTGCTGCTGCGCTGCAGCCGCGATGAGCTGTTGCGCCTGCAGCAGGACCAGATGCTCACCCTGGCCGGCACCCTGCTCGCGGCCGCTGACCAGCCCGCCGTCGGGGCTGCCCCTGCCATCGCCACCCCCATCCGCCTCACTGAAGTGCTGCTTCCGAACGGTTCCCTGCTGGCGGGCTCCACCCTGCGAGATCTGCGTTTCCGCCAGCGCTTCAACGCCACCGTGCTGGCCGTGAAGCGCGCCAACACCACCCTGCACGAGCGTCTCGGCCGGCTGCCGCTCAAGGCCGGCGATCTGCTGCTGATCCAGGCACCCCTCGATGCCATCCGCGGCCTGCAGGAGAACAGCGAACTGGTGGTGCTCGACGACCTCGAGAACGACCTGCCCACCACCCATCGCAAGTGGCTGGCGGTGCTCACCATGGCCCTGGTGCTGCTGCTCTCCGGCCTCAACCTCATTCCACTGGTGGCCGCCGTGCTGTTGGGGGTGGGCGTGCTCGTCATCGGCGGCTGCCTCGATGCCAGCGCCGCCCTGCGAGCCATTCGCTGGGATGTGTTCCTGATGCTCGGCGGCCTGTTCAGCTTCAGTGCCGCCCTGCGCCAGAGCGGCCTGGCCCAGCTGGCCGCCACCGGGCTGCTGGCTCAGCTCCAGGGCTGGCCGGTGTACGCCGCCCTTGTGGCTGTGTATGCCCTCACCCTGCTGAGCACCGAACTGCTCAGCAACGGCGCCGCCGTGGTGCTGCTGCTGCCCGTGGTGGCCTCCCTGGCCGAAGGCCTGGGCCAGCCACCGCTGGTGTTCATCTACGCCGTGGTGTTCGCCGCCAGCCAGAGCTTTCTCTCCCCCATCGGCTACCAGACCAACCTGATGGTGTTCTCCCCTGGCAACTACCGCTTCCTCGATTTCCTGCGCTTCGGCTGGCCCCTCACCCTCATCTACGCTCTGGTGATCCCGGCGGTGATCCTGCACGTGATGGGTTCGGGCTGAACACCTGGCCTCTGGCCTGGGCGGGGGCTAGCCCCGGCCCAACCGCAGCCACTTCAAGACCTCCGACCAATGGGCCACCGCCAAGCCGGCGGGCGAGGGCCCGGGCGAGCCGGCGCCAGCCCTTCGGTGCTCCACTCGCCCATGGCGCTTGGCCTGGCCGCTGTGGGTGTTGCAGCCGCCCTGGAGCGCCTGCCCAACCGGCCCCGGATCACCCTGCTGGCGGTGAGGGAATTCGGCAGACGCCTGCGCGAAAACGGCTCAAGCGGCACCGACCACGGCGCCGCCTCCATCGCCCTGCTGCTGGACGACCAGCTGCCCGCCCCCTTCCTCGGCACCTACCCCAGCCTCACCACCCTCGACGACCTGATCGCCGGCCTCAGCCCGCCGGAGCTCTATCGGCAGGTGTTGCAGGGGTGCGGGAGTGACTGAAAGCGTGCTGAGGCAAGCCATCGCCAGGGTAAATGTCCCTCTGTTCGGTGATTGTTCGTGGTCCTTGTGTCCTGCGTCAACCCACTTGGCCGCCGGCCAACTTCATTGGCGCCGGACATCCTTGCCAGGCGCACCAGCAAGGATCTGTTCGCCCTACCCAAGGCGATCGTCGCGCGTGCAGACGGCATGATCGTTCTCACCCCAGCCAACACCGGTGTCTCAAAGATCTATTCCCTGATCAGACCGCTCCTGTCAAAGAGCCGCATGGTAGGCACCTCGGTCAGCGCATCCTCTATGGCTGGATCGCCCATACCATAGCACTGTTGAAATCAGATGGGGGCCAGTAGTATTTTGTCAAGCAGATAGGCCGGGCGACAGCCCTTGGAGCTGCTCTTGGTGTAGCTTGATCAGCAAGAAAGCTCCGCATCATGTTATTGCTTTTAAACGCATAAAAGCAGATGTCCTGCGGAAACTGTCTTTTGTGGCCTTATGCGGCACTGGTCGGCATCCCTGAACGACGGCAAATTGGCACTGCGGAGCTTCGTTGCTGATCAGGTGGTGTATTGGGGCTCAATCAGATCAACGAGCGCATTTTAGGGCACAACCTTTTCCATCCCAGACAAGAACTTCTCTCGCTTGATGCGCTTCTTGGCTGTGGAATGTTCTTAGCCACCGAACCCCAGTTGCTTGCCACCCATAAACCCAGCCCTTACCTACGATCACAAGGCCATTGTCCCGTAAATGGGCTTTTCCCGATGCCTCCATTATCCTTCTCACGAGATTTCATTTCAATGGGCTCTGAGATATGGATTTTTCAATGAATCCTTGATTCCTAGGATAAGCATATGATATTTTGAGTGCGAAATATCATTGCCAGGCCAATTTAGCTCCTCGGCGTTATGGTTCTGCAAGAATTTTTTAAGACTCTTGGAGTTTGATATCTTTTCAGTAGCCATTGAGCGCTGATCTTGCTGAACAGGAAGATTGATTGGCTTTGATAATGGAGAAAGATCTTGGCCAAGGACACGGGAGAAGATTTCAGCTAGATGGAATTGCTGGCTTATATTATCTAATGAACGAAGGTTTTCGTAGGATGAAAATAGCATGGGCACGCGACGATCTGTCGCCAATGAATAGGCATTGGAGAGATAGTCATGTGTCATCTTCAAGTAACTTAAGAAAGAAACTTTATCAAACTCTGGATAAATGTCAGATGTATTTCTAGCGGACCAGCATTGGATATCGGTAGCGATTAAATCGGAGATGTATGAATGCAGTTTATTCCGTGAGTGAAAAAGGACCGCAGACGACCTCTCCAATAATTGACCCAAAGAATCAGAGTCTAAATGGCCTGGAAATATTTTAAATGTAATGATTTGAGAGTTTAGGCGGCGCCCTGCACAAAGAATAGTGTCCAGAAAACCATCGAGATCAGCAATGACTTCATTCCTATCGTAGTTGGCCGCGACTTCATGGAACGTATTGCCATAATATTTATCTGCAATGTGTTGCCTTGCTACGGATTCGAGTGGATGGAAGATCTCTAGCAATGCACAAACGTCAAGTGGACGTAAAAGCCTCAGCAAAAGCGACGATCCAGTCCGCGGATATGAGACAATTGTAACTATTCGCATAATGTTTTGTAGCTCACTCTTCGAGTGTATTCTATCATGAGCATTTTGCTAAGAAAATTGATCTTGCTCAGGGAGAGCCTCCTAGGCACCCTGGCATTCGGAGGTGGAGGGCCGTGAGACTCATGTATCTGACCTATACCGCTTTCTTGCAAGACAGTCGTCCAGGCCTTCCCCAGGCCAAACTGATAGAGTTCTCCTCCGGCAACTGTATGCGTTCAGAGGTCGGGATGGTGGCAGCGTGAATTCACCTGTGGGCGGTATTGCCCAAAGGGATCAAAACACAGAATCAATTGTATGGTCTGAGCTGCTCAGCGATCCTGCAGCGGCGATTGTATCACCCCGCCGCGGTGATGGGCGATCCAGGCCTGTTCCAGAAAATCCCAGACATCACGGCCCTGTTGCCGCAGGGTGGTGGTGACGGTTAGCAGGCGGCTGCGGCAGAGGGCGCCTTTGGCTGATTGCACGCCGTGACTGATCTTGCGCTGAATCACCGCTGGCCTGAGAGCACGCTCGGCGGCGTTGTTGGTGGGCTCGATTCCTGGGTGTTCCAGGAAGCTCCAGAGCGCCTGCTTGTGCTTGAGCAGCTGCTGGCCTGACTGCCCGACACATCTCAGTCGAGACGCTCATGCGACAGCCAGCTGTTGCCGTTTCTGTGGTCTTGGCCGTGGTGGCAGCTCAATGCGCGTGAACCACGGCTGTTTCTGGCGGCGCCTGAC
>NZ_JACJSZ010000066.1 GCF_014698445.1 Microcystis elabens FACHB-917
AATCTGAAGAGTTTGCTGCAGCGTCTGCTCGTGGCCGGAATCGGTTGCAAACCGCAGCCCGAGCGGCTGCTCAGGTCTGCGGAGGTTTGTTGCTGATCAGGAGCCTTCTTGATCTCCTCGGCGCCGGCGTCGGGCTCCACCCCCAGGTAGGCGTAGTAGTCCTTGAACTTCATCGCGGCGTCCCCGCCCGGTCCCGGGATGCCCGGCCATCCTGCAATGGACCCGGGGGTTGCCGGGCCGGATCAGCCCTTGATCCTGGCCACCTCCTCCTTGGCGCGCTTCAGCACATCCCCGGTGAGGGGAACGAAGCCCAGCTCGGCGGCCTGCTTCTGGGGCCCTCCCTCCAGCGCCCACAGCAGGAAGGTGCGCACGGCCTCGGCCTTGTCCTCGCCCTGGCCACTCTGGTAGGCCAGGATCCAGGTGAAGGCCACGATCGGGTAGCTTTCGGCTCCTTTGGGATTGCAGTCATCCCCACCCAGTCGCTCGTCGAGGGTGATGTTGTTCAGCGCCGCCGCTCCCGACGCGGAGTCGGCGAGCACGAACTGCCCATCCTTGTTCTGAAGCTTCGCGGGCTTCACGTCGCCCCGCAGGAAGGCCTGGTTCACATAGCCGAGGGATCCTGGGGTGTTCTGGATCAGACCGGCCACGCCTTCGTTCCCCCTGGCGCCCAGTCCGACGGGCCACTGCACCGCCTTGCCCACACCCACCCGCCGCTTCCATTCCGGTGAGAAGCAGGACAGTGAATTGGTGAAGTTGAAGGTGGTGCCGGAGCCATCCGAGCGGTGCACCACCGTCAGGGGCCGGGCCGGACAGCCCAGGGTGCTCCAGTTGGTGATCCTGCCCAGGTAGATGTCGGCCAGCTGGGCCTGGGTCAGCTGCAGTCCGGGACAGTCGGGATTGTTGTAGGCGGGGCTGATCGTGCCCCCCAGCATCGGGATCTGTATGGCGCCCCGCCGGCCGGCAGTGCCGGCCTTGAAGTCCGCGTCACTGAGCGCCTCGTCGGTGGCGCCGAAATCCACCGAGCCGGCCAGAAACGAGCGCACCCCCTGCCCGGAACCCACCGACTGGTAGTTCACCAGGTAGCCCTTGGCGGCCTTGTAGTCGGACGCCCAGCGCTGGTAGGCCGGAGCCGGGAAGGAGGCCCCGGCGCCGTTGAGAGAAGGCAGCCGGCGGCCGCCACCGCCGCCACAGGAGGCAACGCCGAAGGAAAGGGCGACGAGTCCGACCGGCAGGCCGGAACGGCCCAGGCGGGTGATGGTCCGTTGGCGGGGATGGGGCACGGGGGAGCGATTACGGGTTTAATCCATCTAACCCGACGTTCCCCGGGGTCTGGGTTAAGGATGCCGATCGGCCCCTACGGTTCCTCGTAGCTCCGTCAAGTTCCTCGGGCGGTGGTGACAGAGGCGGCAGCGGCGGCGGACGCAGCACCTCCAGGGCGGGAGGATTGGGGGCGGTTTCCGGGCCGACCAGATCCACCGCGGTGCGCTGCATCACCAGCCGGAAGCGCAGGGGCGCCTGGGTGCGATTGATGAACTCCTGCACGGCGGCCACCTGCTTGGGCGTCGGCAGCTCCGGATCGGTCACCCGGACCCGGGCCCGCACCAGCGGTGGGTTCTGCTGCCAGTCGACGCTCAGCCCCACCATGTCGATGGCGGGATCGCCGCCGAGGGTGATGGTGCTGCTGCGCAGTTGCTGCTCGATGGCCACCTCCAGCTGCTGGGCCTTGTTCTCCTGCCGGGTCTGGTCCACCAGCTGCAGGAAGCTGCTACCCAGGGGGATCACCAGCAGGGCGGTGAGGGCCACGCTGGTGAGGCCCAGGCGGCTGAAGAACAACCGGCGTCGGTACACCTTCTCGAGGGTTCCCAGTGACGCCATCGCCCCCACCATGATCCCCAGCAGGTTGGTGGTGAACAGCAGCAGTGCCCCATAGGCCTGCGCCCACAACGAGGAGGCCAGGAGGACCCCCACCACGCACATGGGCGGGACCAGGGCCACGGCGATGGCCAGGCCGGCCAGGGCCGAGATGGCGTCCTTGCGCAACTTGGCGTACATCGCCACCGCCCCGGCCACCAGGGCCACCCCCAGATCCAGCAGGTTGGGGCTGGTGCGGTTCATCACCTCGCTGCCGAAGCTGGGGAAGGCCACGAGATGGCCCACCGCCATGGCCAGAGCGACGCAGATCATCACCCCCAGCAGCAGGGTGCGCAGGGCCCGCAGGAACATCGCCGCCCGTCCCCGCAGGATCTCGAAGGCCATCGCCTGCAGCGGCAGGATCCAGGGGGCCACCACCATGGCGCCGATCACCACCCCGGGGCTGTTGGCGAGCAGGCCCAGGGTCGCGATCAGGGTGGCGCCCACCGTGAGCACCACGAACACCTGGTTGAAGCTGGCGTCGTGCTCGAACTCCTGCTGCAGCGCGGCCAGCCGCACGTCAGCCGCGGGGGCGGAGGAGGAGATCATGGCCGGCTTGCGCCTCTTGGGTACCCCAGCCTGATGCGTCGCCGGGATACGTTCAACCTCCAGCCCTCCACAGCCACCATGGCCTGGCTGAAGCCGGTTTCCGCGTACCTGGTGCTGGCGGCCCTTCTTCCCCAGCCCGCACGGGCGGAACGCTGGTCGTTCCAGCAGGTGGTGGATGCCTTCCAGCGGCATGGCTTCACCGTTCTCGGCGACCATCCCCGCTGCGCGGAGCGCGGTCTGTACGGGCTCCATCTGCGCGAGAGCCGCAGGATCGTGGTCTGCCCCCGCGGCAACCGCGTCGAAACCCTGCTCCACGAGGGCTGGCACCCGGTGATGGCCCGCCGGGATCCTGCGGCCTACGTCCGCCTCGTAGACGAGCTCTGCCCGCTCCCCGTTGTCCCTCCAGCAGCGGCCTCGCCGGAGCGCGTGCCTAAGGGCCAGGCTGAGAAGCGAACCGGCTCGTAGCGGGCGATCGACACCTGCCAGCCCCGGATCGCCAGGGGGGCCAGCCCTGGGTTGACGGCAAGTTCATCGTGGCGTTCGAGCGCGACGGTCGCCCCTGGGCGCACTTCGAGGTCCATCCCCTGCAGGGCGACCGGGCCATGGTGGTCCGCTGTGAGGCCCCTGTGGCGGAAAGCCGCCATGTGATCCGGGAGCGGCTGGTGCTCGGCGAGCAGAGCTGGGAGGTGGAGCTGACGCTCGCCCACCGGGATGCCATGCGCTACCGGATGCTGCTGGCCCGGCAGGCGATGGTGGGACGGATCCTGGTGGACCCGGAGGGCAGCCTGCACCTGCGCAGCCACAGCGCCGACGAGGGTCGGGCCCTCCATGCCCACGTCCGCCAGCGGGAGGCCGGCCTGAGGATCGTGCTGCTGGTCAGCCATTCCGATCTCTGCATTAGCCGCCGCCTGATCGAGGCCGGCGAGGAACGGGGCCATCAGATGCGGTTCCTCAACATCCGCCAGTTCGAGTCGATGGGGGTGCCCTCCCTCAACGGTGCTCAGGCGATCACCGCCTCCCGCGACAAGCTCTTCGCCTCCCAGGAAGTCGTCCGCGCCGGACTCAACACGCCCGTCACGGGCTTCGCCGATTCCCCGCTCGACACCGTCGATCTGATCCGCATGGTGGGGGGCACCCCCCTGATCGTGAAGCTGCTGGAGGGGGTCCAGGGCAAGGGGGTCGTGCTGGCCGAAACCCAGAAGGCGGCCGAGAGCGTCATCAATGCCCTCCAGAGCCTCGATGCCAACCTGCTGGTGCAGGAGTTCATCAAGGAGGCCGGCGGCACGGATCTGCGCTGCTTCGTGGTCGGCGGCAAGGTGGTGGCCGCGATCGAACGCCGGGCCGCCGAGGGCGAATTCCGGGCCAACCTGCACCAGGGGGGAACGGCCCGGACGGTGCAGCTGGATGGGGCGGAGAAGCAGATGGCCATCAAGGCCTGCAAGGCCCTGGGCCTCGATGTGGCCGGCGTCGACATCCTGCGCTCCCGCCGCGGCCCCCTGCTGCTGGAGGTCAACTCCAGCCCGGGACTCGAGGGGATCGAGACCGCCACCGGCCTGGATCTGGCCGGCAAGATGATCCGCCAGCTGGAACGCAAGCTCGGCTGGGGCCGGACCCCGGCCGGGGAGGACGCCATGGAGGCCGGCCAGCCCATCGGGTCCCCCTGAGGCCGGCCCCCCACCCCCGTCATGATGGCCGCCATGGTCGAGGCCACCCCCTACCTGGAGCTGCAGGCCGTCGAAGCCTGGCTGGGGCCCCGCCGTGTCTTCGAGGATCTCTCCCTGCGGCTGTGCCGGGGGGAGCACACCGTGGTGCTCGGCCCCAACGGCTCCGGCAAGAGCTCCCTGGTGAAGCTGCTCAGCCGCGAGCTCTACCCCGTCGTCCGGCCGGGCTCCTGGGTGCGGATCTTCGGCAGCGAGACGGTGAACCTCTGGGAGCTGCGGGGCCGCATCGGCCTGGTGTCCCAGGATCTTCAGGCCGCCTACGCCGGCCGGGTTCCCGCCGATGACGTGGTGCTCTCCGGCTTCTTCGGCTCGGTGGGCATCGGCCGCAGCCAGGTGGCCAGCGCCGAGCAGCATCGGCGCGTGACGGAGCTGATGGAGCGGCTGGGGCTGGCCGAGCTGGCCGGGCGGCCGTTCGCCCAGCTCTCCGATGGACAGCGGCGCCGCCTGCTGCTGGCCCGGGCCCTGGTGCACGGGCCCGAGGTGCTGGTGCTCGATGAGCCCACCAATGGCCTCGATCTGAAGGCCAGGCACCAGTTGCTGGCGATCCTGCGCGACCTGGCCCGCTCCGGCACCACCCTGCTGCTGGTGACCCACCAGATCGAGGCGATCCTGCCGGAGATCAGCCGCTGCGTGCTGCTGCGTGACGGCCGGGTGGTGGGCGACGGCCCCGCCGAGGCCCTGCTGCGGGACGCCCCCCTGAGCGATCTGTTCGCCACCCCCCTGCGGGTGTGCGAGGCGAACGGCTACCGCCAGGTGGTGCCGGCGGGCTGAGCCGCCATCATTCAGGACATCTGCCCTGGCTTCCGGGTGCCCCTTCCGCTCCGACCGCTGCTGGCGTTCCTGATCGCAGCGCTGCTGCCCCTGCTGAGCCTCTCACCGGTGGCGCTCCCGGCCGCCCAGAGAGCGTCACCCCCTGCCGTGGCGCGAGCGGCCATCGTGCCCCTGGAGAGCCAGCCGTTCCACGCCGAGCTGCAGGAGCTGCAGCAGCTGTGGAGCGACGCCCCCCTCAACCAGGTGGTGGGGGACAGCCCGCGGGCGACCCTGCTCAACTTCTACGTGGTGATGGCCAAGGTCAGGCGTGACATCGCCCGGATCGAGGCGACGGCGGCGCAGACCCCGGGGCTGGTCTGGTCGAGGGCGGTGAGGAAGGAGCTGGATCTGATCGGCAGCTACTTCGAGGAGGCGGTGAGGGCCCTTGATGTGTCCACGATTCCCGAGAGCATCCGGGCTGATTTCGCCGACGAATACACCCTCAAGCTGAAGGTGATCCTGGATTACGTGTTCACCCACAGCCGCAAGCCCTTCGACATCCCCGATGCGGCCGGCATGAAGGCCCTCAACGAGACCCGGTTGACGCCCAGTGCCAGCTGGACCATTCCCGGGACGTCGATCACCCTGACGGACGACGCCAGCCGGGAGGGCCGCGATCGCGGCTACATCTTCTCCGCCACCACGGTGCAGCAGATCCCCTCGCTCTACGAGGAAGTGAAGGGGCGTGTGCCTGTCGCCGATGGCGATTCGCCACTGGTGACACCGGCGATCTACGACGCCTTCAGCCTCAGGCCTGGCCACCTCCTGCCGCCCAAGTGGTACCTGATGCTGCCCCGGGGCTTCCGGGAGACGGTGCTGGAGCCCAGTCTCTGGGAGCAGACCCTGTTCCAGATCCTGGTGGGCCTGCTGGTGCTGGCGGCCTACGGCGTGTTGCAGTTCCGGCTGGCCATGGCCCTGCTTGGCACCTACCGCCTGAACGCTGGGCATGGCCCACCCCGGCAGGGCCTTTGGCCGATCGCGGCCTGGCGGCTCGACAACATTGCCTGGCATCGGGTGCTCCTGGCGGCGATCTCGCTGCCCCTGACACGACTGGTCGAGGTGCTGCTCGATCAGTACGTGAATGTCACCGGCTTGCCCCTGCAGGTGATGGTGTACCTGCTCTATGCGCTCTACTTCAGCTGGGCGGGATTGTTCGGCTTCTTTCTGATGGAGGCCCTCGGCCGCAGCCTCTCGGAGTGGGTTACCATCCTGCGAGGCCCGCGCACCGCTCTGCAGCTGAGCCGCGTCAGCAATCTGGTGATGCCCGCTTGCCGTGTGCTGGGGGCGATCATCGGTGTCGCCCTCATGTACCGACTGCTGATCCTGCTGGGGCTGCCGGCCTCCACCGTGCTGGCGTTTTCCGCCGTCCCGGGCCTGGCCATCGGCCTCGGGGCCTCCAAGCTGCTGGGCAATCTGTTCGCCGGCCTGTCCATCCAGACCGACCGGCCGCTGCGGGTGGGGGAGTTCTGCCGCATCGGCGCGAACCTGGGTTACGTCACCAAGATCGGATTGCGTTCCCTCGAACTCCAGACCCACGAAAGTCGCATCACCATCCCCAACGCGAACGTCGATGAGGAGACGATCGTCAACTACTCCCTGCGAACGGGGCTGGCTCCCGACGCCGTGCTGCATGTCTTCGAGCTGCACCTTCCCTTGCCGGAGGATCTCGCCCCCGATCAGCTGGATGACCTGCTCCACTACAGCCGCACGTGTCTGGGGGAGTGGCCCGGTCTGTGGGGGGCGCAGGTGTTCATCGACCAGGCCACCGGGGATGGGGACTTGGTGCTGCGCTGCTGTGGCCGGATCCATGCCCCCGACTGGACCCATTACCTGAGCCTGAAGGAATCGGTGCTGCTGCGACTGCGTCAGCTGCTCGATCAGGTGCTCCGCTCCCGCATGGTGATCGGCGTGGCCTACGGCACCACCCCCGAACAACTGCAGCGCATCCCCGAACTGATCGCTGGACTGTTCGAGCGGGAGCCCCTGGCCACCTTCCGCTCCTGCCGCCTCATGGCCATCAGCGATTTCAGCTACGACTTCACCTTCGATTACCGCTCTTCCCAGACCACCTATGCGGCCTTCAAGGATGAGGTGGCGCGTCTCAACCAGGCCCTGCTGGCCGCCTTCGCCGCCGAGGGGATCGAGATCCCCTACCCCACCCAGGCGGAGATCCAGCTCGATGGCTGAGCTGTCGCTCCAGACCCTGGCCGGCTGCGGCCTGGCGATCGGCGCTTACCCCCGTTTCCGCTACGACGCCCGCGGCGGCGGCGGGCTCGGCGTGCTCCTGGCGGCGGACCGCCCCGGCGCCGCTTCCGGCATCGGCTCCGATTCCTGCATCGGCACCGGCACCCTCCGCTTCGATCCTGCAGGTCTGATGATCCCTCCCCTCGACTGGCGCACCACCCGCTTCCTGGGTCTGCCGCTGCCCCCGGGCCTGGCGATCATGATCCACCCGGAGCGGCTCGAGGGCCGCCTCGACGGCGCCACCGGGGCGATGGCGCTGCAGTTCCATGCCCGCTTCCGCTTCGCCATCGGCACCTTCTACCGGGCCCCTGATCTGGTCGTCGCCACGACGCTCGGCACCGGCTCGGTGCAGGGCCTCCGCCACCGGGCCCGCGGCCAACCCCTCGACGCCGACGGCCGGGCGCTGCTGGTGGGGGTGGCTTCCGTCGCTCCCAGCGGCGACTCCTGGCTGGACCGGTTCCTGGGGTTGCCCGATGAGGCCCTGGCCCTGCTGCGCTGCCGCCTGGAGCGGCGGGAGCCGGTTGGCCAGGACTTAACTTGACCCCCTGCCACGCCCTCGTCCGCCATGCATCCCCTGCCGCTGCATCTCGGCCCGGGCAGCGATCTGCGCACCAGCCTCGAGCAGGTGGCAATCGAAGCCGGCGCCGCCGGGTTCGTGCTCGGCGTGGTGGGTGACCTCTCCCAGGCGGCCTTCCAGTGCCCGGGCCTGGAGGAGCCCACCGTGCTGCAGGGTCATCTGGAGATCATCACCCTGCAAGGCACCGTGGCACCCCAGGGGGTGCACCTGCACCTGAGCCTTTCCGACGGCGACTGCCAGGTGTGGGGCGGCCACCTCGAGCACGGCAGCCTGGTGCTCCGGGGTGCCGACCTGCTGGTTGGGTTCCTGCCGGTCGCCCAGTCCGCAAGGCCTGCGGATCTTCCAGACCGTCCCCGCGTGGTGATCGTCGTGCGCAGCGGCTGCCCCTACTCGGCCCGGGCCCTGCGCATGCTGCGCACCCTTGGCATCCCCCATACGGTGCAGCAGGCCGATGACGCGGCGGCTCGGGCGCACGTCGCCGAGCGCAGCGGCCAGGCCTCCCTGCCCCAGGTGTTCATCGATGGCGAGCCCATCGGCGGCTACGACGCCCTGGCCGATCGGCACGGCCGTGGCGAGCTCGACCACCTGCGCTGAGGACCGCCCCGGATCCGCCCTAAGCTCAACTCGACAGATGCGACATGTCATGGCTGCCCGCCTCGCCATCGGCCCGGTGGACGTTAGTCCTGAGGTGCGCGAGTGGGTGGATACCGAGACCCTGCAACGTCTGGTCGCCCGCCACCGCCGTGGCGACTGGGGCGTGGTCGATGCCCGCGACGCCCGTGACAACACCATCTCGGCCTACCGGCAGCAGGGATCCCTGCGCAGCGTCTTCGATCTCGGCGGGGGGCTGCAGGTGTGGATCCTCACCCATGATCTCGGCACCGATCGGCTGCACACCCAGGTGCTGCTGCCCTGCGACGAGTAGCCGCTGGGGGAGACGCACCCGGGCGGCCTCGGTGGTCCTGCGGGTCTGTATTCAGAATTCCATTCGTCAGTGTCTGCTGCCTCCCCTCAGGTCATCCCCGTTGGATGCTGGCAAGAAAAGAAGCGGGAGTTGTGGGAACTGGTGACCTTCGAACACCCATAGCCCAGGCGCCAGGCCCGTCTTCCCGGCGAGGCCCGTCCTTCTGCGGTGGGCTGGTCACCGGCCGATGAGCTGGCCGCCCTCGAAACCGTCTGGGACAGCCTCTGCCAGGACGCGGAGAGGCCCGCCGCCACGCTGGCTCCCGGTCCTTTCCCGTTCCATCCTCAGCCGCGACGGGGGTCGGCGGTCCCTGCGCCGGCTCCAGCGCCGCCGCAACGAGCCCGCCCTGATCGCCTCCTGAGGTGGCTCGCGCTCTGGGCGAGCTTTCTGTTTCGCAATCCTTCCTGCGGAACGTGTCTTTCTTCATGTTGAAAGACATCCTTCGTGCCCAAGGACATCTTTCGTGGTGAAGGAATGTATGGATCTTTGTCCAGGCACTGAGCGTTGTAACGATTCCGTTCGGTTTCCCAGGAATCCGCTGAGAATCTCGGCTTGACATCGTCGGCGGGCACGGCCTTCCGGGGAACCACTTCCGTGCTCCCGCACCGGTTCCTTCCTGAATCCGCCAGGTGGGCCGCCCCGGAGATGCTCCTCCCTTTGCCCTTTGCCCTGTTTCCACCATGGCCCTGGTCCAAGCCCCGTCCCTTGGCATCGAGCGATTCGCGGATGACCGCAACAAGTAGAACTGGTCGAAAGCCTCCCAGCAGGATCGTGATGCCATCATCCGACTGGTGTATCAGCAGGTGCTGGGCCAGCAGTATGTGATGCAGAGCGAGCGCCTCGCCGGGAGCGGTCTGTATCGCTCACGGTTCTTCGAGAACTGCAACCCCTACCGCTTCATCGAACTCAACCACAAGCATCTTCTGGGCCGGGCTCCCCACAACAAGGCCGAGATGCTGCACCATTTCACGATTCTGCAGGAGCAGGGCTACGACGCCGAGATCGATTCCTACATCGACAGCCCCGAGTACCAGGAGCGCTTCGGCACCGACGTGGTGCCCTATCTGCACGGCTGGGACTAGTCCGCCGGCCACCAGGGGCAGCAGTTCTCCTGGCTGATGCAGCTCGCCGGTGGGGCGGCGGCGTCGGTGACGGGGCTGCGTCCCCGTTTCAGCGGTGAATCCTTCTTCCAGATCTACCTGGCCCAGGGCGGAGCCAGCGTCGATGGTCCCATCTCCCGCAGCGGCCAGAGCACCGATCCAGCCCGTGGCCACCGGGAGGAGGCCCTGGTGGTGTCGGCCGGCGTGCGCGGCACCAGTACCCCCAGCGGCCGGGTGGCCACCATCACGGCCACCGGACTGGTGAACAACGCCGTGGTGCGCAGCGGTGCCTGAGTGATGCGGGTGCCCCTACAGCCGCATGAACGAGGCCCTGCAGCGGGTGCAGCGTCTCGGTGGCCGGGTGGTCCGCGTCAGCGTCAACTGAGCCACCCGCGGGGGCGGGGGGTCAGGGCCGCAGGTCCTCCCCCCGCCCGGCCAGCAGCTGGCGGCAGGCCATCAGGGCCGACAGACTCACTCCGGCGGTGCCCTCGCCGGGGTGGATCGCATCGCCGCACAGCCAGAGTCCCGCCAGGGGGCTGCGGCTGGCCAGGCCGAAGGGCCCGAAGCGGCTGGGGTGCTGGCCCAGGCCGCCCACGTAGCCCCAGGGTCGGCCGGTCCAGCCGGCAAAGCCCCGGGGGGTGGCCAGTTCCCCGTGCAGCCAGTCGGCGGGCGCCACCCCCAGCAGCCGCTCCAGGCGCCGCTGGATGGCGGCCATCGCCTGCTGCTTGCGGGCCTGGTACGCGGCCTCCTCCCCGCCGAACCAGGGTCGGGCCGGGGTGAACACGCTGGCGATCACCGTGGCGCGCCCAGCCGGGGCCCGGCCATCCCCCTCCTGGCTCACTGACACGAACAGGGAGCCGGGGTCGGGGGCGTCCAGCTGCAGGTGGCCGGGGCAGCCCGGCGGCAGCCTGTCCCGCTCGACGGCTCCGTAGAACACCAGGGCGCCGCTGGGTTCGTTCAGGGTCTCGAGGCGCCGGCGGTATCCGGTGGGAAGGGCGTCGCCGAGCAGGGCCGGCAGGGTCTGGGGCGGCAGGCTGACCACCACGTCAGGGGCGCCCAGCTCGAAGGGCTCCTGCGGCGGACCGCTCCCGCCGGGCTGCCCCCCGGTGCGCCGGCCCGCGATCCGCCAGTCGCCCCCGGGCCGCTGCGGTGGCTGCAGCCGCTCCACCCGCCGCCGCAGCCGCAGCCGGCCGCCGTGCCGCGAAAGGGCGCTCTCCAGGGCGTCGCTGAGGGCCTGCATCGAACCCTGTAGGTGCCAGAGCCCGAGCGGCTCCTGCACCATTGCCAGCACCGTGGCGCCGTAGAGGGCGGCGGTGCGGTCCGCCGGTTCCTGGGAATAGAGCCTCAGCTGCAGATCCAGGAAGCGCCGCAGCCTGATGTCGGCGGCGCAGCCGGAGAGCCGCAGCAGGTCAGCGATGGTGGCGGTGGTGAGCAGGCCGCTGGCCAGGTTCCCTGGCCCCAGGGCCCCCAGCAGCTGGGCCAGATCCCACCAGGAGCGCGGCGGCAGCACCGGATCCCGCGAGGCAAAGGCCCAGTTGGCCTTGTGAAGGGCGTCGCAGAGGGCCCAGAACCGCTCGCTGCCCGGGAACTGCCGCTGCCGTTCCTGGCGCCAGCGCTGCGGGTCGCGCCAGATCGACACCGGCTCGCGGCCATCGGCCAGATCCACCACGCAGCCCGGATCCAGGGGCACGGCCGCCGGCGGCGTCACCCCCAGATGGCGGAACAGGCGGGCATGGATGCCGGCGGGGGTGCCGTCGCCCGCCTCCAGCCCAGCCACCTGGGTGGCCCCCACATCAAACAGATAGGGACCGCGGCGGAAGGTGCCGGCGCAGCCACCGCTCTGATGATGGGCTTCGAGCAGTTCCACCTGCAGCCCCTGCTTCGCCAGCAGCGCCGCCGCCGTCAGGCCGGCGATGCCGGCGCCCACCACCACCGCATCGGCCCCGGATCTGTCGCTGGACATCAACCTGCCTGGAGGCCATGGGCACCGATGCTGGCAAGGTGAGACATGGCGCCGTGGATCAGGGCGATGGAGTCGGCTCCAGGCCTGCCGTGCCTGGGCGGCACCGGGACCGATGACACCGGGCCTGATGACGAGGGGGTATCAGGACCGCTCATCGTGGGCGGATGTGTAGCGGAACTGCAGCCGATCGGCTTTCAGATTTCAGCAACCATGGCCATTGTTCGGTCCGCATGGGGCTGGCGAGCGCCGGGTTCTGTACCGATGAACCACGGCGCCGCCATGGATCTGGTTGAGGATCCAGGATTGTCCTCAGCCCTTTAGCAGAACTGGCGACAGCGCCTGGGGGTGTCCTGTTGCCAACTGAAATGACGACACCGTGAATTCATTCAAAGGCTGGTAGGTTGAAATTCGTCTGTAGCCGTTCCTGGTTGATCTGAGGTTCTGCCACCATGAAATAGGGCTTGCTGAGGAAGCCAGATCCGCTGCGGGGCAGTTGATTCCAGCGGCAGTCTCAGGCTAGGATGGATTCTAATCAGCCTTTTTTGGCTTAGAAGA
>NZ_JACJSZ010000067.1 GCF_014698445.1 Microcystis elabens FACHB-917
AATCTGAAGAGTTTGCTGCAGCGTCTGCTCGTGGCCGGAATCGGTTGCAAACCGCAGCCCGAGCGGCTGCTCAGGTCTGCGGAGGTTTGTTGCTGATCAGGAAGCATATTGCAAATCTGCTGGCGCGCTGGTCTGGATTGCTGTTCAGATCTGTGCCGCCCATGAATGGCCTTATGACTTCGCCTTCAGAGGGACTCTTTTCTAGAATCTGCTTCATCTCGCATATTGAATTTTCTCCATTGTCACAGCTTTCACTAAATACAAACCCCATTCCAAGGACCATGTGACCCTTGAAGCTTAGATTTTTATTTCGGGCCAACATGGCTGGCTCTTTGTCTTCGGCGGGAAGGAGAAATGAGTTGATTGCCTCAACAGGAGTTCCGTTCAGCAAAGGTATTATTCTTGCAGGCGTCTTTGCGAGGTGGATGACTCCCACGGTAACAGCTGCAAGCCCTGGCCATTTAACCCTCTTCGTTGCCGAGTATATTTGGCCGCCCTGATTGGATATATACCTGAGGCCGGCCACTCTGGTATCTCCCTGGCATACCGTATTGGTAGCGATAAGAGAGATAGTCCCCGATCCTCTCGCAAGGCAGAAACATCTGCGAATAAAGTGAGCCACGATATCTACGGCCTTTCCCTCTGACCCCTGGTGGGCTTTTCTGATGTAGTCCCTATAACCTTCTCCAAGCACTGGCCAGACATTGAATCCTGCCAAGAAGGGTGGGTTTCCTATAAACGCATCGAAGCCAGGCTGCTCTCGGCCGAACACATCCGGGAAGGCCAGCTGCCAGTGCAGCGGCTGAATCCCCTTCTCGCCCTCGCGCAGCCGCTCCAGTGGTTCGGCCAGCTCGTCCTTCAGTTCATCCGCTGAGCTGTGCTGCAGCGTGGCCGCCAGGTAGAGCTGCTTCAGTTCCTCACGGTCTTTCGCCTTCTTGCCGTTGAAGAACGCCCCCACCAGCAGGTCTCCCACCAGGCGCAGGTAGGCCGTGCTGGCATTCAGATCATCGAGGGCCTGGCGCTTCTGGGCGTCGTCGGCATCGCTGCGGCTGTCGGCATGGAACAGGGCGAAGCTTCTGGCCTCCTGCTGCCGCACCTGATCGAGGTACTCCATTTGCAATTCGCGCTGCAGGCTCGCGCTCTTCAAGGCCGCTTCGATCTCGCTGCGCTCCATGCCCACCAGCGAATCGCCGCACTTCAGGGCGTGATCCACAAACGTGAACGGCGCGTCCTTGCTCAGGCTCACCAGCCAGAGACTGAGGCGGGCCAGGTTCACCGCAAACGGGTTCTTGTCCACTCCATACAGACAGCTCTGGGCGATCAGCCGGCGGGCGTAGATCAGTGGTTCTTCGCCATGAGCCGCGCCGCCGGGCTTGAGGGCGTCCGGTAGACCTTCGCGGGCCCAGGCCTGCTCCAGCAGCTCGGCCAGATAGCGGCAGCACTCCACCAGAAACGCGCCCGAGCCCATGGCTGGATCGCAGATCTTGAGCGCCAGGATCTGGGCCACGGTGGGTTTGCCGCCGCAGCGCTCCAGCCAGGGGCGCAGGGCCTCCTCCACGATCGGGCGGGTGAGCGAGCGTGGGGTGTAGTGGCTGCCGCTGCGGCGCCGTTCTTCGGTGGGCTGGAACACCAGGCTGCCAGCGGCCTGGGGCCCATCGAACAGGTTGCGGTCGATCCGGGGCGCCAGGGCCTCCAGCAGCTCGGCTTCCGTGCCGGCGGCCTTGAGGGCATTCGCTGCCTTGGTGGGCAGGGTGGTGCCGGCCTCCTCCTCCAGCCAGGCCTTGCGCTTGCCGCCGGGTAGCGCCAGCAGAGCATCGAGATCCACTGCCGTAGTGATCTGCTTCTTGGCCCCTTGGGGCTTGCTCCTGAGGCCGATGCAGCGCCCGGGGATGCGGCGTACCGCGTAGCCCATGATCCCCTCGTACACCGAGCCGATCTGCTCCACATCCAGCGCCCGGTAACTGATCCGCTCGCCGTTCACGATCAGCAGGTTGCGCAGCACCGCCAGCACCACGCCGTCGCTGATCCAGGGCGTCTCCAGCCAGGGGTATTCCCTGGGGTTGAACAGCTGGCCCTTGCGCGCCGGCAGGTAGTTCACGCTGGGGCCGCCGCCGTCGAACACCAGCCGGCACAGGCTCATCAGCCCCGCCCAGGCGCCGTAGCGCTGCTCCATCGTGTCGGGATATTCAGCCTCGTCGCGCTGCAGCTGCTCGTAGATGCCGCTCACCTTGTAGTTCAGCTCGTACACCGCATCGGCGGGCATCAGTGCTTCGTCTTCCGCGTAGAGCAGGAACACCAGCCGCATCAGCACGGTGATCAGGCCGCCATAGAGCTGCTGCGGATCCCGCTCTGGCAGGTCGCCCAGCAGTTCAGCCTCCTGCCGCTGGACCAGTTCATCGGCCTGCTGGAAGCCGCGCAGCAGATCCCACAGCGCCGCCAGCACCTGATCGGCCAGGGCATTGCTCACCACCGCCTGGAAGCTGCGGCTCTTCTTGAGCACATCCGCCAGACGGGTGCCATCGGGATCGAGGAACACATGGCTCTGCCCCAGCAGCAGATCAAGGCCCGACAGCATCAACCGGCCGCTCACCTCGGCCAGTTCGCTCAGGGTGAAGGTGAGGTGGCCCGAGCTTTCGCCCTTCGGGGCCACCACCAGCCGCAGCTGGCGGCCGTTGAACAGCAGACCTGCTTCCACACCGGTTTCCCGCAGCAGCCGCTCCAGCCGCTCCTGGGCACTGGCGCGCCAGAGGTGCTCGCCATCGGTGGTCTTCTGATCGAAGGCCGCGGCCGGCGGCAGCTCGATCACCAGCAGCTGGGCTCCATCTCCGGCGGCGGCCAGCACCACGGCGGTGGGCTTCAGGGTTTCGCCCAGCTCCGGCAGCTCTTTGGTGTGGGCGGCGATCGCCTCGGGGCTGGTGTCGAGCTGTTCGGGATCCCAGCCGAGGTGATCGCTGAGCAGCTCCGCCAGGGATCGGAAGCCCTTCGGGGCGTTGTCGTTGTCGCCAGCTCCTGCGTCGTTGTCGTCGTCGTCCGGCTGGGGGCTGAGCGGTTCGAGGGCTTCGCGGTAGCGCTCCTGCCGCTCGATCAGCTCACTGCCGCTGCGGGTCACCACCCAGCCCGCCTCCAGCATCGCGGCTGGCGCCACCACCAGACCCACCGGCTGCAGGTAGCCGAGCCACTCTCGGTGGGCCTTCAGCTCGGGGTCGGTGGTGGGGGAAGGGCGGGGCATGCAGGCGGTAAATGTGGGCTAAGACGGATCGGCGGCTTGTCTTATTTCCTGGCCTCAAGGCTTTCCAGCACTGGGAAGCTTGGCCTGGAAGGGGGATGGAGCGGTCGATTCACTTGGCTTATTCCTCTCGCTCCAGTTGGCCTATCACCCACGCCAGCCAGGGCTGCCGCAGTTGCCAGCTGCGGATCCGCTGGCCGGGCCTGGCGGGTTCCAGCAGGCCCTGATCCTGCCAATCACGCAGCCAGTCCTGCGCCGTTGTCGGCGACACGGCAAACCACTCCTCCAGGTCGCCGGGCCTGAACTGGGCAGCCTCCGCCTCACCGGCGGCCACGCGTGCGCGCAAGCGCGTCAGCAGCTGCTGGCTGCGGCGATCCAGCCCTTCCCAGGGATGGGGATCCGGTCGTTCCTGCCGGGCCTGCAGGCCTTCCGCTCTGGCAGCCAGATCTACCGCGGCCTGGCGGATCACCTGGCAGAAATAGCGGAGCCAGAGGGTGTGATCCGGGTCGTGGCGGCCTTCGTAGAAGTCCACGGGGCAGCCCAGTTGCAGTGCCGAGTAGTAGGTCTCCCGATCCGCGGCAAACCACTCTTCGAAGCTCAGGAATCCCCGGAAGGCGTAGCCGCTGCGCCATAGCGATGCCGTGGCCAGCAGGCGCCCGCAGCGGCCATTGCCATCCGGGAAGGGGTGAATGGAGATGAAGCGATGGCTGAGCAGGGCTGAGCGGATCAGCGGCGGCAGCTGCTCGCTTGCTTGCCACCAGTGGCAGAGCTGTTGCATCAGCGGGCCCACATCCTCTGGCCTGGGTGGGGCGTAATCAATGCGCCGGCTGACCGTGTCCACCACCGGCACTTCCTCGTCGCGAAATGGCGTGCGCTGGCGTCTGCGGCCGCGGCCCCGCACGATCACCACCGCATGCAGCTCCTGGATCCAGGCCTCGCTGAGCGGACTGCTGCCCTGGGCCCATTCCTCCACACGGTCGAGCGCACGCCAGTAATTGCGCACCTCCTGTTCGGCCTTGCTGCCCTCGCGATCAGCGGCGGCGATCGCCACACGCACTGCCTGGTCGTCGAGAGGGTTGCCTTCGATGCGGGTGCTGCTGCGGGTGCTGCGCTGATAGGCCGCATGCCGCAGACGCAGGCTTTCATCCGCGGGCAGAGGCAGCAGTTCCACCCGCGCCCGGGCGTCCGCCACCGCGCAGAGATCGCCCACCAGCGCGTCGCCGTAGCTGTAGCGGGGAGTCCATTGCGGAGAGGCGGAACGCTTCATGGCCTACCCACTGATCGGCCAGAGATACACAAGCCCGGCCGGCTCCAGGCGGTGTGTGATCACCTCGTAGCTGGCCTTGATCCGTGCTGGCTCGCTGCCCAGCTCTGATTCGATTGTTTCCAGTCGCCGTTGCCAGTGGCGCTGATCGGCCGCCAGCTGGCGTCGCTCCTGGCTGGAGAGCTTGGCCAGATCCAGGGCGGGCACATTGATCTGCTCCTCCAGGCCGGGGATCAGCGCTGTGGGATCGGCTGCCGCGGCCTGGCGATCGAGCTTGGCCAGCTCGCGGGTGCGTTGGCGCAGGGTGGCATTGATGCGCCTGCGCTGACTGCGCAGCACCTCCTTGAGAGCCTCGGCTTCGATGCTGCCGCGCTGCTTCAGCAGAGCCGATGCCGCCTCCAGCGCCGCCTCAGACTCCCGCTGCAGATGGGGCAGGAGAGCGCTCACATCGGCCGCGGCCTCCGCTTGAAAACGACTGGTGTTCACTGCCGGCAACGACTCATCAGCGGCTCCGGAGAGGGCCTGCTGGAGCAGGGGCCACACTGCCGCCCGCTGCTGGCCGCTGAGGGGCTGCAGGGCCTCCGCGCGATCGGCGCCGGGATGCCAGTCGGCCATCACGGTGATCAGCTCATCGTGCAGGCGGGCCGCCCCCTGGCCGAACAGCGACAGCCGGCCCAGCACGATCGCCCGTGGCTGCGGATCGCGGCTGGGCAGCACGCAGGCGCGGCTGAGTTCGTGATGCAGGAAGCCCTGGGCGAGAAAGCGGCTCAGCAGCCGCTGCACCAGCCGGTGCTCCAGGTGCAGGTGCACCGACTCAGCGCTGAGCCGCCCCGGATCGGAGAAGATCACCGGCCGCACCGGATGCTCCTGCCGCCACGCACTCAGATAGGCCTTGTCCGGTTTCACCCCGCGCAGGCTGTCGAGGGTGCCCTCCCAGCTCCGGTCGCGGGTCTGGGCCACCAGCTCCTCGGGATTGGCGAGGCGCCAGCAGGGCTGGCCCCGCTCATCGGTGTGGGGCTCCAGGCCACTCACGCCCAGCAGCTCCAGCGAGCAGTTGAGTGCCTGGCGGAAGGGATCGTGGGAGAAGGCCAGCCACTGCTGCGACTTGGCCAGCAGCTGGCGCAGGCCGTCCTGTTGCTGCTGCAGGGCCTCCACCCGCCGGCTGGCCTCCAGCTCCTCCCGGGCACGGCTCAGCAGGGCGCCGCGCTCGCTGGTGGCCGCATCCATCCCCTCCAGCTGACCCTGCAGCGCATCGACCTGCTCCAGGTCGATACCGCCCTCCAGGGCCTCATCCACCTGCCGTTGCACCAGCGGCGAGAGCGATCCCAGCTCCTGGCGGATCACCTCGGTCTTGCGCACCAGCACCTCCATCACCCGGTCTTCTGGCCGGTCGTCCAGCAGGAAGTAGTGGCACCACACCTGCGGGGCCTGCTGCAGCTTGCGGTCGATCCGGCCATTGCGCTGCTCCAGCTTGCTGGGGTTCCAGGGGATGTCGAAGTGGATCAGGTGCCTGCAGTGGTTCTGCAGGTTCACCCCCTCCCGGGCAGCGTCGGTGGCGATCAGGATGCGCAGCGGTTCCTGGTCGGGATCGGCGTTGAACTGGGCCTTGAGCTTCTCGCGGTTGTCCTCGTTCATGCCGCCGCTGAAGCTCGCCACCCGCCGCTGCGCTTCCGCTTCCCCCAGCAGCTCGCTGAGCTGGCGCTCCAGGTAGCGCTTGGTATCCACGTAATCCGTGAAGATCAGCAGCCGCGTGGGCTGCCACTGCAGATCTGCCGTGCCCAGCCCCGGGCAGAGGTGCTTCCGCAACCACTGCTCCAGCAGGGTGATGCGCGGATCGGGGCGCTGGCGATGGGCCGCGGCGATCCGGGCCATCTCCTCCAGCAGCTCCTGATCGCTCTGATCGGCGGCCAGCGTCTGGCGAAGGGCCGAGCGGGTCTGGGCTTCCTCCAGCCCCAGCACCTCCTCATCGCTCAGTTCCGCCAGGTCGCTGTCGGCGTCCACGCCGCCCTGGAGCAGCTCCAGCTGGGCATCCCGCTGCTGCTGGCGCTTTTCGGCCAGGCTGCGCTGGTGCACCGCCAGCGTGCGGGCAAAGGCCTCCACCGAACTGAGCAGGCGCTTCTGCAGGTTGGTGATCACTAGCTTGTCTGCGTTGAGGAGCCGCTTGAGAGCAGATTGGGTTGGAGCTCCCTCGGCGATCAGGCGCCGCTCCCGCTGCTTTCTGTACTTCTGGAGCAGCCGCGAGAGGGCCAGCTCCGGTGTGTCGGGCGCGAGTGAGCCCTTGGGAATCCGCAGAGGCTCCACGATCCGCTCGGGGAAGTCCTCGCCAATCCGCCGCAGGTCGTCCTTGAGCCGCCGCACCAGCACGGCATCGAGATCGTTCTGATCAAACGGCACCCCCCGCGTAAAGCGCGCCGGATCCAGCAGCTCCAGCAGTGCCGTGAAGCTGTTGCTGTGGCCGTTGTGAGGCGTGGCACTCAGGAACAGCCGGTGCTCGAAGCGCGGTGCCAGGTCCCGCAGCCGATAGGTGAGGGCCGAGTCAATCGCGTAGCGCAGGCTGTTGCTGGCCGGCGCCGCGTTGTGGGCCTCATCGAGGATCAACAGGCTCTGCAGCGGTGCCTGGTCCTCGTCGCCCCGGCCCTGGTCGAGCCAGGCCATCAGGGGCGTGGCGTAGTCGCTGTTGCGCAGCAGGGCGTGGGAGATCAGAAAGCGGCTGCCGGTGCTCCAGGGGTTGGTGCCGTAGCCCCGCTCCTGCCGCACCTTGGCCACATAGGCCCGGTCCATCACCGTGAAGGCCAGGCCAAAGCGCTGGGCCATCTCCTCCTGCCACTGGCGCAGCACCGACGGCGGGCTGCTGATCACCACCCGGCGGATGCGCTGGCGCAGCAGCATTTCCCGCAGGATCAGCCCGGCCTCGATCGTCTTGCCCAGCCCCACGTCATCGGCGATGAACAGGCCCACCCGTGGCATCTGCAGGGCCTTGCGCAGCGGTTCGAGCTGGTACGCCTTCACATCGATGCCGGCCCGGTAGGGGGCCTGGAACAGCTCGGCGTCGGTGGCAGTGACGCAGTTCCAGCGCAGGGTGTTCAGGTAGGCCGAGAACTGGCGCGGCCGATCAAAGCCCCGCTGGGCCACCACCTCCCAGCTGCTCTCACCCAGCACCTCAAAGTCGATCTCTCGCTCCAGGAACACCGTGAGGCGCTGGCCGATCGCCTGGTCCTCCATGCAGGCCATGGACACCACGGTGTCGCAACCGGGCTTGCGGTCTTTCTCCTTCTCCGGCTGGACGCTCTCCACCAGGTAGCGGCGGGTGCGGCAGCGCACCACGGCTCCTGGTTTCAGACGGGGGCTGGTGTTGGTTGCCCCCATCAGCCAGCTCCTCCTAAAAGGGGGTGGTCCGCCTGCAGGGGCGGGACTGTCATGGGGGTGAGGGGACGCTGCGGTCAGTCTGCACCTAGCGGTGTGATCCCGAAAGAACTCTTCAGGGTTGAGCCGCTCTTCCTCGATCAGGGACGCGGCCTCAAAGCTGCTGGCAAAGATCTGCCCCGCGTAGCTGCGCATCGCCTCGCGCGAGTCGGGCCCGCCGAGGGTGGCGGAGGTGCCCACGCACACCAGCTCGTCGCCGGGGCACTGGAGGCGATCGCGCAGACGGCGGATCAGGCAGGCGAGGTCTGTGCCCTGGGCGCCATCAAAGGTGTGAAACTCATCCACCACCAGATAGCGGAGGGTGCTGCTGCCATCAGGGAGGCGGCCGTTGTGCTCCCACAGGCTCTGCACGTGGGGCTGGATCAGCAGGTAGTCGAGCTGCTTGTAGTTGGTGAGCAGGATGTCGGGCGGAGCCTTGTGCAGGGCCTCCTTATCGGTGATCACGCTGGTGGCGGTCATCGCCGCCGTGGGCGCGTCATCGGACGCACCGATGTAGAGACCGGCGCGAAGGCCTGCGAGCGACGGGATGGCATAGATCAGATCGGCGATGCGCCGGGCCTGGTCGGTGGCCAGGGCATTCATCGGGTAGATGAGGATCGCCTTGATGCCCCGCTGGCCCTGGGCCTGCTGCTGGCGGCAGTGCTCCAGCAGGGGCAGCAGGAAAGGCCTCGGTTTTGCCGGAGCCGGTTCCCGTGGCTACCAGGGTGTTCTGTGGGGTGCCTGGAGACAGTCGCTGAAAGGCCTTCTCCTGGTGCCGGTAAGGCGGGAAGGGGAGGGGGATCGCTGGAAACCAGTTGCGGCCGCTGCCCTGATGGAAGGGCAGGGCGACGGAGACGTAGGGCCCCTTGAGCAGCTGCTCACGCTCGGCCAGGAAGCGATCAATCAGGCCCGCAAAACCGGGCGTGGTGGGGTGAAAGGCGGTGCGGATGGCATCGGCGGCAACCTGCTCCAGCTCGCTGGCAACAACGGAGGGGAGCAAGGGATGCCGCAGATCTGTACTTTCAGGCTAAGCGGGATCCCAACGCCGCCAATGGTTCTGAACCATGCATTCCACGCATACTCAGAGCCTGCGCGACGCCAGAAGCCCCCCATGGAACGGGGCTGACACCATGCGGGCCGTGCCTCGATCGAGGCGGCACTGGCTTAACTGCCGCTTTTGAGGCATGATGCTCGGAGATGGCGTGAGGGTCATGGAGGTACGGGAGTTCACGAGTGCGGCGGCCAGCGGGGTCAACGGAAACCTGGTGCTGCGCAAGGCGCTGCAGCGCGCTGGGGAGGAACTGGGGCTGTCGGCCCAGGAGACGGCCCAGGCGATCGGCAAAAGTCGCACCTTTTTCGAGCAGGCACGGGCGCACAGTCGCATCGACCTGCACACCCAGCGGATGATTGCTCTGGTGCTGCGCCTGCATCGCAGCCTCTCGGCCCTGGTGGGCGACGACACCGAACTGATGCGGCACTGGATCAACACAGCCAACCGCCACACGGGAGGCCTTCCGCGGGAGCAGCTCCAGGATCCGGAGCAGCTGGTGGAGCTGGTGCAGTACCTCGATGCCATGCGTGGCCGGCCGTGAGCCAGAGAACCCCTGTGGATCTCAAGGCTCTCGTCCAGCTGGATGGGGTGGTGCTGCGGCTGGTGGAACAACAGGGCGCTCAGGCCACCCGCCGGACGACGGACAGCCTGGATGAGCAGGCCTGGCTGGAAGACTTTCTGGAGGCCAGCAAGCCAGAGCTTCCCAGCGCCGAGGAGTGCGCGGTGCGGCATCGCCTGCTGCTCACTCCCTTTCGCTATCGGAAGCGCCACGGATCGCGGTTTGCCACCCGCTGGGAGCGGGGGTTGTTCTATGGGTCCCGCAGTCGATTCGGCTGTCTGCTGGAGGGGGCGTACTACGAGTTGGTGTTTCAGGCGGGCCCCGAAAAACCATTTCCCCGCAGTAGCGCCATGCGGAAAGCTCTCTTCCATGTGCAGATACGCAGCTCAAAGGGCCTGAAACTGCAGGACCATGGCAGCAATGAACTTCAGGCCAGGTTGCGTGATCCTGTGGACAGCCAGTTCTGCCAGGGCATTGGCAGGCAAATGCGCGAAGCTGGAATTGAGGCCTTTGAATATCACTCGGCGCGCAGTCCTGAGGATGTGGTTCAGGTGGGAGTCATCAGTTGCTGTGTCTTCACCAGTACACCGTTTGATCAAGTGGAGGTGCAGCTGGAAGCCAACGGCCAGAACGTCTCGATCCGTTGCCTGGATGACAACACGGTGCACCATTTCCGGCGCAAGCAATTCGAAGTGAATGGAGAGCTGCCACAACCAGCGCTCTGAAGCGCCGGCGGCCCCCCAGGATGATGCAGTTTCTGCATCACTCCATCCCAGGTGAGAATGGACGACCTGACGCGAGGGCTGGGATGGTTCAGCCCGGAAAAGCCCGGCGTGGTGGGGTGAAAGGCGGTGCGGTTGGTATCGGCAGCCACCTGCTCCAGTTCGCTGGCGACAACGGAGGGGAGCATCAGACTGGCCCCCCTGCCTGCTCAAAACAGGCCTGCAGCCCCTCAATCTGTTCAGTGCGCTTAGCACCCTTCAGCTTCGCCAGGTTCTGAAGCTTCCAGCGGATGGCCGGCAGCTCCTGCAGATGGGGAAATGGCATGCAGTCCCAGCGGGGCTGGTTCTGCACCAGTGAAAGCAGAAAGGTGCCATAGAGCTCAGCGGTGGCGAGCAACGGCAGCGTGACCGCCTGGGCGAACTCCTCCTCTGTGGCTGGCGAGAGTGGCCGTTGTTGCAGGGGGAGCAGGGTGCCCCGGAACACTTCATTCACCTCCACCTTCACCTCAGCCAAGGGGCCGGCCACCATCAGCCTGGTTTCGTTGCTGGCGCTGTTCCTGCGCTGCCGCACCTCGTAGCCCATGGCCTCCAGCCGCTGGCTGATGGCGCTGAGCTCGGTGGCAATGGCCTGAAGCGCCTCCTCACGGCCGAGGCTGTGGTTGGTGAACACCACATCGATGTCCACCGACAGGCGGGGCAGGTTGTGCAGGAACAGATTGAGAGCGGTGCCGCCCTTGATGGCGAAGTGGGGCGTGGTGAATACCACCGGGGCGATATCCAGCAGCTGGCGCACCGTGGCGGTGTAGGCGCCGTTCATGGTGTCGCGGCCAGATCCAGCCGCTCACCAGTACGCCCCACGGCCACCCAGCGGCGCCCGCCACCGAGACGGCGGCTGTGGCGCTGGGCCAGCTCGGCCCAGGGCAATTCGAGCTCGCCCGCCAGGCGGGCTGCGAGGCGCACCACCTTGATGCGGGTGAGGTGGCCGAGGAGCTCATCGAGCAGCGGCAGGCGCAGGTTGCGCGTGCTCTCCACCAGCTGGCGCACCTCCTCCAGACCTTCGAAGCTGCCGGTTTCGCTGAGCAGCTCCAGCAGGGCGCGCTCTGGAGCAGACACGGGCAGCACTGGATGGCCACCGGCCAGGGGAGCCAGGCCCAGCCCTGCCGGCAGATCGGCAGCAAAGATGTGGGCTACGCGGTAGCGCACGGGCACGACGCCATCCAGCCAACGGGGCAGGCGGGCCGGCTGATCACCCCAGAGCACCACCGTTTCCCGGTAGGCCAGGTTGTGACGGACACCGCGCCAGGCAAGGGCCGTTTTGCCGGCTACGTGCAACCCCGGCACCTGCCGCGCCAGGAAGGCCAGGCAGGCATCCCGCTGGAGGGTGTCTCCGGGAAGCACGTAGGCTCCGCGGCCCAAACGCAGCAACCAGCCTGATCGCACCAGCGCCGAAGCCCGCTTGGCGGTGATGCCATGGGCGGCTAGGAGCCAGTTGCGCGTAACGCGGTCGCCGCCGCCGCTTTCCCCCGCCGTGCACATTTCGTGTGCCAGCTGAACGTGATTTTACCGGATTCGTTGCTCCAGGAGCGCTTGAGCAACCCCGCCAAGGTGCTTGGCGGGGTTGGTTCCCCTCACCCCATCGCCATCGCCTCCTGTTGGTGTTGTTGCTTCAGGTAGCGCCATAACTTGTTGAGGTTGTGGGTGGCGCCCCAGAGCAG
>NZ_JACJSZ010000068.1 GCF_014698445.1 Microcystis elabens FACHB-917
CGGATTGCAGGCGGTGTGTCACGACATCACGGCGCTGCTGGCGTTGGCGAGGCGCCAGCCGGAAGCCAAGCCCTGCTGATACTTTGAATCAGCCCTGGGTGCCGGTGGGCTTCGCCCACGGCTTCCTCACCCTCACTGAAACCGCTGAGGTGCTCTACAAGGCCAGCGGTTTCTGGAGCAAGGCCTGCGAGCGCTCCCTGCGCTGGAACGACCCGGAGCTGGCGATCACCTGGCCGCTCGATCAGCTCGGCGGCCTCGAGCCGCTGCTGGCCGATAAGGATGCCGCCGCACCGACCCTGGCTGAGGCGGTGGCGGCCGGGGAGGTGTTCGTATGAGCAGCTGCGTAGCTTGAGCTACACAAGCACGGTGGCTACACAGCCGGGCAGATCAGGCCCATAGGCAAGGAAGTTGTGATCGGTTTCTTCGATCACAACGCCAAAGGCTTGGCTCATGGCTGGGGAACTCCGGATTGCCGGGAAACTCCAGCAACCGTAACCCGACCCAGCCGCTGTGGATGCTTGAACTGCCGGTGGCTGCAGCTGGTTGCTCCAGCACCAAAGCAACACGATCGGCACCGGGCTCGTCATCCCGCAGGGTCAGCAGAGCCGAGGTGTCGAGGCAATAGCGGGGCATCAAGCCTCCAGGGAGGCATCCGTTTGGCGATCAGCCAAAAGACGCTGACAGGAACCACCCTGCTTCCCCTGACCGCGAAAGGCCTGAATCGGCGAGACAGCCACGGGAATGACCCGAATGGAACGATCGGCCTCCACAAGCCACTCCAGGCGCTGCGAAGGCCCCAGCCCAAATCGCTCGCGGATGACTGCGGGGATCACGGTCTGCCCCCGGGAGGTGATCGTGCTTCTCATCAGCAGCCGCTGAATTACCCAAAAGGGTAGCCCGTAATTCAACTGACGAACGCCCTGCTGCAGAGGGAGTGCACGGCTCGCTCACCCAGGCGATGACAGCAGTCTGGAACCAATGGGCCGTGTCCAAATCCAGCCCCTGAGGCACACCTCATCTGGTGTGCTCCGGCGCCGGTTTTGGAGCGTTCCGCAGACAGACAAGCCACCCTCAGCGGATCCCGCTGGAACAAACCCCGCCGGTGCCACCGCCCGCCCGAAGCCCGCGCCCCCGACCGCACCCACACGCGCTGCAGCCCGGCAGTCCCATCCAGCAGGATCCATCGGCTGCGCCCCGCCATGCCGGCCAACCGTCAGCCGCTGGCTGGCTCTGGCGAGCTCCACCTTCGCCCCGTTCGGACTAGGATTATGTGTTGAACGATCGCGGTGGCTGCCATAAGCCAGCCTATGCCACTGTCTGCTGCCAAGTCCCAGTTGGCTGGGCTGGTTCAGGCGGCGGAAGCTGGCAAGGTGGTGCACATCTCCCGTCATGGCCATCCGGTGGCGGTCCTGCTCTCCGAGCTGGCCTATGCGGCACTGCAAGGCCAACAGCAAGGTCAGCGGGTGTGGCGTGCCATCGCGCACTGGCGAGGAGCCGCACGAGCGCGGCACGCCGACGACTGGCCCCTGGGTTCCGACGCGTCAGGGCAGCAGGACATCGATGCCTGGCGTGACCGATCGCCTGGGCGCGAGGTGCCGCTGGAGTGAGGGTTCATCTGGATACGAATGTGCTCTCAGAGCCACTGCGGGAGCTCCCCGATGCGGGCGTGATGGTGCAGCTCGAGCAGGGTGAGCATGCTCTGCATACGGCCAGCGTGGTGATTCACGAGCTGAGCTACGGCATGCAGCGTGTGCCTCTTGGTCGCAAGCGGCAGGGGTTGAGCAGCTATCTGCAGGGCTTGCTGGCCAGTGGGCTCGCGGTGCTGCCTTATGACCGGCAGGCGGCCCTTTGGCATGGCGAGCAGCGGGCCAGGCTTGAGACCAAGGGAGTGCGCCCTGCGTTTGCCGATGGAGAGATCGCGGCCATCGCCGCGACGCAGGAGCTGGTGCTGGTGACGCGCAACACGAGAGATTTTGCGGCGTTTGAAGGGCTGCAGGTGGTGAACTGGTTTTCCCAGCCATGAGCCGAATCCCGCTGTTGACGTCCTCCCCGCCCTGAGGGGCGGCGGCCGTGTCCCAATCCAGCCCCAGAGGCACACCACATCTGGTGTGCTGCCGGCGCCGGTTTTGGAGCGTTCCGCCCACAGCTGATGCGCACTATGGTGCGCACAGCGCGTGCCGACTGTGATGCGCACCACCCTGGAGCTGCCCGATCTGCTGTTCGCAAGGCTGAAAGCGCGGGCCGCCCGCGAGCGCGTCACGCTGAAGCAGTTGCTGCACACCTACCTAGAGCAGGGGCTCAACGCCACGCCCGACCGCGCCCATGGGCGCCGCTCTGCAGCCAGCCTGCCGCGATTGGAAGGGCCGCTTCCCATCGCGGGCGAGCCGCTCAGTAACGCGGGGCTGTTCGAATGGCTGGACGACGCGTGAGTCCTTCCGCCGACCTACCGGATCTGAACGTGTGGCTGGCCTTGGTCTGGCCCGACCACAGCCACCATCGCCAGGCCGTGCACTACTGGGAGCTGCAGGCGGCGGAGCAGGTGCTGTTCTGCACCGTCACGGCTCTCGGACGGGTCCGTCTGATGTGCCAGCCGAAGCTGATGGGCTCTGCGGTGAAGAGCCCCGCAGAAGCCTCGGCCCTGCTGGAAGCGCTCTGCCAGCAGCCCGGGGTGAGCCTGGCGAGGCCGGAGCCGGGGAGCTGGGAGGTGTTTCACCAGCTCTTGCGTGATGGGGGCTTGCCGGCCCGGCTTTGCACCGATGCCTATCTGGCGTCCCTGGCCATGGCCCATGGCTGGCGACTGGTGAGTTTCGATCGCGATTTCGAGCGGTTCCACGGCCTGAACCGGCTGGCGCCGTGCACCGGACAGCCTCCCCCGCATCGGGCGGCGGCCGTGTCCAAATCCAGGGCCGGAGGTACACCACATCTGGTGTGCTGCCGGCATCGGTTTTGGAGCGTTCCGCACACAGACAGGGGGGCAAGGCCCCTCGTCTCCCTCAGCGGATCCCGCCGGAACCAGCCCCGGTGCCGCTGCCCGCCCGCAGCTCTCGGCCCCGACCGTGCCCGCCCGCAGCGGCGCCAGGGCAGGATGCAGCGCCTGGCCTGGCGGTTAAAAAACAGCCTACGCTGGTATGACATTGCAGGTGGGTGCTGTGGATGCGTTGCTCACGCTGTCGTCCAAGGGTCAGTTGGTGATCCCGGCACGGTTGCGGCAGCTTCTGGGGCTGCAAGCTGGCGATCGACTGGCCTTGAGACTGGAGGCTGATGGCCTTCGCCTGATTCCGCAGACCCCTGCAAAAACCAGCTCCGCCAGAGCCTTGATTGGTTGCACGGGCTATCAGGGCCCGGCACTGGCCCTGGAAGCGATGGATCCGGCGCTAGTTGCCAAACCATGACCCTGCCAGTGGCACTGGACACCAACGTCTTGGTGCGCCTGCTGGTCAACGACGATCCCGCCCAGGCTGAACTGGCCGCTGCTCTGATTGATGCCAGTTCGGCCTGCTTTGTGCCGATCACGGTTGTTCTTGAACTGGAATGGGTGCTGCGTGGGGCTTACAAGTTGCTGCGGGAGGCAGTGATCGCAGCATTGGAGGGTCTGCTTGCAATTCGCCACCTGCATCTAGAGCAGGAGAATCTCGTGAGGCAGGCTCTGGACATTCACCGTCAAGGCATGGATTTCGCTGATGCCCTGCACCTCGTTCGCAGTGAAGGCTGTGAAGCCATCATCAGTTTTGATCGATCCATGGAAGCACTTGCCATGCAGTTGAATCTTCAGCCTGCGGTGAAACATCCTTGAGGTTTTGCGGGCTTAAGGCTCGAGCTGCGAGCCAGCACATCACCCTCAATCAGCTGCACGTCGGCACAGCCGGACGCACCCGGCAAGGGACGGCTGCAATGTCCGAATCTAGGGACGGAGGCACACCAGATGTGGTGTGCGGCCAGCACGAGTTTTGGAGCGTTCCACACACAGACAAGGGCAAGGGCCCGCACCGCCCTCCACCGATCCCGCCGGAACGAGCGCCGGTGCCACCGCCCGCCCGCAGCTCGCGGCTCCGGCAGTACCCCCACGAGCTAATCCCCTGCCAGCTCCAGCACCTGCCGGTGCCGGCCGAATTCACTCACTGCCAGCAGGGTGACGGGCAGCCACTCCAGCCCCGCAGCCAAGGCCCAACCGCTTCAGAGGCGGCCGGGGAGGTGTCGGGTGAGCACGATGGCTCAAGGCCGCGGAATTCCCAGATCGCTGCAGATCTTGCGCACCAACAGGTCGTTGATCTCGTTGTGCCTGGGAACGGCGCTGCGGCTGTTGCGCGTCGGCTGGTGCCACCAGGAGTGGTTGCCGCCTTCCCGCAACAGGGCGCAGCCGTGCTGGCTCAGATGACGCAAAAGATCACGGCGCTTCACAAAGCCAGCGCCAGCTCCTCGTAGCAGCTGCCAGCGGCAGCGCGGGCGGCAGCGCGGTTCATCTCCAGTGCTTCCTGCAGCACCTCCCTCAGCGAGGCCAGCAGCCCTTCTCGGGTGGTCTCCTGGGCATTCACGCCAGGCACCTCTTCCACCCAGCCGATCCACCAATCGCCGTCTTGCTTCACCACAGCGGTGTAGGTGCTCACAAGCCAGCCTCGCTCAGATCAAAACCATTGCTCCAATGCTAATCAGCACCTACCGGCCCGAGCAGCCCCGCGATCCCCTCGGCGCCTATGGCCGCACCAAGGCCGCCGGCAAGGAACCCACTCACCACGCCGGAGTACCCGCTGCCCGCCCAGCGGCCCAGCACGTCGATCACCATCGCCGTGAGCAGGCCGGCCTGTTCGGGTTGGGGACCCCAGGCGAAGCGGCAGGCCCTGCGGTGGTGGGCGGGGAGGCTGCTGCCGAGGGAGCGCACGGCTCGCTCGCCCAGACGATGGCAGCAGTCTGGAACCCATGGGCCAGCAGCGCAGCTCGATGCTCCCGGCATCGGGAGCCGGCCGTGTCCAAATCCCGGCCCGGAGGTACACCACACCTGTTGTGCTGCGGGCGGCGGTTCTGGAGCGTTCCCCAGCAGACTGCCGCCAGCGCCCACCTGCCCCGTTGGCCAGCGACAAGCTCTTCTATTTCCTGTTCCAGAGCAACCCGGACCTGATCCTGCGCTGGCTTCAGGATCTGCCGGCTGATGCGGGCGGCTATCGCTTCTCAGCGCCGGTGCTCAAGGAGCGTGAGTACCGCCTCGATGGACTGTTCTCACCGCCCGAGCAGCGCGCTGATCTGCCAGCCGGCGGTGGTGCTGGAAGCACAGATGCAGGACGACCCCGAATTTTTTCTGCGGCTGTATGCGGAATCGGGTCGGTTTCTGCAGCAGGAGCGCTGGCAGCGGCAGTGGCGTGTGGTGGTGATCTGTCCGCACCGGGACATGAATTTCGGATCCCTCATTCCGGTGCAGGAGTTCGTGGAGCACCGCGTGCAGTGGGTGGAGCTGCAGCCCAGGGATGGCGAGCCGCCCAGCGAACCGCTGACGCGGGTGCTGAGCCTGCTGCTGCAACCGGAAGATCAGCTGCGGAGCGTGAGCGATGCGCTGCGCCAGCAGGCGCTGAACGATGCCAGAGCCGCTGAGGTGCTGCCGTTGATCCCGGCTATCCTGCTGGCACGGTTCAACACACGACCCCTGCAGGAGATCTGCGCGATGGGCGGCATCACCCTCGAGGATTTCACCGAGAGCCGGGCCTACCAGGAGATCTTTGGCCTGGGTGAGGCCAGCGGCGAAGCCCGCGGCGAAGCGCGGGGCCGCCAGGAAGGCCGGCAAACCGAGGCCGCAGCAGTGACCCTGCGCCTGCTGGCCTGCCGCTGCGGCCCGCTGAGCAAGGCCACCACCGCCCGCATTCAGGCGCTGGAGCTGGAGCAGCTGGAAGCCCTGGCTGAGGCGCTGCTCGACTTTGGCGGCCCCGAGGATCTGGCGACCTGGCTGGCCGCCAGCAGCTGACCAGCCGAGCACCTGCGCAACAGCAAGGACACTGCGAGGGCATGGAGGCAAGCCAGCCGGCCAGCCTGCGGAGAGCATCTCGAGCAAGCGCCAGCGGCCCGGGCTCCACGCGCATGGCAGCTGGCGGCTGGCGGGTCCTGTCCGGCGGCGGCGGCATGCCGACGGCGTGTCTTGTTCAGGACACTGCAGGAATCCAGCGAAAACCACACCACATGTGGTGTCTGTTCTGGCGGATATTGTGAGCGCCGCGGGAGCGATGGCGCCCGGGTTGTCAAGCTGGTGCGCCGCAGCAGCGGTGCGATCTTCGATGTGGCGGTGGACAAGGCCGAGAGCGAACCGGAGCTGGCCCTGGCGGTGAACGGTGGGGCGCCGCGGGCCTTTGCCGAGGCCCTGCGGGAGAGCGGCGGTCGCCTGTTGCAGGTGAGCACCGGCTTTGTGTTCAACGGCCAGCAGGGCAGCCCCTACCGGCCTGAGCAGGCCCGTGATCCGCTAGGGGTGTACGGCGCCAGCAAGGCCGCAGGGGAAGAGGCGGTGGAGCAGCTGCTGGGGGTGGTGGCCGACCAGGTGGGCTGCCCTACCAGCACCGCCACCCTGGCGGCAGCCTGCTGGCGGGCGATTGCAGTGATGAATACACCGTGGAATGACCGGCGGTGGCATGAGCGGCCATGGCATGAGCGGCCATGGCATGAGCGGCCGTGGCATGGCCACGCTGGCTCCTTCAGGTGAACGGCTGGCGGAAGAGCTCAGCCATCGCTGGGCTGTTGAGCAGGCTCAGCAGTCGCTGGAGTTTGCGGCGATTGTGCGCTCAGACGGCAAGTCGGCCTCGATCAAGTCGATTTCGGAGTGCATCCAATCGAGCAACGCGATGTCTTTCTCGATCTGCATTCTGCCTTTCTTCAGCTGCTCGATTTCTTTCTCGAGCTGTTTCGCTCTCTGCTCTGAGCGCGCGATCTGCATCTCTCTGGCGGGATCGCGCCGCCAGTTGAGCATCGATAAAAAGGAGCGGAAGGGAGACAGCGATGAGCCAGACGCCCCATTGCTGCTGGAGCGGGAGCTGACGGTTGGGGAGGTTGACGTGGTCATAGGAGGAAAAGAGAGCAATCAGGCCAACAACGCTGCCGACGACGGTTTCAAGCAGGGCCTTGCCGTCGAACCCCAGCCGCCACCAGGGCGGCGCCGATTCCAGATCACGAGAGAGTCCATTCACCCTAAGCAGCCAGCGCTGATCACGACAATTGGCAGCATAGTACGCATGGACTGGTTGAGCAAGGGTCGGCGGAGCTCTGCTGGCGGTCATCGCTGTAGCTCGTCGTCGGTGGTGTATCTGGCGGCCGAGCGGGGCCTGCGCAGGCGCCAGTCGCTGTGCCCGGGGCGTCTGTTGAGGACACTGCAGGAATCCAGCGAAAACCACACCACATGTGGTGTATGTTTTGGCGGCTCCAGTGAGCGCCGCGGTTGGCACCTCCCCGGCCCAGCCCCTGGCTCACCCGCACCAACCCGGGCCACGCCGGTTATCACCTCAACGACGATCCCCACTGGATTCAGGACGTGTGGGGCGTGCGTGCCGATGCAGAGCTGGCGCAGAGCCTGCTCGATGCCAGCGGCATTCCGCTGGGCTTCCCGGGTTGCGACAACCGCATCGCCTATGGCTCAGCCAAACGCGCGCAGTCGAAGCAGGAGATCCGAGCCTAATCGGACTATTGTTCTGGTCTGAGCAGGGGACGTGGCGGGATGGAGCGGGCGATTTCGCTCTCGGCCGCGAAGGCCCATCTGGCCGGGCTGGTGCAGGCGGCCGAAACCGGCGAGGTGGTTCACATCTCCCGGCACGGAAAACCCGTGGCGGTGCTGATCTCGGAGCAGTCCTACGCCGCGTTGCAGGCTCAGCAGGCGGAGCGCCGTGTGTGGACCGCCATCGCGGAATGGCGCGAAGCGGCGGACGCCACCAATCCCCTGGAATGGCCCCTGCCCCCGGGAGCGGCTGGCGAGCTGGAGGTGGAGGACTGGCGCGATCGATCTGCGGGCCGCGAGGTATCGCTGGGGTGAGAGTGCTTCTTGATACCAACGTGCTCTCGGAGCCGCTGCGGCAGTTACTGGATGCCGTGGCATGAACTCAACCGCGAAAGAGCTCTGCCATCGCTGGGCTGTTGAGCAGGTTCAGCAGTCGCTGGAGGGTGCGGTGATTGCTGGTGGAGGGGTCGAGCTGGAAGGCAAGTCGGCCTCGATCAAGTCGAGCTCGGAGTGCATCCAGTCGAGCAACGCGAGCTCTTTCTCGAGCTGCATCCTGCGCTGTTCGGCGGCGGGATCGCGCCGCCAGTTGAGCATCGATAAAAAGGAGCGGAAGGGAGACAGCGATGAGCCAGACGCCCCATTGCTGCTGGAGAGGGAGCTGACGGTTGGGGAGGTTGACGTGGTCATAGGAGGAAAAGAGAGCAATCAGGCCAACAACGCTGCCGACGACGGTTTCAACCAAGGCCTTGCCGTCGAACCCCAGCCGCCACCAGGGCGGCGCCGATTCCAGATCCCGAGAGAGTCCATTCACCCTACGCAGCCTGCGCTGATCACGACAATTGACAGCATAGTACGCATGGACTGGTTGAGCAAGGGTCGGCGGGGCTCTGCTGGCGGTCATCGCTGTAGCTCGTCGTCGGTGATGTATCTGGCGGCCGAGCGGGGCCTGCGCAGACGCCAGTCGCTGTGCCCGGGGCGTCTGTTGAGGACACTGCAGGAATCCAGCGAAAACCACACCACATGTGGTGTCTGTTTTGGCGGATGTTGTGAGCGCTGCGGGAGCGATGTCGCCGGGTTGTCAGGGCTGCCCTGCCCTGCCCTGCTCTGCTGCATCGAGCGATTGGTGTGCTGGAGGCGCACGCAGGGGCGGCGGCCATGGTTGGATGAACGTCACGACTTCTACGGAGCCGCACTCGCAGTGGACAGTCCTGAGCCGCCTGCGGCTGTGCGACCAGCAGCGCCGCGCTGGTGCCTGCATGGAGGGCTCGGATGAGCACCTCGGCATCACCGCGCCGGGGGATCATCCTGGCCGGCGGCAGCGGCACGCGCCTCCATGCGATCACCCAGGCGCTGAGCAAACAGCTTCTGCCGGTGTATGACAAGCCGATGATCTATTACCCGCTGAGCACATTGATGCTGGCGGGGATCCGCGAGGTGCTGATCATCACCACCCCGGTGGACCAACCGGCCTTTGGGCGGTTGCTGGGGGATGGCAGCGCCTGGGGGATGACGATCCGCTACGCCGTGCAGCCCAGCCCCGATGGCCTGGCGCAGGCCTTCCTGATCGGGGCGCAGTTTCTGGCCGGCGCGCCGGCGGCGTTGGTGCTGGGCGACAACCTCTTCCACGGCCACGACCTGGTGCCCCAGCTGGCCGCCAGCAATGGCAGCACCAGGGGCGCCACGGTGTATGCCTATCCGGTGCGCGACCCGGAGCGCTACGGCGTGGTGGCCTTTGACGGGGAGGGGAATGGCCTGGCTGGATACCGGCACCTGCGATTCGCTGCACGAGGCCAGCAGCACCATCCGCACGCAGGGGCGGCGCCAGGGCCTGAAGGTGGGCTGCCCGGAGGAGGTGGCCTGGCGCCAGGGCTGGATCAGCGCCGAGCAGCTGGAGCGTCTGGATCTGCCGCTGCAGAAAAGCGGCTACGGCAGTTATCTGCTTTCGCTGCTGCAGGAGGGACACGATGCAGGTTGAGCAGCTCAGCACTGCCAGCGGTGCGCTGATGCAGGGGCCGCTGCTGATCACGCCCCAGGTGTTCGGCGACGCGCGCGGCTTCTTTTTCGAGAGCTGGAACCAGCGCCGCTTTGATGGGGCTGTGGGCGAGCCCATCAGCTTCAGCCTGGACAACCACTCCCGCTCCAGTCGTGGCGTTTTGCGGGGCCTTCACTATCAGCTCGAGCCGGAACCGCAGGGCAAGTTGGTGCGCTGCCCGCTGGGGGCGGTGTTCGATGTGGCGGTGGACATCCGCCGCAGCTCGCCCACCTTCGGCCAGTGGGTGGGGGCGGAGCTGAGCGGCGAGAACCACCGCCAGCTCTGGGTGCCGGTGGGCTTTGCCCATGGCTTCCTCACCCTGAGCGACCACGCCGAGGTGCTGTACGAGGCCAGCGGTTTCTGGAGCAAAACCTGCGAGCGCACCCTGCGATGGAACGACACGGAGGTGGGGATCTCCTGGCCGCTGGATCGCCTTGCCGGTGTGGCGCCGCTGCTGGCCGACAAGGACGCCGCCGCTCCGACGCTGGCCGATGAGCTGGCAGCCGGGGAGGTGTTCGCGTGAACCGGCTAACCCGATTCGATTCAGACGAAGGCGTCACCCGTTGCGCATCGCGCTACGCTGTGATGGCTGCTGATCGGCTGGGTGATTCGTGGCTTCCGCCACAAGGGGCTGCGATTGTTCTTCGAGACAGGCAGCACGGCAGGGATTCAGCCAGCCCTTGCCCGCAAGCTGAGGTTGCAGCTGGCGGCCTTGCACTCCGCTGCCCTGATCGAGGATCTCGATTTGCCGGGCTATCGCCTGCATCCGCTCAAGGGGGCAGACAAGAGGCGATGGTCGATCTGGGTGAACGGCAACTGGCGGCTCACGTTTGCGTTCCGCGATGGCCACGTGTTCGATCTCGACTTCGAGGACTAACACTGATGCAGATGCACAATCCGCCCCACCCCGGGGAATTCATCGAAGGGGTGTATCTGGAGCCCTGTGAGCTCTCCATCCTACAGGTGGCCGAGCACCTGGGAGTTTCGGCATCCACCTTTCAGAGGCTGGTGGCAGGCAAAAGCCGTGTTTCCCCGGATATGGCGCTGCGCCTGTCGCGGGTGCTGGGGCGGAGTGCTGAAAGCTGGCTCGCCATGCAGGACAGCCACGATCTCTGGCAGGCCCGGCAGCGACTCGATCTTTCAGGGCTGACCCCGATGGAGCTCACGCCGGCATGAAAATCCTGCTCACCGGCGCCGCCGGCCAGCTGAGCCACGCCCTGCGCCAACAGCTGCCGGCAGGGGTGGAGCTGATCGCCACCAGCCGCAGCGGTGATGGGGGTGGCGCTGATGGGGGCCTGTTGCCCCTGGATCTGGCCGATTCCGCCGCCTGCCGTGCGGCGGTGCTGGAGCACCGGCCCGACGGGGTGCTGAATGGCGGTGCCTACACCGCGGTGGACAGAGCCGAGAGCGAACCGGAGCTGGCCCTGGCGGTGAATGGCGGCGCGCCGCGGGCCCTGACTGTCGACACAAGTCTGAGAAGCCTTGCGACAGAATGGGTCTCAGTCAATGGGGTGGGCAGGGAGCCATGGGAGTGTGGGGCTGCGAAACCAATCCAATCCCTCGTGGATCCTCAGACCCGTCTCCATCGTGAGCTGATCGGCCTCCTGCGTCAACACAGCGCCTTCTGCGACCAGCGGCACTTGCTGCTGTTGGGCTGGATGGTCGCCGGGTTGCTGCTGAGTCAGACGGTCTGTTTCGACCGCTGGAACAGCGTGCTGCCTCTTGGCCATTGCCTGGCGGCCAGTTGGCAGCGACGCTGC
>NZ_JACJSZ010000069.1 GCF_014698445.1 Microcystis elabens FACHB-917
AGGCTCGTTCGACTTGCATGTGTTAAGCACGCCGCCAGCGTTCATCCTGAGCCAGGATCAAACTCTCCGTTGTATCCTACCGCTCATCGGGCCCACGCGCCAGAGGGAACGACCCAGCGGCAGGGGTTAAGCGGATTTCCTGACCAGGCGGTAGGCCCTGTAACAGCCGCTACGGGACATCTTGAAACAGTTTGTAGCTTTGGGCCGGTCAGAAACGCCCCATCGCACAGCCCACCATGTCCGAACCTCTCGCCCTCAGCCTCGGCCAGAAATTCGAGCTGGAGCGCATGACCCGGGCCATCGATGCCACGGGTGATCCGCAGGTCCTGCGGGGTCTGGCCAAGCAGCTCCTGCAGGCCTGGCAAAGCCAGAAGGCAGCCACCCAGTGGGTGATGCGTCAGCAGCTGGGGTCTCCCGCCCGCTTCGGCACCGAGCTCACCATGGACGCCGGCCTGATCGACGCCCTCCGTCCCGACGGCGGCAAGGGGGGCATGGACGTCCTCTGAATGGCGAGCCCGGGCCACCGCCTCATCCCTGACGCAGCAGGGCCATGTCGCCAGGGATGAGCCGCAGGTTGACCATCGCTCCCTGACGGTTCACCGTCAGATTGAGGGTCCCCCCCACCCCCGCCCGCTCGACGGCGTTGATCACCTGGGACGGATCCCTCACCGCGGCCCCCTGGGCCGAGACGATCACATCACCGGTCCTGAGGCCACCCCGATCCGCCGGTCCGTTGGGCTGAACCGACACCACCACCGCGCCCTGGGAAATGCCGGAGCCGCTGCCGGGCCGCACCTCATCCAGCCCCACGCCGATCATCGGATGGGTGGCGCGGCCGGTGGCCACCAGCTGATTGACGATGCCGCGGGCCCGGTTGATCGGAATGGCGAAGCCCAGACCGGCCCCCGGCCCCGACCTCACCAGAGTGTTGATCCCCACCACCTCGCCGTCGGCATTCAGCAGCGGTCCCCCGGAGTTGCCCGGATTGATGGCGGCGTCGGTCTGGATCAGATCCAGCCGCTTGTCGGTGATGCCGAGCTTGCTGGCGTTGCGGTTGAGGCTGCTGACGATCCCCAGGGTGACCGTGTTGTCGAGGCCGAAGGGGTTCCCGACCGCGATCGCCCAGTCGCCCACCTGGAGGGAATCAGAGTTGCCCAGGGGAGCCACGGGCCAGGGCCCCGCCCCCACCAAGCGCACCACCGCCAGGTCGGTGAGCTTGTCGAGCCCAACGACCCGCCCCTCGTAGCGCCGGCCGTTTTCGAGGCCCACGGTCACCCGGTCGATCTGATCCACCACGTGGGCGTTGGTGAGCACCAGCCCGTCAGCTTGGAGGATCACCCCGCTGCCCTGGCCCCGCTCGGTGCGCCGTGAGGCCCCCCCCTGCTGGGGAATGCCGAAGAACTGACGGAACAGGGGGTCGTTCAGCAGCCCCCGGGGCAGACCGCCGGTGGCGGCCGACTGAACGGTGCGCTCGGTGTCGATGGTGACCACGGCCGGGCCCGCCCGACGGATCGCCGCTGCCACGAAGGACTGCCGCCCGAGAACGGTCGCGGCCGGCTGCGCCAGACCGGGGGAGGTGAGGGTCGGGCTCACGAGGGCCGTGGTGGCCGTCACCGTGGCGGTGGCCGCCGCGGTGACCGTGGCCAGCCCGGCGGCGGCCGCGGCGAGAACGCGGGAGGTACGCATCGTCAGAAAGCTCAGGTGCAAAAAACCGTAGGCAAGTCATTGAGAACGAGAAAGGGGAGGCAAACCGACCCGATCGGCTATAGTTTGTTAAGTTTTTTATCGGGTCATGGACACAAGCCGCCTCCTGTTGGCGTTTCTCGCCTTCGGCGCCGCCTCCACCTCTCTCTGGGCATGGATGCTGGCCACTGCCACCGCCCCGTCGGACGGGTGATGATGGGGGGATCTCCGCGGACTGCGGGGTCCCCATCGCGCCATGACCTCCCTCCTCTCGCAGATCTTCCCGATCGTCTACGGGGCCTGTTTCATCGTTCTGCTGTGGCAGGCCTTCCGGGTCATGGGGCAGGGATTCCGGGCCATTCCCCGTCCCGGCGATGCCGGAGCCGACTCCGCCGAGCCAGGTGGCCCGGTCGGTGATCGCACCGGTCGCCTCACCATCCACCCGGAGCTCCTGGACGCGGACGGGCAGCTGACCCAGGAGGACCTGCTGACCGTGCGTTTCAGCGGCGACAACGAGCAGCCCGCCTTCCCCGCCGATCCGAACTGAGGCCGGGCGGCCGGCCGCTGAATAGGCTCCCTGAGGTGAATGCGCCAACCGGCGGAGATTGATGGTGGATCAGAGAACCCGAATCGTGGCGGCCGTGCTCGGGGCACTGAAGCTGCCGCCACGCTTCCGACTCAAGATGGTGAAGGACGACCCGATCCGGCTCGAACTCAGCCTCACCCCTTCCTACGGGAAGGATCCGATCCTGGTGGGCATCGTCGAATCCCAGGATCTGGTGGCCCGGCGGGATCGGGAGGGTCGCATCCCGCGCGACCTCCAGGGCACCTGGGACTGGACCGTGCGCCACGGCAAGGTCACGACCGGCGGCTGGAACCCCTACCTGAAGGAGGCTCTCCAGACCATGTTCGAAACGGGTCTGCCGGCCATCGTCTACGAGGAAACCACCGGTGAGGCCTATCACCCGGTGGATGGCATCCGCCACGTGCGCTGAATCCGCCCCTGCCCATCGACGGCCGCCTCGCGGCCATCACGGCAGCCCTCGGCCCCGGGGCCACCCTGCTGCTCCAGGCCGAACCCGGCGCCGGCAAGACCACCCGGGTCCCCCACGCCCTGCTGCAGAGCCTCGGCGCCGAAGGCCGCCTGCTGCTGCTGGAGCCGAGGCGGCTGGCGGCCCGTAACGCCGCCCAGCGTCTGGCCGCCGGTCTCGACGAAGCGGTCGGCGGACGCGTGGGCTACAGCGTGCGGTTCGAGTCGCGCACCTCGGCGGCCACCCGCCTGGAGGTGGTGACCACGGGGCTGTTCCTGCGCCGGCTCCAGGCCGACCCCGCCCTCGAGGGGGTCGCCTGCGTGATCTTCGACGAATTCCATGAGCGCCAGGCCGAGGCGGACCTGGCCCTGGCCCTGGTGCGTCAGGCCCGCAGCCTGCTGCGTCCCGAGCTGCGCCTGCTGGTGATGTCCGCCACCCTCGATCTGGCGCCCCTGGCCGAGGAGCTGGACGGGGCCGCCGTGATCAGCTGCGAGGGCCGCAGCCATCCGGTGGCGGTGGCCTATCAGCCGCCGCGGCCGGAGGAGCGGCTGGAGCGCCAGGTGCTGCGGGCCCTGGAGGGCCACTGGCTGGCCGGACCTGAACCGCGGGGCACGGCGCTGGTGTTTCTACCGGGTCTGGGGGAACTGGAGTCGGTGCGGAGGGTCATCACGGCCACCCGCTGGGGCGAGGCGCTGGAGGTGGCTCTCCTGCACGGTCAGCTGCCGCTGGCGGCCCAGGGCCGGGCCATCGCGGCGCCCCGGGGGGCGGCGGGGAAGGTGGTGCTGGCCACGTCGGTGGCGGAGAGCTCACTCACGATCGCGGCGGTGACCCTGGTGATCGACAGCGGCCTGAGCCGGCGCAGTCGCTTCGACCCGGCCACGGGCATGGACGGACTGGTCACCCAGCCCGCCAGCCAGGCCAGTGCCGAGCAGCGACGCGGCCGGGCCGGCCGGCTGGGGCCGGGTCGCTGTGTGCGGCTCTGGTCCCCTGCGGAGCAGCAGCGGCGGCCCGCCTTCGATCCTCCGGAACTGCTCGAGGTCGATCCTCTGCCCATCGTCCTGCAGCTGGCGGAATGGGGCGGGGCGGAGGACGGGGACCTGCCCTGGATCACCGCACCGCCCCCACGCCCCCTCGTGGAGGCCCGCGACCTGCTGCGGCAGCTCGGGGCCATCGATGGCCAGGGGCGCATCACCCGGCACGGGCGAGCCATGGCCCGGCTCGGCCTGCATCCGCGCCTGGCCCACATGCTGCTGCGGGCCCGGGAGAGGGGCTGGGAGGCATTGGCGACGGCCGTGGCGGTCCTGCTCAGCGAGCGCGATCCCCTCGATCGCCGTGAGTCGGGCAGCGATCTGATGCGGCGCCTCGACTGGCTCCGGCACGACCGGGGCCAGGAGGGGAGCGGGCGCGCCCCGGGCCGGGGCCCCTGGACGACCCTGCAGTCCCAGCTGCTGCGCCAGCTCGGGGAGGGGCGGACCGGGGCCGCCCCGGCGGCGATCGCCACCGGGAGCGACACCGCCGTGCGCGACCCCGACGGTGCCCGTGCCGCCCAGCTGCTGGCCTGGGCCTACCCGGAGCGGCTGGCCCTGGGCCGCGGCCGGGGCGATGGGCGCTTCCTGATGCGGAGTGGTCGCGGCGCCGTGCTGCCCCCTGGGGATCCACTCGCCGCCGCCGAAGCCCTGGCGATCGCGGCCGTCGACGGCCAGGGCCCGGAGGCCCGGGTGCGGCTGGCGGTGGCCCTCTCCCGCAGCGGCCTGGAGGCGCTGGTGGCGGAGGAGATCGAGGAGGAGGGCGTGGCCCGCTGGGATGGCACCGATCAGCGGGTGCGCTGCGAGCGGCTGCGGCGCAGCGGCGCCCTGGTGCTGGAGCGACGCCCCTGGCCGGACGCCAGCGGGGAGCTGGTGGAGAGGGCCCTGCTGGAGGGCCTTGAACGCCTGGGCCTGGAGGTGCTTCCCTGGGACCGCGCCAGCCGCCAGCTGCAGCAGCGCCTGATGCTGACCCACCGGCACCTGGGGACACCCTGGCCCGACCGATCGCCGGAGCGGCTGCGGCAGGACCCGGGGGACTGGCTGGGCCCCCACCTCGGCGGCCTGCGCAGCCTCCAGGATCTGCAGCAGCTCGATCTGGCGGAGATCCTCTGGGGGGATCTGAACTGGTCCCTGCGCCGGGAGCTGGACCGGCTCCTGCCCCTCGGCTTGCCGGTTCCCTCCGGCCGCCGGATGCCCCTGGATTACGGCAGCGGCACCCCGGTGCTGGCCGTGAAGCTGCAGGAGATGTTCGGCTGCCTCGAAGGACCGACGGTGCTGGACGGCAGGCTGACGGTGCGGGTGGAGCTGCTGTCTCCGGCGGGACGGCCGGCGGCGGTGACCAGCGACCTGGCCGGTTTCTGGAGCCAGGGCTACGCCGAGGTGCGCCGGGAGCTGCGCGGCCGCTACCCCCGCCACCCCTGGCCGGAGGATCCCCGCCAGGGTGTCGCCAGCGCCCGCACCAAGGCTGCCCTGGCGAGGGAGGCCCGCGGCACGGGTCCGGAAGGAACGGCCGCCTTCTAGGTCAGCCCGTCGAGCAGATGGCCGAAGCCGAAATGGCGCAGTCCCTCCAGGATGCCCATGCAGCCATGGGCGCGGGCGCGGTAGGTGCGGGCCAGCCCCGGCAGGGCCCGAACCAGCCCGGCCTCGGCATTGCCCACCATGACGCTCTGCAGGCCGGTCTGGAACATGGCCAGATCGTTGAGGGAATCCCCCGCGGTGACCACCCGGGCAGGGTCCAGCTCCAGCCACTCCAGCAGGCCCAGAAGGGTGCTGCCCTTGTTGACGCCCGGCGGCAGCACATCCAGATACCTGTCGCCGGAGGCCAGGCAATCCACCCCGTGGGCCTCGATGGCCTCCAGCCGGCTGGAGTCGAGCCGGAGGGGGTCGATGGCGTAGGCCAGACGCCGATCGGTGCTGAGAGGCTGGGGTGACAGACCCGGCATCAGGGCCAGCAGGGGCAGCACCTTCTCCGCCCGGCCCCGCCAGAGGGCTTCGATCGGCTCGAGGGCCAGCGGCAGGGGGTGGAGGCTGGCACCGCAGGCCACGGTGCAGCCCACGTCGCCGATCACCAGGTGGGGGGGATGGAGCCCCAGGGCAGCCTCGGCGGTCAGCAGGCGGGCGACGGAACGCAGGTCGCGGCCGGTGCTGAACACCTGCAGCACCCGGTGGCGCTGGGAGGCCAGCCAGCGGTAGACCCGGCGGCGGGTGGGAACAGTCCCCTCCAGCAGGGTCCCATCGAGGTCGGTGACCAGCACCAGCTCAGCCTCTCTGGGCAGGGGCGCAGCGAGATGGCGCTCGAGCCGGGCCCGTGGCGCCCGCCGGCGCTCCTCCGCCCCTGGCCCCCAGACCGAGCCTGGACCGGCTCTAGCGCCCGAGGCCCTGCCTGGGGAGGGTTCAGTCCCATGGCCAGGACCTCAGTGCCATGGCCATGGTCGACTGTCAACCGTACAAACCACACCCGAGTTTGTAGCCCCTGTCACTGTCAAGACCGCTCCATGTTTCGTTACAATCAAAGCTCCATTGAGGTTCCTTCCATGTCTGACGCTTCCCAGCCCCGCTTCGGCTTTGTCAACTTCGCCGAAACCTGGAACGGCCGCCTGGCCATGATGGGCTTCGTGATCGGCCTGGCGACCGAAATTCTCACCGGCCAGGGCATTCTGGCCCAGATCGGCCTCGGCTGAAGCCCGGCCATCGCCTCGCACCATCTCCCCTGAATCGTCCCTGAGACCGACCAAGAGCCAGGCCGCCGGCCCAGCCGGCGGCTTTTTCGTGGGCCATGGGATGTCCCGGGCAGTCCTAGGTTGCATCTTTCCCCAGGCATCGTCCTCCGATGGCCCCATCCGCCGCCGCTCCCCGCTTCTATGTGGGCAACCGACGCGACGGCGCAAGGCTTCTCAGCAGCGCCCTGGTGATCGCCGGAGCGGGCCTGATCCGCATCGACCATCCGGTGGGCCGTGCCGTGGCCCTGGTGGCCGGCCTGCTGAGTCTCTACTGGTGGCTCTGCTATCGCCAGCTCAAGCACTGAATCCATGCTCACGCTCCCTGGCAGCAGCCGGTCCCCGCGCCAGAGCGACGGCATCCCCCGCTTCACGGTGGCCGAGCTCAACCAGGCCATCGGTTCCCTGCTGGAGCGGGGCTTCGCGCCCCGCTTCCTGGTGGAGGCCACCGTGGGGCGCCCCCAGCAGAAGAAGGGCCACCTCTGGCTCAGCCTCGTCGACGGTCAGGCGAGCATTCAGGGGGTGATCTGGTCGTCCCAGCTTCAGAAACTCAGCTTCGTGCCCCAGGAGGGGGATGGGGTGGTGGTGGTCGGCAAGCTCAACTTCTGGGCGGCCCGGGCCAGCCTCACGGTGCAGGTGCTGGATGTCCGCCCCAGTCTGACCACCGTCCTGCGCCAGTTCGAGCAGGTGCGGAACCGGCTGGAGCCGGAGGGGCTCCTCGACCCCGCACGGAAGCGACCGGTGCCCCGCTGGCCGCGGTGCGTCGCCCTGCTCACCAGCGTGCCCAGCGCCGCCCTGGCCGACATGCTGCGCACCGCCCGGGAACGCTGGCCCGCCACCGACCTGCTGGTGGTGCCGATCCCCGTCCAGGGGAATGTCGAGGCGCAGATCGTGGCCACCATCGAGAGCCTCCGCGGCCAGGCGGACCGACTCGCCATCGAGGCCCTCGTACTGGCCCGCGGTGGGGGGAGCCGGGAGGATCTGGCCGTCTTCGACGGGGAATCCCTGGCCCGCAGCCTGGCGGCCTGCCACTGGCCCGTCATCTGCGGCATCGGCCACGAGGATGACGTGACCATCGCCGATCTGGTGGCCGACTACCGGGCGGCCACACCCACGGCGGCCCTGGTGGCCCTGCTGCCGGACCGCAGCCAGGTGATCCTGGCCCTGGCTCAGGAGCGCGGCCATCTGCACCGCACGCTGGCGCTGCGGATCGCCTCGGCGCGACAACGGCTGGGCGCGCGGCAGGAGCAGCTTCAGCTGCTGCACCCGGCCCGGCTGCTGAGCCGGCGGCGCCAGTGGCTGGACCAGCTACGGCAGCTGCTGCAGGCGCTCTCGCCGCGGCACCTGCTGACCAGGGGCTTCAGCCTGCTGCGGGACAGCGACGGACAAGTGCTGCACTCGGTGAAGCAGCTGCAGCCAGGGGCAGGGGTGACCGCCGAGCTGGCGGATGGTCGGGTAGCCCTGCTGGTGAAGGCCGTCGAGCCGGACGGACCCAACGGAACGGATGCTGCGGAGGGGCCGGACCCCTGAGCCTCGCACCTGGACGCCGTCAGCGTTGCACACCCGTCAACCCGCACCCCACCTGCCAACCATCGGATCCGCCAGATCCTCCGGATGGCTCCCTGCCAATTCTGTTCCCTGCCCTTTCCATGGCGAAACCATCTCCCCGATCCGCCGCCTCCGCCAAACCCGCCGATCCGGACGGAAAGGTCGAGCACAGCGGTGTGGGCACGGGCAGCGAGGAGGCCTCCGACCTGAGCTTCCGGGAGGCCCAGACCGCCCTCGAGCTCTGTCTCGCCCAGCTGCAGGACCAGGATCTGGATGTGGAAGCGATGGCCGATCTCTACCAGCGGGCCCTGGCCTACGCCGAACGCTGCGAGGCGGTGCTGGCCAGGGTGGAGCAGCAGGTGATGCGATGGGATCCCGGCCAGCCGGATCTGGCCCCGACGCCTTACACCCCATGAGCGACGACGTCACGCCCAGGGTCAGCGGCCCCGGCGGCATCAGCTGGATGGCCTGGTTCTACCTGCTGCTGGCGGTGGCGGGTGGGGTGTTTCCCTGGCTGGCCAATCTGGAGTTCATCCGCAACGAAGGCGCCGTCTTCGATCTGGGACTGTTCATCCGGCAAGCAAACGCCAATCCCGCCGCCCGTTCCCTCTCCAGCGACCTGGCGATCGGAGCGACCGCCGTGACGATCTGGATGGTGCGCGAGAGCCGGCGGCTCGGCATGCGGGGCCTGGTCTGGGTCCTTCTCAGCTGCGTGACGATCGCCTTCGCCTTCGGGGCACCCCTGTTCCTGCATCTGCGCGAACGTCGCCTGCTGGAGCTGGCGCGCCTTGAGCCGGCCGCACCGGAATCGGCGCAATCGACGGAATAGACCTCAGGTCCCTCCGCCCCCGATCCCGCCCGGTTCTCCGCCGGAGCTGGCCTCCACATCGACGGCCTCGACCGTGATGGTCACGTCGCGGGCATCGATCTCGTCGGCGGGCCTCCCTCCCCAGAAGGTCGGTGCGACCGTTCGCTCCGAAGCGGGGCCAGAAGCATCGTCAGCTGTGAAGGAACTGCCGCAGGCCGGACAGAACTCGGTACCCAGGCTGGCAAAACCGCAGCTCGGACAGGTTCGCAGGCGGCGCCGGACCAACTGCCAGCCGATCAGGGCCACCCCCCCGGCCAGGAGCGGCAGGAGCAGAAGGGTCAGGGTGAGTCCGCCGATGACATCAAGCAGCAGACGGCCGGCGGAGGTGGGCAGCAGCAGCAGGGCCGCCGCGATGCCGATCCACAGCCAGGGGATGCGCCGTTCCATCAACGCTGGAAGCGTGGATCGTTCTCGATACAGCGCTCCAGGGCCGCCAGGCCCTCGAGTCCAGCCCAGCTCAGCAGCAGGGCCGCCACCAGCCAGGCGGCCAGCAGGCCCAGGCCGATCAGCAGTGGAATCAGCGCCAGGGTGGTGAGACCGATCAGGACGACCGCACCCACAGCCATGCTGACCAGCGCCAGGCTGGCCGGCAGAGGGGGAATCCGGAGGGCAGGCTTTGCCAAGGGTCCATCCAGTCGGGCTAACCCATCCTGACCCGAAATGGAACGATCCTCAGCGGGGCAGAGGTGTCGATGGCCCCCCAGCGGCACCGCCGGATAACACCACACTGAAGCACTGGCCGAAATAGAGCAACGCACCCACCAGCCAGACCCAGAGCGTCAGCAGAAGCACGCCGCCCACCACTCCATAGGCCTGGAAGCGCAATCCCAGGGCGAGCAGACTTCTGCCCAGCAGAAGGTTGGAGAGGGTGAGACTGCCACTCACCAGCAGAGCGCCAGGAATCAACGGCCGGAAGGGGACCCGGCGCGACGGCAGCATCCAGAGGAACACCAGGGTGGCGCCGAAACCGATCAGCAGGGAGATCAGCAGATTGATCCCGGAGGACAGCGAGCTCATCCAGATCAGGGGTCCGGGAAGCAAGGCCTGGAGCTGGTCATGGAAGCCCCTGGAGCTGAACAACCGAACGGTGCTGAAGAGCTGGTCGACGACGATCAACAGACCGACGAACAGCAGAAGCATCAGGGCCTTCAGGCGCAGGGCCAGGAACCGCCTCACGTGCTCCTGCCAGCTCAGGTGGTCGAAGCCGAAAGGCCGGTTCCACCACAGCCGATCGGCGCCGCGCTGGAGCGTGAGATAGATGTTGCTGGCGCTGAGGGCCAAGAGCACAAGGCCGAGGATGCCGGCGCCGAATCCCTGGTTGGTGAAGCGCCGCAGGGTTGCCTCGAATCCCGGCAGAGCGGACGCGGGCAGCACTTGGCCAACAGCCAGGATCAATCGATCGTAGCGCTCCACATCGCGGCCAAGCAGCCGCGAGGCCACCGAGAGGGCAATCAGCAGCGCCGGAAAGAACGATTGCAGTGTGTGGTAGGCGAATGCTGCGCTCAGGTCTACGCAGTCAGCCCGCAGCCACAGCAGATAGGCCTTCCAGATGGGACGAAAGCGGCGACGCCACGTCACGACAGAACGATCGTCAAGGGTTGGAGCTGCGACACGTCTAGATCCTGACCCTACGTTTCCCCACGCGTCGGCCGCCCACAGTCTTCCTGCCTCTACCGGAAGAACAGAACACGCGCCAACAGAAAAGCCACCCGTTGCGGGTGGCTTCTCCTCATCGCCCCCTCACGGAAGCGGAAGTTTTACCTGGCATCGAGCTATTTTCGCAGGGAGCTACC
>NZ_JACJSZ010000007.1 GCF_014698445.1 Microcystis elabens FACHB-917
CCCCTGATTTCGAGCTCAAGTCCTCTTACAGCATCCGGGTGCAGACCCGCGACCAGGGCAACCGCACCTTCGCCAAGGTGTTCACGATCTCGGTGACCAACATCAATGAAGCCCCCACCAGTGGCACTGACTTCTTTACCGCTAGCACTGAAGTGGATGCTCTTCAGGGTCTAGGAGGCAACGATGGATTTTTTGTTGATATTAGTGCCCTTAACAGCGGCGATAGCTTTGATGGTGGTGCCGATACTGACCAAGTGACTTTCTCTGGTGGATCGTCAACTCAGATCCTGACAATTGATCTAAACCAAGCCAATCAGCTTGTCAGCCTTACCAATGGACCTGCATTTGCCACCACTCCGATTTTCACGGGGTTTGAGGATGTGAATCTCGCCGGTTTTGCAGGGTCCGGTGTGCTGATTGGAAACAGTGAGGCCAATCGCTTTACTTCCTCTGCACGCAAGGACATCCTCACCGGGGAGGCTGGGGCTGACACCTTCGCCCTTAACGTTCTTGAGCACTCATTGCGGACGGCCTTCGATGTAATTACAGACTACACCAGTATCGATCGGATTGATGCTCCTGGAGCGATTGCTGCAACACTCACCACTTCCAGTGGAAATGCCACAAGCTTGAGCAGCTCTGCTGTCTCTGCAGTGCTTTCTTCAGCTGCTTTCCCAGCCAATTCTGCCAGAGCCTTTACCGTGACCGGTCAAAGTGGCACTTTCATTGCCATGAACAACAGCACTGCTGGCTTCAGCAGTACAACTGATGCAATTCTGCACCTTAGTGGCTTCACAATAGGAGTTGCCAATCCTGTAACGATCTTGTAAACTCCTTTTGTCCTTTTGTCCTTTTGTCCTTTTGTCCTTTTGTCCTTTTGTCCTTTTGTCCTTTCCTGATCAGCAACGAAGCTCCGCAGTGCCAATTTGCCGTCGTTCAGGGATGCCGACCAGTGCCGCATAAGGCCACAAAAGACAGTTTCCGCAGGACATCTGCTTTTATGCGTTTAAAAGCATTAACATGATGCGGAGCTTTGTTGCTGATCAGGTCTGCTTATCCTGGGATCTCTTCAATCTTCTAATGGCACTGCTTTTTGGCTTGAAACTTTTTGACGCTTTGTATTGCCCCACGGCTTCACCCGTTCACTGCATTTTGTTTTTCCACTCAAAAGTGCCCAACAGGAGGCCGACAAGGGACAGTACAAGACTAAGGTGGTGGGAGTATGTCATTCGATGCAGTGCTAGCAGCTAGTTGACATTCTACGCCTCACAGGCGCGGGACGTGCCGCCGCAGCACGGACGTACTTCAAGCCTTATCCCTTATGGAACCCCTGAAAAACCCGCTGATATTAATCCAGGGTCATGACTGAGTCTAGAACAGGCATAGGGCTGATTCATAGTTTCACCATAGGTTCGGGGATGCCTGGCGCGTGGCCATCCCCAGCAAGCCCGTGATGTCGTGCATCACCGCCTGCATCCCGGCCCGAATCGACCGACATCCGGCCAGCCTCAGCAGGTTCATCGCTGCGGTTCGCAGCATGGCCATCGCGCCGGCGCCATTGCTCCGATAGCGGTGGCTGGCCACATGGAGCTGGGTGTCCCGAATCCAGCGCCAGCCCTCGATTCTCCAGTGCTCTCGCACCAGTTTCAGCAGGGTTCCTGGGGTGGTGCGCAGGCTGGTGAGGAGAGATGGATGGCTGAAAGGGCTTGCCGTTGCGGGTGCCGGTGGCCACCACCTATACGATCCAGCTGGTGCCGATCCCGGCCTGGGCGATGTGCTCTGAGGCCGCTTTGGCACGCATCGCCCAGGTGATAGTACGGCCATGGCTGATCTCGTGATTCCTGGCTACATAAGGGATCTTGCGCTTTCCGTGAAACTGGCTGCGGATCTGTCGGTGCAGCGTTTTCTGGTTGGCCTTCACCGTCAGGAGGAAGTGGGCCTCCTGCTCCTGGAGTTGCCGAAAAACGGCTTCTGGGTGTGCAGGGCAACTGCCTGGATCAGCACCCCTCCAGATCCAGCTCGCCGAGGAGCTGCCTCAGCACCGCTCGTTCGTGGTTCTCGCCGGTGGCGTAGCAGGCCTGGCTGTAGCTGTCAGGTTTCTGCGAAGCAGTACGCCACGCCCAGGGCGGCGGAGTAGAGCGTCACCTGGGCAATGTCGACGCAGTCTGCCGGCGGCCATAGGCCGAACCGCCACCGTCGGTGGGCAATGGAACCTCGGAGCGTCTTGCCGTCGCACACCAGCTGATCGAGATCCACAGCACCACCGTGGATCTGAGCGATCGTCCAGTCACGGATGGCAGCACCAAGCGCCGTCACGTCCACCTTCAGAAAGAAGTGGCGGAAGGAGGAATCCGATGGCGGTCGCCGCAGCTCCAGGCCCAGCGCCTCGGCCGACACGCAGTGGTGGCGGATGGCAAAACGCTCCAGGTCCCGTAGGCTCTGGCAGTGGCTCAGGATACGTAACACGGCCACCAGCTGCAGGAGCCAGGCCGGAATCCGCACCCCACGCCGCATCCGGGCATCCGGAATCGCCTTGAGGTGGCTCATCAGATCGAGATCGGTTGCAGCAGAGGCGCTTTCGGGCGCAGGGAGGAGGCCATTCCGCCGACCTCAACCCATGCTCGCAGCCTCGGCAAGAAAGGCTGTGACTGACTTTGAATCAGCCGTCCCTGCGCTTCCTGCTGGAGCGTCGGTATGGGCGGCTCAGGGATGCACCGCAGCGACGTTTCGAAACCCCCATGTTTCGGTTTGCATGAACCCCTGACAGCCGGGATCCGTTCTGAGCAGGCTGTGTTGTGACGTGTGATCCGCCGGCGTGCCGGCACCTCCCGACCCCCCCCATGACCACCACCCTCCAGCCACCCGCCTCCCGCACCAACCCCCGCGAAGACGGCGAGGGCAGCCTGCAGGTGCATCAGGATGCGTCGATGAACATCGAGGGGGGGGCCCTGGTGATCGCCGTCTACGGCAAGGGCGGCATCGGCAAATCCACCACTTCGTCGAATCTTTCGGCCGCCTTCTCCAAGCTGGGCAAGCGGGTGCTGCAGATCGGCTGTGATCCGAAGCACGACTCCACCTTCACCCTCACCAAGAAGATGGTGCCGACGGTGATCGACATCCTCGAGACCGTCGATTTCCACACCGAGGAGCTGCGGCCCGAGGACTTCGTCTTCGAGGGCTACAACGGCGTGATGTGCGTGGAGTCGGGCGGCCCGCCGGCGGGCACGGGCTGCGGCGGCTACGTCACCGGCCAGACGGTCAAGCTGCTCAAGGAGCACCACCTGCTCGAGGACACCGATGTGGTGATCTTCGATGTGCTGGGGGATGTGGTCTGCGGCGGCTTCGCGGCCCCCCTGCAGCACGCCCACTACTGTCTGATCGTGACCGCCAACGATTTCGATTCGATCTTCGCCATGAATCGGATCATGCAGGCGATCAATGCCAAGGCCAAGAACTACAAGGTGCGCCTCGGCGGCGTGATCGCCAACCGCTCCGAGCAGACCGACGAGATCGACAAGTTCAACGAGCGCACCGGACTGCGCACCATGGCCCACTTCCGCACCGTTGATGCGATCCGCAAATCACGGCTCAAGAAGTGCACCATCTTCGAGATGGAGCCCACCCCGGAGGTGGAGGCGGTGCAGGAGGAGTACCTTAATCTGGCCCGCAGGATGCTCAGCGATGTGGAGCCGCTGGAGGCGGAATCCCTCAAGGATCGGGAGATCTTCGATCTGCTGGGCTTCGACTGATTGCCAGCCGACGGACACCGGCGGGGCCGCTCAGATCTCCGCGGCGGCCCGCTCCACCAGGCGGCGGGCCACCGCCTGCACGCCCGTGTGCTGGTAGGTGTCGGTGAACGCATCGAGGAAGGTGGCGAGCTGCTGGAGGCTCCCCTGCCAGGGCCCGAGGGTCGATTCGAGCGCCTGCACGGCCCTCTGGCCGCTGAGGCCCAGCTCGCTCACGAAGTCCCCGGCCCAGTTCTGCCAGGTGCCGGTGGCCTGGCGCAGGAAGCCGAGGTGGGCCCCGTCGCCGCGGCCGGGCAGCAGGCCGGCCATGGCGCCGTAGGCCGGGGACTGGCGCAGTTCACGGCTGCCCACCCGGCCGAGCAGCCCGTCCAGCTGCTGCAGGGCCCGATCCCCCAGGGGCAGCAGGGCATCGAAGCAGACCAGGGCGGCCATGCGCACCCGTGCCTCGCCCCCGTACTCCCGCAGGGCGGCGGCGAAGTCGGCGAAGTTGTCGCCCGGCAGCCCGTTCACCTGGGTGAAGGCCAGCATCTCGGCCGCCACCTTCAGGCTCAGATCCACCGCCTGCAGGGTCTCGCTGGCCGGGGTGAGATCGGCGACCCGCTTCACCAGCGGCAGGGCGCCGCCGACGTTGGCCAGCAGCCGCAGACCGCCGGTCGCCTTCTGGGAGCGGTTCACCGCGTCGTAGAGGCTCAGGGCGCGCCCGTAGCCCTCGTGCCGGGCCCGGCTCAGGACATCGGCCCGCTCGCGCACCTGCCGCACCAGGGCGGGGTCGTCGCTGCCGAGCACGTCGATGATCAGGGCCTCGGCGCTGGTCTGGTTGTGCCAGCCGCGGGGCACCACGCTGCCGATGCCCCGCAGGGCCAGCACGGTGAGGTTGCGGTGCGGCAGGGCTTCCAGCCGCTCCAGCACGGTGGCGCTCACGTCGCCGGCTCCAGGGCGGGCCGCAGCGCCGCCAGTCCGCCGAGATCGAAGGCCCCCAGCAGCTCATGGCGGCTGTCCTCGTCCAGCCCGTCACCCTGGCCGATCACCTTCACCTGGAAGCGGTCGGCCACCAGCAGGGCACTGGCCTGGGGGCCCTGCTCCACCAGGGGCCAGCCCTGGAGCCGTTCGCCGGCAGCCGCGAATTTCTCCCTCGCCTCCGGCGCGGTGAGCACATCGGAGATGGACAGCAGGGCCTTGAGCTGATCCCCCTGCCGCAGACGGGCCTGGCTGAAGCCGCGCTTCTCCTGGGTGAAGACGAGCTGCTCGCCCGCCTCGGGGGACGGGAACAGACGGTTGAAGGCCGTGCCGTTGACCACCGCTGCGGTGGGAACTTCGGCGACGGTGCCGCCGGGCAGCCAGGAGCCGAAGGGCAGCAGCACCACGGCCCCGATCGCCAGGGCGGCGGCCAGCAGAAGGCCCAGACCCCAGCGCAGCAGGCGTGCCATGGCTCAGCCCAGCCCCACCAGCTGCATCGAGTACTCCCACATCCGCTGGGCGGTGACCGGGTTGCTGGCCTTCTCCGAAAGCTCCTGGCTGAACTGCCTGCCCCCCTTGGTCTGGCGGTTGCCCCAGCTCCAGTGCACCCCGGAGACGGCGAACTCCGGATCGTCCACCACCTGGGCCACCCGCTCCCCCGCCAGGGCCTGGCTCACGTAGCCGCCGGTGATGTTCTTCTGGAACCAGGGGAAGATCGTCTGGAACGCCCGGGGCGTGTGGCGGAACAGGGGGGTGTCGGCCACGCAGCCCGGGTAGAGGGAGGTGAACACGATCCCGGTGCCGGCATGCAGCCGGCGGTGCAGCTCCTGGGTGGTGATCATGTTGCAGAGCTTGCTGTCCTTGTAGGCCTTGCCGGGCTTGAAGCTCTTGCCGCTGGCCATGGCGATCGGGGCCTTGAAGCCGGCGGCGAAGCCGGAGAGGTCGCCCAAATCGGCGGGCGCGGGGATGGGGATCTTGCCCCCCAGTTCCTTGGAATTGGCCGTGACGGTGCCCAGGATGACCAGGCGACGCGACGGGTGGGAGGACCGCTTGAGGTCCTCCATCAGCAGGTGGATCAGCAGGAAATGGCCGAGGTGGTTGGTGGCCATCGAGATCTCGTAGCCCTGGGGAGAGCGCTCTGGATGCTTCAGCCGCGGCAGGTAGACCGCCGCGTTGCAGACCAGGGCATCCAGCGGCCGGCCGGTGGCACCGAAGGCGTCGACCAGGGCGCGCACGCTGTCGAGATCCGCCAGATCCACCTTGAGGTGGGTCACCGCCCCGTCGGCGATGCCCAGGGCCGCCTGGGCCCGCCGGGCCTTGTCGGTGTCCCTGCAGGCCATCACCACATGCCAGCCCCGATCCACCAGGGCCTTGGCGGCGAACAGACCGACACCGGAGGAGGCGCCGGTGATCAGGGCCGTTCCGGGAACCCCTGGGCCGGCGGCCGTGCCCGGGGACGCGGCGGGGGAGAGGGCGGTGTCACCGACGGGGGTCACCATGGCGTTGCGGGTTGGCGGGCGGAGGGGGCCCCAACCTACGGACGGGGGCCCTGGTTTCCGGATCCGGAGGCGGCGGATTCAACAGTTGCAAACGGACGGTTCGACTGCCAGATCACCCGCAGACGGTTCGGGGCGATCCACTGGCTCTGCTCCCGGATCAGGCGCTGCTCCCCCTCCACCATGAACAGGGCGTCGAACCGTTCGCGGGCCTTGACGAGCTTGGCGTTTTCCAGTTCCAGCACCGCCGCGATCTCCCCCTGACTTTCCATGCGCTGCTGATAGGCACCGGCGAGGCGGAACAGGCTCACCCCGGTGAGGGCGACCAGGCCCAGCTTGACGGCCAGGCCGATCAGGCTGCAGACGAGCTCCTGTCGCTCGGCCGACAGGGAAAGCAGCTGGCTGTCCCGACCGCATCCGCCGGTCTCGCCGCCGGCAGGGGTGGCCGCCAGGCTCGATCCGGCGACTGCCGGCCGGCCATGGAGGCCGGAAACCGAGCGCAGCGTGAACGGAGAGCGCAGCGAAAACTGACCGCCTGCGCCATCCTCGGACTTCGGAAGGGACCGGGAACGCCGCGGACGGCCCGTGGAGCTTGGTGCAGCGGGGGGCTGGCGCCGGGAAGGCTGGGGCTGGGTCTGGCGCACCTGAGGGAAGGCTGCAAGCCCTCCGCTTCTAGCAGCCGGCCCCGCCCTTGCCAAGGGAACGGCGCGGCTGCTTCAGGCTTTGTAGAGGCTGAAGCAGAGACGCACGGCGAGCACCCCGGCATGGGCCGCCACGATGAGGGCGATCAGCACTTCGGCCTGGTTGATCGGAGTGACCATGTCCTCGACGGTGAATGGAGTTTGACCGACCCATTCTTCGGCCATCGCGAGCTACGTTCCAGCCTCCGGCCTTGCCCTGTCACAGCTCTTGATGGCACCCCAACCCTGCCCCGAGTCCCCGCCCGGGTCCCTGACGGTGTCCGCCGCCCAGGTGCGCGGCCTCGATCTCTCCCCCCTGGCGGGCCTGGCGTCGCTGGCACCGGCCGCTTTGCTCACCGCCGCCGGCGGCCTGGCACTCGACTTCGACTGGCCCCGGGAGCCGGAGGATCCGCGCGAGCTCTCGGAGATCCCGGAGCTGCGGCTGTGGAGCCTGAGGGCCGACGCGCTCCATCCCTGGCTGCCCCTGGTGTTGGAGCGCAGCGGCGGCCAGCTCACCCGCCACGTGGCGATGCTGCTGCCCCATGGCTTCAGCCCCACCGAGGGGATCCGCTTCGCGCCCGAGAGCCTGGAGCTCTGGATCACCCACCGCCTGTTCCTTCTCGACCACTGGGCCGCCGGCGGGGGGATCGAGTGCCGCGCCAACCTCGGCCAGATGGCCGCCGTGCTCGGCTACGAGCTCGACCCCGGCTTCTGGAGCGTCATCCCCTGAGCCTCGACCCACAGACCCAGGGCGCGGCGGCCGCTGTCCACCGCCAGCACCAGGGTGATGGCCCGCAGCATCCACACCAGCCGCTCCTCCCGCACCCGCTCGAGCCGGGAGGCGGACCACTGGGCCGCCACCGCTGCGGTGCCACCGAGCACCAGAGCGACCAGGGGATTCGCCCGGCCATCGGCCAGGAAGGCCAGCGAGGCGCTGCACGCGGAGGCCAGCACCGCCAGGGTGCTGTAGCGAATCGCCGCATGGACCGGCAGCCGCAGCAGCCCCACCATCACCGGCACCATCACCAGGCCGCCCCCCACGCCGAGCAGGCCGGCCGCCACCCCCGCCAGGACGCCCACCGGGGCCATGGAGAGGGCCATCAGACGCGGCCCGGGGTCCGGCGGCGCCGGATCCTGCCGGCGTCGGGGCCGGACGAGTCCGGTGAGCAGGGCATAGAGCAGGGCCTGCAGGCCCAGCAGCTGCCACCCGGCCAGCCCCTGGCCCAGGTGGCTGAACAGACCGGCGCTGAGGGCGGCCCCGGCGGAGATCGCCACCGCCCCCGACCAGGCGAGGCGGCCGCTGCGCACGTGGGCGATGCTGCCGCCGAGGGTGGTGGGAACGATCGCCAGGGTGCTGGTGGCCAGGGCCTGATGGGGCGTCAGCCCCAGCAGCAGCAGCAGGGGGGAGAAGATCAGGCCACCGCCGATCCCCAGCAGTCCGGAGAGCAGGCCGGCCACCAGTCCCAGGGGCAGCAGGGGCAGCAGACTCCAGATCAGGGTCGAGGCCTGCGGCTGACCAGGGGGGCATCATGACAGCGTCGCCGGCCCGATCCCTGCCACCGGAGGCACCCATGCGCTGGGTCGAGACGACGTGCCTGGGTGGCGACTGGCAGATGGCCATCGACGCCTGGCTGCTGGACGGCCCGCCGGAGCCGGCCTTCCGGCTCTACCGCTGGTCGCGCCCCACCCTCTCCCTGGGCTGGCATCAGCGGCGGCTGGAGCCCCACTGGTGGGATCTGCGGCGCCGGGGGCGCATCGATCTGGTGCGCCGCCCCAGTGGCGGCAGGGCCGTGCTCCATGGCGCCGACCTCACCTACGCGCTGGTGTGGCCCCAGCCGTCGGGAACCCGATCGGAGGTCTACCGCCGGGCCCTGGTCTGGCTGGTGGAGGCCTTTGCCGCCATGGACCTGCCGCTGCATTGCGGCCGCCAGGCGGCCGCAATGCAGCGCAGCAGCTGCTTTGCCACCAGCACCGTCGCCGATCTGGTCCATGCCGACGGCGCCAAGCGGGTGGGCAGCGCCCAGCTCTGGCGCGGCGGCCACCTGCTGCAGCACGGATCGATCCAGCTGGCCCCCTGCCCCGTGCTGTGGCGCGAGGTGTTCGGCGGCGATCCCCCTGACCTCGATCCCCTGCCGCTGGCCGGTACCGACCTGGAGGAGCACCTGCTCCGCTCGGCGGCGCGCTGGTTGCCATGGCCCGCCGGTCCCGTGCCCGACGTGGGGTGTGGGCCATCGCTCCTGCCGCCACGGCCGCCGCTGGTGCCCCTGGCTGCGGAGGCACTGGCCGCCATCGCCCCCCGGCTCGCCCGTCATCGGCTGGACGAGTCGGTCAGCGGCTGACCGAAGACATCAGCGGCTGACCGGATCCGTCGGTGGGGAGACCTCTCCGGAGCTGACCATGCCGCGGGCCACCTGGCCGAGGACCAGTCCGAGGGGGTAGCCGTTCTCACGGCGGGCGACGGAGAGCAGGTTGGCGGGGAGCCGCAGCCCCATCTTCTTCAGCACCGCATCCCCCAGCTCGGGACGCTCCACGGTGCCGCAGGGCAGTCCGGCCGGGCTGAGCACCAGCAGCCGCCGGTGGTTGCCGTCATCGAGCTGGAGGGCGGCCTGCCAGAGCGGTGCCGATTCGGGGATGGCGGGCAGGCTGGCGAGGGGCCGGAGGTGGTCCCCAACCCGTTCCAGGTCCCAGCACTGGACCGGCAGGGACTGCAGTGGCTCGTCATCGATGACCCCCTGCCAGCGACCCCGGTCACAGACCAGCAACCACTCCGGCGGTCCGTTGGCGTCAGGGCCGGCGGCGGCGGTGGTGGCGGGGGCTTGGCCCGCTTCGGCGATGGGCGCCGCGGTGCCGAGGCGCATCCGGCTCAGCTCCCGCAGGGTGGTGTCGGCCTCCAGCACCCGGAAGCGGCGCTGCGCCACATCCCGGACCTTGAGATCCTTGAGGGCCTGCTGGACGACCAGCATCTGTTTCTGGTTGCGGGCCGCCCCGAGGCCGAACCAGCCGAGCAGGATCAGCCAGGCGCCGCCGATGCCGCCCCCCCGCAGCAGCAGCACCGTGCCCATGCCGACGGCGAACAGCGACAGGAACCGGCCGCAGGCATTGGCCACCTCCACGCCCCGCCGCTGGCTGCCGGAGACCTGCCAGACCAGGGCCTTGACGATCAGCCCCCCATCCAGGGGCAGGCCGGGCAGCAGGTTGAACAGGCCCAGGATCAGGTTGAGGGCGGCGAGCCGCTCCACCATCTGGCCCAGCACCGGGGCGACATGGCTGGCGGCATGGGTGGAGGCCAGGAGGCCGAAGCCGAGCACCAGGCTCACCGCCGGTCCGGCCGCCGCCACCATCAGGGCGCCGCGGGCGGTGGAGCATTCCCGCTCGACACTGGCCACGCCGCCGAGCAGGAAGAGGGTGATGCTCTTCACCTTGACCCCCTGGTGCAGGGCCACCAGGGAATGGCCGAGCTCGTGCAGCAGCACGGAGACGAACAGGGCCAGGGACGTGACCAGGGCCACGGCCCAGAGGGCCGCCGGGGCGAGCTGGCGGCCCAGGCTGAGGGCGTACTGCTGCTGAAAGGCCATGGTGGCCAGCAGCAGGATGACGAACCAGCTCGGGTGGATGCGCAGGGGGATGCCGCGGATCGTCAGCAGTTGCCAGCCTTCACCCACGGGCACCGTCCGCTTGGAGATCCGACCGGGGCCGGAGTTGTTCAGCCCATCCTAGAAAGGCGGGATTGCCGCTCCGATTCCGGTCGCCACTCCCCTGCTCAAGATCTGCGGGCTCCGGGAGCCGGCCCAGGCCGCCGCCGTCGCGGCCCTCGGGGCCGATGCCATCGGCGTCATCGCCGTTCCCGACTCGCCCCGCTACGTGCCGCCGCCCCAGCGGCCCGCCCTGTTCGCCGCCATGGCCGCCGGCCGCCCCACCTGCTTCGGCGTGCTGGTGGTGGCCGATCCCGGCGACGACCGGCTGGAGGAGCTGGCGGCGGGGCGGGGCCACGCGGTGGTGCAGCTCCATGGCGAGGAGAGCGTCGAGCGCTGCAGCGCGCTGGGACGGACGCTCGGTGTGCGCCTGTGGAAGGCCCTGAGGGTGCGGACGCCCGGGGACCTGGAACGGGCGGCCTCCTATGCGGGCGTCGTGGAGGCCCTGCTGCTCGATGCCTGGCAGCCCGGTCTGCTGGGGGGGACAGGGCACCGGATCCCGATCGACTGGCTGGAGGGCTTCCGGCCGCCCGTGCCCTGGTGGCTGGCCGGGGGCGTCAGCCCGGCGACGGCGGCCGAGCTGCTGGCCAGGCTGCGTCCCGATGGCCTGGATGCCTCCAGTGCCCTGGAGGTGCGCCCCGGTGTCAAGGATCTGGCGCGGGTCGCCGAACTGGTGGCGGCGGTGCGTGGATCCGGCAGAGATTGATTGGCGATCGGGCCTGCCGGGTGCAGGATCGGTGCAGTCCGATCCCTGAGCCCCCCTTGGCCCCCTATCGCCTTTCCTACCGCGTCCGTGTCGCCTTCCCCATGGCCCTGCTGGTGGCATCGGCGGCGGCGCCCGCACTCCGGGCCCAGGACCTGGTGGGTTGCCAACTGGTGGACGGCACCCTCCAATGCGTTCCAGGGGTGACGGCCGACCCCCAGCAGCAGATCCAGTTGCTGCGCCAGGAGATCGCCGGCGATCATCGCCTGGAGGGGGCGGTGGAACAGGGGATCACCGGTCTCGGTCAGCTGCTGCTCCAGGGTGAGGCCATGCAGGGGGCCCTGCTGCAGGCCACGGCGGCCGCCGAAGGACTGACCTCCCTGCCCCCGAGCGCTTTCCACTGGTACCGGCTGGCCCCCGGTCAGGTCCGGTGGCAGCTGATCGAGGGGGCCAGCGGACCTGCTTACACCCTCACCCAGGGGGATGTGGCCGGGCAGGTGATGGTGGTGGTGGCGATCCCCACGTCAGGAGGCAGCCAGCGCAGCGTCTCCCAGGTGGTTGGACCCGTCCAGCCCCGGCGGGCCAACTGAGCCGGCTCAGGTGCTCAGCAGGGCCTCCTGCTGACGCACGAGCTCGAAGAACTCCTGCTTGAGGCTCGGATCGTGGCGGAAATCCCCGCGCACGACAGAGTTCACCATGCTCGTCTGGGGTTCCTTCACCCCGCGCCATTTCATGCAATAGTGCTGGGCCTTGACCAGGATCGCCAGGCCGAGGGGCTGGCAGAGCCGCTCGATCTCGTTGGCCAGGATGATCACCGCCTCTTCCTGGATGTGGGGCCGCGAGAAGACCCAGTCGGCGACCCGCGAGAACTTCGACAGGCCGATCACCCGCTCCCCTGGCTTGATCCCGATCCAGCAATTGCCCAGGATGGGCACCAGGTGGTGGGAACAGGCGGAACGCACGGAGATGGGCCCCACGGTGTAGATCTCATCGAGCTGCTTCACGTTCGGGAAGCTGGCGATCTTCGGCTGCTCGTGGTAGCGGCCCCTGAACACCTCGTGGAGGTACATCCTGGCGACCCGCTCGGCCGTCTCCTCGGTGTTGTGGTCGTTTTCGATATCGATCACCAGGCTGCGCAGCAGGTCGCGCACCTTTCCGGCCACCTCGATCTCCAGCTGGTCGAGCTCCCCCTCACGCAGATGGTCGGCGATGTTGTCGTTGGCCAGGAACGGAATCCCCTCCTTCTGCAGCCGTTCGCGGATCCGCAGGCTGACGGGGATGGGGGTCGTGACGGGAGCGGCCTGACGGGCGCTGAAGCCGCTGGGGAGGGTGGATGTCATAGGGGGGTTAGAAGGCTCCGGCGGCCGGCATCAGGGTCAGATCCTCAACCGTCTGGCTGTGGGGTTGCCGCGCAAGGTAGAGCAGGGTTTCGGCGACCTGCTGCGGAGAAAGCATGGCACGTCGGTCGAAGGAACTGTGGACGGTTTCGCTGTCCCAGAGGGGGGTATTCACCGCACCCAGGGTGAGGGTGCTCACGGCGATGCCGGCGGAACGCTCCTCCGCCTCAAGGCAGCGGCTGAGGGAGGCGAGGGCCGCCTTGCTGACGCAGTAGGCCCCCCACTCCGGGAAGGCGTTGCGGGCTGCGTGGCTGCTGACGTTGATGATCCGCCCGCCACCAGCCCGGCGCAGGGCCGGCAGCACCGCCTGGCAGACCTGGAACACGCTGGTGAGGTTGAGCTGCAGCAGCCACTGCCAGCGCTCGATCGGCATCGCCGCCAGGGGGCCGGTCCAGGCGGCACCGGCGTTGTTGATGACCACCGACGGCAGCAGCCCCCGGCCGAGCAGGTTCTCCATGGCCCCGGGGATCGCCTCCGACCGGGCCAGATCCAGGGCCTGGATCTCGATGCGGCGGTCCGGCGCCCGCAGCTCGGCCGCCAGCGCCTCCAGGTCGCCGCTGGAGCGGGCCACCAGCAGCAGGTCGTAGCCCTCGGCAGCGAAACGACGCGCGGCGGCGGCGCCGATGCCCCGGGAGGCGCCGGTGATCAGTGCGACGGGCAACGGGCGGAGCGGCAGGGAGGCAAACCCTACGGCGCGTGGGCGGGATCCGGCGTCGCCCCCTCCAGCACCTGGCCCATGCGCCGGAACTTGGCGTAGCGGGCCTCCAGCAGGGCGGATTCGCTGCAGGTCCGCAGCTCCGCCAGATGGCTGAGCAGGGCCTGGCGCAGGGTCTCGGCCGCCTGGATCGGTGCCCAGTGGTTGCCGCCGGAGGGTTCCTTCAGGAGGGCATCCACAAGGCCGAGCTGCAGCAGATCGGCGCCGGTGATGCGCAGGGCTTCGGCGGCGGCGGGGGCCTTGCCGGCATCGCGCCAGAGGATCGAGGCGCAGGCCTCGGGGCTGGCCACGGTGTAGACGCTGTGCTCGAACATCAACAGGCGATCGGCCACACCGATCCCGAGGGCGCCCCCGGAGCCTCCTTCGCCGATCACCACCGCGATGATCGGCACCCGCAGCCGGAACATCTCGCGCAGGTTCACGGCGATCGCCTCCCCCTGGCCCTCCTCCTCGGCCTTGACGCCGGCGTAGGCCCCGGGGGTGTCGATGAAGCTGAGGATCGGCAGGCGGAAGCGATCGGCGTGCTCCATCAGCCGCAGCGCCTTGCGGTAGCCGCCCGGGGAGGCCATGCCGAAGTTGCGCGCCACGTTCTCCTTCATGTCGCGGCCCTTCTGGTGGCCGAGCAGCACCACCGGCTGGTCGCCGATGCGGCCCACTCCGCCCACCAGCGCGCGGTCGTCGTTGCCGCGGCGGTCGCCGTGCAGCTCGATCCACTCGTCGGTGATGACCTGGATGTAGTCGAGGGTGCTGGGCCGCTGGGGGTGGCGGGCCACCTGGATCTTCTGGGCCGGGGAGAGGGAGCTGAAGATCTCCTCCCGCCGCCGGGTGGCGAGGGTTTCCAGCTGCAGCAGCTGCTGGCTCACGTCCACTTCGGAATCACGGGCCAACTGGCGGATCTGCTCGATCTGCTCCTCGAGCTCCACCAGCGGTTTCTCGAAGTCCAGCAGGACGCGGCGGGCCATGGGCGCTCAGACGGGGGGATCAGGGGATGGAGAGGCTGGGGATCGCGGCCGGGAGTGCCAGGCCGAGGGCCACGAAGCCGTGGCGCTGGGAGGCGGCACCGATCAGATCCATCTTCTCGAGGGTGATGTTGTTGCGGCCCCAGCTGAAGTTGGTGTGGATTCCTTCGAACTCCAGGAGCATCGCTTCGGCGAAGCAGGCGAACATCTGGCGCTGCGGTTTGGCCATGTCGGCGGCCTCCATCATCTGCCAGCCGATGTCGGAGCCGAATTCCACGATGCCGCCCTTGAGCACGTGGATGCCGTCGCCGGCGGCCTTTGTGTCCAGGTTCTTGGGGTAGCCGCCGTCGACCATCAGGCAGGGACGGGGCAGCTGGCTGGGATCAATGCTGCTGGCCTGGGCCAGGCTGGCGACCCAGACCACCACGTCGGCTTCGGCCAGGGCCTCCTCGAGGGGCAGGATGCGCCCACCGCCCAGCTCCTTCTGGAGATCGGCCAGGGGCTGGGGCCGGCGGGCCACCAGCAGCAGCTCCTGGACGCCGGTGCGCTGGGAGAGCCAGCGACAGATGGCGCTGCCGATGTCACCGGTGGCCCCGACCACCGCCACCGTCGCCCGGCGCAGGTCGATGCCCAGCTTCGGGGCGTTGTCCTCCACCTGGCGGCAGAGGACCCAGGCGGTGTGGGTGTTGCCGGTGGTGAAGCGCGTCCAGTCGAGCATCGTGGCCCGCACCTGCTGCTCACGCAGCAGTTTGAAGTCCTCGAAGATGATCGAGGTGAAGCCCCCCAGGGCGGTGATGTCGATGCCGCTCTTCTGGGCCAGCTCCATGGCGTTGAGCACCTTGCGCTTGGCCGTCTTGAAGCGGCCCAGCATCTCGGGTACGAAGACCGAATCGATGTAGGCCCCTGCGATGCGCTTGCCCGTGGGGCTGGTGACACTGACCCTTTCCACCAGCTGGGGCGGAGCGCTGCACCACATGTCCAGATCCCCTTCGGCGTACTCCTCAAACCCGAGGCTTCGCGCCAGGTTGCGGGCCGAGTCGAAGCTGGTGGAATGACCGATCAGGCCGAACATGCAGGAAGGAGAGGGCGGCGGCAGGGGCGGGGCCGGATGTAGCCGACGCTACATCCGGCCCAGGTGGGGAGCTGGCGCCTCAGCCCACCAGGGCCGCCGCGGCCATCCGGGCGATCTCCCGGGAGGTGAAGCCGATGTCGGTGAGGGCGTCCTGGTAGGCGATCAGGAAATCCTCGATCAGGTCCTCCTTCTCCATGTGGAGGATGGCGGCATCGGCGGCCACCCGGTCGAGCATGCGGCGAACGTGGGGGAGATTCTCGCGGTTGGCCTGCTCCAGTTCGGCGCGAGACTCCTCGAAATGGGCCTTGAGCCACTCCTGCCCGTAGTTGAGGTGGGTGTACTCGTCCTTGACGACCCCTTCGGTGATCTTGCGGGCGAATGGATCGGCGACGGGAATGTAGATGTGGTAGGCCGAAATGGCGAAGGCTTCGATCAGCAGCGCCTGGATTAGCAGGCAGGTGACCACCTTGCCCTCCTTGAGGGCGGCCTGGAAGTTGTTGCGCAGGGGGGAGAAGAACTCCTGGGCGAAGGGCATGTCGGCGATCACGCCGAGGTTGTTGCCGCAGGCGGTGAAACCCTTCATGTGCTTGAGCTCCATGCGGGCCAGGCGGGCCAGTTCCTCGGCCTGGTCGGGAAGCAGGGTGCCCAGGGACATGTAGTTGTCGTGGGCTTCCTGCTCACCTTCGATGACGATCGCGTTGATACGGCTGTAGGCGTCCTTGTAGGCGGCGGTGGTGAAGTCGGGCTGGTCGCTCCCCTCGGTCGGGCCCGTCGGATCCAGAGAGGAATCGACGGACGTGGTGGCAGCGAGGGCGGGCATGGGAACCACGGGGATCGGCAATTCGACGACTTTAGTCACGCTCAGCCGGATGTCGGCGGCCAGTCGCTGCGCATCAGGGCCTCCAGTCGCTGCACCCAGCTCTCCACCAGACGGTCGAAGAGCTGGCGGCCCAACTCCATGCTGGAGCCCGCCGGATCACCGATCACGCCGCTGGCACTGATCTCCCGTGTGAGCCAGGAACTGGGGCAGGCCCCTTCCAGGCTCCAGCCGGCCGGCGGAGTCTGGGGGGGGGCGGGGCCGTCGGCGGCGGGCAGGGGCCCCGCCGTGGCCGGCTCCAGGAACAGCATCAGGCTGGTCTCGGCCAGGCCGGCATGGAGGCCGTCGCTGCGTTCCCGCTCGGGAATCAGCGCTGCCAGGCCATCGACCCCTCGCCACAGGAAGCAGGGCAGCACCGCCAGAGCGGGTTCCCGCACCCGCAGTTCCCGTGCCGCCGCCTCCAGCAGGCCGATCTGGCCGCCATGGGCATTGAAGAGGACCAGCCGCTGGAAGCCCGCTGCCGCGATCCCCCGGCCGACGGCGCACACCAGGTCGATCAGCAGCCTTGCCGGCAGGCTAAGGGTCCCCGGGAAGCCCAGGTGCTCCGGTGAGAACCCCAGGCTCTGCACGGGCAGCCGCCAGAGCGGCAGCTCCGGAGCGAGCCGCTCCAGCACCGCTGCGGCCACCCGCTCGGCGAACAGGGCATCGGTGCCGAGTGGCAGCAGCGGGCCGTGCTGCTCGATGGCGCCCAGGGGCCAGAGCACCGTGCTGCCCGGACGGGCCGCCTGCTCACGCACCGTCGTCCAGCTGAGGCGGGCGAGGCGTCGCTCCATGCCAGGGGGCTCCGTGCTGGGTGGCATCGGCGGCGGGAGGACCGGCCTCCGAAGGGTGGTTCGTACAGTGTGGGACCCCGTGCTTCGCTGAGGACCTCCATGGCAGGAACCGGCAACCCCGCGCCGCGTCAGCCCCGGAACCCCGCCCAGCGCCCCACGCCGCCGGCGAGGCCTGCCGGGTCGGCCCCTGCGCCGCTGCGCAAGCCGCCCCAGGTGTTGATGATCAAGAAGGAGGAGGAGGTGGCGCCCGAGCTCGCCGCCGCCCCCAGCGCCCCCGTTCCGGCCGGCGCTGCTCCGGCGGCCTCCGCTCCCGTCGCCCCCGGCCCGAACCCCGCACCTGCGCGACCTGCCCCCTCCCCTGCGGAGCACGACGACCGCTTCGATCTGGAGGGCATCGAGGGCCTGACCATGGCCGACCTGCTGGGACCGGCCCCAGATCGGCGTGGAGGCGCTGGACGCTCGGCCGGCCCGGGCCGCCCCGCCGCCGCGGAGGCCGGCCCCGGCCAGGCCCGCACCGTCGATGACTTCGATTTCGACGAGGAGGCCTTCCTCGCCGCCCTCGACGGGAACGCCCCGGTCGGCACCACCGGCGAGGTGGTGCAGGGGGTGGTGATCGGCATGGAGAGCGACGGCGTCTATGTCGACATCGGCGGCAAGGCCCCCGGCTTCATGCCCAAGAGCGAGTGCGGCCTGGGGGTGATCACCAACCTCAAGGAGCGCTTCCCGAAGGGCCTGCCGATCGAGGTGCTCGTCACCCGGGAGCAGAACGCCGACGGCATGGTCACGATCAGCGCCCGTGCCCTGGCCCTCCGCCAGAGCTGGGAGAAGGTGCGCCAGCTGGAGAAGGAGGGCAAGGTGGTGCAGGTGAAGGTGAACGGCTTCAACCGCGGCGGCGTCACCTGCGACCTGGAGGGCCTGCGGGGCTTCATCCCCCGCTCCCAGCTCAACGAGGGCGAGAACCACGAGGCCCTCGTCGGCCAGACCCTGGGCGTGGCCTTCCTGGAGGTCAATCCCGATACCCGCAAGCTGGTGCTCTCCGAAAAGCGGGCCGCCACGGCCGCCCGCTTCGCCACCCTCGAGGTGGGGCAGCTGGTGGAAGGCCAGGTGGTGTCGATCAAGCCCTACGGCTTCTTCGTCGACCTCGGCGGCGTCAGCGGCCTGCTGCACCAGTCCTCGATCACCGGCGGCGCCCTGCGGGATCTGCGCGAGGCTTTCCAGCAGGGCGAGCATCTCAAGGCCCTGATCACCGCCATCGACCCGGCCCGGGGCCGTATCGCCCTCAACACCGCCCTGCTGGAGGGTCCTGCCGGTGAGCTGCTCATTGCCAAGGAGACCGTGATGGCCGAGGCCGAGGACCGGGCCCACCGGGCCCGCTCGCTGCTGCGCCGGCAGGAACAGGACGCAGGATGAGCGCAGCGCTTCAGGTGCCCGGCCCCGACTGGGAACTCGACTACTACTCCAGGCCGATCCTGGAGGCCGATGGCAAGAAGCGCTGGGAACTGCTGATCTGCTCGACGGCAGGCCTGCAGCCGTCCCCCGACCCCTTCCGCTGGTCGATGGACTGCCCGGCCGCCAGCGTCAATTCCCAGTGGCTGCGCGGGGCGATCGAGGCGGCCCTGGCGGCGGCCGCCGAGCAGGGTTACGGCCCGCCGCGGCGGCTGCGCTGCTGGCGCGGCTCGATGCGAGCCATGGTCCAGCGGGCGGCGGACGGTCTCGGCCTGGAGCTGGTGCCCAGCCGGCGCTGCTACGGCCTGGTCGAGTGGCTGCGGGAGCGGCAGGCCAGCGTCTATCCCCTGGAGCCGGGCTACATGGCCGGCCCCCTCGCCCCGCCGCCGCAGCCGATTCCCCCCGTGGCCCTGCCCCTGCCGGAGGCGGCCCGGGGCGACAGCTGGAGCTGGGCCACCCTTCCGGCGGCCACCCTGGCCGAGGCCGGCGGCTGGGAGATCGCCTTCCCGGGCCTGGTGGCCCTGCCTTCCGATGTCGATCCCGCTGCACCGGTGCCCGGCATCCGGCTGTTCAGCCGTCGGCGGGCCCTGGCCATCGCCGGCTGGCTGTCCGGTCTGGAGCCCACCCGGCTGGAGGTCAGCGTCGGCCAGCTGGTGCTGGAGGCCGGGATCGAGGATCGCTGGATCCTGGCCCGCCTGCCGGAGGAGGAGGTCCAGCTGGCCCAGCGGGCCCTGGCGGACGCCCGGGAGCGGGCCGGAGGCCTCCAGTTCATCGCCATCCAGGCCAGTGAGGAGGCGTCCACCCTCGATGGCTTCTGGCTGCTGCGGGACCTGCCCGATGGCTGAGGCCCATGGCTGAGGCGCTCGAGCCCCCCTTCGATCGGCCCGATGCGGGCTTCAACGACCTTCCCGGCTGGACCTGGGTGGGCACCTACGGCGGCCACTATCTGCAGTGCGATCTGCTGGCGGCGTTCGAGCACGGCTTCTTCACCCGCCAGTGGCAGGGGCGGCCCCCGGAGGAACTGGCCGCTGCCCTCAGTGCGGGCGTGAGCGTGCACCGCACCCGCCAGGTGCATGGCGCCGCGGTGCTGGCGGCCTCCGCTGCCGACCGGGACCCCTGGCCCGAGGCCGACGGACTGCGCAGCGACCGGGGCGGCCAGAGCCTCTGGGTGTGCGGGGCCGACTGCACCCCCGTGCTGATCGCCGACCCCGCCAGCGGCCGGGTGGCGGCCTGCCATGCGGGCTGGCGCGGGGTCGCGGCCAGGATCGTGCCGGCGGCGATCGAGGCGCTGGTGGCCGATGGCGCCTGCCGGGAGCGGCTTCTGGTGGCGCTCGGCCCCGCCGTGGCCGGCTTCCGCTACCAGGTGGAACGCTTGGTGACCCTGCAGGTGGCCGCCGCCATGGCGGCCGAGGGCAGCGGGCCGGAGCCGGAGGATCGGGCCCTGGCCGATCTGGAGCATTGCGGCGCCCTGCTGACGGATCCCGCCCCCGGCCGGGATCGCCTGGACATCCGACGGGCCGCGGCGCTGCAGCTGGAGCGGCAGGGGATCGCCCCGGAGCGGATCGCCCTCTGCCCGCTCTGCACCGTGGCCGAACCGGCCCTGTTCCATTCCTGGCGTCGCGACGGGGTCAAGGCGGTGCAGTGGAGCGGCGTGGTGTCCCAAGGCTGAGGGCCACGGCCTCCGCCACCTTGATGCCGTCGATCGCCGCGGAGAGGATCCCCCCGGCATGGCCGGCCCCCTCCCCGGCCGGGAAGAGCCCTGGGGTGTTGAGGCTTTCCAGGCTGGTGGGATGGCGCTGCAGCCGCAGGGGCGAGGAGGTGCGGGTCTCGACGCCGGTCAGCAGGGCTCCCGGCATGGTGTAGCCCGGGATGCGGCGGGCGAACACCGGCAGGGCCCCCCGGATCGCCTCGAGGACGTAGTCCGGCAGGCAGCCGTCCAGGCTGCCGAAGCGCAGGCCGGGCCGGTAGGACCCCACCACCGCCTCCGGCGGCGCCTCGCGGCTGGGCCGGCGCGCCAGGAAATCCTCCAGCCACTGGGCCGGTGCCCGGTAGTCGTCGCCGCCGGCATGGAAGGCCTGCCGCTCCCAGTGGCGCTGGAAGGCGATCCCGGCCAGGGCCTCCTCCCCCTCCTGGGCGTAGGGCGCCAGATCCTCCCGGGTGATGGGCACCACCAGGCCGCTGTTGGCGTTGCGCTCCCGGCGGGAGTGCTGGCTCATGCCGTTGGTGACGACGCAGCCCTCCTCCGAGGTGGCCCCCACCACCAGGCCGCCGGGACACATGCAGAAGCTGTAGACGCTGCGGCCGGCGCCGCCCCCCCCATCCCCGTTGCCGTGGTGCACCAGCTTGTACTCGGCCGGCCCGAGCCGGGGATGGCCGGCGGCCTCCCCCCAGCGGGCCCGGTCGACCAGGGCCTGGGGATGCTCGATCCGCACCCCCACCGCGAAGGGCTTCGGCTCCATGGCCACGCCGAGGCGGTGCAGCATCGCGAAGGTGTCCCGGGCGCTGTGGCCCGGCGCCAGCACCAGGTGACCGGTGGCGATGGCCGTGCCGTCGGCCAGCCGCACGCCCACCAGCCGCCGTTCGGGTCCGTCCCCCAGCAGCAGCAGCTCGACCACGTGCCTGCCGAAAAGGACCTCCCCCCCCAGGCCCTCGATCCGGGCCCGCAGCCCGCGCACCACCGTGGCCAGCTTGAAGGTGCCGATGTGGGGGTGGTGCAGGGTGAGGATCTCCGGGTCGGCCCCCGCCGCCACCAACTCCTCCAGCACCTTGCGGATGGTGGCGGGGTTCTCGCTCACCTGGCTGTAGAGCTTGCCGTCGGAGAAGGTGCCGGCCCCCCCCTCGCCGAACTGGGCATTGGAGCCGGGATCGAAGCGGCGGCGGCCGTGCCAGAACCCGAAGGTGTCCGCGGTACGCTCCTTCACCGCCTTGCCGCGTTCCAGCAGCAGCGGCCGCCAGCCCATCTGGGCCAGCAGCAGGGCGGCGAAGTAGCCGCAGGGGCCGGCTCCGACCACCAGCGGGCGCCGCTCCGCGGCGGCGCCATCGGCCCGGGCCACGGGGCGGTAGCGCTCATCCGGGGTGGGGCGCAGATGGGGATCACCCCGGAAGCGCTCCAGCAGGCGCGCCTCGGCGGCCGGCGGCAGGGCCAGCTCCAGATCGAGGCAGTACACCAGTCGGATCGCCCCGGTTTTGCGGGCATCGACGCTGCGCTTCACCAGCCGGTGGGCGCGCAGCTGCCCGGGCCGCAGACGCAGCCGGCGGCAGATCGCCTCCACCAGGGCGTCGCCATCATGGTCGAGGGGCAGTTTCAGCTCGCTCAGGCGCAGCACGGCAGCATCTCCGGCGATGCATTCATTCCAGCAGCCGCCACCGGCGCCTTCCCTCTGTCAGGGTGTGGTTTGTCCTGCGGACCGGGCGCGATGTCCCTCTTCCACTGCCCGCTCTGCATCGCCCTGGCGGTGGTGAGCGCCGCCCGCGGCCTGAGCCTGGCCGCGCTGCTCTGGCAGCTGCGGGCAGTCGGCCGATGCCCGGGCCAGGCCCGCGCCGGATCGCATCGGGCGGGGATCCTCTGGGCTCAGGGCTGATGATCACCGCCACCTACTTCGGCGCCAACGGCTGGCTGCTCGATTTCGACGGGTTCCGCGTGCTGCTGGATCCCTGGCTGCAGGGCGAGCTGGTGTTTCCCCCCGGACGCTGGTTCTTCGCCGGCCGCCTGCCCCACCCCTGGCCGGTGCCCGGCGACCTCCACCTGCTGCTGCTCACCCAGGGGCTGCCCGACCACTGCCACCCTCCCAGCCTGGCCCTGCTCGATCCCGCCCTGCCGGTGGTGGGTTCGGCCAGCGCCGCCGCCCGTACCCGGGAGCTGGGCTTCCGGAACGTGACGGCCCTGGAGCCGGGCCAGACCCACCAGGCGGGGGCACTGCGCATCCGGGCGACGGCCGGGGCACCCGTGCCCCAGGTGGAGAACGGCTACCGCCTCGATCATCCGGCCGGCAGCCTCTACCTCGAACCCCATGGTTACCTCGATCCCGACCTGCCACCGGAACCACTGGATGCGGTGATCACCCCCGTGGTGGATCTGTCGCTGCCGCTGGCTGGCGCGTTCGTGCGTGGCCGCGCCGTGCTGCCCCGGTTGCTCGAGCGCTTCCGCCCCGCGACGGTGCTCGCCAGCACCGCCGGTGGCGCCGTGCGTTTCGAAGGCCTGCTCACCCGCGCGCTGCGCCAGCAGGGCGACAGCGGGGAGGCGGCGGCCGTGGTCGGTGCCGATCCGGCGCCCGATCGGCCGGCGAGGCGCTTCATCGACCCGGTGCCGGGCCAGGCCTACCGGCTCGCCCCATCCCCCTGACCGTCGACCGCTCGCCCGCAGCGATGGCCTCTCCCGTCCCCACCCCGCCGCAGTGGATCAGCGATCCCCTGGTGGGGAAGCTGGTGGCCGCGGTGGTGGTGGCGGCCTCGCTGGTGATCCGGCTGGGCCAGATCTGGCTGGGCCGTTCCCTGAAGGAGGCCGACACCCGCTACTACGCCCGCAAGCTTCTGGCGCTCAGCGGCTACTTCCTGGCGGTGGTGGGGATCACCGTGATCTTCAAGGACCGGCTCGGCGGGCTCACGGTGGCGATCGGCGTCGCCGGTGCCGGCATCGCCTTCGCCCTGCAGGAGGTGATCGGCAGCGTGGCCGGCTGGATCGCCATCTCCTTCGGCGGCTTCTACCGCCCGGGCGACCGGGTGCAGGTGGGGGGCATCAAGGGGGATGTGATCGACATCGGCATGCTGCGCACCACCCTGATGGAGCTGGGGGAGTGGGTGGATTCCGATCTCTACAACGGCCGGATCGTGCGCATCGCCAACAGCTTTGTGTTCAAGCAGCCGGTGTTCAATTACTCCGGTGACTTTCCCTTCCTCTGGGACGAGTTGCGCTTGCCTGTGCAGTACAGCAGTGACCACCATCTGGTGCGCAGCCTTCTGGAGACCATCGGCGCCGAGATCGCCGCCGAGCCCTTCACCGCCGAGGTGCGCACCGCCTGGCGCCGGATGGTGCGCAAGTATCTGCTGGAGAACGCCGGCGTGGAACCCCAGGTCACCCTGGTGCTCACCGACAACTGGATGGAGTTCACCCTGCGCTACGTCGTGGATGTCAAGACCCGGCGCTCCACCAAGGATCACCTCTACCAGCGGATCCTCGATGAGTTCGAGCGCGCCGGCGACCGAGCGCGGATCGCCTCCGCCACCGTTCAGCTGGTCCAGCCGCCGCCGCTGCACGTCCTTCTGGAGCGCGCCCCCCGGCAGGATCCCTCACCCCGTCAGGAGTGAGGGCCGCTCCCGCGCGCCGGCGGCCGGGCCGCCGGCTTCCAGTTCCGCCTCCAGTCGCGCCACCGCCAGCCGGGTGGGGATCACGGCGTCAGAGTTGAGGCTGATCGAGTCGATCCCCTCGGCCAGCAGGAAGGCGGCGAAGTCAGGGTGGTCACTGGGGGCCTGGCCGCAGATGCCGATCTTGCGGCCGCAGCGGCGGGCGGTGCGGATCGCCAGCCGGATCATGTCCTTGACGGTGGGATGGCGCTCATCGAAAAGCTCCGCCACCAGGGCCGAATCGCGGTCGAGCCCCAGGATGAGCTGGGTGAGGTCGTTGGAGCCGATCGAGAAGCCGTCGAAACGCGCGGCGAAGGCCTCGGCGCCGATCACGTTGCTCGGCAGTTCGCACATCACGTACACCTCCAGGCCGTTCTCGCCCCGCACCAGCCCCTGCTCGGCCATCTGGGCCAGCACCCGGTCGCCTTCCTCGGGCGTGCGGCAGAAGGGCACCATCGGAATCACGTTGGTGAGGCCCATCCCCTCTCGCACGCGCTTGAGGGCCTGGCATTCCAGGGCGAAGGCGGCCCGGAAGGCCGGGGCGTAGTAGCGCGAGGCGCCCCGCCAGCCGATCATCGGGTTCTCCTCGGCGGGCTCGAAGGCCGCCCCGCCCAGCAGGCGGGCGTACTCGTTGCTCTTGAGGTCGGAGAAGCGCAGGATCACCGGCCGCGGGTGGAAGGCGGCGGCGATGCGGGCCATGCCCTGGCTGAGCAGGTCCACGTAGTACTCCGCCGGCTGGTCATAGCCCTGCACCAGCTCGGCGATGGCCTGGCGCTCCGCCGCATCCGCCACCCGGTCCGGCTCCAGCAGGGCCAGGGGATGCACGCGGATGTGGTTGGCGATGATGAACTCCAGCCGGGCCAGACCCACCCCGTCGCACGGGATGGCCGCCAGCTTGAAGGCCTCCTCCGGGTTGCCCACGTTCATCAGGATGCGGGTGCGGGTGGGGGGCAGATCTCCCAGCTCCTGCTCCTCCACCCGGAAGGGCAGGGCACCGCGGTACACCCGCCCCTCGTCGCCCTCGCAGCAGCTCACGGTGATCCGCTCGCCGTCGCGGATCGCCTCGGTGGCGGTGCCGCTGCCGACGATGGCCGTGATCCCCATCTCGCGGGCGATGATCGCCGCGTGGCAGGTGCGGCCCCCCTGGTTGGTGACCACGCCGCTGGCCCGCTTGAGGATCGGTTCCCAGTCGGGATCGGTGCGCTCGGTGACCAGCAGATCTCCGGGCTGGAAGCGCTGGATTTCCGAGGGGTCGCGGATCACCCGCGCCGGGCCGCTGCTGACCGAGGCGCCGATCGCCCGGCCGGTGCAGAGCAGCTCGGCGCCGCCGCCGCCGGGCCCCGCCTCGAGATGCCAGCTGCGCAGCACCGTGGCCGAGCGGCGCGACTGCACGGTTTCCGGCCGGGCCTGGAGGATGAACAGCTCGCCCGTGTGGCCGTCCTTGGCCCACTCGATGTCCATCGGCGTGGGGGTGCCCCGCCGGGCGCTGTAGTGGCGCTCGATCGTGCAGGCCCAGCGGGCCAGCTGCAGGGCCTCGGCGTCGCTGATGGCGAACTGCCGCCGCTCCTCTGCCGCCACGGGCACGTTGCGGGTGGCACCACTGCCCGGTTCGCCGCCGCCCCCGGGATCCGCATACACCATCCGGATCGCCTTGGAGCCCAGGCGCCGCTGCAGGATCGGCGCAAACCCCTGCTCCAGGGTGGGCTTGAAGATCAGGTATTCATCGGGGTTCACCGTGCCCTGCACCACGTTCTCGCCCAGGCCATAGGCGGCGGTGAGCAGCACCGCATCGCGGAAGCCGGTCTCGGTGTCGATGCTGAACATCACGCCGGAGGCCGCCAGGTCGGCCCGCACCATGCGCTGCACCCCAATCGAAAGCGCCACGTCGAAGTGGTCGAAGCTGTTGAGCTGCCGGTAAGAGATGGCCCGGTCGGTGAACAGGGAGGCCAGGCAGCGCCGGCAGGCCGCCAGTAGGGCCGCCTCGCCCCGCACGTTGAGGAAGGTCTCCTGCTGGCCGGCGAAGGAGGCATCGGGGAGGTCTTCGGCAGTGGCGCTGGAGCGCACCGCCACCGCCAGCGCCGGCTCCCCCGCCGCCCCGCCGCCATCGCCCGCCAGCCGGCGGTAGGCGGCGAGGATGGCCTGCTGCAGGTCGGTGGGCAGGGGCGCCTGCAGCAGCAGGGAGCGGGCGGCGGCCCCGGCGGCCTGGAGGGCGGCGATGTCGCGGCTGTCCAGACCGTCCAGCAGGGCGTGCAGCCGCTCCTCCAGGCCGTTGCCGGCGATGAAGTGGCGGTAGGCGTCAGCCGTGGTGGCGAAGCCGTCCGGCACCCGCACCCCCTGACGGGCAAGCTCGCGGATCATCTCCCCGAGGGAGGCGTTCTTGCCGCCCACCTCGGCAATGGCGTCGAGGCCGACCTCGGCCAGGGGCACGACGAGTCGATCGGAGTCCCGCATCCCTTCCGCCCAGACTGTTCCGACTCTGGGACCGGCTGCAGCCGCTGGCACCGGGCTGTGATCTTTGGTCGTCGCTCAGGGGTCGGCGTCGGCGTCGCTGTCCCCGGGAGAAGGGGCGGATTCGGGCAGCAGCTGGGCCAGCAGACCCGAGGCCATCAGGATGGCGCCGAGGCTGAGGGCCAGGCCCCGGTTGGCGGCGGCGGGACCGTCGACCCAGGTGCCGGCGGCCAGGAAGGCCCCGCCCAGCAGCAGGGTGGGCACCAGCACGATGCCCTTGGCGGTGCGGTTGAGGCTCATGGGCAGGCCTCCGCCACGGCCAGGCCGGCAGCGATCAGGCCGTCGCCGATGTCGGAGCCGTCGCCGATCAGGCTCACCCGGGCCAGCAGGGTGCCGTCGCGCTGACCCATGGGGCGCAGGTTCACCCGGGTGCGGCGGGGCAGGGCCTGGCGAAGCCAGCCGATCGCCTCGGCTTCCTGGCCCGGCACCAGATCCATGCAGGCCAGTTCCACGGGGTAGCTGCGGTTGCCATCCCCCACCTGCAGCAGGCTGCCGCTGCGCACCTGGTACACCTCCGCCGCCACGGCCGCGCCGGGCCCGGCGATCAGCACGGCCAGCACCACCGCGAGCAGGGTCAGAGCTTGGCCCCGCAACTGGGGCAGAACAGGTGGGCGCTGGCGGTGGTGCTGCCGCAGGCGTTGCATTGGCGGATGGTGTCGATGGCCAGTTCAGGATGGCTGGGCAGGCCCACCATCTGGGCGTTGCTGGCGCCCGGAGGCACCATCGGGTAACAGTTCTCGTTGCGGCGCACGCGCACGTCCACGAACACCGGGCCGGGGTGGGCCAGGGCCTCGGCAAGATCTGCACGCAGCTGATTGCGGTCGGTGATGCCGATGCCCCTGATGCCGAAGGCCTCGGCGAGGGCAGGGAAATCGGGCATGCCGCCGGTCATCTCGGAGCTGGAGTAGCGCTCTTCGTAGAAGCTCTCCTGCCACTGGCGCACCATGCCCTGCCAGCCGTTGTTGAGCACCACCACCTTCACCGGCAGCTGGTACTGGCTGAGGGTGCCCAGCTCCTGGATGTTCATCAGGATGCTGGCGTCCCCGGCCACGCAGATCACCGTCTCTTCGGGGAAGGCGGTCTGGACGCCCATGGCGGCAGGCATGCCGAAGCCCATGGTGCCCAGGCCGGCACTGCTGATCCAGCGGCGGGGTCCGTTGCGCAGGAACTGGGCCGCCCACATCTGGTGCTGCCCCACATCGGTGGTGACGAAGGCCTCGGGGGCCAGCTCCCGCAGGGCGATCACCACCTCCTGGGGGGCGATCTCTCCGGTGGGCTGGGGGATCACCAGCGGGTAGTGCTGCTTCCAGGTGTCGATGCGCTCCAGCCAGGCGTCGGTGCGGCGGTTGGAGCCTTCGCCCGACGAGGCCTGCAGCAGGGCCTCGAGGGCCTGCTTGACGTCGGAGACGACGGGCACCTCGGGCACCCGGTTCTTGCCCACCTCGGCCGCATCGATGTCGATGTGGATCACCTGGGCCCGGGGGGCGAAGCTGTCGAGGCGGCCGGTGACCCGGTCATCGAAGCGGGCTCCCACCGCGATCAGCAGGTCGCACTCGGTGACGGCGAAGTTGGCGTAGGCGGTGCCGTGCATGCCGAGCATGCCGACGGACAGGGGGTGGTTTTCGTCGAAGGCCCCCTTGCCCATCAGGGTGGCGGTGACCGGCAGACGGAACCGTTCCGCCAGCTGGTGCACCTCGGCGTGGGCGTCGGAGGCGATGGCGCCGCCACCCACGTAGAGCAGGGGGCGCCGGGCCTGGCGGATCAGGGTCAGGGCGCCCTTGATGGCCTCCGGCCTGGGGGCCGGCGGACGCTTGAAGCCCGAGGGGATCGCCGATCCCGGAGCCACGGGGGTGTAGTCGAACTCCTCGGCGCCCACATCCTTGGGCACGTCGATCAGCACCGGGCCCGGGCGGCCGCTGGCGGCGATCAGGAAGGCCTCCGCCACGATGCGGCCGATGTCGGCGGGGTCGCGCACCACCCAGGAGTGCTTCACGATCGGCAGAGTGATGCCGAAGATGTCAGTCTCCTGGAAGGCATCGGTGCCGATGGCGGCCCGGGGCACCTGGCCGGTGATGACCACCATGGGCACCGAATCCATCTGGGCGGTTGCGATGCCGGTGACCAGGTTGGTGGCGCCGGGGCCGGAGGTGCCGAAGCAGACGCCCACCCGGCCGGTGGCGCGGGCGTAGGCGTCGGCGGCGTGGGTGCCGCCCTGCTCGTGGCGCACCAGGATGTGCTGCAGCCAGCCCCGCGCCTCCGCCTTGTGGAGCTCGTCGTAGATGGGGAGAATCGCGCCGCCCGGGTAGCCGAAGATGTGGCGCACGCCGTGGCGGTGCAGGGCATCCATCAGGGCGTAGGCCCCGCTCACCCGCATCGGCTCCGACGACGGCGGGGACATCGCAGGGGTGGAGGCACTGGGGCTGCTGGTCCCGGCGGCGGCGATGGCGGACGGAAGGGGTGTGAGCGTCACGGCGGCGGCTGGGGTCGGGCGAAGGGGGAGGAAATCGTCAGGATGGGAGAGGGGTCGGCCCGGCGGCCAGGCGTCCGGGGAGGGGTCTCGGAACCATCAGCGGAAGACACCAAGATTAGGTCGCTGGAGGGGGTTTGGGTTGCGCTGACGCCGGCTCTCCGCCATGGCCCGCAACACGCGGGCCGGATCCATCCAGGCGCCCCGGTAGCGCAGGCCCCAGTGGAGGTGCGGGCCGGTGGTGCTGCCCGTGAGGCCGACATGGCCGATCACCTGGCCGGTGGCCACCCGCTGGCCCACCCGCAGCTGGACGCCGCCGCTGCGGTAGACCCCGTTGCCGGCCTGGCCCCCGAGGTGGCAGTAGATGTGCTCGTAGCTGCCGGAGCGGACCACCAGCCCGTTGCCGCAGCCGCCGTCGACGATCACCTCGCTGACCGTTCCGGCCCACCAGCTGCGGATCGGTGATCCCAGGGGCGCCGCGATGTCGATGCCGTAGTGGGGACGGACGTCGCCGCTCAGGGGATGGGAGCGCATGCCGAAACCGCTGGTGTAGCCGGCGAAGCTCGCCACCGGGAACACCCCCCTGGCCCAGAGGCTGGCGTTGCGGGCCTCGGCGGGCAGGGGCTGGCTGCTCAGTCCCAGGGTGGCGGCGATCACCAGCGAACGGCTCCGAAGCCCGGGGCGCCTGGGGCGATCAGAGCAGTCCAAGGGCATGCAGCGGGCCGTGACCGGTGAGCAATTCCAGCAGAAAAGCCGAGAATCCGACCATCGCCAGCCGGCCATTCCAGACCTCGGAGCTGTTGTTCCAGCCCCAGGCCCACTTGTCCTGGGGGTAGAGCTTCACCTTCTTCGGCAGCTGGGCCGCCATGTCGAGGTTCACCTCCGGGCCCGCCATGGCCTTGTGCACAAGGTCGGCGAGGCCCTGGATGAAGGTGGGGTCGGTGTCGAGGGCCGGCACCCGGCGGAAGTGGCGGACGCCGGCCTCGGTGGCGATCTCCCGGTACTCGATGTCGATCTCCTCGAGGGTCTCGATGTGCTCGCTGACGAAGCTGATCGGCACCACCACCAGTTCCTGGACGCCCTGCCCGCCCAGCTCCCGCAGGGCATCCTCGGTGTAGGGCTTGAGCCATTCCACCGGCCCCACCCGGCTCTGGTAGGCGAGGGTGGAGGGATTGGGATGGCCCAGCAGCTGCTCGAGCCGACCCATCACCAGGGCGGCGCAGGCCTCGATCTCCTTCTGGTACGGGTCGCCGGCCTCCTCCACGTAGCTCTTGGGCACTCCGTGGGCACTGAAGAAGATGTGGGCCGCCTCCGGGGCCTCGCAGCTGCGGACCTCACGGGCGATCAGCCCGGCCATGGCATCGATGTAGCCGGGATGGTCGTACCAGCTGCGGATGCAGCGGATCGGCAGCCGGCGGAAGGCCGGGTCGGCCTGGCGGAGGCGCTGGAGTTCCCGGAAGCTGGAGCCGCTGGTGCTGATCGAGAAGTGGGGATAGAGCGGCAGAACCACCACCTCCTCCACTCCGTCGGCCTTGATGTCGCCGACCGCCGATTCGGTGAAGGGATGCCAGTAGCGCATCGCCACGTAGCTGGTGGCGTCGACGCCCTCCTGGCGCAGGCGGCTCTGCAGCTCCCGGGCCTGCTGCTCGGTGATGCGGCGGAGGGGGGAACCGCCGCCGATGGTGCGATAGGCCTCCTTCGACTTGCCGCTGCGGAGCGTGCTGATCAGCCAGGCCAGGGGCTTCTGCAGGGCCGGCGTCGGCAGGCGGATGATCTCGGGATCGGAGAAGAGGTTGTAGAGGAACGGCCCGACATCCTCGATCCTCTCCGGACCGCCGAGGTTCAGCAGCAGCACGCCGACCCTGGCCATGCCTTCGGTCAGAAAGGCTGAGCGTAACGCCGCCTCCCCACCGGCGGCTGCCCGGCGGGTCACCGGGCCCACCCTGGCGACGGCGGGACGGCAGGGGTAGCGTCCGGCTCAGCGCTCCGACCCCCCGCCATCCCCCCGGCCGCCCCGCCACCGTCCGCCCCGCCCATCTCAGCCGAGTCGTGTCCGGCGGCCGATGATCTGATGGAACGGGTGCGGCACCAGAACCGGCGCCTGGCGGCCTCCGGCACCGGCCTGCGGCTGGAGATCCGCCAGCACCGCCTCGGGCTGCGCGGGCCCCTGCCCTGTCCGAAGGGCACGGCGGCGCGGCCGGTGCAGCGGATCAGCCTGGGGCTGCCGGCCACGGCGGAGGGGATGGTCGCCGCCCTCGACCAGCTGGCCCGGGTGCGGGAGGCTGTCGAGCGGGGCCGCTTCCGCTGGGAGCACTGGCGCCGACGGCCGGCCGCGGCGGCGCCGTCCCCGCCCGCCGCTCCTCCGGGGGAGATCTCGCCGGCCGAGCCGTCCCCCCGTCCCGGGGCCGCTTCCGCTGGGAGCCCTGCCGGGGCCCCGGGGCTCACGCCGCTGCTGGAGGGCTTCGAGGCCGCCTTCTTCGCCGATCCCCGCCGCCGCCGCCGGCCCGCCGGCAGCCACAGCACCTGGAGCGGCGCCTACCGGCCCTACCTTCGGCGTCTGGTGGCGGTGGCCGCCTCGTCGGCGGAGGCGCCGGCGGCCATTGATGGGCCCCTGCTGGAGCGGGTGCTGGAGACCTACCCCCTGGCCAGCCGCAGCCGCCAGCAGTGCGGCCTCGCCCTGGCGGCCCTGGCCCGCCACCTGGAGCTCCCCCTGCCGGCCGACTGGAGCGAGCGCAGCGGCGGCTACGGCCTGCACGTGGCCCGCTTCCGTGGCCTGCCCAGCGACGCGCGCATCCTGGAGCTGGTGGCGGCCATCCCCAACCCCCGCTGGCGCCTGGCCTACGGCCTGATGGCCACCTACGGCCTGCGCAACCACGAGGTGTTCTTCTGCGATCTTTCCGCCCTGGCGCCGGGGGGCGACCGGGTGCTGCGGGTGCTGCCCACCAGCAAGACCGGTGAGCACCAGGTGTGGCCGTTCCAGCCCGACTGGGTGGAGCGCTTCGGCCTCGAGGGTCTGGGGGAGGGCGGCGCCGAGCTGCCCCGCGTCTGCACTGACCTGCGCCGCACCACCCTGCAGCAGGTGGGCCGGCGGGTGGCGGAGCAGTTCCGCCGCTACGGCCTGCCGATCACCCCCTACGACCTGCGCCACGCCTGGGCCGTGCGCACGATCCACATCGGGCTGCCGGACACGGTGGCGGCCAGGATGATGGGCCACTCGGTGGCGATCCACACCCGCACCTACCACCACTGGATCACCCGGCGCGACCAGCAGCAGGCGGTCGACACGGCCCTGGCGCGGCTCCGCCAGAGTGCGCCGAACCGACACCGCTCCCCATGACGGCGAACGCCTCCACCAGCACCCCGGCAGCGGCGGAGGACACCCTGACGCTGGATCGCCAGGCCGAGGAGCTGGGTCCCGGGGGCGATCTGGCCCCGGAGGTGGACCAGGAGGCCTACCGCCGCCGCATGCAGCGCCGCCGCGAGGTGCAGCAGCAGCGGGTGGGGGAGCGGAACCTGGAGAAGGGCCTGGTGCTCGTCTTCACCGGCGAGGGCAAGGGCAAGACCACGGCGGCCCTGGGCCTGGTGCTGCGCACCCTGGGCCATGGCGGCAAGGTGGCGGTGGTGCAGTTCATCAAGGGGGGCTGGCAGCCCGGGGAGGCTCGGGCCCTGGAGCGTTTCGGCGACGACCTCCACTGGCATGCCCTCGGTGAGGGATTCACCTGGGAGACCCAGGACCGGGAGCGCGACCGCCAGCTGGTGCACAGCGCCTGGGAGCGCTCCTGCTCCTACCTCGCCGACCCCGAGCGCAAGCTGGTGATGCTCGACGAGATCAACGTGGCCCTCAGGCTGGGCTACCTCGAACCTGAGCGGGTGCTGGAGGGTCTGGCCCTGCGGCCACCGCTCACCCATGTGGCCCTCACCGGCCGCGGCGCCCCGGCGGCCCTGCTGGAGAGAGCCGATCTGGTCACGGAGATGAAGGTGGTGCGCCACCCCTTCCGGGAGCAGGGGGTGAAGGCGCAGGCGGGCATCGAATACTGAAGCCCTCCTCCCGGAGCGCCGCGTTACGGAGCACCGGGGTCAGTCCAGGTCGGCCCGCAGCCGGGCCAGGCTGCAGACCAGCACCGACAGCCCGCTCACCAGCAGGGCCCGGTGCACCTCCGGCTCGCCCCAGAACCCCGGGCTGCGGCTGGCCCGGTCCAGGGCCGATAGCGTGAGCCGGGCCATCACGTCGCTGCCTCGGGGGCCTCGGGGGCCGGGACATCCAGGCGGTTCGAGGGCCATGGCGGTGCTCCTTTGCGGCAGTGAAGCGGTTGGCGCCGGCGCCCGCAACCTGGTGGCGCTGTGGCAGGGGTTGCTACTGTTCGGCCGATCGCACGAGTCGATGGCCTACAGGCGCGTTCTCCTCAAGCTCAGCGGTGAAGCGCTGATGGGTGACCAGGGCTACGGGATCGATCCCGCCATCGTTCAGTCGATCGCCAAGGATGTGGCGGCGGTGGTCTCCGGGGGCACCCAGCTGGCCATCGTCGTCGGCGGCGGAAACATCTTCCGGGGCCTGAAAGGCTCGGCGGCGGGCATGGACCGGGCCACGGCCGACTACGTCGGCATGCTGGCGACGGTGATGAATGCCATCACCCTGCAGGACGGCCTCGAGCGTGTCGGCGTGCCCACCCGGGTCCAGAGCGCCATCTCGATGCAGGAGGTGGCGGAGCCCTACATCCGCCGCCGGGCCATCCGTCATCTCGAGAAGGGACGGGTGGTGATCTTCGGCGCCGGCTGCGGTAACCCCTTCTTCACCACCGACACCACCGCCGCCCTGCGGGCCGCCGAGATCAACGCCGACGTGATCTTCAAGGCCACCAAGGTGGACGGGGTCTACGACAAGGATCCCGCCAAGCACGCCGACGCGTTCCGCTACGAGACCCTCACCTTCCTCGACGTGCTGAGCGGCGAGCTGGAGGTGATGGACAGCACCGCCATCGCCCTGTGCAAGGACAATGCGATTCCGATCGTGGTCTTCGATCTGTTCGGATCGGGCAACATCGGGCGGGCGGTCGCCGGTGAGCCCATCGGCACCAGCATCGTGCCGGCCCCCCCCCGCTGACGTCCCCTCCCCACCACCCTTCCCCTGCCATGGATCTCGAAACCAGCATGCGCAAGTCGGTGGAAGCCACCCAGCGCACCTTCAACACCATCCGCACCGGTCGGGCCAACCCCTCCCTGCTCGACAAGCTGACCGTTGAGTACTACGGATCCGAAACGCCCCTCAAGTCGCTGGCGACGATCTCCGCCCCCGACGCCCAGACGATCCAGATTCAGCCCTTCGACAAGGGTTCGATGGCGCTGATCGAGAAGGCCATCGCCATGAGCGATCTGGGCCTCACCCCCAACAACGACGGCCGGGTGATCCGCATCAACATCCCGCCCCTCACCGAGGACCGCCGCAAGGAACTCTGCAAGCTTGCGGCCAGGTACGCCGAGGAGGGCAAGGTGGGCCTGCGCAACCTGCGGCGCGAAGGGATCGAGCGGATCAAGAAGCAGGAGAAGGAAGGCGAATTCTCCGAGGACCAGAGCCATGACGAGCAGGAGAAGGTCCAGAAGCTGACCGATCGCTACATCACCGAGCTGGAGAAGCACCTGGCGGAGAAGGAAGCCGATATCCTCAAGGTGTGATCAGCTCCGCCGATGCCGACGTGATCGTCGTCGGGGCCGGCCCCGCCGGCGCTGCGGCGGCGTTCCATCTGGCCAACAGAGGGCGCAGGGTGATCCTGCTCGAGGCCCATGAGCCTGGACGGGCCAAGTCCTGCGGTGGCGGCATGGCCGCCTCGGTGCAGCGCTGGTTCCCCTTCGATCTGGCCCCCGCCGTGGACCAGGTGATCCGCCGGGTGCGGTTCACCTGGTGCCTGGAGGATCCGGTGACGGCCGAGCTGCCCGGGGAGGCTCCGTTCTGGATCGTCCGTCGCAGCCTCCTGGACGCGTTTCTGGGGGAGCAGGTCGTCCGGGCCGGGGGGGAGCTGCGCCACGGCTGCCGTGCCGAGCGGATCGGCCGCCGCGACGACGGCCTCTGGAAGGTCGCGGTTCCGGGGGATCGGTGGCTGCGGGCCCGGGCGGTGGTGATCGCCGATGGCTCCGGCTCCCGCTTCGCTGTGCCCCTGGGTCTGGGGCCGTCCCGGCCCCGGTTCGCGGCCACCGTGTCGGTGGAGGTGGCGGCGGATCCCGACCCCGCCGACATGGCCCGCTTCGAGTTCGGCCTTGTGCACCATGGCTTCTGCTGGGTCTTTCCCCGCCGGGGTGGCTACAGCATCGGAGTGGGCACCTTCGTCGGCCAGCAGGAGGCCGACAGCGACGCGGTGCTCTCGGCCCTGCTTCCCAGCCTGGGGCTCCCCCCGGAGGCGGGTGAGCGGCGCCGCGGCCAGCTGCGTCTCTGGAATGGCCACCACCCCCTGCACGGCCAGGGCCTGGTGGCGGTCGGTGACGCCGCCTCCCTCTGTGATCCGTTCCTGGCCGAGGGGCTGCGCCCGTCCCTGCTCAGCGGCTGCGAAGCGGCTGCGGCCCTTGACCGCTGGCTCGACGGTGATGGGGGCGCCCTGGAGCGGTACAGCCTGCGGATGCGGGAGGCCTGGGGCGATTCGATGGCCTGGGGCAAGCGCATCGCCCAGGTGTTCTACCGGGTGCCGCGGGTGGGCTACCAGCTCGGTGTCAAGCGGCCCACCGCCCCCCAGCGCATCGCCCAGATCCTCTCCGGGGAGATGGGCTACGGGGAGATCGCCCAGCGGGTCATCCGCCGCCTGCTGTTCCAGCGGGGCTGAGGCCTCAGGGCCGGCTGGCGCCCTTGAGGTCCCGCAGGCGCTGGTCGATGGAGCCCAGCAGCTCGATGGCGAACATGGGGGCCTCCTGAACGGCGAACAGGAACTTCTCGCGGTTCATGACCAGCAGCCGGCAGGGGGTGAGAGCCGTGGCATGGCCGTAGCGCCGGTGGTCCTGGGTGACCAGGGCTCCGGCCCCGAAAACGTCGCCGGCCTGGATGTCCTCGTGGTCGGCATCGGCGTTCCAGCTCAGCCGCACCGTCCCTTCCAGCAGGCCGAACATGCAGTCGCCGGGTTCGCCGGCGCGGAAGATGACGGACCCGGCCTCGACGTCCCTCACCTCACCCTTGTCGGCGAGGGCGCGCATGGTGTCGAGGGCGTGGACGGTGTGGGCCATTCGCGGTGAGTGAAGGGGAAACCATCCTTGCCCACCAAGGTGAACAAACGTTCAAGGAAGGGGCGTCGGGGGACGGCCCGGCCTTCAGCGGCTGATCGCCAGCGGCGCTCCAAGGCCACCACGCACGTCCTCGGGAGCCAGGCGCCCGTCGTTGTCGGTGTCGAGGGCATCGAAGACGGCATCGCTGCCGAGCCATTCCTCGCGGGTGATGCAGCCGTCACCGTCGAGATCGTTGAGCAGGAAGATCTCGTGCACGGCATGGGTGAAGGCGGCCCCGCCCTCGATGACGGCCAGGCGATGGGCCAGCTGGCCCTCGAGGGTCTCGATCGCCTTGGAGAAGCCCCGGATGCCCTCATCGAGCTTCTCACTGGCCATGACATCGGCGGCCATCAGGCTGCGGAAGGTGGCCTCATCGACGTGGATCCGCTCCTCGCTGGCGCCCGGACGGGAGGGATCGAGGCGTCGCTCCAGCTCACCCTCGCTCTGGCGCAACTGGTCCATCAGGGCCGGGGAGATGGTCAGCAGGTCGCAGCCCGCCAGTTCGACGATCTCGTCGATGTTGCGGAAGCTGGCCCCCATCACCTCGGTGCCGTAGCCGTGGGTCTTGAAGTAGTTGAAGATCCGGGTCACCGAGAGAACGCCGGGATCCTCCGCGCCGGGATAGCTGTTGCGACCGGTGGATTTCTTGTACCAGTCGAGGATGCGCCCCACGAACGGGGAGATCAGGGTGGCGCCGGCCTCGGCGCAGGCCACCGCCTGGGCGAAGCCGAACAGCAGGGTGAGGTTGCAGTGGATGCCCTCGCGCTCGAGCACTTGCGCCGCCTTGATGCCTTCCCAGGTGGAGGCGATCTTGATGAGCACCCGGTCCGTGCCGATACCTGCCTGGGCATAGAGGCCGATCAGCTTGCGGGCCTTGGTGATGGTCGCCTCGGTGTCGTAGCTGAGGCGCGCATCCACCTCGGTGGAAACCCGGCCCGGGACGATCCTGAGGATCTCCTTGCCGAACGTGACGCTGATCTCGTCGATGGCCTCGCGCACCACGTCCTCGGCGGGGGCCTCGGCACCGATCACCTGCCGGGATTCGCGCAGGGAGCGGTCGATCAGCTCCTGGTAGGTGGGGATCTGGGCGGCGGCCAGGATCAGGGAAGGGTTGGTGGTGGCATCCCGCGGGGTGAACTGACGGATCGCGTCGATGTCGCCGGTGTCGGCCACGACCACGGTCATGGCGGCCAGTTGTTCGAGAAGGTTGGCCATCGTGGAATGGTGTCGGGCGCGATGTCTGCTGACTTCGACGCTAGCCATGGCGCCCGGATGGGATGCATCGGGGTTGTGGGAATGAGGACAGGCCGCCGACCGGGAGCCAGTGTCCGCCCCTGGCGGGCTCAGGATCGCGTGGCGGGGGCGGCGACCCGGGCCGTGGGCTGGCTGGGGGGCACCTTCTCGATCACCAGCAGGGCCTCGGCGATCTGACGGGCCACCGGCAGGGCCACGGTGGAGCCGTAGGCATTGCCCCCCTGGGGCTCGTCGATCACCACCAGCACCACGTAGCTGGGATCGTCCGATGGCAGGATCGCCACGAAGCTGCAGATCCGGGCTCCGGGGATGTAGACCCCGTTGCGGGCTTTCTGGGCCGTGCCCGTCTTGCCGCCGATCCGGTAGCCGGGGATCTTCATGCCCTTGCCGTTCTCCACCACCGATTCCATCCACTTGACGACCGTGCGGGTGACCGCTGGATCGAGCAGCTGAACACCCGTGGGGGCGGTGGCGCTGGCGAGGGCGTCGCCGGAGCGGAGGCCGCGGGTGATGTGGGGGCTCACCAGCCGGCCACCGTTGGCGAGCATCGCGTGCAGCTGCAGCAGCTTGAGCGGGGTCAGGGAAAAGCCCTGACCGAAGGCGGCGACCGCCGGCTCGATCGGTGCCGAGGTGAACTCGCTGCGGCTCTTCAGCTGGCCGGCCACGGCCCCGGGCAGGTCGGTGTCCGGCATCTCGTCGATGCCGAAGGCCCGCAGCCAGTGCCAGAACCGATCACGCTTCACCTGGGCCATGGCCTTCACCATCGCCACGTTGCTGGACACCTGAAGCACCGTCGGAAAGTCGATCAGGCCATTGGCGCGGCGGTCGTGGTTGAAGATCGGCCAGCCACCGATCGTCAGCTGTCCCACGTCGTTCATCCTGTCGCCGGGGCGGATCGCCTTCTCCTGCAGGGCCAGGGCCAGGTTGATGGGCTTGAAGGTGGAGCCGGGTTCGTACAGATCCTGCACCGACCATTCGCGGAACAGGGCGGGGCTGTAGCTCCAGAACCGGTTGGGGTCGTAGGTGGGGGTGGAGGCCAGGGCAAGAATCTCGCCGTTGCGGGCATTCATCACCAGGGCGGCTCCCTTCTTGGCCCGCCACTGCTTCACCTGTTTGGTCAGCGCCTGCTGGGTCACCTGCTGCAGGCGGGCATCGAGGGTGAGCTGGAGCCGCAGGTCGTCGCCGTAGAGAGCCCCGGCCTGGAGACCATCGGGGAGGGGGGTGCCGTCGGCACCGCGGCGCATGCTCAGGGTCACCTCCTGGCGGCGCAGGTCCCGGTCCCGGCTCTGCTCCAGGCCCGCCTGGGCGACCCTCTCCAGGTTGAGGAAGCCCACCACGTTGGCGAACAGGGACCCCTGGGGATAGACGCGCTGGGGGTAGGCCTCCAGATCGAGGCCGCTGATGCCGAGTTCCCTGACCCGGTGGGCCGTTTCCGGATCCAGGCCGGTGGCGAGCTTGACGCCGCTGCGGCGGCTGCCGATGGTCTGCAGCAGCTCGGCCGGCGACCGGGCCAGCACCCGGGAAAGCTCCCGGACCACATCGGCGGGGGGACGGATCTGGTTGGGCTCGTCGCCGGGCAGGTTGAAGTAGCGCGGGTGGGCCCAGAGGGTGTAGCGCTGCTCGTCGAGGGCCACCAGCCGGCCCATCCGGTCGACGATGGTGCGCCGTTTGCCGATGGGGGTGATCGCCTGGGTCTGGATGGCCCTGGCCCGGGATTCGAGCTTGGGGGCCTGCACCACCTGCAGCCAGGCCAGCCGTCCCGCCAGTCCGACCAGGGCGGCGCACAGCAGCACATAGACCGTCAGCATGCGGCTGGTGGGGATCGGCTGGATCTCCACCACCCGGCGCGTTTCCGCTGCCCGGGGGCGGCGTCCCGCCCCACCGGAGGTCGCCGATGAGCGGCCCGCGCCAGGCCCGGAAGGGGAGGCGGGGGGCATCAGTAGCCGGCCGGGATGGCCCGCAGCTGGAAGCCGGCGAGCAGCGGCAGGGGGGCGCGGGGGCGGCTGCTGTGGGGTTCAGGCAGGTGGATGAGCTTGGCGCTGCTGGTGGGCTCCAGGAGGCCCGGACGCCGCACCAGGCTGAGGTGGTGTTGCTCGAGCAGGGCGGAGGACTCCTGCAGGCGGTGCTCCAGGGTCTTGGCGGCCTCCAGGGTGGCGAAGCTGTGGGCCCACTGGTTCTGCCAGTGCAGGGTGAGGGCGCTCAGGCCGAGCATGGAGAGTCCGAGGCCCACCAGGGCGCCGGTGCTGATCCGATGCAGGCCGGCCAGCCAGGGGGCCTGACGCTCGATCCGGCGCGCCGAGAGGGATCCCTCGATCAGCTGCAGGGGCCTGCGCAGGGACCTCGGTTTCGGCAACGCATTCTGACTGCGTGGGGCGGGGGAGGCGGCCAAGGGACCTGGAAGGCACTGTGCAAGTGAACCACCCATCAGGGACCGCAGCAAGCGGCGTCAGTCGGCGAGAAAGAGGAGATTCATGAAGGTCATCCCGTTCCAGAGGGCGTGCATCAGCACGGCGCTTCCCAGCCGGCCGCTGCGCCAGCGCAGCCAGCCCAGGCCCAGGCCCAGCACGAACAGCGGGGCCAGCTCGCCAAGGCTGAGATGGGCGATCGCGAACACGGCCGCGCTCAGCACCACCGCGCCGGCTCCTCCGAGCCGCTGGCCTGCCACCGGCAGCAGCAGGCCCCGGAAGAGGAGCTCCTCGAACAGCGGGGCCACCACCAGGGCGGTGACGGCGAAACAGGCCAGGGCCAGTGGGTCGGCGCTGGTCAGCACGAGATCGAGCAGCGGATTGCTGCCCCCCGGATCGGCCCAGATCCGGTCGATCGCCCAGCTGGAGGCCGTCACCACCGGCAGCACCATGAGCAGGCTGGCCACGGCGCCGCCGAGGGCGGAACCGGCCGGTCGCCACCGCCACTGCAGCCAGCCCCCGGCCGGCGGCGTCGTGCGCCGCGGCAGCATCAGGGCCAGCAGCAGCAGGGGGGCGGCCATCAGGGCGGCGTAGAGCACCAGCACCTCGATGCCCTGGCTGAGGGCCCTTGGCGTCTCCAGCCGCTGCAGGGCCGCCTGCAGCGGCGGCTGCACCACCATCGGCACGAAGACTTCCCCGAGCACGACGAAGCCGCCGGCGATCAGCAGGGTGACATCGACGGGGCTCAGGGGCGGCCCCACCAGCGGCGGTGCGGGGGCAAGACGGCCTCGCCACGCCAGCCAGCCCTGGCGCATCAGCAGGGCAGCCCCCACCAGCAGGAACAGGGCCGGCAGCGTGGTCACCGCCAGAAGCATGAGCAGGAGCCGCAGCGAGCGCTCCTCCGCCGGACAGGCCCCCGGGTCCCCCGGCAGCTGTTCGCACACCAGCTGCTGCACCATCAGCGGGGCCGACCAGGGCGCGAGCAGCTGCTGCCGTTGCGCCGCCGTCACCGGCCGGCCCTCGAGCAGGGCCTGGATCAGGGGACGCCGCACGGCATCCACCTGGGTCGCCAGCTCCCTCAGACCGGTGTCGTCGTCCAGGAGCGTCGGTGTGCCGGCATCGCGCTCCAGCAGGGCGCGTTCGAGGCGGCGCAGGGCGAGCGGCGGCTCCTCGGCCGCCTCCATCTGTCGTCGCAGTTCATCGCCCAGCTCCCGGCGCGGGTCCTCCCCGACGAGCAGCGGCTGCAGCCCGTCCGGAACGGCCTCGGCCGTCAGGGCGGCCAGTTCGAGCTGCCGCAGGCTGAGGGAATCGACAACCGACGGCCGCTCGAGGCTGTCGATCAGTCCGCCCAGCCAGAGCAGGGCGCAGAGAGCCAGGCTGAGCAGGGTCAGCAGGCCCTTCCAGCCCGGGGGGGAGGCAGGGGGTCCGGATCGGGAAGGGGTTCCGTTCAACCGGACCACCTCGGCGGCGATGGGTGCTGATTCTCCCCCGCGCCCGTCCTCGGCCCGTCCCATACGATGACCGGGCCTGCGCCACAAGCACCTTGCCCCTTCGCATCGTGCTGGTCCGCCATGGGCTGAGCAGCTTCAACCAGGAGCACCGCATCCAGGGCCGTGACGATCTCTCCGCCCTGACCGAGGCCGGCGAGGTGCAGGCCCGTCGCACGGGGGAGGCCCTGGCGGAGCTCCCGTTGGCCGCCGTCTACAGCTCGCCGCTGCGCCGGGCCAGCGCCACCACGGCCGCCCTGCTGGCCCGCCACGGCGCGGCGCCGGCGCCCGTGCTCGATGATGATCTCCTGGAGATCGACCTGGCCCCCTGGAGCGGTCTGCTGCGCAGCGAGGTGCGGGCCGTCGATCCCGAGCAGGAGCGCCGCTGGCGCGAGGCGCCGCAGACCCTGGAGCTGCGCCGCGCCGACGGCTCCACCTATCTTCCGGTGCCCGAGCTGATGGAGCAGGCGGGTCGTTTCGCCGATCGGCTGCTCGCCCGCCACGGCGACGACGACACCGTGCTGGTGGTGGCCCACAACGCCATCCTGCGCTGCCTGGTGCTGCACCTGCTGGGGCTGCCGGCAAGCGGCTTCCTGCGCCTCAGGCTCGACAACGCCTCCATCTCGGTGCTCAACCTGGTCCGCGGCGCGGGCGGGCGCCCCTCGGTCCAGCTGGAATCCCTCAACGGCACCGCCCACCTGGGCACGGCCCTGCCGCCGGCCGGTCCCGGATGCCGGTTGCTGCTGGTGCGCCACGGCGAGACCGACTGGAACCGGGAGGGCCGTTTCCAGGGCCAGATCGACATCCCCCTCAATGCCCACGGCCTGGCCCAGGCGGAGGCGGCGCGGGCCTTTCTGGCGCCGGTTCCGCTGCAGCGGGCCTACAGCAGCGACATGTCGCGCCCCCTGCGCACCGCCGAGGTGGTCCTGGGCTCCCACCCCGGCGTGCCGCTCACCGCCTGCAGGGGCCTGCGGGAGATCGGCCACGGACTCTGGGAGGGCCGCCTGGAGAGTGAGATCGCCGCCGGCTGGCCCGATCTGCTCGCCGCCTGGAAGCGCACCCCCGAGACCGTGCAGATGCCCGAGGGGGAGACGATCGGGGGGGTGTCGGAGCGCTCGCTGCAGGCCTGGAACCGGATCGTCGCCGGACTGGATCCCCAGGAGACGGTGCTGGTCGTCGCCCATGATGCGGTCAACAAGACCATCCTCTGCGCCCTGCTCGGCCTCACCCCTGCCGACATCTGGGCCATCAAGCAGGGCAACGGAGGCGTGACCGTGATCGACTACCCCAGGGGGGCGACGGCTCCGCCGGTGGTCAGTGCCCTCAACCTCACCGCCCACCTGGGGGGTGTGATCGACCGCACGGCCGCCGGCGCCCTCTAGCCGGCCCATCCCTCCGAGGCCCCTGCCATGGTCCGTCAGCTGCTGCTCCGCGGGGTGATCCTGCTGGAGGCCCCGCAGCGGCCGCCTCGGCGGGCCGACGTGCTCCTGGAGGGCGGGGTGCTTCGGGCTGTCGACCCGGAGCCGGATGCGGTCTCCGGGGGCGACGTCGCCGGCTTCGAGGCCGAGGGCTGCTGGCTGGGGCCGGCACTGGTGGACCCCCACAGCGTGCTGGAGGATCCGCTGCAGGGGCGGGCCGAAACCCTGGCCAGTCTCCGGGAGGCCGCCGCCTCAGGCGGCTACGGCACCGTGGCCCTGCTCCCCTGGGCCCCCAGCTGGCGCGACCGGCCGGAGCGGCTGGACTGGAGCTGGCCGGACCCCATGCGGCTGCTCACCTGGGGCAGCTTCAGCGTCGATGGCCTCGATCGGGAGCTGGCTCCCCACGCCGACCAGCTGGCCGCCGGCGCCTGCGGTCTGGCGGCCGGAGCGGCCCTGCCGCCGCTCGACCTGCTCGAGCGCGGCCTTCGCCTCGGGGAGATGGGCGATCGGCCAGTGCTGCTGCCGCCCCGGGATGGGTCCCTGGCCAGGCGCGGGTTCGTGCGGGAGCGGGTGGAGGCCCTGCGGGCGGGCTGGCCCCTCGATCCCGCCGGCAGCGAGACCCTCCCCCTCGAGACCCTGCTCTTCCTGGCCGACGACCTCCCCTCCCCGGGGCTGCGGCTGATGAATGTCTCCACGGCCGACGCGGTGGCCCGGCTGCGGCGCCACGGCCGTCCACCGATGGCCTCGGTGGGATGGTGGCATCTGGTCGCCGACAGCGGCGGCCTCGATCCGGCCGACGAGGGCTGGCTGGTGGAGCCGTCCCTGGGGGGACCGGCCGATCGGCAGGCTCTGATCGATGGCCTGGCCGACGGGGTCATCACCGGGGTGGCGGTGCACCACATCGCCCTGGATGCGGAGGAGGAGCTGCTGCCTCTCGATCAGCGCCGGCCCGGGGTGGCGGGCCACGGCCTGGTGCTGCCCCTGCTGTGGGAGGAACTGGTGGGACGCCGGGGCTGGCGGCCGGAGCAGCTCTGGCAGGTGCTCTGCTGGGGGCCCGCCCGCTTCCTGGGCCTGCCGGAGCCGCTGCTGACCGCCGGCACGGGTCGGTGGCTGCTGTTCGATCCCCGCCGCCCCTGGCGCTGGGAGGATGCCCCCTCCGGCTCCCTGGCCGCCAACCGTCCCTGCCGCGGGCGGCTGCTGCAGGGACGGGTGCTGGCCTGCGGCCTCAGCGATCCGGCGCGTTGGGCTCTGGCAGGGGACCGGCTGAGCTGAAGGGGAAGAAGCGCCAGAAGGCCCGGCCGATCAGTTCGGACTCCGGCAGCAGCGGCCCACCGGGCCAGAAGCGGGCATCCCAGCTGTTGGCCCTGTTGTCGCCCATCACCACCAGGTGGCCGGGGGGGACCACCACGTCGATGGTGCGGCAGGGGCCGACCCCCTGCCGGTCGACGGGGCAGTAGTTCCTGACGTAGGGCTCATCGAGGGGCCGGCCGTTGATGCTGACCCGGCCACGGGGGTCGGCCACCACCCGCTCGCCGGGCAGGCCGATCACCCGCTTGATGTACGCATCGCAGGCCGGCTGCTGGATGCCGGGCAGGGAACCGATCAGGGGCAGGTTGACCAGCAGGCAGCGCAGCGCCCCCGGCTTGGTCGGGCCGGTGAGGATCGAATCGAAGTGGTAAGGGGAGCGGAACACCACCACCTCGCCGCGCCGCGGCCGGCGCTGGCGGAAGGACAGCTTCTCCACCAGCAGCCGGTCCTGGAGCTGGAGCCCCGGAAGCATGGAGCCGGAAGGGATGTAGCGGGCCTCCAGCAGGAACTGGCGGATGCCCAGGGCCACCGCCAGGGTGATCAGGACGCTGCGCCAGAAAGCCCAGGGGCTCTCCTCCCGCTCTTCCTGGCGACGCTGTGGCCCCGGCGGGGGCGTCGGCTCGTCGTGGGCGCCGTGGTCGGCCGGTGGATCCGAGGGGCTCAAGGGGTTCGTGCGGCAGGTTCCATGGTCGGGAGGCAGATTAGGCACGCATCCGCCCGCCGCGTCCCCCGATGGCACGCCCACGCTGGCACCAGAGCCTGGCCGTGCCCTCGAGCCGGCTGGGGAGGCGCTGGGATCGCTTCGTGGCGCTCTGGGCCGCCCTCAACCTGATCTGGGTGGCCTTCGACATCAGCTACATTCCCCTGCGCACCTTCTGGCTGCAGCGCAACCTCTACCCGCTGCCGTCGGTGCCCCTGGCGGTGCCGCTCACCATCATCCCCGACATCACCCCCTGGGTGGATCCGATCAAGGGGATCGAGCCGCACCGCGAGACCCAGGCCTACCTGCGCCAGTTCGACCGCCTGGATGCAGCCCTGAGCCAGGGCCCAACGGGAGGCGTCACCCCGATCCAGCGCCAGCTGCTGGCGGAGCAGGTGCGGCTCACCGTCGAGATGATCGATTCCAACCCGATGCAGGCCTCGGGCACCTACGGCACCCTGGAGAAGATCAAGAACCGCCTGCGCCAGCGGGCCGACCGGGACTCGGCCAAGCAGGCGGCGGCGGTGCTGCTGAGTCCGGCCTGGATCGACGCCCACCCCTGGCCGCGGGAACGGCTGTTCTGGCGCCAGCAGGTCCTGCCCCTGGTGGCCACCACCTACTGGCGCTCGATCGATGAGAACGGCCGCCCCACCGACCACTTCTGGCGCTATGACCTGCTCCTGTTCCAGAGCGTCTTCGCCCTCGACATCCTGCTGCGGGCCATCCGCCTGCGGCGCCGCCTGCCGGGCCTGAGCTGGGGCCGGGCCCTGCTGCGGCGCTGGATCGATCTGCCCCTGCTGCTGCCCTTCTGGCGCTGGCTGCGGGTGGTGCCGGTGCTGGAGCGGCTCCACACCAGCGGGCTGATCACCATCGAACCGCTGCGGGCGGTCATCAGCCGGGCGGTGGTGGCCCTGCTGGCGGTGGAGCTGTTCGAGGTGCTCGCGCTGCAGCTGATCGACGGGCTGCAGCAGCTGATCCGCTCCCGCCGCTGGCCGATGCGGATCCGCGCGCTCCGCAGCCATCAGATGGTGGTCAGCAACGACGAGCGTGAGCTGGTGGAGCTGGTGCGGATCTGGGGGCCCCTGCTGCTGGTGCAGGTGGCCCCGCGCCTCGCCCCCGAACTTCAGGGGGTGCTCGGCCATGCCCTGCAGCAGAGTCTGCAGAACACGATCGTGCCGCCGGGCCTCCGCCAGCTCCAGCCCCTGCTCCAGGTGGAGAAGGGGCTCAGCCGCCAGCTGGCCGGGGGGATGGTGGAGAGCCTGCTGGACCTCACCCGCACCACCGGCGAGCGCCTCAGCCGCCGCGATGACCAGCAGCTGGAGCTGCTGCAGCGCTGCATCGACCGTTTCTGGGAGGAGCTGGCCGATGCGCTGGAGACCGGCCCGGCCCTGGAACGCTCCCAGCAGCTGCTGTGCACCTTCCTCGAGGAGTTCAAGGGCAACTACCTGAGCCAGATCAGCCGGGCCGGCATCGAAGGGCTGATCGAGGAGCTCGACCTGCTGATGGTCAAGGGAGGCCAGGGGCCCCAGGAGCGGAACGACGGGACCTAGCCCACCAGCTCCTGCCACTCCTCGGGCCGGAACCCGGTGAGGATGCGCCCGTTGCCGCTGACCAGGAAGGGCCGCTTGATCAGGCGCCCGTCAGCCGCCAGGGCGGCCAGGGCCGTGGCTCTGTCCATCGCCTTGACGGTGGCGGCCCCCAGGGCCCGGTAGCTCTGGCCGCTGGTGTTGAACAGCCGGCCGAAGCCCCCCAGCTGGTCGTGGGCCGCGGCCAGCAGCTCCAGGGGCGGCGGGCTGGTGGTGATGTCGATGGTGTCGAAGGGAATCTGCCGTTCCCTTAGCCAGGCCAGCGCCTTGCGGCAGGTGCCGCAGCCGGGGTACTGGTAGAGGAGGTGCCTGGCCCGGTTGACGGCCATGACCCCTATTTGCGGCCCACCAGCGCCTTGAGCGCACCGACCAGGCTGTTGGAGCCCTTGCCCACCCCGGCGTCGGGCCGGGTGCGGATGGTCACGTCGCCGTTGACGGTGGTGCGGCAGCTGAGGCGGTAGCTCGCGGGCCGATCCGCCAGGTAGACCTCCTCCACGTCGCTGCGGGGGGAGAGGTTGCGAGCCCCCTCGACCACTTCCACCACGCAGGTGCCGCACTGGCCGAGGCCACCGCAGTTGTTGAGGTTGTTGAGGCCCGTGTAGGGATTGACGCCGGCGTCGAGGGCCGCCTTGCGGAGATTGGCCCCTTCGATGCAACCAACCTGCTGGCCTTCCTTTTCGAAGCGGATGGTGGGCACGGTCGATCGGGGGTGAGGGGCGCCGCCCAACTTAGGTCACACCCTGTCCGTTCGATCCCGGTTTCGTTGCCTTGAGAAAGGATCGGGAGGCTTCGGAGGGGCTGCCTACGATGGCCGGATTGCCCGCTGACCTTGCTCTCCTCCGACCCCTACCCGGCCCGGCAAGGCGCCTACGACCGGGTGGTGCAGCAGCTGATCCCCGGCTACGCCAGCCTGGCCCGTCTCTCGGTGGCGCTGCTCTCCTCCTCCCCCCTGGCCTCGCGTCGGGACGCGGCCGTGCTCGTGGCTGGATGCGGCACGGGAGCCGAGCTGCTGGAAGCCGACGCCCAACGGCCGGACTGGCAGCTCACGGCCATCGATCCGTCCGCCGAGATGCTGGCCGTGGCACGGCAGCGGTTGCAGAACCGGGGCCGGATCGATTGGCATCACGCCACGGTCGAAGAGCTGGGGGCCGAGGCTCGCTTCGATGGTGCCCTGTCGGTGCTGGTGCTGCAGTCGCTGCCCGACGATGGCACCAAGCTGGCCTTCCTGACCGCCCTGGCGCGGAGCCTCCGGCCCCGGGGGCAGCTGATTCTGGTCGACCTGATGCGCCCGGAACGCTCCCCCCTCTCGGCCCAGGTGGCGGCCGCCTGGCGCTGCTTCCAGCAGGCCAGCGGGGTGGATGGCGAGGCGATGGATCCCACCGCCCAGATCCAGGGCTTCCACCCCATCGGCATCGCCCGGCTCACGGCCCTGGTGGAGGCCGCCGGGCTCAGCGATCCGGCGCCCTTCTTCCAGGCCCTGGACTTCCAGGGCTTTCTGCTGCAGCGACGGGACTGAAGCGACGCTCCACCGACTCCTGCTGGCCGGGTAGCAGGGGACGGTCCATGACCACACCGGCCAGGGGCACGAGCAGCGTCAGCAGACCCAGAACAACCCCGCCGAGGGTCCCGAAGGGCTGGTCGAAGAAGAGGGAAGCCGCATCATCAAGGCCTTCGGCGGGGCTTCGGCCGCTGCGGGAAGGACCGACGGAAGCGGAGGGGCGGTGAAGGGGCGGGCGGGGGCCCGGACTGTCCGGGTCTCCGCTGGAGACCACCTCGGCCACGTCAGGGGTGGGGCAGGCCGCGGCGGGGATGGGACCGGGGAGGGCGGCACAGGGGAGGCTGGCCGGGGAAGCGGGGGCGGCTGTTCCCCGATGGGAACCGGAGCGGGACGCGGGACGGACGGGTCGGACGTGATCCATGCGTTCGTGCAGCGGAGTGGCCCGGTGCACTGGACGGAGAACAAAGGTGGAATGGAATGATTGTGGCACCGATCCGCTCGATCGGCCCCCCTCCCCTCAGGCGGCCGGCCGTGAGTGGGAGTGCCTGTGCAGGTGCAGGTCGGCGGGAGGCACCTCGGCCCCGTCGAGACGGGCGCGGATCGCCCGCAGCTCCTCCAGGATCGACGCCAGCAACTGCTGGGTGGCGGTGGAGGGCGAGTTGAGCACCTCCACGGTCACCTCCTTGATGCGCAGCACGTCGCGGGCGAAGCGGGCCACTTCATGGGGGTGGAAGACCAGGGGGTCCTTCTGGTCGCTGCGGTATTCGGGATTGAGCTTGCGGGGGTTGAAGGGGGGGTTGAGGTTGCGGGGATCGGTGTTCGTGTAGCGGTACACCGAAGCCCTGGAGCGGTTCAGGGAGCGCTGAACCTCATCGATGCCGATCAGGGTTTCGGTGTCGGTGCGGGAGTCAGCCTGCAGGGTCAGCGGCGTGGCCGGCGAAGCGGTGGAACCGCCCGCTGGGGAGCCGACCGGTGCAGGGTGAGCAAGCATGAGACTGTCGCTGGACGCACTGGACTAACTAGTGAACATAGCAGAGTTTTCCTGCATCTTCCCGTCCGCAGGCCCCCTGCAGACCGGGCCGGCGGTGATAGCGTCCAGCGCCGAACCGGATGTTCTCCATGCGCGTCTCCCGCCTGATGCTGGTGACGCTTCGCGACGATCCGGCCGAAGCGGAGATCAGCTCCCACAAGCTCCTGCTCCGCGCCGGCTACGTGCGTCGCCTGGCGCCCGGGATCTTCGCCTACCTGCCCCTGCTCTGGCGGGTGCTCCAGAAGATCTCCGCCATCGTCCGCGAGGAGATGGCCGCCGTCGACGCCCTCGAGACCCTGCTGCCCCAGCTCCAGCCCGCCGACCTCTGGCGGCGCAGCGGCCGCTGGGACGGCTACACCGCCGGCGAGGGGATCATGTTCCACCTGATCGATCGCCAGGAGCGCTCCCTCGGGCTCGGTCCCACCCATGAGGAGGTGGTCACCGAGCTGGCGGCCGACCTGCTGCGCTCCTACCGCCAGCTGCCGGTCTGCCTTTACCAGATCCAGACGAAGTTCCGCGATGAGATCCGGCCCCGCTTCGGCCTGATGCGTGGGCGTGAATTCATTATGAAGGACGCTTATTCCTTCCATGCCGACGAGGCCTGTCTGCGGCGCACCTACGCCGCCATGGACGGGGCCTATCGGCGCATCTTCGAGCGCTGCGGCCTGAGGGCCGTGGCGGTCGACGCCGACAGCGGCGCCATCGGCGGTTCCGCCAGCCAGGAATTCATGGTCACCGCCGAGGCTGGCGAGGATCTGATCCTGGCCAGTCCCGACGGCCGCTACGCGGCCAACCAGGAGCGGGCGGTTTCCCTGCCCGCGCCCGCCGTCCCCCTGCCGGCCGGCCCCTGCCGGACCCTGGCCACCCCGGAGCAGACGAGCATCGAGGAGCTCTGCGAGGCCCATGGCTTCGATCCCACCCAGACGGTGAAGGTGCTGCTGCTGCTGGCCCGCTTCGCCGCCGCGTCCTCCCGGGGGGTGCTCGTGTGCCTGCGGGGTGACCAGCAGCTCAACGACGTCAAGCTGGCCAACGCGGTGACGGCCCGCTGCCCGGAGGCCGGCGCCCTGCTCGAGATCCTGCCGCTGCAGGCCGATCACCTCAGCGCCGAGCCAGCCGTGCCCTTCGGCTTCCTGGGCCCCCACATGGCCGATCCGCCCCTGCGGCAGGCGGATCCCCGGGCGACCGCCGCTCCCCTGCTGCGGCTTGCCGACCCCTCCGCTGCCGAACTGGAGGCCTTCGTCTGCGGCGCCAACCGCGTCGACGAGCACCTGCTGGGGGCCCGCTGGGGGGAGCTCTGCCCCCTGCCCGAGGTGGTCGACCTGCGCTCGGCCCAGCCAGGGGAGCGCTGCGTCCACGACCCCTCCCAGCGGCTGGAGGCGGCCCGCGGCATCGAGGTGGGCCACATCTTCCAGCTGGGGCGCAAGTATTCCGAGGCCCTGGAGGCCCGCTTCACCAACGAGGCCGGCGAGGACGAAGCCCTGTGGATGGGCTGCTACGGCATCGGCGTCTCCCGTCTGGCCCAGGCCGCCGTGGAGCAGCACCATGACGCCGACGGCATCCGCTGGCCCGTGGCAATCGCCCCCTACACGGTGATCATCGTCACAGCCAGCAGCCAGGATCCGGCTCAGGTGGCCCTGGCTGAGGAGCTCTACGGCCGCCTGTTGGCGGCCGGGATCGACGTGCTGCTCGACGACCGTCCCGAGCGGGCTGGTGTGAAGTTCAAGGACGCCGATCTGATCGGCATTCCCTGGCGGCTGGTGGTGGGCCGCGGGGCCGGCGCTGGCCTGGTGGAACTGGTGGACCGCAGCGGCGGCAGCGGCAAGCGCGAGCTCGCGGCGGACGACGCCTGCGGGCAGCTCGTGCAGTTGCTCGGGCCCCCGGTTGCACCCCCGTAGGATTTCGTCAGACGCCGTTCCTCCCTTGGTCGCCTTCCTGCGCCGCAGCCTGCTCCGACCACTCCTGGCCCTCGGCCTGTGTCTCTGCCTCGGACTGGGCGGCTGCAGCCAGGCCGCGGCCGGCCTCAGCGGCAACTACGTCGATGACACCGTCAGCGTGGCCCAGACGCTGCTGACCACCATCGCCCTGCCCCAGGACGACCCCGCCCGCCAGGAGGCGGAGGTGCAGGCCCGCCAGCTGATCAACGGCTACACCGCCCTCTACCGGCCGCGCCAGGACATCCACGGCCTGGCGTCCTTCACCACCATGCAGACCGCCGTCAATGCGCTGGCGGCCCACTACGCCGGCTACGCCAACCGTCCCCTGCCGGACACCCTGCGCAGCCGTCTGGAGAAGGAGCTCAAGAAAGCTGAGGCGTCGGCGGTGCGCGGCGCCTGATCCTTTGACTGAGGGGGCCTCGATCTGAGAAGCTCTCTCCTTGTGCTTAGAAGCGGCTACGGGCCGCTGTTTCCTTGGCCAATGTTGTCGTCATCGGTGCGCAATGGGGTGACGAAGGGAAAGGCAAGATCACCGATCTGCTGAGTCGCTCCGCCGATGTCGTGGTCCGCTATCAGGGCGGGGTCAACGCCGGGCACACCATCGTCGTCGAGGACCGGGTCCTCAAGCTGCATCTGATCCCCTCCGGGATCCTCTATCCGGACACCATGTGCCTGATCGGATCGGGCACGGTGGTGGACCCCAAGGTGATGCTGGGCGAGATCGACACCCTGCTGGAGCTGGAGATCGATGTCTCCGGGCTGAAGCTGGCCTCCACGGCCCACGTGACGATGCCCTACCACCGCCTGCTCGACCTGGCGATGGAGCAGCGGCGCGGCGATCGCCGCATCGGCACAACCGGCCGCGGCATCGGCCCCACCTACGCCGACAAGTCAGAGCGCAACGGCATCCGGGTGATCGACCTGCTGGATGCCGACTGCCTGCGCGACCGCCTGCTGGGGCCCCTGGCGGAGAAGAACGACCTGCTCGAGAAGGTGTACGGGGTTCCCGCCCTGGATCCGGAGGCGGTGATCGAGGAGTACGCCGCCTACGGCCGACGGCTGGCTCCCCACGTGGTGGACTGCACGCGCACCATCCACGAGGCAGCCCGGGCTCGCAAGAACATCCTCTTCGAGGGGGCCCAGGGCACGCTGCTCGACCTCGACCACGGCACCTACCCCTACGTCACCTCCTCCAACCCGGTGTCGGGCGGCGCCTGCATCGGCGCCGGCGTCGGCCCCACCCTGATCGACCGGGTCATCGGCGTGGCCAAGGCTTACACCACCCGGGTGGGCGAAGGCCCCTTCCCCACCGAACTGGAGGGCAGCCTCAACGACCACCTCTGCGACCGCGGCGGTGAGTTCGGCACCACCACCGGCCGACGACGCCGCTGCGGCTGGTTCGACGGCGTGATCGGCCGCTACGCGGTCCAGGTCAACGGCCTCGACTGCCTGGCGATCACCAAGCTCGATGTGCTCGATGAACTCGACGAGATCCAGGTCTGCGTGGCCTACGAGCTCGATGGCCGCCGCGTCGACCACTTCCCGAGCAGCTCCGACGAATTCGCCCGCTGCCGGCCCGTCTTCCGCAGCCTGCCCGGCTGGCAGTGCTCCACCGCCGACTGCCGCACCCTGGAGGATCTGCCCCCCACCGCCATGGCCTACCTGCGCTTCCTGGCCGAGCTGATGGAGGTGCCGATCGCCATCGTCTCCCTCGGCGCCCAGCGCGACCAGACGATCGTCGTCGAGGATCCGATCCACGGTCCGAAGCGGGCCCTGCTCAGCGTCTGAGCCGCCGCCCTCGCGGGCCGATCCCGATCCTCCCCCTACCCCCTCCCCAATCCACTTGACCAGCACCGCCAAGGGCTTCGACGTGGTCGGCATCGGCAATGCCATCGTCGATGTGCTCGTCCAGGCCGACGACGCCTTCCTCGAGTCCCACGGCCTCACCAAGGGCACCATGGCCCTGGTGGATGAGGCCCAGGCCGAGCGGCTCTACGCCAGCGTCGGCGCCGGTCTGGAGACCTCCGGTGGCTCGGCGGCCAACACCCTGGCGGGCATCGCCCAGCTGGGCGGCCGGGCGGGCTTCATCGGCCGGGTCCGGGACGACCAGCTCGGGGCGATCTTCGCCCACGACATCCGGGCCGTGGGGGCCAGCTTCGAGACTCCACCGGCCGCCAGTGGCCCCTCCACCGCCCGCTGCCTGATCCTGGTCACCCCCGACGCCCAGCGCACGATGTGCACCTATCTGGGGGCTTCGGTGGGTCTGGATCCCGCCGACCTCGACCTGGAGATGGTGCGCCAGGCGAAGGTGCTCTACCTGGAGGGCTACCTCTGGGACAGCGATGAGGCCAAGCGCGCCTTCATCGCCGCCGCCGAGGTGATGCGCGCCAGCGGCGGCGAGGTGGCCCTCTCCCTGTCGGATGCCTTCTGCGTCGAGCGCCACCGGGAGAGTTTTCTGGACCTGGTCGACGGCCATGTCGACGTGCTCTTCGCCAACGAGATGGAGATCACCGCCCTCTACGGCACCGACAGCTTCGAAGCCGCGGCCGACCAGGTCCGCGGTCGCTGCCGGGTGGCGGCCCTGACCCGCAGCGAGCGGGGCTCGGTGCTGCTGAGCGGCGATGCCACTGTGGCGATCGATCCGTTCCGGCTCGGCCCCCTGGTGGACACCACCGGCGCCGGCGATCTCTATGCCGCCGGTTTCCTCTATGGCCACACCCGGGGTAAGAGCCTGGAGCGCTGCGGACAGCTCGGATCCCTCTGCGCCGGCCAGGTGGTCACCCAGCTGGGTCCCCGCCCCCAGGCGTCCCTGCCGGAGCTGGTGGCCCGCCACCTGGACTGAGGGGCAGCTGCTCCAGCAGCCAGAGGCCGTAGGGCCCCTCGCTGCCGGCCGTCCAGTGGATCCATTCGGGGGTGTCGTAGCTGTGCCTCTCCCCCAGCGCCCGGCGCAGCTCTTCCAGCTGCCCGGGCGTCGTCTTGAGCAGCAGCTGCACCTCCTCGCTCCGCTCCAGCCGGCCCTGCCAGCGGTAGAGAGACACCACCGGCCACAGGCTGGCGCAGGCCACCAGGCCCCGCTCAAGCAGCTCCCGGGCCAGGGACTCGGCCCGCTCCCGGTCGGCTTCGGTGGTGAGCACCAGGCTGAGGTGGGTGGGCGCAGGTTCAGGCATGGGCGGGGGCAGGGGCCGGCTTCAGCCGTCACTCCCAGTTTCGCCCAGCCGCTCCAGCAGCTTCTCCAGCGGCAGGGCCTCCACCCGGTCGGGCTCCCCGGGCCGCTCCAGCAGCAGCAGGCGTAGCCCCAGCGCGGCGCAGGTCCGGTGCCAGCGGGCTTCGTTGGCGCCGCCGGAGCGGCGGCAGAGCACGGTGTCGATCTGCCAGTGGCGGCAGAGGGCCCGCTCGATGCGGCCGTCACCGCCGGGCCGCAGGGGCGCCAGGCGGTGCGGCGGCAGGCCGGCCGCCAGGGCCGTCGCCAGGGCCCCGCCCTGGGGCAGCAGGCGGGCGTGATGCAGCACCCCCGGCGAGGCCGCCACGGCCTCGGCCAGGCGGCGGGCACCGATGGCCAGCAGCAGCCGCTCCCCCGGCCGGCAGAGGCGTCCCAGTTCGGCCAGATCCCCCAGGGGCTGGACGCCGGCGTCGCCCAGATCGGGCCGCAGCAGCCGCAGCAGGGGCTGGGAGCGGACGGCGCAGCCGCGGGCGAGGGCGGCGCTGATGCGCGTGGCGAAGGGGTGGGTGGCATCGATCACCCAGGTGTAAGGGGCAGCCCGGTCTCCGGCGTCGGCCAGCTCGGCGGCGACCCCGGCCTCCGGCCCGTCCGGGCCCCCGATCGCCCCCACGGCCAGCTCCTGGCGGGGGTGGGCGCCATAGGCCAGGGCGGCGGCCCGGCTGACCAGCGAGATCTTCAGGCGCCAGCCCCTGGCCAGGAGCGCCCGGGCCAGGGGCGGTCCCTCCCCCGTGCCGGCCACCACCCAGATCCTGTCGCTGCCCCCGCAGCCGCCGTTGCGACCGGGCGGACCGGCCTGGTTCCCGTGGGGCGCATGCATCAGGATGGGTCCTTCCAACCGTTGGTCCTGGCGTGAATCACTGCTTGCTGGAGGTGGAGGTCCTGGAGGCGCCCCAGGTGCGTTACACCCAGGACAACCAGACGCCGGTGGCCGAAATGGCTGTCCAGATCGAGGGTCTGCGGCCCGATGATCCGCCGGGGCAGCTGAAGGTGGTGGGCTGGGGCAACCTGGCCCAGGATCTGCAGAACCGGGTGCAGGTGGGTCAGCGCTTCGTGCTCGAGGGCCGGCTGCGCATGAACACCGTCACCCGCCAGGACGGCGTTAAGGAGAAGCGGGCCGAATTCACCCTGGCACGGCTCCATCCGCTCGGCGCCGGCACCGGTGTCGCCCCGGCCCCGGCCCCGGGCCGCAGCCCGGCTCCCCTGCCGACGCCGCACCCCGCGGCCGCCGCCACACCCGCGCCACGACGGGCCCCGGTGCCTGCTCCCTCCCGCACGGCCGGTGCCGCGCCCGCCGAGCCCACCGCCCCGGTCTGGGACACCTCTCCCCTGGTGCCCCTGAGGGACGATGACGAGATCCCCTTCTGATTCAGAAGCGCTCGCCGGCCTGGTCGATCAGCTGACCCAGCTCCCGCTCCAGGGCCGCCAGATCCAGCCGCCATTCGCTCCAGCGGCCGCTGTCCAACTGGCGCAGCAGCCAGAGGCGGTCCTCCCCCAGCTGGGTGAGAAGTTCGGCGGTGGAGGGACCCTCCGCTTCCCTCCAGGGGGTGCCGGTGTCGCTTCCGGCCCCCACGGGGCTGGCGGGGAAGCCGACATCGGGGCTGGCTGGGGGGCTGGATTGAGGGCTGGCCATGGGGCGGGGGCGGAGCCTTGGAGCGCCATCCTGGCCCCCGTTGACGGAGAATGGGGGAATGCAAGCCTTTCTCTCCCCCGGCAGCCTGGTGACCGTCGCCGGTGCCGTTCTCACCGTGATCGGATCGATCGCCTACGCCACCGACAGCCCCAACATCAGTCTGGCCGGTGTCTTCTACGGCGTGCCGATCCTGCTGGGGGGCCTGGCCCTGAAGTCGTCCGAGCTGCCGCCCGCCGAGCGGCTCACGCCTGCGGCCCAGCTGCGCGACCTGCGCCAGCAGCCCGCCAGCGAACCCTTGCGCAAGCTCCTGACCGATGTCACCCGCTGGCGCTACGGCCAGAAGGCCCACCTGGAGAGCTCCCTCGAGGCCCTCAGGCTCTGGGACGAGGATGCTCCTCCCCAGCTGGTGGCCATCGAGGAGCTGGACGCGGGAGGCGGCTACGGGCTGCGCCTGACGATCGAGTGCCATGGGGTGCCCTTCGAGCGCTGGCAGGATCGACGGGAGCGTCTGGGCCGGTTCTTCGGTCCCGGCCTGAAGGCCGAGCTCCGGCAGGCCAGCCCCGGTCGCCTGCAGCTGAGCCTGCTGCCGGCTACCTCCCCCGACCCGGCCTCCTCCGACCCGTCCCTCGCCGCCCCCATCCCTTGAGTTCCGATCGGCACATCAGCGCGGAAGACACCCTGCGGGTGTCCGTGCTCAGCGAAGCCCTGCCCTACATCCAGCGCTTCGCCGGTCGCCGCATCGTCATCAAGTACGGCGGCGCGGCCATGGTGCGCGAAGACCTGCGCGAGGCCGTCTTCCGCGACCTCGCCCTGCTGGCCTGCGTCGGGGTGCAGCCCGTGGTGGTGCATGGCGGTGGCCCGGAGATCAACCAGTGGCTGGAGAAGCTGGCGATCGCGCCCCGCTTCCAGGACGGCCTGCGGGTGACCTGCCCCGACACGATGGACGTGGTGGAGATGGTGCTGGTGGGCCGGGTCAACAAGCAGATCGTCAACGGCCTCAACCGGGTGGGTGGCCGCGCCGTGGGCCTCTCCGGCAGCGATGGGGGCCTGGTGCAGGCCCGCACCATGGGGGACGGCACCCTCGGGGTGGTGGGCGACGTGGCCCGGGTCGATCCATCGGTGCTCGCCCCCCTGCTGGCGGCTGGCTACATCCCGGTGATCTCCAGCGTGGCCCCCAATGCCGATGGCCTGGCCCACAACATCAATGCCGACACCGTGGCCGGTGAACTGGCCGCCGCTCTGCAGGCGGAGAAGCTCATCCTGCTGACCGACACCCCCGGCATCCTGCGCGACCGCCATGCCCCCGCCACCCTGATCCGCCAGCTCAGCCTGTCGGAGGCCCGCCGGCTGATCGCCGACGGGGTGGTGGAGGGCGGGATGACCCCCAAGACCGAATGCTGCATCCGGGCCCTGGCCCAGGGGGTGAAGGCGGCCCACATCATTGATGGCCGGGTGGCCCATTCCCTGCTGCTGGAGGTGTTCACCAACGCCGGCATCGGCACCATGGTGCTGGGGAGCTCCGTCCCGGCGCATGGTTGAGGAGGATCCCCTCGCCGAGGCCCGACGGGCCCTGGATCGCGGTGACTACGGCCGGGTGCTGCGCTTGCTGGAGCCCCTGCAGGAGGAACGATCCCCCCTCACCGCCGCCGGCGCCGAGCTGCGGCTGCTGATGGCCACGGCCCTGATGGGCCAGGGGCGCACCGATCAGGCGGCGGCCTGCTGCCGCGGCCTGGTGCACTGCCGCGATGCGGCCCTGCGGGCCCAGGCCAAGGCGCTGATGGTGGTGCTGGAGGCCCCGGAGCTGCGCCGTCCCCGGGACTGGTCGCTGACCCTGCCGGACCTCGCCGGCACCACCCCCATCGAAGGGATCGGCGCCGGCGTTGGCCGCCGCTCCCGTCGTGGCCCCGAGCCGCCGCCACCACCGGTGGGGCCCACCCGGGCGCCGGTCGGGTTCGCGCTCGTCGTGGCGGTGGTGCTACTGCTCCTGGCCGCTCTGCTGGGGGGCTGCATGGAGGTGCGCACGGAACTGCGCTTCGAGGGCCCCGGCCGGCTGCAGGTCAGCCACCAGCTGCGCAGCAACTCCGGCACCGACAGCCCCTGGCAGCGGCGGTTCGTCGCCGCGCTGGACGGGCATGCCGAAGGGATCCCCGCCCCGGGGCCGTTCCGCCACTCGGGCGGGGGAGGCGACCGGCTGGTCTCCACCCCCGTGCTGCCCGCCCGCGAGGCCCTCGCTGCCCTGGCGGGGAGCCTGGAGGTGGCGGGCCGGCTGAGCGGGGTCCCCCTGGCGGCGCCGGTGGTGGTGTGGGAGGAACGCAACTGGCTGCTGGGCGTCCGCCAGCACCTTCGGCTGGAGCTCGACCTCCGGGCCCTCGAGGCGATTCCGGGGCTGGATCTGGGGGTCGTGCTCGCCCCGGTGCGGCCGGCGGCGGTCCGGCAGGCGCGTCCCGCCGCCATCGTCCCGGCCCCTGCCGGACACGGCGGCGATCGCCGTCTGCTCTGGCCGCTCCTGCCTGGTCAGGTCAACGTCCTGGAGCTGCGCTGCTGGCGCTGGAGCGGTCTGGGGCTGGGGGCCACGGCGGTGGGCCTGGCCCTGCCGCTGGTGCTCGGCCTGCAGGCGATCCGGCGGCGGCTGGGCTTCGGCCTGCCGGAACTGCCGGCCTGAGCCCGCTCCGGTCCCGCTCGCCCGGCGGCGATCTCAGAGCTCCAGCGGGTCGGGATCGATCGTCAGGCTCACCCCCGGGGGCAGGGCCCGGCGCAGGTCGGCTTCGGCGGGAAGGGGCAGGTCCGAGACGGTGCCGTGCAGCAGCAACTGCCAGCGACTGCGGCCCGCCACCCTGGCCACGGGGGCCGGGGCCGGGCCGATCACCACCCAGCCGGCCGCCTCCACGACGGGACGGACCCGTTCGGCCAGGGCGGCGGCGGCGGTGGCCGTGCCGCTGGCGCTCGGACCGGCCAGCCGCAGCAGGCAGGCCCGGCCGAAGGGCACCATGCCCCCCTGGCGGCGCAGTTCCAGCTCCTCGGCCAGGAAGGCCGCGTAGCGGCCGTCCACCAGGTGACGGATGACGGGGTGGTCGGGGCTGTAGGTCTGCACCAGCACCTCGCCGGGGCGCTCGCCCCGACCGGCGCGGCCAGCCAACTGCAGCAGCAGCTGCAGGCACTGCTCGGCGGCGCGCAGGTCGGGCCGGTGCAGCAGGCCGTCGGCCGCCAGCACCGCCGCCAGCGTCACCCGGGGCAGATCCATGCCCTTGGCGAGCATCTGGGTCCCCACAATCACGTCCGCCTCGCCGGCCGCAAAGCGCTCCAGCAGGCGGCGGTGGCCGTCCCGGCCCCGGGTGGTGTCCCGGTCGAAGCGGATCAGCCGCAGGCCCTGCAGCTCCGCCGCCAGCTGCTCCGTCACCCGCTGGGTGCCGGCTCCGAAGGGCTTGAACGCGGTGGAGCCGCAGTGGCCACAGCGATCCCCCATCTCCTGACGGTGGTCGCACCAGTGGCAGCGGAGCCATTCCCGGCCTTCCCGGGAGCCGGCGCGGGGGCCGCGGTGGACGGTGAGGGGCACGTCGCAGTGGGGACAGAGCACCACCTCGCCGCAGCTGCGGCAGCTCAGAAAGGAGCGGTAGCCGCGCCGGGGCACCAGCACGACGGCCTGTTCGCCCCGCTCCTGCAGGGTCTCCAGCCGGGCCATCAGCGGACGGCTGATCAGGCGTCGGTGCCCCTCCTGAAGCTCCTGGCGCATGTCCACCAGCCGCACCGGTGGCAGGGGCCGGCCGCCGATCCGCTCCGGCAGCGGCAGCAGGCAGGTGTCGGCGGGCTGGCCATGGGGCCGCGGCTGGCAGCGCCACCAGGTCTCGAGGGAGGGGGTGGCACTGCCGAGCACCAGCCGGGCCCCCGTCTGGCGGGCCCGCAGCCTGGCCACCTCCCGGGCGTGGTAGCAGGGCATGGGGCTCTCCTGCTTGTAGGAGGCATCGTGTTCCTCGTCGAGCACGATCAGCCCCAGCTGGCCCAGCGGCAGGAAGACGGCGGAGCGGGTGCCCACCGCCAGGCAGGGCTCCTGCCGCCGGGCGGCCTCGAGGCAGCGCCGCCAGACGGCGACCCGCTCCCCGTCCCCCATGCCGCTGTGGTACTCGATCACCGCGGGGCCGAAGCGGCGCCGGCAGCGGTCCAGCAACTGGGGGATGAGGCCGATCTCCGGCGCCAGCAACAGCACGCTGCGACCCGTCGCCAGTTCCCGGGCGGCGGCCTGCAGGTAGACCTCGGTCTTGCCGGAGCCGGTCACCCCCCACAGCAGCAGGCTCTGGCCGGGTGGGGCGTCGGCGATGGCGGCCATGGCCGCAGCCTGGGCCGGACTGGCTGGCCGGGGCTCCTCCAGGGGGTCAGGCCCGGCGGCCGCCCCACCGGCGGCCGGGCCCCTGGCGCCGCCGGTCCCCGAGGGGCTGCGGCCGGCTTCCCTCAGCAGCAGGCCCCGACGCTCCATCGTCCCTATCAGGGAGCGGCCGAAGCCGTCCTGTTGCACCAGATCGCGCAGCCGGCGCGACCCGCCGTGGCTGGCCAGGTGGTCCAGCAGGGCCCGCTGGCGGGGGGTGATGGCCTGCGCGACCGCGACCTCGGCCGGATTGGGCCGCACGGTCCAGAGGATCCGTCCCTGGGCGGGGGGACGGCGGGCCTGCCCCAGCCAGCCCGGCGGCAGGGCGCTCTTGAGCGTGCGGAACAGGCCGGTGTGGCACTGCCGGGCCACGCCTTCGAGCAGGGCCTGCCACAGCGGATCGATCGCGGCAGTCTCCAGCACCGCATCCACCGGCAGGATCGGGCGTCCTTCCATGGCGGCCGGACAGGCCTGGGCCGTCGCCACCACCAGGCCGGTGTGGGGCCGGCCCTGCAGACGGACCCGCACCAGATCACCCACCCCGATGGCCAGGCCTGAGGGGTTGCCGTAGGTGAAGGCCCGCCCCTCCCGGCCGGCCTCCAGCCAGACCTCCAGCCAGCCTGGAGGACCGGGCCCCGGTGGAGAGGGTGAGGAGCTGGCTGGCAATCTTGCAAAGATCTCATGCCATTCCTAGGATGACGGGGTTGGGCCGCCCGAAAGGCTGCTGTCGGAACCGCGCAGAGTTCCGTCCACAGGGAAGATCCGCTGAGGACCCAGGGTTCACCCTCTGTTCGTTCCTCCGGTCTGAGACCACCCGTGACAGCCCTGCACCGGCTCTGGCCGACCCCCACCATCCCAATCACGCTCCTGGAGCGGTCCATCCACCATCCATCGGTATCCGTTCCGTGCGGGGGATTTCCCATCCCGCCCCATCCTCAGGTTCCCCTTGCCCTTCCGCCTGGTTCCGAACCGGCACCGTGGAGCATGGTCTCCGCAGTCGATGATCCGGAGCACGGGAGCGTGCTGATGGTCTCTCGCTCCTGACCACCGCCGGGCCTCCAGCCCTGCCCGCTTTCCCTCGCCCGCTTCCTTCCCCCGTACCTCCCCTTTCGCGTCGTTTCCATGAGCCCAGTCGCCGCCAAGGCCAAAGCCGCCGTTCCCGAGATCCTGGCCACCGTCTCCCCCAACGGCGACGTGCTGCCCATCGAACCGCCAGCGGCGACGGCCAGGACGACCGCGGCCCGCGTCCGGACGGCCACTCCCAAGACGGGGGCCGTCAAGCCGGCGGCCAAGGCCGGCGCCCGGACCACCGCCAGGTCGGCGGCTGCCAAGCCCGCCGCGGAGAAACCGGAGGCGGTCGCCCTCGACGGGGATGAGGATCTCCCCGAGACCGGCGGCGATCTCCGCAAGGACGCCAAGGGCGCCAAGGCCCTGGCCAGCATCAAGGTGGGCCCGAAGGGCGTCTACACCGAGGATTCGATTCGTGTCTACCTCCAGGAGATCGGCCGCATCCGTCTGCTGCGGCCCGATGAGGAGATCGAGTTGGCCCGCAAGATTGCCGATCTGCTCGAGCTGGAGGAGAAGGCCGCGGAGTTCGAGGCCGACAAGGGCCATTTCCCCGATACCAAGGAACGGGCGGCGATCTTCGACATGCCCCTGATCAAGTTCCGCCGCCGTCTGATGCTGGGCCGTCGTGCCAAGGAGAAGATGGTCCAGTCGAACCTGAGGCTGGTCGTCTCGATCGCCAAGAAATACATGAACCGGGGTCTGTCGTTCCAGGATCTGATCCAGGAGGGCAGCCTCGGACTGATCCGCGCCGCCGAGAAATTCGACCACGAGAAGGGATACAAGTTCTCCACCTATGCCACTTGGTGGATCCGCCAGGCGATCACCCGTGCGATCGCCGATCAGAGCCGCACCATACGCCTTCCCGTTCACCTCTACGAGACGATCTCCCGGATCAAAAAGACCACCAAGACCCTCTCCCAGGAATTTGGGCGTAAGCCCACCGAGGAGGAGATCGCCGAAAGCATGGAGATGACGATCGAGAAGTTGCGTTTCATCGCCAAATCCGCCCAGCTGCCCATCTCCCTGGAAACTCCCATCGGCAAGGAGGAGGACTCCAGGCTGGGCGACTTCATTGAGGCCGATATTGAGAATCCCGAGCAGGATGTCGCCAAGAATCTGCTGCGTGAGGACCTCGAGGGAGTGCTCGCCACCCTCAGCCCCCGCGAGCGGGATGTACTGCGCCTGCGCTACGGCCTCGATGACGGCCGCATGAAGACCCTCGAAGAGATCGGCCAGATCTTCGACGTCACTCGCGAGCGCATCCGGCAGATCGAAGCCAAGGCCCTGCGGAAGCTGCGTCATCCCAACCGCAATGGTGTCTTGAAGGAATACATCAAGTAGCCTTCCGCTGCGGCCTGGGTATCCATCAACTGCATGGCGAGTGCAAGACCATTCCCCTCGGAGCTCGCCCATGATTCGATGACGGAACGCGATCAGCCCTTCCGTCTGACGGTTGTGCTGCCTACCTTCAACGAGTGCTCAAATGTGGAGCCCATCGTCGAACAGCTTCTGCCTCTGGGAGATAACTTCGACCTCGAACTTCTGTTCGTTGATGATGATTCCAGTGATGGAACATCGGAAAGGGTTCGGATGCTTGCCCATCGCCACGGTTGTGTGCGGCTGATCCGGCGTGTCGGGCGTTTCGGCCTCTCCAGTGCCATCAAGGAGGGAATTCTGGATGCCACCGGCGATGTCGTCGTGGTCATGGACAGCGATGGCCAGCATGAACCCGCTTCGGTGGCCCATGCCGTCACCGCCCTGCTCGAGACTGGCGGTGACCTCATGGTCGGCAGCCGCTTCCATCTCCAGGCCAGGATCATGGGCCTGAGCGAGCGGAGGGAGCGGAACTCCACCTGGGCGAACACGGTGGCCAGGTTCAGCCTGCCACGCTACCGCCATCTGACCGACTACATGAGCGGTTTCTTCGCCCTGCGCCCCGACCGTTGCCTCCCCTACGTGCGCCAGGTGGATGTCAACGGCTTCAAGTTTCTCTATGAGCTGCTGGCCCTCAGCCACGGCCATCTGGCGGTGGCTGAGGTGCCCCTGAGTTTCCAGCCCCGCAATACTGGGGAGTCGAAGCTCAACCTGGCGGTGATCTGGGATCTGGGGGTCTCGATCCTGCACACCCTGCTCTTGCGCATGGTGCCCCGGCGGGCCGTCAGCTTCGCCCTGGTGGGCGGCACGGGCATCGGCATCCACCTGCTGGTGTTCGCGTTCTGCCAGGACCTTCTCGGTCTCGGCTTCGAGCAGGCCCAGGTGGCGGCGGTGGTCAGCGCCGGTTGTTCCAATTACCTGATCAACAACGTGCTCACCTTCCGCTCCCAGCAGCTGGGCGGCATCGCCCTGGTGTTCGGCCTGATCCGCTTCCTTCTGGTCACCTCCCTGGGGATGGCGGCCAACGTGGGGGTGTCCTCGGCCTTCTACCGGCAGGTCACTCCCCAGCCGCTGCTGGCCCTGCTGGCCGGGATCGCCGTCGACTTCGTCTGGAAGTACGCGGCCTCCTCCCGCTTCGTCTGGAACACGCCTTAGGGCCCTGCGGCCCGGGCCGGGGGGCGGTCGGCGGGCCTTAACCTTATGTTGAACTCCTTGTCGAGTCAGGATGGCGTCTGCTGCCCGGTTGGCCACTCCCGAGGGTGTCGGCGCCCCTGGCCACCGGCAGCTGGTCTGGGTGCTGACCGGCCTCTGGCTGCTGCTGCTCTGCTGGCTGGCCTTCTTCCAGGGCCTGGGCAGCGTCGGCCTGATGGACAAGACGGAAGCCCTGTTCGTGGAGGTGGGCCACCAGATGCTGGAGCGGGGTGACTGGGTCACCCCCTGGTGGAACGGCGCACGCTTCTTCGACTACCCCATCTGGGGCTACTGGGTGGTGGGGCTGAGTTTCCGGGTCTTCGGGGTCAGCGAATGGGCCGCCCGGCTGCCGGTCGCCCTGGCCGCCAGTGCCGTGGTGGTGGCCGCCTTCGGCCTGATGCTGGCCTGGTCACCGGCGGGCGAGGCCGGACGCCCCCGGCTGCTCAGGGCCGCCGTGGCGGCCGGGGTGATCGCCACCACCCCGGGCTGGATCGGCTGGGGTCGCACCTCCACCACGGACATGTTCCTCTCCAGCGCCATCAGCCTGGCGCTGTTCGGCTTCCTGCTGGCCCATCGCCACCGGGCCGACCCCTGGCGGGCGCCCCTCGGACGGGTGGCCATGGCGCTGTTCGCGGGCATCGCCGTGCTGGCGAAGGGGCCGGTGGGTCTCCTGCTGCCGGGCCTGGTGGTGGTGGTCTTCCTGGTGCTCACCGGCCAGTGGCGACCCTGGCTGCACTGGCGTCCCCTGCTGGCGATGGTGGCGCTTTTCCTCGGGGTGGCCGTCCCCTGGTATGCGGCGGCGGCGGCCGTCAACGGCGGTGTCTTCCTCGGGGGATTCCTGGGGTTCAGCAATCTGCAGCGCTTCACGACGGTGATCTACGACCACCCCGGACCCCCCTGGTTCTACCTGCCCTGGCTGGTGATCCTGGTGCTGCCCTGGTCGTTGTTCCTACCCCTGGCGATCGCCGCCCAGGGCTTCTGGCTCCCCTCCCGCTGGCGAGCGGCGGCAGCCGCAGACGGCCTCGACAGAGCCGCCTCGCAGGAGCTGGGGCTGTTTCTGCTGCTCTGGCTGGGGCTGGTTGTGGCCTTCTTCTCCGCCGCCGCCACCAAGCTTCCCGGCTACATCCTGCCGGCGCTGCCGGCGGCGAGCCTGCTGGTGGCCCTGCTGTGGCGCCCCCTGCCGGAGGCGGTCACGCCAGCACCGGTGCCTTCCGGACGACGCGGGGTGCGGATCGCCGCCGGGCTGGAGGTGCTGCTGCTGGGTGCCATGGCGGTGGCGGCCGCCCTGGCGCCGGGATGGGTGGCGGGTGATCCCGCCTATCCGGAATTCGGCGCTGCCCTGTCGCGCTCGGGCCTGCCCCTGACCCTCTCGGTGTGTCTGGCGCTGACGGCCCTGGCGCTGCTGGTCCTGCTGCTGCGACCGGCGGCCAGCGACTGGCTGTGGCTGCCCAGCCTGGCCGGTTTCCTGGCGGTGCTCGGCCTGGTGATCGCCCCCCTCGCTTCGCTTCTGGACCGCGAGCGTCAGCTGCCGCTGCGCCAGATGGCCCGCACCGCCCAGGCCGTTGCCCGGCCCGACGAGCCGTTGCTGATCGTCGGTACCAAGCGCTACAGCCTGCTGTTTTACGGCGAGCCGGAGGCGGTCTTCGTGTCCGATCGCCTGCACATCACCCAGCTCGCCCTGCAGGGCACGGCCGCCCTGGGCCTCGCGCCCACCAGCCGCTCCGTGCGCCTGGTGGGCGATCGTCGCGATCTCGAGGCCCTGGCCCTGCCCCCGGCGACGATCGAGCGGCTGGCCCGCACCGGGGAGCTGGCCCTCTGGCGCGTGCCCCGACCTGCGCTGGTGCCGTGATGGGATTCCGTCTGCTGCCCCGGGAGAGGATCCTGCTGCCCGGCTGTCTGATCGCGCTGGCGGGGCTGTCCGTTGCGGTGGCGCCAGGTCTGCCCCTGGCCCGGCTGGATGCGGAGGCCCTCGACGGGTTGGGCCGCCATTTCCCTGGTCTGGCGGGCGTGATCCTGACCCAGGTGTACCGGTCCACCGGCGTCGGCTTCACCGCCGTTCTGGTGGCGATGGCCCTGACCCATCTCGTGCTGCGCCGGTGGTGGCGGGACCTGCGCCTGCTGGTGATGGCCACCGGCGGCATCCTGATCCTGGTGGACCTGGTCTTCAAGCCCCTGTTCAGCCGCCAGCGTCCCCCCGGCAGCCTGCTGCCGCTGGATGGCCACAGCTTCCCCAGCGGCCATGCCGCCGGTGCCGTGGCTTTTTACTTCGCCATGGTGGTGATCCTGGGCTCCCACCATCCCCGGGCGCGGCGTTGGCTGATGACCGCCGCCTGCCTGCTGGTGGGCCTGGTCTGGCTCAGCACCCTCTATGTGCGCGCCCACTGGCCCACGGATCTGCTGGCCGGCGCCGCCCTCGGACTGGCCTGGTTGACCGTCTGCCTCGCCTGCTGGCGGCAGCCCCCTTCCGCGGAGCAGCAGAGTGGGAGGGTTCGATCGCTGCCTTCCCTTGACGACCGATCCGCTTACCGCCGGCCTGGCCGGACTGAGGGGACTGCGTACCGCCCCACGGCTCGACGCGGATCAGGCCCTCCGGCTGCGTGAGGAGCTGCTCCCCCGGCTGGGGGCCTGCGGCTGGTTCACGGTCGGCATCATGGCGCCGTCGGCCGCGGCAGCTCTGGTGGCCCTGCGGGAGCTCGAGGCGGCCCTGGGCTGGCTGGCCCTGCGGCAGGCAGAAGCCGGCGACGACGGCTCCGGTGATGGGCCCGGTGGTGTGTTCCTGAAGGGCAACCAGCGCACGGGGCTCTTCCACCTGCGCCGGGAGGAGGGCCTGGGCGAAGGGATTCTGATCAGCGGCCATGATGCCGCCGATCCGGCGGCCGAAGACACCTGGGGGCCCCTGCCGCTGGATCTGTTCGCCTGATCCCGTCAGCAGATCACGTTCCGCCCGGGCTCCGGGGAGCGGGCCGGGCCGGTGCCTAGGCTGGGCGGCTGTTGCCTGGCAGTGCTCGCTGCCGCCCGAAGACCCCGATGACCAGCTCCACCCTGCGCATCGCCTCACGCCGCAGCCAGCTGGCCATGGTCCAGACCCACTGGGTGCGGGACGAACTCTCCCGGGCCCATCCCGCGCTGGCGATCACGATCGAGGCGATGGCCACCCAGGGGGACAAGATCCTCGATGTGGCCCTGGCCAAGATCGGAGACAAAGGCCTGTTCACCAAGGAGCTGGAGGCCCAGATGCTGGTCGACCGGGCCGACATCGCCGTCCACAGCCTCAAGGACCTGCCCACGAACCTGCCGGAGGGGCTGATCCTGGGCTGCATCACCGAGCGGGAGGACCCGGCCGATGCCCTGGTGGTGCACCGGAAGCATGCGGACAAGACCCTGGGCACCCTGCCCGCGGGCAGCGTGGTGGGCACCAGCTCCCTGCGTCGCCTGGCCCAGCTCCGTCACCATTACCCCCACCTGGAGTTCAAGGACGTCCGGGGCAACGTGATCACCCGCCTGGAGAAGCTCGACGCCGGCGTCTACGACTGCCTGATCCTGGCGGCGGCCGGCCTCACCCGCCTCGGCCTCGGCGATCGCATCCACGAACTGATCGATCCCGCCATCTCCCTCCATGCGGTGGGGCAGGGGGCCCTTGGCATCGAATGCCGTGCCGGCGACATGGCCGTGCTCGACACGATCGCCGTGCTGGAGCACCGGCCCACCGCCCGTCGCTGCCTGGCCGAGCGGGCCTTCCTGCGCAGCCTGGAGGGGGGCTGCCAGGTGCCCATCGGCGTCAACACCCACTTCGAGGACGACGAGCTGGTGCTCACCGGCATGGTGGCCAGCATCGACGGCCAGCGTCTGCTGCGCGACAGCTGCCGCGGGCCCGCCGCCGATCCCGAGGCGATCGGCGTGGCGCTGGCGTGCACCCTGCGCTCCCAGGGGGCCGGGGAGATCCTGGAGGAGATCTTTGCCAGCGTCCGCCCCGAAAGCTGAGGTCCCCGGCCCCCGCCCATCCGGGGCCGAGACCGATCTGCGCGGCCTGCCCTTCCAGTGGAACCTGCTGGCCTGGGCGGCCCTGGTCGGCACCCTGACCGGCCTGGCGGTGGTGGCGTTCCACGAACTGCTGGGCTTCATCAACAACTTCCTGTTCGGCCCCTTCGTGGAGGGCCTGCTGGTGATCGGGCGCTCCTCCCCCGCCTCCCCCGCCGACCTGTCGCCGATCGACCTGCCGCAGCTGGCGCCCGACAGCGGCACCCCCCTGCGGGCCCTGCTCCAGCTCGGACTCGACGGCATCGGCCTGCTGGCGGCGGCACCGCCCCCGCCTCCCGCCCCCCCGTCCGTCAGCCTGCCCACCACGCCCGACTGGCTGGCCCTGTGGCCCGTGGTGGTGGTGCCGACCCTCGGCGGCCTGGCGGTGGGCCTGCTGCGCCATGTCGCCGGCAGCATCGGTCCGGGTCTGTCGAGTCTGATGGCGATCGCTGACGGCAGCCAGGGGGGGGAGCCGCGGCTGCCCCTGCTGCGCCTGGTGGCGGCGTCCCTCAGCCTGGGCAGCGGCGCCTCCCTCGGCCCGGAGGGGCCCAGCGTGGAGGGCGGCGGCAACATCGGCCTCTGGGTGGCCCTGAGGGGCCGCCTCTCCCCCCAGGCCCAGAAGGCCCTGGTGGGGGCCGGTGTGGCGGCGGGCCTGGCGGCCGGTTTCAAGGCGCCGATCGCCGGGGTGTTCTTCGCCTTCGAGGGCACCTACAGCGCCATCCCCGGCCGCCCCAGTCTGCGGGCGGTGCTGGTGGCGGCGGTGGCCTCGGCCCTCGTCACCCAGCTGTGCCTGGGGGACACGCCGATCCTGCGCCTACCCGCCTACGAGGTGCGCTCGCCGCTCGAGCTCCCCCTCTACCTGGGGCTGGGCCTGCTGGCCAGCTTCATGTCGTGGCTGCTGATCCGCCTGCTGGCCGCCGGCCGCGACGAGCGGGTCCAGGTCGTGGCGCGCCGGCTGCCGCCAGGGCTGCCCACGGCCCTGGGCGGGGCGGCCCTCGGGGGCATGGCCCTGGTGTTCCCCCAGGTGCTGGGGGTCGGCTACGACACGATCGAGGCCCTGCTGGGCCGGGACGGTGGCATCCCCCTGCTCACCCTGGTGGCCCTGATCGGCGTCAAGCTGGTGGCCACCACCGTGAGCAACGCCACCGGCTTCGTGGGGGGCGGCTTCGCCCCCTCCCTGTTCCTGGGGGCGGTGCTGGGCAACTGCTACGGCCAGGCCCTGGGCAGCGGCGGCCTGAACCTGCCGGTGGCCGAACCACCCGCCTATGCCATGGTCGGCATGGCGGCGGTACTGGCCGGCAGCGCCCGGGCCCCGCTCACCGCCCTGCTGCTGCTGTTCGAGCTCACCCGGGACATCCGCATCGTGCTGCCGCTGATGGCGGCGGCCGGCCTCAGTGCCGCGCTGGTGGAGCGTTGGCAGGGCATCCAGGATCCTGGTCTGATGGGCCCCGACCCCCTGGAGGAGCGTCGGCGCGGCCAGCTGGCCGCCATCCCGGTGGAGGAGGCCTTCGAACCGGACGCCCCCCTGGTGCTGCCGGCGGCCATGGCCCCCTCGGAGGCCCTGGCCCGGCTGATCGACAGCCATGGCCACTGTCTGCTGGTGGAAAGGGCCGGGCTGGCCCTGGGGCTGGTGACGATCGGCGACCTCCAGCGTGGCCTCTCCTGTGAGCTCCGTCGCCTTGAACCACTCCGCCTGGAGGATTGTCTGCGCACCGAACTGGTCTGGTTGCCGTCAGGTGTGTGCCTGGATCGGCTGGAGGATCAACTGCGGCCCAACGGCCTGCGGCAGCTGCCGGTCTTCGCGGTGGCCACGGAAAAGGCGGGACATCTGCCCCATGGCCTGCCCCCCGGTGGCCTCGCCGTGGAGCGACTTCGGGGGATGGCCAGCCGCGACGGCATGGCCAGGGCCCAGGCCAGACGCCTTCAGGCCGCTTCGGAACGGCCCTCCATCAAGGCCTCGGCGACGGGATCGGCCTGAGACAGGAGGCCCAGAATCCTCTGCAGATCCAGTTCGGAGAGCTCACCGTCGTTGCCCCATTTCAGCGACGTGCTGTTGAGCTGGTCGGTGGTGGGTTCGTGGGTGGATTCGAACATGGGAAAGGGTTCGGCGATGCTGAAGGCGCCGCTGTTGATCGCGTTTCAAGACATTAGGTGTTTGCACCCAGTCAACAAACCCTTCCGGAACAATCTCCAGAATCTCTTCGGTCGCTCCCGGTCGTGGGGTCTTGCCTTGCGGTGATCAGGGTTTGACAACCACCGGTGTTCCCACCTCCACTTGATCGAACAGGGCGCGCACATGGGGCGTAAGCATCCGGACACAGCCGTTGGTCACGGCGGAGCGGGAGGTGACGGTCCAGGCCCAGGCGCTGGGGGTGCCGTGGATGCCGTACTGGTTGGGGCCGCTGCGCTTGAAGCCGATCCAGCGATCACCCAGGGGGCCATTGGGGCCCTGGGTGGGATTGACCTTGCCGCTCACGGTGCTCTGGTACTGGGGGTTCGCCACCTTGGTCTCCACCAGGAAGCGGCCCTTGGGGGTGGGGGTGCGGGAGTCACCGATGGCCACGGGCCAGCTGCCCAGCACCTTGCCGTTGTCCCGCAGGCTGATGGTGCGCTTGCCCAGCTCCAGCACGATCTCGCGGGTGCTGGTCACGGCGGCCTTCTCCGGGGCCGGGGCGGGAGTGGCAGCCGGCGTCCCGCCGCCGGGAGCGGTGGCGGGCGCTGGCGTCAGCACCGGCGCCTCCACGGCTGAGGCGGCCGTCACCATGGCGGCCCCCCAGCCGGTGGTCAGGAGCAGGGACAGAACGAGGGAGCGCGACATGGGTGGAGCGGGAGCGGAGGGGCCGCGACGTCGGTGGGCCGGCGATGGGCCGGTGATGGCCGGTGGTCGTCAGTCGACCAGCCGCGGGTCAACGGCGGAAAGATAGCGATCTTCGCATTCCTTGATGATGCGCACGGCCTCGCCAGTGTCATGGAAGCCGTTGACCCGGCAGGTGCCGGGCTTCTTCAGATCCTTGTAGTGCTCCCAGTAGTACTGGGTTTCCTTCAGCCAGTGCTCCCCCAGCTGGGTGTAACTGGTGATGTGCTCCATGCGCTTGTCGTCGGCCAGCACGGCGATCACCTTGTCGTCCACCTCTCCGCCGTCGTCGAAGCACATGATGCCGATGATGCGCGCCTCCACCAGGCTGCCGGGCACCAGCGGCTCGGTGACGCCGACGATTTCGATGTCGAGGGGATCGCCATCCTCGTCCCAGGTACGGGGAATGCAGCCGTAGGCGAAGGGGTAGGCGAGGGAGGAATAGCCGACGCGGTCCAGCTTCAGATGGCCGGTTTCGGTGATCAGTTCGTACTTGTTGATGGTGTTCGAGTTGAGCTCCACGATGGCGTTAAGCCGCAGCTCGGCCTCATCGGCGAAGGCCGGCAGCACATGCAGCAGGTTCAGCATGATGCGGCTGGGGGCGTGGTCGATGTTCGCCATGGTGGAGGTTTCTCAGCAGCGGCATCTTAGGCAGCGGGCCCCGTCCCCCACCCCGCTGGCGGCAGCCCCGATCAGCCCACAGCGATCAGCCCGCTCCGGTCAGCTGGCCGACCTTCGCGCGCAGGTAGGTGAGGAACGGCCCGGCGCCCAGGGGCCGGCCCGTCACCCGCTCCACCAGCTCCTCGGCGTTCACCGAACGGCCCAGGGGCCAGATGGTCCTGGCGAGCCAGTCCTGGAGAGCGGCCGTCTGCCCCGCAGCCACCAGCGCCTCGATGGAGCCGATCTCCTGCTCGAGGGCCTCCGAGATCTGGGCGCTGATCAGGTGGCCGAGGGCATAGGAGGGGAAGTAGCCGAACAGTCCCTCGGCCCAGTGGATGTCCTGCAGGCAGCCCTCGGTGTCCCTGGCCGGCTGCAGCCCCAGCAGGTCCTGCATGCGGCGGTTCCAGGTGGAGGGCAGCTCCTCCACCGGCATCTCCTGCTCCAGCAGAGCCAGCTCCAGCTCGAAGCGCAGCACGATGTGGAGGCCGTAGCTCAGCTCGTCGGCCTCCACCCGGATGAGGCCCGGCCGCAGGGGATTGAGGGCCCGCCAGAAGCCGAAGGGCCCTCCCCAGGGGTCGGTGGCCAGGCCACGGCGGAAGCGCGGATGCCAGCGTTCGGCGAAGGCCCGGCTGCGGGCCACCCGGCATTCCCAGAACAGGGACTGGGATTCATGCACCCCCATCGAGGTGGCCTCCCCAAGGGGCCAGGGAAACCAGTGGTCGTCGCTGCGGGGCAGGCCCTGCTCGTAGAGGGAATGGCCCCATTCGTGGGCGGTGGCCAGGAAGGCCGAGAACGGCTGGCCCCCCACCACCCGGGTGGTGATGCGGAAATCCTGGGGGCCGACGGTGCAGGAGAACGGGTGGGCGGAGCGGGACCGCTGGCAGCGGCTGGCGTCGTAGCCCCAGCTGTCGAGCAGCTCGCTGCAGAGCTGCTCCTGCAGACGCTCCTCCAGCTCGAACGGCTGGGGCGCTGGGGCGGCCGGAGCTGCCGCCACCGTTTCCAGCAGAGCGGGCAGCTCCGCCGCCAGCGGAGCGAACAGGTCCGTCAGCCGGGTCTTGCCGACGTCGGGCTCGAACGGCTGGGCCAGGATCTCCCAGGGACTGCGGGCCACCGGTTCGGCGCCCGCCAGCTGGCCGGCCTGCTCGCGCCGCAGCCGGATCAGCTCCCGCAGCGCCGGGGCGAAGGTGGCAAACGTATTGGCCGCCCGCGCCTCCTGCCAGATGGCATTGCCGTGGGACTGGGCCCGGGCCAGGGCGGTGACCAGGGCCGGATCGAGGCAGCGCTGACGGTTCAGCTCCAGCCGCAGCAGCTGCAGATTGCGGCGTCGCTCCGGTGGGGCGTCCCCGTCGAGCTCGGCTTCCGCCGCCGCCACCAGATCGGCGTAGGCGTCACTACTCTGGCGTTCGTGGAGCTGGGAGGCCAGGAGGGCCAGCTGTTCGCCGCGCCAGGGGGCCCCGCCGGCGGGCATCACCGTGTTCTGGTCGTAGTAGAGGGTGCTGCTGATCGAGCCCAGCAGGCGGGTGGTGTGCAGGTGCCGCTGGAGCTGGTCGAGGGCCGGAGCCGTTGCAGGCATGGGGGTCGGTCGCGCCGGTGGCGCCATGCTGGCCCCGGGCCGGACCCGATGCGGATCGGAGGACGTCCGTCCCCGCCGGCGGACGGTGGCGCCATGGTGGTGAAACACCCTCCCGGCGCAGGATCGATGCATCCCCCCTCCCCGGAGCAGGCCCTGGTGCTCGCCGCCATCGAACGGTTCATGGCCGATCCCGACCTGGCCCTGGAGGGCCAGCCCGCCGACGGCGACACCGGCGACGTGCTCAGCGCGATCCTGCACGCCCTGACCATGGTGCTGTCGCTCGGGGAGATTGAGCGGGCGGTGACCGGCCTGCTCACGGTCCACTGCGATCGGCTCGATGACGACACCCAGTTGGTGCTCGAAGCCTTGCTCACCGCCATCGAGCGTGACGACGAGGAGATGGCCCTCGACAACCTCCTGGCCAGTGAGGCGAGCCTGCTGGAGGCCAATGCCCTGGATGGCAATGCTCTGCTGGTCTGGGATCCGGCCGCGTCTCCGCCGCTGCAGGAGATGGAGATCCTCGATGTGCTCGAGCGCTACCCCTGCCGCGGGGAGGGTGCCCGCTGGAGCTGCGACGACTTCGTGGCTCTGCTGGAGGGCAAGATCCTCCAGTGGCGCAAGACGATGGTGGCCCTGGACATCCTCCAGGAGCAGCCCGAGACCCTCCCTTCCGCCAGCACCATGGTGCTGCTCGTGCCGGAGGATCCCGCCGCCCCCTTCGAGCAGCTGGAGGTGGGGGTCACACTGTGTCCGCCGCCGGAAGCCAATGGAGCCGCATCGGCACGCAGCCTTCCAGACTGACCTTCACAGGGCAGCGCTCGCCGGCCTGGATCAGCGCCTCCCGCTGCCCGCCATCGAGACCCTGCGGCAGATCGATCCAGGCCTCCAGCAGGGCGATGCGGCGCTCGCCGCTGCTGCTCATGCCCTTCTCCACCCGCACCCGCGCGCCCTCCAGCGGGATCCCCCGGCGTTCGGCCACGATCCCCATCACCGTGAGCAGACAGGTGGCCAGGGCCGTCGCCACCAGGTCGGTCGGGGAGAAGGCCTGCCCCTGGCCCTGGTTGTCCACCGGAGCATCGGTGATCAGCCGGGACCCCGATGGGGCGTGCTCCGCCGCGCAGCGCAGCCCTCCCTCGTAGCGGCAGGTGATCGTGGTCATGGCGGGCGTCGGACAACGGAACGCAGCGCCAGGGTGGCAGGGATCCGCGCCCTACATTCGTCTCCCTCGCTGCGGATCCTTGCCCCTGGTCCCCCTCGTGGCCACCCAGCCATCGGGCGGTCTGGCGGAGACGATCCGGCTGGCGGTCACACCGGTGTTCCTGCTGGCGGGCATCAGTGGTCTGCTCGGGGTGATCACCACCCGGCTGGCCCGCATCATCGATCGGGCCCGGCTGCTCAAGGAGCGGGACGGCTCCGCCACGGTGGCCCAGCGGCGGGAGCTGCAGGAGGAACTGACGCTCCACCGCCGCCGGATGACCCTGGCCTCCCGGGCCTTCGCCTGCGCCGCCAACAGCTTTCTTCTGGTGGCCACCGTGGTGGTGGTGCTGTTTCTCAGCACCCTGGCCACGATCGATCTCACCCCGCTGATGGCCCTGCTCTTCGTGCTGGCGATGGGCTCGCTGATGACGGCGGTGCTGCTGCTGCTGAGGGAGGTGCTGCTGGGCAACCAGGCCCTGCGTCGCTTCTAGGCCGCCGCCAGGCCGATCTCCTCCAGCAGCCGCCTCTGCCGACGCGCGTCCACGAAACGGTGGGCGGCCATGGCGCCGCTCACCGCCACCGGCGGCACGCCGATGCCCGGGAACACGCCGGCGCCGCAGAGCACCAGCCCCTCGACCGGGGTGGAGCCACCGGGGAAGGGGCCTGCGCTGGCCGACCATGCCGGACCGTAGCTGCCCTGGTGCATTCGCAGGTAGTGGCGGTGGGTGAGGGGGGTGCCCTGCAGTTCGAGCACCACCCGCTCCCGCCAATCGGGCAGCACCCGGGCGAGCGCCTCCCCGAAGACGGCGCAGCGCTCCCGCTTCAGGGCCTCGTAGGCGACGCTGCCCCGCTCCAGCCCCCGCCACAGCTCCCAGGGTTCGTTGGCGGGGGTGTAGCCGTGCAGGACCTGGTGCCCCGCTGGGGCGCAGGACCGATCGAGAAGGGAGGGCATGGAGAGCACCACCATGTTGCGTTCGGCCCCGATGCCCCGTTTCCAGTCGCCCACCCAGACATGGTGGATCGGCAGGTGGTCGAGGTCGTCCCCCCGCAGGGCCAGGTGCCAGTGCAGGAAACCGGCGCAGGCCGGGGTGTCCGCCTGGCGCCGCCGCCAGCGCGACGGCACCGCCGCCTCCGGCAGCAGGCTGAGCAGGTCCCAGGGGCTGGTGTTGGCGATCACGCCGCGAGCCGCCTCGCGGCGCTCCCCGTTCGCGAGGCGGACGCCCGCCGCCCTGCCGTGCTCCACCAGGATCTCGGCCACCGCCGCCCCCGTCCGCAGCCGGCCGCCATGGCGCTCCATTCCGCGCACCAGGGCCGCCGCCACGGCCGCGCTGCCGCCGATGGGGTAGTCGAGGCAGGCCTCGGGCTCGAACCACTCGCCGAACAGCGTCGCCATGGCGGCGGCGCTGGTCTGGTCCATGGGCAACCCGGAGATCAGGAAGCAGAGCAGGTCGACCCAGTGGAGCAGGAACGGATCGCCCAGGTGTCGGCGGACGATCGGCCCGAAGGCACCCCCCAGGGCCGCCAGCCGGCCCGCCTGGCCCAGCAGGCGCAGGGCGTTGCCGCCGCCGAGGGTGGTGGCCAGACCCGCCCCGGGCCGCAGAGCCAGCAGCGGCAGGGAGCGGGCCGCTTCGCAGCTGGGCCGCAGGGCCGTGAGGAAACGGTCCCACTCGGCCGCCACCGCCGGGCCGCGCAGATCGCGAAGCAGGGCCAGGAAGGGGGCCTGCCCCACCCCCACCCGCAGCGTTCCCTCGGGCAGCAGCAGCCCCCAGTCGCGGTAGGTGGCCACCGGGAGGGTTTCCCCCACCGCCCGCAGCACCTGGGTCAGGGGGTTGGTGCTGGGCCACCGGCCCAGGCCGCTCCAGAGCGATGGGCCGGATTCGAAGTGAAAGGGACCGCGCCGGAATCCATGGGCTGCGCCGCCGGGGGTGGTGTGGGCCTCCAGCACCAGCACCTCCAGCCCGTGGCGGGCGGCGATGGCCCCGGCGCAGAGCCCTCCCAGACCGCTGCCCACGACGATCAGATCGACCTTGGAGGGATCTCGAGGCCGCACCATTTCCATACAGCTGTGCCGGTGTGCCTGAACCTCGGCTATGGAACTCTATTAAGATTTCCTTCGGGTTGAGGCCGATCGAGGGCGCCGATCCCTGACTAGGCTTTTCGAGATTACGAACCTTTCCATTGTCGCAGGGTTTTTCCTCCAGCGCCCTGCCTGACAGCGTGCCGGCCGTCCCGAACGCCCTCCCCTCAGCAACGAAGGCCGGGAGGGATGAGAACGCTGCAGCGTGTTCCCCTGGGGGGAGATCGGTTCGTCAGCCCATTCGGGCCGATTTCGAACTGAAGCCGTTCATGGACCGTTCGAATCTTCGGGCCTCCTGGCAGATCGCCAACACCGTGGTTCCCTACGCCGCCCTCTGGTGGGTCGCCGCCTGGAGCATTGCCCATGCTCCCCTGCTGCTGGCGCCCACCCTGGCGCTGATGGTGCTGCTGCTGGCGCGCTGCTTCTCCCTGATGCACGACTGCGGCCATGACTCCCTGTTCCGCCATCGGCGGGCCAATCAGGTGGTCGGTTTCCTGCTCGGCGTGCTCAGTGCCATTCCCCAGTACCCCTGGTCGCGGGGCCATGACTACCACCACCGGCACAACGGCGACTGGGAGAAGTACCAGGGCCCCTCGGCCCTCATCACCACGGGAGCCTTCGCCGCTCTCAGCTCCGGCCAGCAACGCTTTTACGGCGTGCTGCGCCACCCGCTGATGCTGTTCCCAGGCGGTTTCTTCTACCTGGTGATCAAGCCCCGCCTGGCCCTGCTGCTTGGGGTGGGGGGCTTCTTCCCCCATCTTGCCGCCTGCCTGCGCAGCCCCGAGCCGATGGGCCCGGGCCGGATCCTCTCCAGCTATCGCTCTCGGCACTGGTACACCCAGGAGGAGTTCCGCCACCTGCTGGCCAACAACGTCGCCGTGCTCGTCTCCTGGTGGCTGATGGCCCGCTGGCTCGGGGCGGGCCCCTTCTGGTCGCTCTATGCCCCGGTGATGGCCTGTGCGGCGGCGATCTTCATCTGCATCTTCTTCGTGCAGCACAACTTCCCCGGCTCCTATGCCCATGGCACCTCCGGCTGGAGCGAGATGACGGGGGTGCTGGAAGGCACCAGCGACCTGGAACTGCCGCCGCTGTTCAACTGGTTCTCCGCCGATATCGGCTGCCACGCCATCCACCACCTCTCCTCGCGGATCCCCAACTACCGGCTGCGGGCCTGCCAGGAGCGCAACGCCCACCTGCTGGGGGGCGTGCGGCGGCTGTCCCTGGCGGACATCCCCGGCTGCTTCAGCTACATCCTCTGGGATCCCCAGGCCTGCCGCCTGACCACCATCGACGCCCTGCCGGGCGAGCCTGTGGCTCCAGCCGCGGTCTGATCGTCCGTTCCCTGGCTAGGGATGGGTGCCATCGGCAGCCATGGAGGCGGGGCAGGGATGTTGCGCCAGAGCCTGAAGCGCCTGCAGGTCACCACCCGGGGGGAGGGCTTCGATGACATCACCGAAGCCCTCAACGGCCTGATCGCCGCCAGCGGCCTGACGCTCGGCACCGCCACCATCGCCAGCCTCCACACCTCCTGCTCCCTGACCGTGAACGAAAACGCGGACCCGAGGGTGCTGGTCGATCTGGCCGCCTTCCTGCGGGCCCTGGTGCCCCCCGAGGGGGTGCGGCCCCTGAGCGGCCAGGGGGAGCGGCGCCCCTGGGTGCACGACGACGAAGGCCCCGACGACATGCCTGCCCACATCCGCACCGCCCTCACCTGCACCAGCCTGGTGCTCCCCTTCCAGTCGGGCCGGCTGCTGCTCGGCACCTGGCAGGCGGTGTATCTGTGGGAGCACCGCGCCCGACCCCACCGCCGCAGCCTCACCCTGCACCTGGTCGGCGAATGACCCCTTCCCCCTGCCCGCCATGGCCGCCCGACCGCTGACCCCCGCCCAGATCGACGCCCTGCCGCAGGAGTTGCCGCAGTGGACGCTGCGGGAGGGCAAGCTGCACCGCGAACTGCGCTTCGCCGATTTCTCCGCCGCCTTCGGCTTCATGGCCCGGGTGGCCCTGGCGGCGGAGGCGATGGGTCACCACCCGGAGTGGTGCAACGTCTGGAACCGGGTGACGATCAACCTCACCACCCACGACACCGGCGGTCTGTCGGATCTGGATGTGGCGCTGGCGCGGCGGATCGATGCCCTGGTGAACACGACGATTTGTTGAAGCGTCGGCCATATCAGCGGTACATCTGTGATGATCCGGTGATTGCTGCCTTGGATTTTCCATGCTGCGATCCCGTTCCTCTACTTCCATCCGACTCGGGGGAGAGAGAATCATTCGCGCGGCCTGCCTTCTCGGCGGCACTCTCGTCGGCGGAACTCTGGCCACTTTCCCGCTCACCACATCTGCGCAGGCGGCCCCATTTCAGTTCAAGACGGTGGCTAATAATGCCGACCTGATTCCCGGCACCTCGAGTCTGTTCAATGCCTACAACCCACCCTCCATCAATGGCTCCGGCCTTGTGGTCTTCCGGGCCAGGGGCCGGGGTGGTGCCAGTGGAGGCCAGCCTGCCACGGGAATCTTCACTCGTGATCTCCTCGATAGTGCCCTGCCCAGGCCGATTTTTTCGATCGCAACGCGTGGAGGTCCCGTTCCGGCTCCGAACAACACGGATGCGACCTTCACCGAGTTCCCCTCGTTCCCGCGCATCGATCTGACGGCTTGGACCACCGTTGCCTTCCGTGGTCAGTCCAGCCCTGTCTGGCAGTCGCCGGATGGCTCGCTGGGAACGTCGGGGATCTACAGCAACCCATCGGGTAGCCTGATCACCGGAGCCAGTCAACTCGGAGCACTGGATACGTTCAACTACTTCAGCGTGCCGACTTCCACCGGTGAGACAGGCCTGAAGTTCGATCAGTTTCCGGGTGCCCCCTCGGTGACCGGCAACACGGTGGTCTTCAAGGGAAACTGGACCGATGCCCAGGGCGTGGGCAGAACGGGAGTGTATCTTCGCGAGCTTCTGGCCGAGGGTGGAGTGGCGCCTGTCCGTCTCATCGCCGATAGCACCACGATGATTCCTGATGATTCCCAGAATCGTAACTTTGGATCCACCGCTCCCCCGAGCGCGGCGATGAACAAGGCCGTGTTCCTCGGTGTGGACAACGAAGCGGCCCCCTCGGTCGGTGGTATCTATCTGTCCTCGCTGCTCGGGGATCCCACGTCCCTCACCCCGTTGGCCGGTATCGGTGGCCTCAAGGATCTGACGGATGCCGGTGGGCTCACCAACATCGGCGAAGTCCTCTCCTTCCATGGTCGCTCCGTGGCCTACTGGGGCGCGTGGGGCACCGAGACCATCACCCAGCAGGTCTCCTGTGCTGCATCGGGCAATGCCTCGAGGCTGCAGTACTGCCAGCAGCAATCCGCCGACCCCGATGCCGGTGGGGTCGGCAACGGCAACTTCCAGTTCGAAGTTCCACGCCATCAGGGCATCTTCGTCACCGATATCGCCACCAGCCTCACCAAGCTGATCGCCAGCACCGGTGAACAGTTCTCGTCCTTCCTGTCCTGGAACTTCTCCGGACGTCCACCGGGGGTTGGGGAAGGGGGGGACGAGGAAGGCGACCAGGAGCTGGCCCGCTGGCGCTCCTCCGCTTTCCTGGCCCTCGATGAGGACAGCCTCGCCTTCAAGGGCATCGAGCTCGGTCCAGTGGATGAGATGGAGTCCGTCTTCACGGAGGTGATGTCCGGCCTCTATGCCGCGGAAACCGATGGAACTCCCGACATTCGCACCATCGTGGAAACCGGCATGGATGGGGGGCTGATCGATCCGGCGGCCACGGGAATCCCGATCGTGGCCGTGGGAGTCGAACGGGATGGTTTCCGCAACGGCCGTATCGCGTTCGCGGCCAGCATGGCTCTCGAAGGTGAAACGGAGGCGGACAGCCTCAGCTGGGCGGGTGTTTATGTCGCTGAGGAGGGATCGGTCTCAAGCGTTCCGGGCCCCCTCCCCGTTTTCGGGCTCGGTGCCGCCTTCGGTGTCTCCCGCAGGATCCGCAGGCGGATTCGACTGAGTTCCTGAATGGACTTCCCTCCGGCCGGTTGAGGAACTCCGGCCGGAGGGCTCAGGGCCCCCTGCCACCGCTTCTCCATGGCACCGTTGCGGGACGGCCCGGTGGGCCGCCGATGGCACCGCGTCTAGCTTCCCTGGGTGCTCCCCCCGCCCCGCACCCATGGGATTCCGCTACCTCTATCGGATCACCACCGAGGAAAACATCCACGCGTTTCTTGAACTTGCCGATCTGGCCGCCGGAGCCGGTGCCTCCGCCAGCAATGTCTTCCTGCTCTCCCACCGGCTGCGCCAGTCGCGCTCGATGCAGGTCTGCAGGGCCCTGCTGGGGTGGGACCGGCCACCACGGCCCTGATCGTGCAGCGCCGGCTGAGCGGCCCCTATGACGCGGCCGCACTGCGGGCCCTTCCGAAGGGAACCCTTGGCAACACCTACGCCACGGCGCTGGGCGCGATGGGCCACGACATCATCTTCTTCCCCGGCCCCGATTTCTACGCCAACCTGGAAACCGACGCTGATTACATCAACTATCGGGTCTACGCCACCCATGACATCCATCACATCATCAGCGGCTTCAGTCTCGACAATTTCGGAGGACTCGGTGTCATCAGCATGAGCGTCGCCCAGTTCTCCCATCCTGGCCTGGCCTTCACCGACATGATGGCGCTTCTGCTCAACTGGTTCCGCAACGACACCCCGATCGACGAACTGGAAACGCCAGCGGAGCAGGCGCGCACCGCCAGCTACGCCTTCGGCATGATCAGCAAGGGTCTGCGCATCGGCGTCGAGACCAGGCTCATGTTCCCGGTGATCTGGGAGGAGCGGATGGAGCAGAACCTGGAGGAGCTGCGGGCCGAGCTGGGCATCGAGGCGGTCCGGGAGGGGGCCTGGAGCTGGCACGCCAATCCTGCCCTGAGCGAGGCGCTGGCCGCGTGAGGGCCGCCCAGGGTCACGGCTCGGCGTGATCAGGCTCAGTCGATGTTGCTGAGCCGCTCCCAGCGCCAGATCTGGCAGCCGTGCCGGCAGGGAATCGGTGGATCCGGCTGCCAGGCGTGTCCATAGCCTCTGCACGGGCGTGGGGCGGTGTCGTGTGTTCATCGAGGGGGTGTGTGACGGGGGAACCCCAGAGGGCAGCGACGGGCTTCGGCAGGCCCTGCTGGAGAGCGCCGCTACGGTTGTTTATGGCCTGCAGGGCAGGATGGAAACAACGGGAATTTGATGCATGACCCTTGCACCACCCCACAGTTCCTACGTTTCGGTTCTGGAGCCGCTGGTCCTGCCCTGGGGTCTGCGCCTGAGCCCGGAGCAGTTCGCCCTGGTGTGCCAGGCGAATCCCGATGCAGTTCTCGAACTGACCGCCGACGGTCAACTCATCGCCATGACCCCCACGGGCAGTGAAACCGGCGCCCGCAACTGCGCCTTGCTGGTGCTGCTGGCGCTGGCGATCCGCCGCAGCGGCCTGGCGCTCAAGCTGTTCGACAGTTCCAGCGGCTTCCTCCTCCCCGATGGTTCTGTTCTCAGTCCCGACGCCTCCCTGCTACTCCTCGACCGCTGGTCCGCCCTCACCCCCGAGCAGCGACGCGGCTTTGCTCCCCTCTGCCCCGATCTGGTGGTGGAATTGGCCAGTCCCTCAGACGACGGCCCCCGCGGGCTCTCTGCTTTGCGCCAGAAGATGGAGCTTTACCGCACCAACGGCGCCCAGCTCGGCTGGTTGCTGATCCCTTCCGAGCAGGCCGTGGAGATCTGGTCAGCCGCTGCCGCTACCCCGCAGCGCATCGCCCCCGCCCAGCTTCTCGATGCCGCACCGCTGTTCCCCGACCTGCAGATCGAACTGGCCGACGTCTGGGCTGGCTGATCTCAGCCCTTCTCGATCAGATACTCCCGCACATGGCTGACCAGTGGCCGGCCCAGCGCCTCCTGGGTCGTCAGCCAGTGGTACGCCACCAGCTCGAGGCCGTCGAGTCCGATCGCCGGCTCCTGTGTCGACCGCAGCGTGTAGATCGTCACGCTGTTCTTGCCGCGTGCTGAGGTCTCGGTGATCTGCCAGGGATCCAGCAGTTCGTCCAGCGACACCTTGAGCCCCAGCTCCTCGGCCAGCTCCCGCACCGCCGCCTGCCGCGCCGTTTCCCGTCGCTCCAGCCCCCCTCCCGGCAGCCCCAGGCCGTGGCGGTAGCTGGTCTGCACCAGCAGCAGGCGCCGCTGGTGCCAGATCGCCACAAGGGCGCCGTGGTTGTGGGGACGGGCCAGCAGCTGCCAGGTTTCATACAGCCGCGCCGCCAGCCAGTAAAGGCGCAGCCGGGCCACCAGCCGCTTCAGCCGTTTCCCCATCACCCACGTTGCCCCCGCGCACACCGTCGAACCGTCAGCCCGCCATCGCCGGCGCCACGGGCTGGATCTCGGCCGGTTCGGCCGGGCGGAAGCGCAGCCGCTCGGCCTCCACATCCACCGCGATGGTGCTGCCGGCCGGGAAGGTGCCCACCAGGATCGCCTTGGCGATCGGCGTCTCCAGTTCCCGCTGGATGGCCCGCTTGAGCGGCCGGGCGCCGTACACCGGGTCGTAGCCGACGGCGGCCAGCCAGTCGAGCGCTTCGCCGTCGACGCGCAGGGCCAGCTTGCGCTCCTCGAGCCGGTGGGCGAGGCGCCGCACCTGCAGCTCCACGATCTGACGCAGTTCGTCTTCCCGCAGGCTGCGGAAGATGATCGATTCGTCGAGGCGGTTGAGGAACTCCGGCCGGAAGTGGCTGCGCAGGGCGTCGTTGACCCGCTTCTCCATCTCGCCGTAGCGGGCCGGATCGCCCGCCAGATCGAGGATCGAGGCGCTGCCGATGTTGCTGGTGAGGATCAGCACCGTGTTGGTGAAGTCCACCGTGCGGCCCTGGCCATCGGTGACGCGTCCGTCATCGAGGATCTGCAGCATCACGTTGAACACATCGGGGTGGGCCTTCTCCACCTCGTCGAACAGGATCACCGCGTAGGGACGGCGGCGCACCGCCTCGGTGAGCTGGCCGCCCTCCTCGTAGCCCACGTAGCCGGGAGGGGCTCCGATCAGCCGCGACACGGCGTGCTTCTCCATGTATTCGCTCATGTCGATGCGCACCATCGCCTCCTCGCTGTCGAACAGCTGGGAGGCCAGGGCCTTGGAGAGCTCGGTCTTGCCGACACCGGTGGGGCCGAGGAACAGGAAGCTGGCGATGGGTCGGTTCGGATCGCTCAGGCCGGCGCGCGAGCGCTGGATGGCATCGGCCACCGCCGTGACGGCCTGGTCCTGGCCGATCACCCGGGTGTGCAGTTCATCCTCGAGATGCAGCAGTTTCTCCATCTCCGACTGCACCAGCTTGCTCACCGGAATGCCGGTCCACTTGGCGATCACCTCGGCGATGTCGTCCTCGGTGACCTCCTCGCGCAGCAGGTTCTTCTCGCCGGCATGGGCGCGGAGCTCGCCTTCCTTGGCGGCCAGCTTCTTGTTGAGCTCCGCCAGGGTGCCGTACTCCAGTTCGGCGGCCTTGTTGAGGTCGTAGTTGCGCTTGGCCTGCTCCACCTGCAGCTGCACCTGCTCGATCTCCTCCTTGATGGCGGAGAGCTCGTCGATCGAGCCCTTCTCCTTCTGCCATTGGGCGTTGAGGCTGCTCTGCTGCTCGGCCAGGTCGGCCAGTTCCTTCTCCAGCTTCTCGAGCCGGTCGCGGCTGGCGGCGTCCGATTCGCGCCCCAGGGAGAGCTTCTCCATCTCCAGCTGCAGGATGCGGCGGTCGAGCTCATCGATCTCCTCCGGCTTGGAGGTGATCTCCATCTTCAGGCGGGCCGCCGATTCGTCCATCAGGTCGATGGCCTTGTCGGGCAGGAAGCGATCGGCGATGTAGCGGCTGCTGAGGACGGCGGCGGCCACCAGGGCGTTGTCGGCGATGCGGACGCCGTGGTGCACCTCGTAGCGCTCCTTGAGGCCCCGCAGGATCGAGATCGTGTCCTCCACCGTGGGCTGGTCGACGAACACCTGCTGGAAACGGCGCTCCAGGGCCGGGTCCTTCTCGATGTGCTGGCGGTGCTCGTCGAGGGTGGTGGCGCCGATGCAGCGAAGTTCGCCGCGGGCCAGCATCGGCTTGAGCAGGTTGCTCGCGTCCATGGCGCCGCCGGTGGCGCCGGCCCCCACCACGGTGTGGATCTCGTCGATGAACAGGATGATCTGGCCTTCGCTGGAGGTGACCTCCTTGAGCACGGCCTTGAGGCGCTCCTCGAACTCGCCGCGGTACTTGGCGCCGGCGATCAGGGCGCCCATGTCGAGGGCGATCAGCTGGCGGTTCTGCAGGGCCTGGGGCACGTCGCCGTTGACGATCCGCTGGGCCAGCCCTTCCACGATCGCCGTCTTGCCGACGCCGGGCTCGCCGATCAGCACCGGGTTGTTCTTGGTGCGACGCGACAGGATCTGCACGGTGCGGCGGATCTCCTCGTCGCGGCCGATCACCGGATCGAGCTTGCCGTCGCGGGCGGCGGCGGTGAGGTCGCGGCCGTATTTCTCGAGGGATTCGTAGGTGCCCTCCGGGTTCTGATCGGTCACACGCTGGCTGCCCCGTATGGACTGAACGACCTCCTTGATCTTCGCCCCATCGGCGCCCGCCTGGGAGAGCAGCTGGCGGCCGCAGCGGTCATCGCCGGCCAGGGCCAGCACCAGGTGCTCCACGGCGATGTAGCTGTCCTGGAACACCTTCTTGAGGGCCTCGGCCCGGTCCAGCACCGCGTTGAGCCCCTTGCCCAGGTAGACGTTGTCGGGGGCGGTGGCCAGGCTGGGCTGGGCGGCGATGAAGGCCTCCAGCTTCTGGCCCAGGACCCCCAGATCCACACCGGCCTTCTCCAGGATCCGGCTGGCCAGGTCCTGCTGGGCCAGCAGGGCGGCGAAGAGGTGCTCGCTGTCCATCTGCTGCTGGCGCCGCTGCTGGGCCAGCTGCTGGGAGGCGACCACGGCGCCCCAGGCCTTTTCGGTGAACAGTTCGGCGGTGGGATGCATGGATGACGTTCTCCCTTCGGTCGGTGACTGAAGCCAACGTATGAATCCGGCCGGGATCGGCCGAGTGGGAGGACCGAACCGAGGCGTTCGGCCCTCCTCCCCGGAGGTGCGGGGGCCGTACCGCTGATGGTGGGCGGGCCGTACCCCGGGAGGCTCAGGCGCTCAGAGCTGCCCCGGAGCGGGCAGGGGCACCTGAAAGCCGCGCTGCTGGCCGCAGAGCTGCCTGGGGCAGCCGTCCGGGCCGTAGAGCGCATCGGCCGCCGAGAGACAGCCAATGCTGTTCTTCTGGGGCACCTGGGAGGGGTGGATCCGCAGCGGCTGGAGGAGAACGTCGCGTCGGGGCACCACCAGTGGACAGGGGGGCGGCGCGAGACCCGGCCGGCTGTCGATGATCAGGGGCTGGCTGGGGGAGGCGGACTGCGCCAGGGCCGGCCACCCTCCCAGGGGGACCAGTCCCGCCAGCAGAGCGCCCAGCAGCTCTGCGGTGGTGGGGATCGCCATGATGGGAGCTCGGCTGAGCCCCCATTCTCCCTTCCCCGGGCGCCCTCAGCCATCCCGATGGCCATGCCTTCTCCCGCCGACGACCAGGCCCTGGTGGCCGGACTGGCCCGCGCCTCCCTGGAGCTCGGCGGCGGTTCCGAGCCGGAGCGGGACTGCTGGCGGGTCGTGCACCGCCACGTGCACGGGATGCTGCCCTCGGAGTACGACATCCGAGAGGTTCCCGAGGAGCTGTACCTCGCGGTGCTGGCCGCCCGCCGCGACCTCGCCTGAGCCCGCAGGCGGGACCCCCCGTCGCGATGGCCACAAAAAAGCCCCGGCCATGCCGGGGCTCGGGACGATCGGCGGGAGGGGCTGCCGGGGTGGATCAGGCCCAGCCCTTGGAAGCCATGTCCTCGACATAGGCCGCCACGTCAGCGATATCAGCCTCGCTGAGTTTGCCTCCGAAGGCGGGCATGGCGTTCTTGCCGTTGGTCACCTGGTAGGCGATGGCGGCTTCGTGGCCGCCGTCGTAGTCGGCCAGGTAGGAGGCCAGGGCATCGGCCTTGAGGGTGCGCTCGGCGTTGACCACGTTTCCGCCGCCCATGTGGCAGGCGGCGCAGTTGGCGGAGAAGATCTGGCCGCCGTGGGCCACATCGGCAGCGAAGCTCGGGGCCGCACCCAGCACCAGCGCCAGGCAGAGAGCGAAGAGGGAAAGAAGACGACGCATGGGGAGGTGCAACGGAAGGTGCCGGATGGCACTTGCAACGGTCATAAATTAGGCAACGGCCGCCCCCCGGTGGGGGCCTCCGACACATTCGCAACAATTGGCGGCGGCCCGGGCGGGCTACCCGATCCGGCCCCGGTGCGGCACCCCCGCCGTCTCCAGCACCGCGTCAAGGCTGGGGGCGAAGCTAACCAGGCCGAAGCGCTCGGGCGGGCTCACGGGCTGGTGCACGAAGTGGCGCTGCCGGATCGAGAACCGGTCCCAGGCGTTCACCTCGATGCGCAGCAGCTTGATCAGCCCCTCGATCAGCCAGCCGCGCAGATCGATCCCGATGGGGGGCACCCACACCCGCCGCCAGCGGCAGAGGGCGGCCACGGCAGCGTTGATCGTGATCGGCGCCTGGCCCAGCACCAGCCGTCGCACCGGGCCCTGGTCGGGCTCGGGATTGGGGCCGTGGGGGGTGGTGGCCAGGTGGGCGCAGACGGTGGCGATGTCGGCGGCATGGATGAAGTGGAAGCTGGCCTCGGTGCGCAGCCAGCGGGCCAGCCACAGCCAGCCCAGGGCCTCCTTCAGCCCGGCGGTGAGGTAGCTGGTGGGATGGGGATCGGCGCCGCCCACCGCGCCGCCGAACACCAGGGTGGGGAAGACGGCCACGATCCTCGGCGCCAGGGGATGGCGCTCCAGGTCCTGCAGGCAGGCGGCTTTGGTCTGGATGTACTCGGTGCCGTAGGCCATCGCTTCGGGGAGCAGCTGCAGCCGGCGATCGAGGATGCTCGCGGTGGAGAAATAAATCACCTGCTGCAGGCGATCCGGATCGGTGAGCCGCAGCAGCTCCTTCACCGCCACCACGTTCACCGCCTGGGCCCGCTCCGGATCACCCCAGGCGGTGGCGGTGTGGATGATCCGGTCGGCGCTGGCGATCGCGGCGGCGTGGGGGCCCAGCTCGCGCAGATCGCCCACCAGCAGGGTCACGCGTGGGTGGTCGACCGGGACGGCGCTCAGCTTGGAGGGATCCCGCACCAGCAGCAGCAGGTGGGCGTTGCTGTTGGCCAGCAGGTTTTCAGCGATGTACTGGCCGACGCAGCCGCTGGCGCCGGTGATCAGGATCCGCCGGGACCCGGAGGTGGCGGTGCTCAAACGGCGGCTCCCAGCAGCTCGTTGACGGCCTTGCCGGTCTCGAAGAAGACCCGGGCGTTGTCCTCGGGGGTGCCGGGCAGGATGCCGTGGCCGAGGTTGAGGATGTGGCGGCGGCCGCGGGCCTTGCGCACCGTGTCGAGGATCCGCTCGCGGATGGCCTCGGGGGTGCCGAACAGCAGGCCGGGATCCACATTGCCCTGCACGCCCAGGTGCTGGGGCAGGCGGGCACAGCCGTCGGCCATGTCCACGGTCCAGTCGAGGGAGATGAGGTCCACCCCGGTGGCGGCCATGCGCTCCAGCACGCCGGCGCTGCCGGAGATGTAAAGGATCAGGGGGGTGTCGGGGTGGGTCGCCTTCACCTGGTCGATCACCCGCTTCTGGTAAGGCGCGGCGAACACGTCGTAGTCGATCGGGCTCAGCTGACCGGCCCAGGAATCGAACAGCTGCACCACCTGGGCGCCGCTGTCGATCTGGTAGCGCACGTAGGTGGCGATCGAATCGGCCAGGTGGCCCAGCAGCCGGTGCAGCAGGGCGGGCTCCTGGAAGGCCATCGCCTTGATCACCGAATAGGTCTTGGAGCTCTTGCCCTCCACCGCGTAGGCGGCCAGGGTCCAGGGGGCGCCGACGAAGCCGAGCACGGCGGCCGCGTTGCCCACGTCGGCCCGCAGCCGGCCCAGCACCTCACCCACGAAGGGCAGGGCCGCGGCGGGGTCCAGGGGACGCAGGGCATCCACCTGGGCCTGGCTGCGGATGGCGGGCTTGATGATCGGTCCCTTGCTCTCGATGATGTCGAAGTCGATCCCCATGCCCGGCAGGGGCGTGAGGATGTCCGAGAAGAGGATCACGCCGTCCGGACGGAAGGCGTGGAACGGCTGCATCGAGATCTCGTAGGAGAGATCGGGGTTCTCGGAGCGCTCCCGGAAGCCGGGATGGCGGTCGCGCAGGTCGCGGTAGACCTTCATGTAGCGGCCCGCCTGGCGCATCATCCAGACCGGAGGCCGCTCCACCTGCTCACCTCGGGCGGCGCGCAGCAGCAGGGGGGCGGATTCGCTCATGGGACCGGTCGGAAGGTCAGCCGCGAAACCTAACCGAGCGCCCTCGGCCTCCGGCCGCTCCGGTCACCTGTCGTGGCATGGCGCCATCACGCGGCGACCGCTCACCCTCCCTTCTCCGGTTGCAGACGCAGCAGCAGCCGGCGGATGTCCGGCTCCTGGCCCAGGACCCGGGCTTCCTCAAGGGCACTCGGCAGCAGGGCCGCCAGGTCTGGGGTGAGGCCCTCCGGGCAGGGATTCGCAAGGCTGGCCTGGGCCAGGGCCCGGAAGCGGCGCAAGGCGGAGACGGGCCGCACCAGCAGGCAGACCAACAGGGCCAGGCCTGAGCCCATCAGATAGTCCAGCCAGCGGCTGGGCACATACCAGTCGGTGAGGACGCCGTAGCCCACAAAGGTGACCCCGCTGGAGATCAGGGCGGTGCGCAGATGGGGCTCCAGGCCGAGCAGCAGCAGCAAGGCCGTCGTGCCACCCATCACGATCGCCACCGTCACCGGGTCGATCCCCAGGGTGTTGAACACGAGCCAGGGCATCAGCACCCCCAGGCTGACGCCCACAATGCGGTCGCGCACCCGACCCAGGGTCGCGCCGAGGCTGTCGTTCAGCAGCAGCACCACACCGAAGTAGAGGTACTTGGGTGTGACGGCCCCGACGCCGAGGCCGATGCTCAGGGCCAGCATCGACACCACCAGCTTGCGCCAGAAGAAAGGATCAGCGAAGCGCTGGCCGAGGTTGCGGGAGGGCAGGGGGAGTTCCGGTTCCCCTGCGCCGCCGCCCCCTTCTCCGGGAAGCCGCAGGCCTGCCTGCAGCGCCAACGCCACGGCCATGCCGATGATCACCGCCAGCAGCTGCCGCCAGGCGGCCAGCCAGGTGGCCTCGGTGCTGAGCAGCGGCAGCACCGCCAGGATCGCCAGCAGGTTGCGCACCACCAGCAGGCGGTCGGGCAGGGCCTGAGCCAGCAGCTGGGCGCAGGCGGTGACCACCGCGAACTGCCAGACCTGGGGGCCCTCCAGCAGGGGCCGCAGGCCGGTGCCCAGCCCCAGTCCGATCGCCACCACCAGTGGCAGCAGCAGGAACACCGGCTTCGGCCAGTGGTCGAAGCGGGGGCGCACCATCAGGGCGGCGATCACCACGCCGTAGGGCGTGGCCGCTCCCAGGCCGAAGCTGTGGCAGACCGACCAGGTGAGGCCCGCGGCCAGGCCGATGCAGAGCACCAGCCGCAGGGAGCGCTGGAAGGGAGCCGCCGACTCCTCCACGCCGGCGATCATGGGCGCGGCTGGGCCAGGCCCCGGACCAAGCCCACCACCAGGCTGATCAGCAGTAAGGCCAGCCAGAACCACAGGCGCGGCGGGTCGCTGCGCAGGCAAAGCAACAGCAGCATCAGGCTGATCCAGGGCAGGGGCTGGCGCCAAGGAGCCAGCAGGGAGCGGCGATCGATCACGATCGCAGCCCCGCCAGCCAGCGCCAGAACGGCGCCACGTAGCTGACCAGGCTGCGCCGTTCCACCTCGGCCTCCACCTCGGCGGGGGTTCGGGTGGGCAGGGGGCCGACCGGACCACTCCCGCGGCTCCATCGCAGCCCGGAGGGGGTGGCCGCGGACTCCAGTTCCACCACCCCCAGCACCAGCGGCGTGCCAGTCCGCCCCGGCAGCTGGGCGGTCAGGTCGCCGCCGTCGCCGAAGGAGCGCTCCCGGGCACTGGCCATCAGGTTCAGGGCCTCCTCCCGGCTGCCGAGCCGGGCCGCCACCTCTTCGGCGCTGACACTTTCCCGCGAGAGGCTCACCAGCCGGCCGGCCACCAGGCCGTAGCGCTGCTCCGCACTGCCGAAGCTGTCACGGCTGAGCAACTGGGGATTGAGCTGCACCTCCTCGCCCACCTGCAGCCGGGTGGCGTCGGCGGCGGTGAACAGCACCACCGCCTCCCGACCCGATCGCAGGCTGGCCAGGGCGATGCTGCCGAGGCGCTGGCCCGGCGTCACCGGCTGACCCGGCAGCACCGAAAGGTCGAGCACCCTGCCCGTCACGGGGCTGAACACGTCCTGGGCCAGCTCGCTGCTCACCAGGCTGGCCCGTTCGGCCGTCAGCAGGGCGGCCTCCGCATGCAGGGAGGCCCGGCGGACGCGCAGGTCGGCCTGCTGGGCCTCCACCGAGGAGATCTCCGCCTTGTTGCGCAGCCACAGGTCCTGGGCGCCGACCCAGAGGGGGCTGTATCGGGCGATCACATCATCCTGGCGCAGGCTCTCCAGGGCGTTGAGCTGGCTTCGGATCGGACGGTTGGTGGCCTCGATCTGGGCCCGGCGAGCCTGCAGGGCCAGCTGGTGGTCGTCGAGGGCGCGGCTCTGCACCTTCAGCACCGCTTGACGACGGGTCACCGCCTCCAGCCGGGCCGTGGTGGCCTGGGGGCTGGCCTCCGGGCCGGCCCCAGGCCCGGGAGCGTTCTGGCCCACCTGACTGAGGGTCAGCAGCAGCTGGCCTGATCGAACCTGTTCGCCGACAGCCACCCGGAGGTCCTGGACCTCGCCGGGGCCCCGGGCGTAGAAGCTGCGGCGGGCATCGGGGGGTGCCATCACCCCCATCCCGCGCACGATCACCGGAATGGATGGCGTCAGCGCCCATGCACCGGTCGCCCCTGCCACCAGCAGGGTGGGGAGGAGGGCGTAGATCCGGCCGAAGGTGGCAGAGGCCATGGCGGGCCGGAGAGGGCCGAGAACGACCATACGACTGAGATCGTAGAGGAAGCAGGCCTGGCACCTGAGCTACTTTTGGAGCGTATACGCGCCCCCATCGACAGGTCGTCAGCGCCGATGAAGCGCCCGGAATCCGATGGAGAGTCCCTCGCCTGGCCCGGGGTGCCGGCCTGATGCGGCGACTCCGGCCCCTGGCTTCCATGGCCGTCCTTGGGGCCCTGTGGGGAGGGTCGGTGCCGCGACCGGCAACAGCCCAGACCCTCAGTCTCGAGCAGGTGCTGCATCAGGCCCTGCCCACCTCGCTGCGGACTGAGCGGGCCCGTCGCCAGCTGCAGCGGGATGGGGCGCTGGTTCAGCTGAACCAGGCCCAGCTTCTGCCTCGGCTGAACCTGGTGGGCCTGGCCAGCTACACCGGCGTGAACACCTCGGTGGGGTTGCTCACCAACCTCCCCACCCTCGGCGACCTCAGCTTCTCCCTGCCGCCGAACGGTTACGCCGAGCTGCGGAACAGTTTCGCCAACCTGGGTGTGCTGCTGGATGCCGACCTGCTGCCCCTGGGCCGCCTGGCCCTGCTGCGGGCCAGCCGCGAACAGCAGCGCAGCAGCGCAGCCACCCTTGATGAAAGCGAGCGGCAGGCGCGCTTCGAGCTGGTGAACGGCTACCGGCAGCTGCAGCTCAGCCAGGCTCTGTTGCCGGTGTGGACCCAGGCCCTCGAGGGCTCCACGGCCCTGGAGCGCACCGTGGCCAGTTTCCTGAACAGGGGGCTGGCCGCCCGGCTCGACCTGGAACGGGCCCGGGCCCTGCGGGCCGCCGACCAGAAGGGGCTGCAGCAGATCCAGGCCCGTCTGCTGGCCGACCGGGAGCAGCTGGCCGCCCTGATGGGCCTGGCCAGCGGCCAGGAGCTGAGGGCCGCCGATCCGATCCTCGAACAGCCGCCCTGGCCCCTTGATCTGGCCGCCACGTTGGAGGCGTCCCTCCGGCAGCGGCCGCTGCTGGAGGCCCTGCGCCGCCAGCAGCAGGCCCAGGCCCAGGAGGCTCGCGCCGCCCGGGCCTCCCTGCTGCCCTCCCTCGCCCTGGTGGCCGGGTTCGGCTACAGCGGCAACCGACTGGCGGTGCCCGTGCTGCGGCAGGGAGGATCGCTGGGGGGGGCGTCGCCGCTGACCTTGCCGGAACTGAACGCCAACGGCGCCGCCAGCGGCAGTTTCAGCAACTGGGGCGCGGCCCTTCTGTTGCGCCAGCCCCTCTGGGACGGCGGCCAGGCGGCGGCGGCGGCACGGGTCGCCGAACGCCAGGCCGACCTGCTGGCCGCCGATGCGGATCTCGCCCGGCAGCGGATCCGCCAGGACGTGAGCCGGGCCTGGAGCGATCTGCACAGCTCCGCGGCGGCGATAGCAGCGGCGCGGGAGAGCGTGCGGGCCGGTGAGCGGGCCCTGAGAGATGCTCAGTTGCGCTATCGGGCTCTCGTGGATCCGCTCACCGAGGTCCTGCTGGTGCAGCGGGACCTGCAGGCCAGCCGTGCGGCCCTCTTGACCAGCCTCACCCGTCAGGCCCTGGACCGGTCGGTGCTTGAGCTGGAGACCGGTCTGATCGACCCGGGGCCGGATCGGAGCCACTGAATCCGGGCTTGCGCGTCAGGCTTGGACCGTCTCGGGCCGCTGCAGGCTGCGGGTCTCGTCAAGCCGGAACACCACCACGCTCAGGGGCGGCAGGCAGAGCTCCAGGGAGTTCTCGTAGTCGTGGATGGCCCAGGCATCGGTGAAACGGCCGCCCAGGTTGCCGAGGTTGCTGCCGCCGTAGCGGCTGCTGTCGGTGTTGAAGACCTCCGTGTAAAAGCCCTCCAAGGGCACGCCCACCCGGTAGTGGGAATGGCTCTGGGGGGTGAAGTTGGCCACCACCACCACCCAGCGGCCGCTGGCGCTGTCGCGGCGCATGAAGCTGATCACCGAATGGCGGTTGTCGTTGCAGTCGATCCACTGGAAGCCGTAGGGATCGAAGTCGTCGCCCCAGAGCGCCGGCTCCGACCTGTAGAAGGCGTTGAGGTCGTCGACGAGACGCTGCAGGCCCTGGTGGGCTTCGTACTGGAGCAGCTCCCACTGCAGGTCCCCCCATACGTTCCATTCGGCCCGCTGGCCGAACTCCATCCCCATGAAGATGGTCTTCTTGCCCGGGTGGGTCCACATGTAGGCGAGCAGGGCGCGCACGTTGGCGAACTTCTGCCAGTCGTCGCCGGGCATCTTGTGGAGCAGGTTGCTCTTGCCGTGCACCACTTCATCGTGGCTGAGCGCCAGCATGAAGTTCTCGGTGAAGGCGTACCAGATCGAGAAGGTGACGTGGTTCTGGTGGAACTGGCGGAACCAGGGGTCGAGCTCGAAGTAATCGAGCATGTCGTGCATCCAGCCCATGTTCCACTTGAGGTTGAACCCCAGGCCGCCCATGTCGGTGGGCTGGGTCACCATCGGCCAGGTGGTGGACTCCTCGGCGATCGAGAGGGCACCGGGGAAGTGCTGGAACAGCACGTGGTTGGCCTGCTGCAGGAAGCGCACGGCCTCCAGGTTCTCCCGTCCGCCATGCTCGTTGGGCAGCCATTCCCCGTCAGGACGCAGGTAGTCGCGGTAGAGCATCGAGGCCACGGCATCGACGCGGATGCCGTCGATATGGAACTCCTCGAACCAGTAGATGAGGTTGGCGACGAGGAAGTTGCGTACCTCGTTGCGGCTGTAGTTGAAGATCAGCGTGCCCCACTCCTTGTGCTCGCCGATGCGGGGATCGGCATGCTCGTAGAGGTGGGCGCCATCGAAGAAGGCCAGACCGTGGCCGTCCTTGGGGAAGTGGCCGGGCACCCAGTCGAGGATCACGCCGATCCCTTCGGTGTGGCAGCGGTCGACGAAGGCGCGGAACTCATCCGGGCTGCCGAAGCGGCTGGTGGGGGCATACCAACCGGTGACCTGGTAGCCCCAGGAGCCATCGAAGGGATGCTCCGAGACCGGCATCAGCTCGATGTGGGTGAAGCCGCGGGCCTTGACGTAAGGGATGACCCTGTCGGCCAGTTCGGGATAGGTCATCAGCCGGGCCCCCGGCTTCAGATCGGCGGCGGGCACCGGCGGCCGGGGGCGGCCGTCGGCTTCGATGAAGGGCTGGTCGGCGGCGGCATGCATCCAGCTGCCCAGGTGCATCTCGTACACCGCGATGGGCTGGTGCAGGGGATCCCGGCCATCCCGTTCCTCGATCCAGGCGCCGTCGTTCCACGTGTAACGGCCCAGTTCGGCCACCACCGAACCGGTGTTCGGCCGGATCTCGTGGCGGAAGCCGTAGGGGTCGGCCTTCTGGTAGCAATGGCCGTTCTGGGCCCGCACTTCGTACTTGTAGATCTGGCCGGCGCCCAGCCCGGGGATGAACAGCTCCCAGATCCCCCCGAGGCGCTGCTGCATCGGGTGATGGCGGCCGTCCCAGCCGTTGAAATCCCCCAGCAGGGCGACGCTGCGGGCATTGGGGGCCCACAGGCAGAACTGCACCCCGGCGACACCGTCGCGCTCGATCACATGGGCGCCCATGCGCCGCCAGATGTGGTGGTGATTCCCCTCGGCGAACAGGTGACGATCCAGTTCCCCCATCCACTCGTGGCGGAACGCCCAGGGATCGTGCTGCTCGTGCTGGATGCCGCCGCGGCTCACGTGCACGCGGTAGCCGCAGCCGGGATCGGCGTCGAGTCGGGCTTCGAAGATCCAGGGATGGTGCGGATTGGCCATGGCCAGCTGCCCGCCGCCGTGGAGCAGCTCCACGCTGTGGGCATCCGGCATCCAGACCCGCACCACCCAGCCGCCGTCATCGAGGGGCTGGGGCCCGAGCACGGCGAAGGGATGGTCGTGACGGCATTCCGCCAGCCGCTGGGCATCCTCAACCATCCAGTCGAGGCTGGGGAGGGCCATGGAAGTTGGGGTGTACATGCGCCGGGAGCTTACGCCGGTGGGAGGGCCGACTCAGCGGGCCGGCGAGGGAGGGGCAGGATCGGTGGGGAAATCAACGCCGATGATCCGGTTCTCCGAATCCAGGGTGACGAACAGGTTGTCGGTGAGGCGATTGAACTCGGTGTTGACGATCACCAGGCGCATCTCGGGCGTGCTCTCGGCCCGGATGATGCGTTTCACCCGTACGAAGTTGCCGGTGATGCGCTGAAGATTGAGCCATTTCTGCTGCAGCTGGCCCTGGGGGATCTGCTCCTGCATCTGGGGCGAGAGGAAGCTGCTGGCGGAGATGAAATGGCCGCTGGAGAGGGCGGCGATGAAGTCACGCACCACCTTCTCGGCCGGCTGGTCACTGGCGTTGAAGTGATAGCCGTCGATCCGGCCCTGGTCGTCGATCACCATCAGCAGGTCGCGCTGGCCGGCGCTGGTGACCAGCGTGGCCTCCACCGTGCTGGAGTCGAAGCCGGGCTGGACGCTGCGGATGGTCCAGCTCAGCAGCCGTGGCTGGGTCTTCATGGTGGCGGCCACCATGCTGGGGCTGCTGACGCTCTTCAGGGTCGGGGAAAACTGGTTGAAGCGCGCCTGGGCGTCGCCGTTGCGGATCGTGGTCAGGATCCGCTCGGCCGCCGCCCGTGCCTGGGCTTCGCTGAGGGCGGCGCTGGGCTGGCCGCTGGCGGCCGGCCCCGGAGCGGTCTGGGCCCACGCCCCGCGGGGTGCCGGCAGGGCCTGGCTGCTGCCCAGCAGCAGCAGCAGCAGGCCGATCAGGGCTCGGCGCGAGGGGGGGCGCGGCATGGGCGGTGAGATTCGGATCGGCTCAGTTTGCCGGAATCAGGGGCTCCAGGCCCAGGTGGGCGCCCGCCAGCTCCAGCGTCAGGGTGATCATCCGGTGCCGGCTGCCGCTGCCCCCCGCCGGCAGGCTGCCGTCGCCGGGGTTGACGGCGATCTGGGGCCAGGCCGCTGCTGCCAGGGAGAGTCGCAGCCGCTGACCGGCGGCGACCAGGGTCGCCAGGGGCTGCAGGGTCAGCCTGCGGAGCGCGTCGGCGGCCGCAGCGGCAGGCCCGAAGCGGGCCAGGCCAGTGCTCAGCTGGCGCACGCCGCCGTCGGGAGACACCTCCGAGAGGGCGGCGCAGAGATCGAAACTGGGCTGGTCGGCATCGACCCGCAGCACCAGGCGGAAGGATCCCAGCAGCCAGAGGGGCTCCTCTAGGGGGGCAGTGGTGAAGCAGGCCACGTCGGCGCGACGGTCGAGATCGGCGCGCTCCACCGGTCCGGGGTCGGGACCCAGGTGACCGCCCCGCCCCGGCACCGGTCGCCAGGGGTCGTGGACAAGCGCCACAGTGCCGCCTCCCGCCGGCTCACCCGCCGGCCCCGCCCCCGCCATGGCCCCAGCCAGCGGTCGCAGCTCCCCCTCGTCGCAGCGGATCGCCGCCAGGCCTGTGGAGTGCAGGGTCCAGCCGGCGGCCGCCACCACCGCGGGGCTGGCGGCCGCCGCGGGGCTGAGGTGGTGCCAGGTGGCCGTGGCGGCGCACTGCAGGCGGATCGGGGCCGGCGCGGCGGCTGCGGACGGGGCGGTCAGCTCCGGGTCCTGGCGGGGCGGCGGATCCTGCAGATGGCGGCGGAAGAAGGCCAGCAGCTCACGGTCGAGCCCGCCGCCCCAGTCGAGATGGCTCCAGGCGCCGATCACCAATCCGGGATCGCCGCCGGCCTCGCGGGCCCGCTGCCAGAGGTCGAGCACCCCCCTCAGATGCGGATCATGCCAGCCGCCGATGAGCAGCAGGGGGCGCCGCAGCAGGGCCGCCCCCACCGGGTGCACCGTCCAGCCCTCGGGACCGGCGGGGTCGCGCCGCAGCCAGCCCAGGCCCATGCCGTGGGGATCGTGGCGTTCCAGCAGGGCCAGACCCTCCTCGAGGAAATCGCCCAGCCGGAGGCTGCGGCGGATCTCCCGCCAGCCGGCTCCATCGCCCCGGCGCCTGCAGCCCTCCGCCGCCAGCTGCAGGGCCCAGCCCAGGCCCAGCGCCCACCAGTGGGCTCCCCCTTCGCTGGCCCAGTGGAGGCGTTCGTCAAGGCCGCACATGGCCGGGGCGAGGCAGTCCGGCAGGGCGTCGCCGTCGCCCGCGTTGAGCAGCTGGGTCAGGCCCTGGTAGGAGAAGCCGTAGGTACCCACCCGGCCGTTGCTGCCCGCCAGGGCCCGCGCCCAGCGGATCGTGGCGGCCCCGTCGGCGGCCTCCTGGGCGAAGCCGCCGAAGTCGCCCTCCGAGTCTCCGCGCCCCCGCACGTCCTGGACCACCACCAGAAAGCCATGGTCGGCGTACCAGCTGGGATGGGCGTAGGTGACGGTGGAGGCGATCGCCCGCCCGTAGGGCTGGCGCATCAGCAGCACCGGCCAGGGGCCCTGCCCGTCCGGATGCCAGAGGCGGCTTTGCAGACGGATGCCATCCGCCAGCTGCAGGGTGGCGTCCCGGACCCGGACCACGGGGTTCAGAACACCGTGGAGCAGTGCAGGCCGATCACATAGGTGGCCAGCACCTCCGCATCCATGGGGCTGAGGCCGCGGCTGCTGGCCAGGCTGGCGATCGAGGCCTTCGAGGTGGCCGAGATGCCCTGGGCGTTCAGCTGGCGGAACTGCTGGCAGAGGCTCTGTGCCAGGGCCGGGTTCTGCTTCACCGATTCCAGCAGGGCGGACTGGGCCCGCGCGCCGGGAAGGGCCAGGGCAGCCAGACAGGCGGCGCCGAGCAGGGCGGTGAGGCAGGGGCGAAGTGGGTGGTTCGTGGCTCTGGGGGGAGAAAGGCGGGGTGTTCGGGGCATCGTTGCCTCCGTCCGTTTTCCCCATTCCAGTCACCAGTGCCAGGCCCGCGCTGGAGGGGAGGGTCAGTTCGGTGAGCGACCGGAGGCCTGCCGGGCCCGGCGGATCCAGGCCAGGACGAGGGGCAGGTCGACCGGGGGGACGGCCGAGCCGGTGAGACGGCGCTGCAGCCGGCCCAGTTGCAGCAGCAGTTGCTGGGGATCGGCGGCGGCGAGTCCGGCGGGGCTGGCGATGCCCCCATGCAGCAGCAGGGCCGCCTCCTCCGGTGCCAGCCCCACCGCACTCACCAGCCGGGCCTGACCCCGCAGGCGGATCAGTCGGGCCTCGCTGGCCTCGCCGGAGGCGGCCAGTTCGCGCAGGCGGCCGTCATCGAGGCCGGCCAGCTCGTCCCAGCTGTCGATGCCCTCCCGGCGCAGGCGCTGCTGCTCCCGCCTCAGGTGGGCCGCTGGCTGGAAGGGATGGGTCACCGGGGTTCAGGACGCCTCGCCGGGGCGGCGGGCCGCCAGATCCCGGGTGGTCTCCGCCAGCACCACAGGCCGGGCCAAGCCCGGCTCCACCGCCTCGACCCGGCGCAGCCGCACCCGCACCTCGCCGCCGCCGCCGCGTCCGCCCCCGCGCAGGTTGCGGGCCACCTGATCGAGGGTGGGGGCCACCGCCTCGGCGTCGAGGCCCGCCGGGGCGGCGGCGATGACCAGATCGGCGCCGTTGTCGAACACCACCGGCACCTGGATCGCCCCCGGCACGCTCACCCGGGGGTTGTAGCTGATGGCGAAGGCCAGGCAGGAGAGCGACAGCAGGGCCGTGAAGCTGGTGATCCCCACGAGGCGGAAACGGATGCCCCAGCGGGCGAGGAATCCGGCGATGGTGAGCACCGCCAGCACCCCGCTGGCGGCACCCAGCCAGGTACCAGCCACGAGCAGGATCGGATCAGCGGCCATGGGGCTGGGGAAGGCGTGACAAGCCCCCTATATTGCGGCCGCCCATGGACAGCGACCGACCCCGGTGGATGCGATGGAAGCCTGACAGTCGGTCCCTCCCTGCCCGCCGGCGTGTGTGGAAGGGGCTTCTCGCCGTCGGTTTCCTGGGGGCGGGCCTGGGGGTCGGGGTCTTCTGGTTCGATCGCATCGTCGCCGACCTCTACGGCCGTTTCCGGCCCACCCTGGAGCGCCAGGTGGGCACGGCCATGGGCCGTCCCCTGGTGCTGGGGCCCTATCGGGGCCTGAGGCCCGATGGGCTCTGGATCGGCCCCAGCCGCTTCCTGCCGGGGTCCAGGGATGCCTCCACGGCTGCGGTGGAGGGCGTGCGGGTGCGCCTCGACCCGCTGGCCAGCCTGGCCCTGCGCGGGCTCGTGCTGGATGTCGGCCTCGAGCGGGCCCGGGCCGAGCTGCGTCGCAACGCCAGCGGCCAGTTCTGGGTGCTGGGCTCCGCTCCCCCGGGGCGGGAGCCGCCGCGGATCGACCTGCGCCTCGGCCTGCTCCAGCCCGCCGACCTGCGGGTGCGCGGCGCCGGCGCGACGGCCCTCCCCCTCGACCTCAGGCTCTCGGGCCGGGTGGCCGTGCGGCTGCACCGCCGGGAGATCGACCTGGGCCTGCGCCTGGCGCCCCCCGCCGGCCAGGGCGGCGGCTCGCTGCGGCTGGACGCTGAGGGCCAGTGGCAGAGCCAGCGCTGGCAGGGCCGGCTGACGGCCCGCCGCCTGCCCCTGGCCCTGCTGAGGCCGCTGCTGCCGGCGGGCGATCGGGCCGGGGGCAGCCTGGCCGGGGAGGCCGATGGCCGGCTGGGGCTGCGGATCCAGCGGGGCAGGGCCTCCTGCGAGGGGGGGCTGGAACTGCGGGACGTGCGCTGGCTTCTGGGTACCGGCGCAACGCCGTTGACGGCCGAGCGATTACCTCTGAGCTGCCGTGATCGGGCCCTGATCCTGTCCGCCAGCACCTGGCGGTTCGGCCCCTGGGGCGGTCGTCTGACGGCCCGGGCCGATGCGGATCGCCGCCTTTCCCTGCAACTTGAAGCCCAGCCGCCGCCCCGTCACCCGCTCGGGCGGAAGCCGCTGCAGGCCGATCTCCAGGGGAGCTGGGGGGAGGGGCTGCTGCGCCTCACCCGGCTCGATGGCCGCCTCGGCAGCTCCAGCGTGCGGGCCAGCGGCAGCGTCGGCCGCTCCCTGGCCCTCGACGCCCGCTGGCGACTCGACCCCGACGACGTTCCCGCCGCCTCCCGGCTGCCGGACTGGGCGCGCCAGCCCCTGGCCGGCCGCCTGCGGGTGGACGGCCGGCCGGCGGCGCCCCGCCTGCGGCTGGAGACGGGCCAGGCCTCCCAGCGACTCCTGGGGCCCTGGCAGGCGGCTCTGGTGTGGAGCGACGGCCTGCTGCGGCTGGAGCGCTTCGGGGCCGACCGCCTCGCGGCCACGGCGCGGCTGCCGCTGACCTTCCAGGCGGGCAGGGGCCTGGTGGCCGGTCCGCTGCTGGCGCGGGTGGATGTGCGCGACTACCCCCTGTCCCGCCTCGATCCGCTGCTGGGCACCAGCCTGCAGGGCCAGCTGGATGCCGCGGGCACCATCGCCGGTCCCCTGGCGGAGCTGCGTCCCGACCTGCAGCTGCGTCTGCAACAGCCCGGCGCCGGCCTCCTGCTGCTGCGGGAAACCTGGCGCGGCCGCCTGCGGGACCGCTCGCTCGACCTCACCACGGTGGCGCCGACGCCGGACGGACGCCTCACGGCCCTGCTCGACCGCCGTTGGCAGCCGGTGCGGGCCACCATCGAACGGGACGGCGGCGTGCTGACCCTCGAAGGCCGGCCGGCCGCCTACCGCTGGCTGGCCCGCGCCTTCCCCCTGCGGGGTCTGGCGGTGGCCACCGGCCCGCAGCGCCGGCTGCGTCCCCTGCAGGGGGACCTCAGCGGCCGAGGCCGGCTGGGGCTGCAGCCCCTCGGCTTCGACGGCCGGGTTGAGCTGCTCTCGCCCGAGTTCCTGGGGGTGGGGGGACGGCGCATCCACGCCGATGTGGTCTACGACGACCGCCAGTACCGGGTGAAGGGGGTGATCGAGCCCCTCGGCGAGGGCCGCATCGCCGCCACGGTTTCCGGGCGCTGGAACGGGCCGTACCGGGCCCGCTTCGAGGCGCGCCGGCTCTCCACCCTGCTGTTCCGCCAGTTCACTGCCGCCTGGCCCATCTGGCGCGGCGCGCCGGCCCCGGACCGCGGGCGGGCCCGTGATCTGGGCAGCCTGGTGATCGACACCATGGCCGGCACGGTCACCGACCAGCTGCAGGCCCTGGCCCGGGCCGAGGAGCGCGTGGCCGCCCGGGAGCAGGCGGCCAGCCGGGCCAGCCGGGCGGAACGGCTGGATCGGCTGCAGGCCCGGATCGATGCCGCTCTGCTGCTCAGCGGCCCGGACTTCGCCCGCACCCGGGCCGACCTCCGGGCTACCGGCCACCTCTGGTTCAACCAGGGGGACCGGGCCGAGGCCCTGGCCGGCCAACCGTTCAAGGTGCGCCTGGAGGGGCCGCTGTCCGGGGGCAGCGGCCGCTTCAGCCTCGCCGACCTGCCCCTCTCGCTGCTGGCCCTGCTGACGCCGCTGCCGGACAACCTGCGCGGCAGCCTGGCCGCCAGCGGGCGCTACCGGCTGGGCGGCTCCCGCCCCGAGCTCAGCCTCGATCTGGCGCTGGTTGATGGGCGTCTAGGCGAACAGGCGCTGGCGCTGGAGCGGGGGCGGGTGGAGCTGAAGGACGAGGGGATCGGGCTGGATCTGGCCCTGCGGGCCGAGGGGGCCTCCCGCAGCGTCGACCTGGCGGGCACCATCCCGCTGGTGGCCTCCAGGCAGGGCCTGGAGCTGCGCCTGGCCACCCGGGGTGACGGCCTGCGCTTCCTCACCCGCCTGGGGGGCCAGGCCTTCGAGTGGCAGGAGGGCGGCGCCGACCTGCAGCTGCTGGTTCGCGGCAGCCTCGACGATCCGATCGCCAACGGCTTCCTGCGGCTGCGGGAGCTCCGCTGCCGCTTCATCGGCCAGGAGGTGCGCGAGGTGGACGCCACGATCCTGTTCGACTTCGAGCAGCTGGTGGTGCAGGAGTTCCGGGCCCGGGTGGGGCCCCAGGGGCTGGTGGGTGGCGAAGGCCGCCTGGGGCTGTTCCGGCCCCTGGGCGAGGAGCGGACCCTGCAGGTCAAGCTGGAGCAGGTGCCGCTCAAGGTGCCGCGCCTGGCGGCGGTGGGGGACGGGCAGCTGCATCTCAGCGGCAGCCTGGTGGCGCCCGTTCTCGGCGGCGACGTGGCGATCGGCCGCGGCACGATCAACGTCCAGCCGGGGCAGCTGGCGGCCAGCGAGCCGGTGTCCGACCAGCCGGTCCAGCCGCGCACCATGCCCGAGCTGCTGGAGTCGAAATGGGACTTCCAGCAGCCGCTGGTGCTGCTGGGGCCCGACGTGGAGTCCACCACCGCCGAAAGCCTGCGCGCTTCGGTGCCCCGCTTCCCTTACCTCGCCTTCCAGGACATGACCCTGCGGCTGGGGCCGGACCTGCGGGTGGTGATCCCCAACATCGCCAACTTCACCACCGCCGGCCGCCTGCGCATCGCCGGGCGGCTGGATCCCTCCCTGCGGGCCTCCGGGGTGGTGCGGCTGCTGGGGGGACGGCTGAACCTGTTCACCACCAGCTTCAGCCTCGACCCCGACGCCCCCAACGTGGCGGTCTTCACCCCCTCCCTGGGGCTGGTGCCTTACCTCGACATCGCCCTGCGCACCCGCATCTCCGACAGCCTGAGCGTGCTCTCCCCTTCGGGAGTGGGGGACCTGGGCCCCTCGGTGCAGAACGCCCTCAACCAGGCCGGCCTGTCGGCCCTCAACCAGCTGAATCTGATCCTGGTGGTGGTGTCGGTGAGCGGACCGGCCGACCGCATCGCCGAGAACCTCAGGCTGCGCAGCAGCCCGCCCCTGCCGCAGGAGCGGCTGGTGGCGCTGATCGGCGGCAACTCCCTGGCGGGCCTGAGCGGCGGCGGGGCCGGAGCCGCCCTGGCCACGGTGGTGGGCCAGACCCTGCTCTCGCCGCTGCTCTCGTCGCTCAGCGATGCCTTCGGACAGCGGGTGAGCCTGGCCCTCTACCCCACCTACGTGAACCAGGCGATCGATGCCCAGCGGGAGCTCACCACCCGGCGGGTGCCGCCCCAGCTGGTGCTCGGCGCCGAGATCGGTGTCGACATCACCAGCCGCTTCAGCATGTCGGTGCTGGCGGCCCCGAACCGCTCTGATGTGCCCCCTCAGATGACCCTCACCTACAAGGCCTCCGACACGTTCAACCTGCAGACCTCCGTCGACACCGAGGGCGCCTGGCAGTCGCTGCTGCAGGTGTTCCTGCGCTTCTGATGGCCTCGTCCTCCCCCCCACCGCCCGGTGAGGCCCAGCTGATCGGCATCGATCTGGGCGGCACCGCCATCAAGCTGGCCCGCTGCGATCGCCACGGCACCGTCCTCGCCGAGGCCGAGGTGCCCACGCCCCGGCCCGCGGTGCCGGGGGCGGTCTGCATGGCCCTGGCCGAGGCGGTCGAGGCGATCGACCCTGACGGCCATGCCGACCGGGTGGGCATTGGCCTGCCGGGGCCCTGCGATGCGGCCGGCCGGGTGGCGCGGATCTCCATCAACCTGCCGGGCTGGCGGGATGTGCCCCTGGCGGTCTGGCTTGAAGCCCGGCTGGAACGGCGGGTGATCCTGGGCAATGACGCCAACTGCGCCCTGCTCGGGGAGGCCTGGCTGGGGGCGGCCCGGGGTGTGGGCGACGTGCTGCTGCTCACCCTGGGCACTGGTGTCGGCGGGGCGGTGCTGCTGGAGGGCCGGCTGTTCACCGGCCACGGCGGCGCGGCCGCCGAGCCGGGCCTGATCGGCGTGGATCCGGACGGCCCCCCCTGCCGCAGCGGCAACCGGGGCTCCCTGGAGCAGTTCTGCAGCCTCGGCGGCCTGGCCCGCCTCAGCCCGCTCGATCCGCGCGAGCTCTGCTGCCGCGCCGACGCCGGCGACGCGGAGGCCCTGGCGGTGTGGGAGGCCTATGGACGGCCCCTGGGGGTGGGGCTCAGTTCCCTGCTCTACGTGCTCACCCCGGAGCTGGTGCTGATCGGCGGCGGCCTCGGTGCCGCCAGCCACCACTTCCTGCCGGCGGTGTGGCGGGAGGTGGAGGAGCGGGTGCTGGCGGTGAGCCGGGAGGGGCTGGCGATCCGCCGCTGCGCCCTGGGCAACGGTGCCGGCCGGCTGGGGGCGGTGCGGCTGGCGCTGGACCGCTTGGGATGATGGGGACCATGAGCCAGACCATCACCCCTCCCCCCGGCGTCGTGCCGGAGCCCGACCCCCAGCTGCTGCAGCGGGCCGCCTCGGTGCGCCGGGCCGCCATGGCCCTGGGTCAGGCCAGCGACGCCGAACGCCGCGACGCCGTGGCGGCGATGGCCGAGGCGCTGGAGGACGCCACCGCCGAGATCCTCGAGGCCAACCGGGCGGATCTGGCCGCCGCCGCCACTGAGGGGCTGGCGCCGGCCCTGGTGGCGCGCCTCAAGCTGGATGCCCCGAAGCTGGAGGGTGCCATCGCCGGCGTTCGCCAGGTGGCGGCCCTGGCGGATCCGGTGGGCCGGCGCCAGCTGCACACCGAGCTCGATGTGGGGCTGGTGCTGGAGCGGGTGAGCGTGCCCCTGGGGGTGCTGGGGGTGATCTTCGAGGCCCGGCCCGATGCGGTGATGCAGATCGGCTCGCTGGCGATCCGCTCCGGCAACGGCGCCCTGCTCAAGGGGGGGCGGGAGGCCAGCCGCAGCTGCCAGGCGATCGGGGCGGCCCTGCAGCGGGGCCTGGCCGGCAGCGCCGTCGCCCCCGGCTGCCTGGAGCTGCTCACCAGCCGCGAGGAGAGCCTGGGGCTGCTGCGTCTCGACGGCCTGGTGGATCTGATCATCCCCAGGGGGTCGAACGCCCTGGTGCGCTTCATCCAGGACAACACCCGCATCCCGGTGCTGGGCCATGCCGACGGCATCTGCCATCTGTATGTGGATCGGGCCGCCGACCCGGCCCCAGCCCTGCGCATCGCCCTCGACAGCAAGACCCAGTACCCGGCGGCCTGCAACGCCATCGAGACCCTGCTGGTGCACCGGTCCATTGCCCCGGCCTTCCTGGGTGAGGCGCTGACGGCCTTCGCCGCGGCGGGGGTGGAGCTGCGCGGCGATGCCGCCGCCTGCGCCCTGGGGGTGGAGCTGGCGGCCGGGCCCGGCGCCTGGGACACCGAATACTCGGATCTGATCCTGAACGTGAAGGTGGTGGAGGACCTGGAGGCAGCCCTGGAGCACATCGGCCGTCACGGCTCCCGCCACACCGATGCCATCGCCACCGCCGATCCGCTGGCCGCTGACCGGTTCCTGCGGGCGGTGGACAGCGCCGGGGTGTTCCTCAACTGCTCCACCCGCTTCGCCGACGGCAACCGCTACGGCTTCGGCGCCGAGGTGGGCATCAGCACCCAGACCCTGCCGCCGCGGGGGCCGGTGGGGCTCGAGGGGCTGGTCACCTATCGCTACCGGCTGCGGGGGGAGGGCCACATCGCCGCCGACTACGCCGACGGCACCCGGCAGTTCAGCCACCGCCCCCTGCCCCTGTGAGCGAGGCGATCCATGTGCGGGGCCTGAGGGTGTGGGCCCATGTGGGGGTCTACGAGCAGGAGCGGCTCCATGGGCAGTGGTTCGAGATCGCCTTCTCCCTGGGGGCGGACCTGGCCGCCACGGCCCGCAGCGACGATCTCAGCCAGGGCTTCGACTACGGCCGCGGCATCGCCGCGCTGCAGGAGCAGGCCCGCACGATCCGCTGCCAGACCCTGGAGCATTACAGCGAGCTGATCCTCGACGCCCTGGAAGGTTGCTACGGGCCCATCCCCCTGGCTGTGGAGCTCAGCAAGTGCCGGGTGCCGGTGCCCGGCTTCGATGGGAGCGTGGTGGTTAGCCGCCGGCGGCGCTGGGGGTGAGTGGGCGTCGGGGAGCACATCCTGGACGGCCTGCCGGAGGCGAGACTCCCGGCTGTGCGACCCCGTTCCATGACGACGGACCTGCGGCCTGAACCGTCCGAGGGAGCCTCCCGAGACGCCGTTCGTCGCCTGCAGCGGGCCACCGGCCTGGGCGGCGCGCTGGTGATCGGCCTGGGGTCGATCCTGGGGACCGGCGTGTTCGTCAGCCTGGCCCTGGCGGCGCAGCCGGCCGGCGAGGCCCTTCCCCTGGCGATCCTGCTGGCGGCCCTGCTGGCGGGAGCCAACGGGCTCTCGGCCGCCCAGCTGGCGGCGGTGATGCCGGTGAGCGGCGGCAGCTACGAGTACGGCCGCCGCCTGATCTCGCCCCTGGCCGGCTTCACCGCCGGCTGGCTGTTTCTCTGCGCCAAGACGGCGTCGGCGGCGGCCGCCGCCCTCGGCCTGGCCGCCTATCTGGGGAGCCTGCTGGCGGTGGATCCGCTCCTCTTGCGCTGGTGGCCGCCGCTGGCGGTGGGGCTGATCACCGCCGCCGCGCTGGCGGGACTGCGGCGCAGCCAGTGGCTCAACAGCCTGCTGGTGGGCAGCACGGTGCTGAGCCTGCTGCTGTTCGTCGTCGCCGCGGCCCTGCTGCCGCCCCTGCCCGTCGCCGCCACGGCCGCCGCCACGGGCCCGGCGGGTCTGGCCCGGGCCACGGCGCTGGTGTTCGTGGCCTTCACGGGCTACGGCCGCATCGCGACGATGGGTGAGGAGGTGCGGCGGCCCGAGCGCACCATTCCCCGTGCCGTGCTGCTCACCCTGGCGGTGGCCCTGCTGCTCTATCTGGCGGTGGCCGCTTCGGCCCTGCGCCTGGCCGGTCCCATCGGTATGGCCGCCAGCGTGACGGCGTCGGCAACGGCGGCCCCAGCGCCGGCTCCGCCCCTGGCGCGTCTGCTGCTGGAGGCGGGCTGGCCCTGGGGCAGCTGGATCGTGGCCCTGGGGGCCAGCCTTGCCCTGGCCGGGGTGCTGCTCAACCTGATCCTCGGGCTCTCGCGGGTGTGGCTGGCGATGGGCCGTCGCGGCGACATGCCGCCGGGCCTGGCGGCTCTCGATGCGGCCGGCATCAGCCCAAGGACGGCGGTGCTCCTGAGCGGGGCGCTCGCCGCCCTGCTGAGCCTCAGCGGCCGGCTGGAGCTCACCTGGGGCTTCAGCGCCTTCACCGTGCTGGGTTACTACGCCATCACCAATCTCTGTGTGCTGCGCCTGCAGCCCGAGCAGCGGCGCTTTCCCGTGCTCCTCGCCTGGCTGGGGCTGATCAGCTGCCTGGCGCTGGCCTTCCAGGTGCCGCCGGAGGCCTGGCTCAGCGGCCTGGCGGTGATGGGCCTGGGCCTGCTGTGGCGCTGGGGCTACCGGGGATGGCGCAGGGAGCCAACCCCCTGAGAACCCCGCCCCTTGCCGGGTCGCCGGGTCTGTCCTGTTGTCGCTGCAGGGGTTGTCCCCGGATCGTCGACTAATATGTGAATAACGGGGCGTGGCGCAGCTTGGTAGCGCGGGTGCTTTGGGAGCACTAGGTCGCAGGTTCGAATCCTGTCGCCCCGATTGACTTTTCACCGATCGACCAAGGGAGATGGGAGAGATTTGGGGAGAGATTCCCGCTCCCCCTGTCGCAACGTGGGCGCTCCCGCTCCAGATGGGAGAGGTTCTCTCCCATGCTCCATCGGACTGGATGCGCCACTGAAGACAGATCGCCGTGGGGCCTCCAGGATTGAGGTCCTGATCTGCCAAGGGCTGAGGTTGTGTCCACTCGCCTGATCGTTTCCGACAACCGTGACGACCCGGGCAACCCGCTGGTGCTCGATGGTGAAGCCATTGACGCAGCGGCGCGGGATCCACTGGCCATCGGAAAGCTGATGGTCGATCAGGTCTGGGCAGAGGGGACCGATCCCACGGGGGGAGGCCTGTACTACGAACGCAACAGCAACCAGCACCGGCGGCTGCAGGCCTTTGAGACAGGCAGCGAAGACTTCATGACCGGCGGCTGGGTGCGGGTGCTGGCTACCGCCGAGCAGGTCCGCAAGGAGCGTCCCGGAATGGAGCGTGCCGCCAAAGCTGGCCTGGTGAGGATCCATGGCACCCACCGGGGCGTGCTGCTGGTGGAGTTCCTGGACGTTCCCTGGGGCTGAGCAATCGCCGCAGGGCTCCGGTCGGCAGCGGCAGTCCTTCAGCGTGCCACGGCTGCGCCGTGGCGTGCATCGGCCAGCCGCCGCCGCCCTCCGCTCCGGGGCCGGTGTGGGGGTTGGCGTGCATGGCGGCCGTCCCGCGGCTGCGGTGGCCGGGCAGTTGCCCCGTGCATGGGGCTGGGGTGCTGCCCCAGGTTTCCTCGCGCGGCTGCGCGGCCGGTTGGGCATCCAGGGCTGAATCTGGCGGGCCTGGTTATTAGCTTCCCGATCCATCCGCGCATGGCTTTGCTTTGCGTAGATCCATTGCCCCGCAGCCGCTCTGCCCGCTGCTCAGTGCGTTTGTACTGATAGAATAAGAGCTGCGCCAAAGGCCACGAGCCCATCGCCTGCGGCAACGAAATCCTCGGACAACTTGCCCCGTTCGTTTGCTCTGTAGCCATGAGCTTGTCTTCTGCTGCAGTGGCCCAGGCCGCTGCATTGCCTTCCCTTGGCCTCCTGCCGCCGCCGGCGTTGGTCCATCGCTCGGTCGTCATCGTCGCCGCTGGTGGTCGCGATCTCTCCTGGCCCCAGGAGCGCATCGCCGCCGCTCTCCTCCAGCGCAGTGCTGGCCGGCCTGTCCATCTGTTGCTCCATGGCGGTGCCCGTGGCGCTGATCGCGCTATCGGCCGTGCCGCCCAGCAGCTCGGCTGGCGTGTCCAGTCCCTCGCCGCTGATTGGCGCCGCCATGGCCGCGCTGCCGGTCCGATCCGCAATCGCCTCCTGCTGGAGCAGGCCCTGGTGGAGGCCCAGGCCCACACCTCCCCAGCGTTCAGCGCCTCGGTGCTGGTGATCGCCTTTCCCGGCGGGGCAGGCACGGCCTCGCTGGTGCAGCAGGCCCGCCGCTGCTCCTCCCGCTCGCCGGTGCCGGTGGTGGTGATGGAGGTGCCGCCGCCGTTCTCTCCCGAGCCCTTCGCCGCCTGAGCGGCATCCGCCGCCTCGTTCTTCTTGTCCACCTTCTCTTCACCACCCCATGGCCGTGCTCACCGTCCCCGCCGCTCCTTCCCTTCCCCAGGCCGCCGGGCCCTCTTGCTCACTGCAGCGCTCCGGCTCGCTCTGGCAGCTGGGCATCGAGGCCCAGGAGCTCACCACCGCCATCGGCCAGCTGGCTGAGCAGCTGGAAACCGATGACGACGATTCCCGCGCCCAGGCCCTCGCCGACCTTGAGGCCGCCCTGCTGGCCGAGGAAGGCAACAAGCAGGCCCTCGCGGCCAAGGCCGATGCCACCTGCTGGGTGATCGAGCACCTCCGCGGTCAGGCCGCCTACCGGCAGCAGCAGGCCAAGCGGCTCACCGAGCTGTCCCGCTCCGATGCCTCTCGGGCCGACGCCCTCGAGGACTCGCTGGTTCTGGTGCTGACCCGCCTGCAGCCCACTTCCACCCGCTTCTCGTTCCCGAATCACGAGCTGACCTCCCGGAAGTCCCAGGCCGTCGAGATCGCCGACGAAGACGCCCTCCCCTCCGAGTGGCTTGCTCTCAAGACCACAAGCCAGCCCGACAAGGCCGCCATCAAGGAAGCCCTCAAGGCCGGCCACCTCATCCCCGGCGCCCAGCTGATCTCCCGCCGCTCCTGGCGCATCTGTTGAACGGGGCAGAGCTCCCACGCAACTGGGGTCCTTGCTGAGCAGCCGGGGCCCCCTTCCCTTCCTCCTCACACCTTTGCTTCCATCGCCATGACCGTCGCCGCTCCTTCCGCTAACGGGACCCGCACCACCAGCCTCCCCGCAGCTCCACGCCCCGCCCAGAAGCCCCCCTCAGCCCTGGAGCTGGTCCCCTCCGCTGATCGACCCGAGCCTCTCCCGTCAGCCACGCCGGAACCCGAGTCCGCCGCCGTCCCGGTTCAGCTCCCTGGCTTCTCCCCCGAGCAGCTCGCGGCGCTCTCCGCCCCGCTCGATCGAGCCAACGTCCGCCAGCGGGAGCAGGGCCGATCGAAGGTCCACTACCTCGAAGGCTGGCAGGTGATCGCGGAGGCCAACCGCATCTTTGGTTTCGATGGCTGGCAGCGGCAGACCATCGCGGTCCGCTGCGTCGCCCAGGCCGAGCGGTTGATCGGTAGAGAGCAGAAGCCGGGCTGGGGCGTCACCTACACCGCCCGGGTGCGCGTCACCGTCACCGCAGGAGGCCTGACACCCCTGGTTCGCGAGGGCAGCGGCGCCGGCCACGGCATCGACGTGGACCTGGGCCAGGCCCACGAATCCGCCCTCAAAGAAGCCGAGACCGACGCCATGAAGCGGGCATTGATGACCTTCGGGAACCCGTTTGGCCTGGCCCTCTACGACAAGGCGCAGCGTCAGGTCAGCAGTGCTGCGGGCCAGGGTGATGGGCCTCAGCGGCCTGGTGGGCAGCAGTCTTCTCTGAGTCGGCCGAAGGCTGGTTCTCCCGCCACCACTGCTTCCCCGGCTCAGGGTCGCTCCCAGGCCACGGCCTCGACGTCTACGCCTTCAGCCCCGGCCGACCTCGGCCAGGTGCCCCTCGATGCCGAGACGATCCAGCACCTCCACAGCACCCTGCGGGCCCTGCCCCGGCCACTCCTGGAGAGCCTCACCCGGGCCTTCCGCAAGCGCTTCCAGGTGCCCGAAGCCGCTGCCACCATCGCCGATCGGATCAACCAGAAGTGCCACCACGACTGGATTGAGACCTTCCTCGTGCAGCACCAGGCCAGCACCCAGTGAGCCCCTGGCGCCAAAGCGCATCCCCTGCTAGTACAGATGTATGCCTGTCGTGGTTGTCATGGTGCCGGTCCCGCTCTTCCGTCTGCAGCCTTCCCGCACCGACGAGATCGAGGACTGGCCCTATCTCGATGAGGCTGTGCTGCTCAGGACCCGCAGCCGCAAGGTCTGCATGACCTGCCACTGGTTCCGACACCACGCGGGGGTGAACTGCATCCCGGTGCTCACCTGCCAGCTGCACCAGGGCTTGATCGCCCATGGCGAGCACCTCACCAGCCGCTGCCAAGGCTGGACCGACGACCAGGTCCGCCAGAAGGGCTGGGCGCCGGAAGTGGCCTGAGCGGCCCATGCACGTCGGTGACCGGAAGCGACCGCCGCTCTCGCCCCAGGAAGGCTGGCTGAGCGACGGCCGCCAGGTGCTGCACTTCAGGCCAAGGCGTTACGACCGTTGGAGTCAGAGCCTGGAGGTGACCTTCGGGGAGGTGATGGCCGGCGGTGAGCCGCCACTGCTCAAGAAGCGCAGGGAGCTGACGCGCGAGCAGGCGATCAGGCTCTGGGCCCAGAAGCGCCAGCAGGGCCTGCAGCCTTGCGCGCCCCAGTGGCTGCCGCCAGCGCCGCTGTCGCCGGGCTGATCAGAATCGAGCCCATGGAACTCCATGCCGACCTCAGCCAGCGCGCTCTGTTCGACAGCAACGCCCTGGACTGGACCCCATCGCCAATGGCAGGGGTGGAGCGGCGGATGCTGGATCGCCACGGTGAGGAAGTCGCCCGGGCCACCTCACTCGTGCGCTACGCCCGGGGCAGCCGTTTTGAGCGCCACAGCCATGGCGGTGGCGAAGAGATCCTGGTGCTGGAGGGCACCTTCTCCGATGAGCAGGGCGACTACCCAGCCGGCACCTACCTGCGCAATCCGGTTGGCTCCAGCCATGCTCCCTTCAGTGAGGCGGGCTGCACGATCCTGGTGAAGCTCCACCAGATGCACCAGGCCGATCAGCAACGGCAGGTGATCGACACCACCGCCGCTGCCTGGGTGCCGGGGCTGGTGCGCGGGCTGGAGGTGCTGCCCCTGTACGCCTTTGGTTCGGAGCACGTGGCCCTGGTGCGCTGGGCGCCGGGCACGGTGTTTCAGCCCCACGGCCATCCCGGCGGTGAGGAAATCCTGGTGCTGGATGGCGTGTTCCAGGACGAGCACGGCACCTACCCGGCCGGCAGCTGGCTGCGCAATCCACCCGGCAGCGTGCACCGGCCCTGGAGCGAGATTGGCTGCACCATCTGGGTGAAGACCGGCCATCTGCCCGCCACCCAAGGACCCGACGGCTCAGAAGCGTGAGCCCGGCGTCTGCAGGAAGGCCAGCTCCTCCGCGCTCGACACCCGCCCCAGGAGCGTGTTGCGGTGAGGGAAGCGGCCAAAGCGGGCGATCACATCCCGGTGGCGGCGGGCGAAGTCGGCGGTACGGGGATCGCTGAACCGCTCAAACAGCGGTAAGGCCGCCTCCTGCACCGCAATGACCTCGCTGTGCATCAGCGGCATCAGCCAGAACTGCCGCCGAGCCTGCTCGGGTTCGGTCTCCAGCCAGCCGCGCTCCACCGCCTTCAGGCTCAGGGCCAGGGCCTGGGGATCGCCCGCGAAGGCCATAGCGGTGTCGCGCCAGATCTGCCGCGGGAACTGATCGAGGAGCAGCACCAGCGCCAGGCCCCCAGCCGCTTCCGTGGCCCAGGCGTCGAGCTCACCGGAGATGGCGCTTCGGGTCAGCTGCAGAAAGCGTTGCTGCAGCAGGGCGTCAAAGGCCGGGTCCTTGGCGAACCACTGGCGCGGCCGGCTCTGCACGAACCAAAACTCCAGAACCTCCGCCGCTTGTTCCCCGTGGCCTGTCATCAGAGCAGGGCCTGCACGCTGGCCACCTTGTCCTCCAGGGTCTGATCCTTGTCGGTGCGGGTGTTGATTTTCACCGTTGTGTAGACGCGGGGGCAGCCCATGGCGTGCACCGCCTGATGGCAGGCCTCGATCGTGGCGAACACCGGCTCCCACTCGCCCTCGATGGCGGTGCCGTTGGGATGCAGCTGGATCTTGAGGCCGGCATCGGAGAGCACCTTCTCGCAGGCAGCGATGTAGGGCGCCAAGTGCACGCCCACCCCGATCGGCACCACGCACAGATCCACGATCACCTTCATGGTCAGTCCTGGCGGATTGCTCCCATCGTGGAAGCATCTGCCGGGATCAGCGGCACAGAGCAGCAACGCGACGGCCCGCAGGCCGGATGCTGCTGACGGCAGTGCCGGGGTCCCGGCGCACCTTCACTCGGAAGGTGCAGTGGGCTGGCCCAAGGTGCTCGATCAGGGCCTCCCGGGCCTCGTGCTGCAGCTCCTCAAGTGTGGGCGCGGTGATGAGGATGGGCAGGGTCACTCCTGCGGAGAAGGCTGCGCCTACGGCCTGGGCCTCCAGGTGGCCGGGGCGTTCAGCCAGAACGCGGAACACGATCTCTGGCATGCGGGGGTATCTCCTTCTTTCCGGCTCCATCCTTGGCCTGCTGAGGCGACAGCGCAGGTGCGGCCGGATACGGGGAACCGGCCCTGCGGGCACCTGCCCTTGCCGTGTCAGGCGAGCCAGCCCCGTGTAGAGGCCAGCCTGGAGGCTTCCTGCACGGCGGTGATGCAGCGCTGGGCCCGGCGCTTGGCATCGTCCTGGCCCTGGGACCGCAGCACGTAGCCCTCCATCGCTTCTGGCGTCTCGATCAGAGCCAATAGGCCCGTGGTGCGCGCACCGAGGGAACCATCGGCGAGCAGACGGCTCACCAGGCCGTGCTCCCACAGCTGCTCCCCGGTGGAGTCTGGAGCGAACAGCTCCTGCCGCAGCACGCCCAACAACGACTGCTTGAGGGCATCGAGCTGGCCCGGCCGCAGCCGGCGGCTATTGGGCAGGCCCGCCGCAGGGCCGGCTGGGATCGCAGCGGCGCGATCAGGGGTGTGCTCCACGCTCCAGCTCAGGCCGGTGCCGGGCAGCCCCACGGTGGTGCGGGGCCCACCGCTGCGATTCACCGGGATGTTGAACGAGGCCCCGCGGCCACCGACGGAGATCGAGCTCAGTCCCCCGCTGGAGAAGTTGAACCTCAGCGGGCCCAGGCGGGCGGAGCGGCGGAGACGGAAGCCCATGGCAATCAGCGGGTTGGCTCGCAGGGATGGCCCGAGCAGGGTTCAGGTTGCCGCGTGGATGCAGCCGTCCGCAAATCCATGCGCTCAGTGCATAGAACCGCCGGTGCTGCTGCCTCTCCGAGGAGTAGAGGGGCGCCTAAGAAGCATTGCACTGACTGGGTTTCTGGTGGTACGGGAACAGGTACCGCCACGAGCCACCGCCAGCCCCAAAGAGGCGTACTTTGAAGTTGAGGGGAGGCCCGGGAGCCAACCCGACCCTTACCCTCCACCAGAGTCCGGCCAGGGAACACCCGAGCCGGTGCGCACAGCGGAGGTGCGCCAACGATGCGACACACAACCGGTGAACGCGGTGACGCGGCGCGAGCGTCATCCCGTAGCAGCAGAGAGCGAGACGCCAGTTCAGTTTCCCGCGTGTTGAAACCCCGGGCTGCATAACCCGTGCCTGGATCACAACCGAGAAGGTCAAGCCCCGAGCATCTCTTCTCCCAGACGTGATCTCCTTTTCTTCCCTGCCAGGCCCAAGGCAGGTCATGCGTGAACCACAGACACCCGACCGGCAGTCCTTGGTGTGAGGAGGTGACCGCCGCAACCGGTGCTAAGGCGCCCCCCACGGGGCGCCTTCCTGTTGGGAGGACAATCACCAGGACAGCACTCCTGTTCTCTGACTCGCGCCCCATTGCCCCTGCAGATCCGGCCTTTTGAGGCGGCCGACTGGCCGGCGGTGTGGGCGCTGCTGGAGCCGGTGTTCCGCGCTGGTGAAACCTTCCCCCACGACCCAGCCATCACGGAGGCCAAGGCCCAGCTGGCCTGGGTGGAGCAGAGCCAGGCGGTGGTGGTGGCCGTGAATGCAGCAGGAGCTGTGGTGGGCACGTATTACCTGAGGCCCAACTCCCTCGCTCTTGGCGCCCATGTGGCCAATGCCGGCTACGTGGTGGCCGAGCCCTGCCTGCGCCAGGGAATCGGCAGCCGCCTCTGCCAGCATTCGCTGCAGGCGGCGCGGCGGCTGGGGTTCCGGGCAATGCAGTTCAACCTGGTGGTGAGCACCAACACCGCCGGCATCCGCTGCTGGCAGCGCAACGGCTTTCAGGTCGTCGGCACATTGCCCGGGGCGTTTCGCCACCGGCAGCTGGGCTACGTCGATGCCCTGGTGATGTTCCAGGGCCTGATGGAGGGGCCGACGCCATGAAGGTGGTGCCGCTGCGGCTGCAGCCAGGCGACGATCTGCGCCAGGCGCTGGAGGCCTGGATGGGCGAGCAGCCGGAGCAGGCCGGCTGTCTCATCAGCGCCGTTGGCAGCCTGTCGTTGGCCCAACTACGCCTGGCCGGAGCCACCGTGGCCACGGCGATCCACGGCGAGCTGGAGATCCTCAGCCTCTCCGGCACCCTCTCGCCCGATGGGGCCCACCTGCACATCGCTGTGGCCGACCTCCAGGGTTCCGTGATCGGCGGCCACCTCGGCGCCGGCTCGCTGGTGCGCACCACCGCCGAGCTGGTGATCGGCCTGCTGCCGGAGTGGCGGTTCAGCCGGGAGCTGGATCCAGCCACCGGCTACCCCGAGCTGCGGATCACTCCTCAGGCTCCGAACTGAGGGGCGGCAGCCGCCGTTCCACCTGCAGAAACACCAGCCAGGCCACACCGGCACTGATGCCTCCGGTCCAGTCGTTGCGCAGGAGCTCCACGATCGACACCGTGCTGGCGCCGATGCGTAGGCCGCGCAGCAGGAAGCGGCCCAGCTTGTCCAGCGACTCCCGGTTCACCGTCATCAGCTGGGACCAGCGCAGAGGAGTTTCAGGTTGGCGGAGCAGCCGGCGGCAGCAACCGCTCAATCGCGTCGGGGGCCACGCCCACCTGCTGAGCGATCAGCAGCACCAGTTGCTCCAAACGAACGAGGCGCTGCTCCAGGGCCTGGAGCTCAGCGGTGCCAGCCTTCCCCGTGGTCCCCGTGGCCTTCCCACCTGAAGAGACTTTGGTTTTGGGAGGGGGCAGCAGGGACAGAGGCGGCGGGCCGTTGGGATCCGCCAGCAGCAGGCCCACCATCACGTCCTTCCGGGCGCGCTTGGCCACCTTGATCCCCCTTTGTGCGCAGAGCTCCTGCAGGACATCGCCTTTCAGGGCCAGCAGCTGAGCTTCCGTGGCGGGCGCGCCGCCCTCGGGCTGGATCAGGGCGCGGGGTTCCTCGACGGCGGTGGCGCCATCGCCCAGCTCTTCCGCCAGGCCGCGATAGAGCCGGGCATCGGCCTGGGCCAGCTCACGCAGGGCGGAGCGCATGGTGTCGGCGATCTCACCCATGGTCGTTAGCTCCCTTGGCTTGATCCTGGGGCTGCGGTTGCTGTGGTGGCTGCAGCTGAGCGTCTGTGGGCTCGGCCGGCTGCTGGGGCTGGCTCCCGTTCGTGCTGATGTCGATGAGACCCGGCACACCGTCCCCGGGCGGTGGGGTTGTCGCGGTTGCGGGTCCGTGGCCGTTGCCGCCTGGTGACAGTGGTGGCGTGCCCAGCAGATCTTTCGATTTATCGATCAGCTGCTGCTGCTTCTGTTTGAGATCGCCGAGGCGGTCCTTGGTGCGGCCCCAGCGATTGATGAAATGAATCACGGCCCGCATCAGATCGCCGAGATAGCCGCCGCCTTGAAAGGTATGACGCCCTTTCTTGTACCTGCTGAAGCCATTCACCAGATCATCGCCGGCATCTTCGATGTCACCGGCGATGGCCGTCACGATCTCAAGCAGCTCGTAGAGTTCCTTGCGTTGGGGCAGGTCACGGCTGGCCAGGGCCGTGATCCGTTCCTTGAGGAGGGCGGTTTCATCCTTGGCCTTGTTGGCCAGGCGCCGATGCTGAGCGCGGCTGCGCATCAGGCTGGAGTAGCAATTCCTCAGCTCCAGGTAGGTGCTGTTGAGCACCTCACGTTCCAGTGGTTCCGGATCTGGTGGGAAATCAGAGGTTGGGGGCAGGAAGACCATGCCAGGCAGCACATCGACTTCCATCTTCCGAACGCAGTTGCAAGGTGCGGCGATTCACCGGAGGCTGGATCTATGCGTATGGTGAATAGTTCTGGCATCGCCCCGCGTGGCGACTGAGGCGAGAGGGGTGCAGCAGGAGCCGCAGATCCGCAGCAATCTTCATAATCTCACTGGAATCGCCCGAACAAAGCGGAATCAGTCCGCCCAAGGCCGACTGCAGCCGCTGCTCTTTCGCAGGAGAACTGATCCAGAACGGGGCCAAGGGGCTGAGGCTGTGCTCACTGACGCCTGATCCCTTCTCGCCATGCCCCAAATCGACCTGCTCCTCGCGGCTGAGCTGCTGGTGGTGCTTCCCATCGTTGCCACCATGAACCGACCCTCTCCGCGGTCTGGGGCGCCAGATCCGCCAATGCAGGAGCCAGAGCCGCCCGTGCATTGGTCTGCGGAGACCGACCTGCATGCTCAACGCATCCTGCGGCTGGAGAGCCGCCGGACCGCAGGCCCGGCTCCTCTGCGCTGAGGTCTGCAGCGATGACGCTCCTTAGGATCGGTTGGCGATCTGGTGCTGGTCAGGAGGGTTTCGGGATGCTCGGCGGTGCAGACCAGAAAGCGCTCTTTGATTACTGGCACGACCGGGTGCGGTTGACCAACCTCAACCGCCTGGGGGCTCGCGAGCATGTCACCACCCAGGAGCTACGGCATGAGTGCACCAACTACGACGAACTGCGGCGGCTGAAAGCTGTTCAGGAACTCGATGAACTGGAGCGCTGCCGCGTCATCGCGATCATCAAATACGAGTGCACCGCCAAGGTGCTGCAGCGCCGCACAGGGCTGTTGCGTGACTACGCCCGCCAATGTGAAGAACAGGCTCTCGATCACCGCCAGAAGGAGAGAGGGTTGCATGCCCTAATCAGCAAGCTCAAAGACATTGTCAAAGGGAGGGATGTCAAGATCCTGCGACTGGAGTCGCGGATCGAATCCCTACAAGCAGAGAACGAGGCTCTGCGAACGGAGCAGCAGCAATCCAAGGCTGAAAGCCAGTTGCGCAAGGAGCTTGATGCGCTGCAGCGCGCTTTCGAAGCGGAGGTGGAGCGCCGCAAGCAACTGGCCAAGAACAACCAGAGCCTCGGTGGCCGCGTCGCCCACACCAACCGCTACCGGCGTGAGCGCGATGAGCTGAGCGAAGCCCTCAGGATCGAACGGCAGACCAGCCAGGCCCTGCGGCGGGAGCTGGAGCAGCTGCGCGGCGGTGAGCAGCTGGGGCTGGACCTCGCAGAGTGAGCACGATGCCCCGCAAGTCTTCCCCTGCAGTGAAAGGAGCCAAGCCAGTCGCCAAAGCCAGGGCAGCGGCCAAGGCAACCGCCAAGGCGCCGGCTGGTGACAGGTCTGCGCGGCAGCAGGAACCCTCGCTGGCCGACCTCAAGGGCCAGGTCTTGGCCCTGGCAAAGGTCTCCAGCACCAAGGAGCTCAAGCAAGCCAACGTGGATCTGCGACATCTCGATTTCCGCCTCAAGGCCAGCTGGCGCTCCGCTCTGGAAGTACTGCAGCAGGCGGAGGTCGCCATGGCCGAGTGGGACCGGAACCCACCGGAGGAATACAAAGAGCTGTTCGCCGAGATTGATCAGGCGGCAGCGGCCTACAGCGCCTCGATTGAGCAAGGCCTCAAGCTGAGCAGCCAGCTGCGCGACGCCGCAGACGACCTGGAGGCTGTCGCCGGTGAGCTGCAGCAGGAGGCCGAGGAGCTCAAAACCATCGAGCAGGCCTCCTGCAAGCAGCGTCGGGTCCGCTCGCTCAACTGAGACCGCGACCAGCTGAAGCCCCTTCAGCCGGGCTGATACACCGCCAGGGCCGTCTCCAGCTTCTGACGGTGCTCGTCCCTCAGAGCCTGGGGGCTGTCGATGCGGATGCCGGCCCCGAAGCCGAACAACCAGTTGCGCAGGTCGATGTCGCGCTCCACGGTCCAGGGGGGCAGATCGAGCTCCACCGGATAGGGGTGGCTGTCGGAGGGGCTGCCGGGCTCCAGCACGTGCGGGGCGTTGGGGTGGTGCCACCAGTGCTCGCCGGCCAGGGGCTTGGAGAAGCGGGTGTGTTCGATCGGGTACCGCTGCAGGCCTTCGCGGATGAAGGCAAAGCACCAGCCCTGGCAGCAGAAGCGCAGCGTCACCAGCTGCTTGGCGCGGATCCGGGCATTGGGGCTGGCCAGTCGCAGCTGGCTCTTGAGGTCGCTGCCGAAGTAGATGCCGCCGCTGTGGTGCAGCAGCAGCTCCAGGCGCCGCAGGGCCTGGCTGTGGGCTTCGTCTGAGCGCCGGTTGCCCCGTTCGCTGCGGCGCAGGGCCAGACGGTCGATGCGTTCGCTGCGGATCAGGCCCACGCTGGTGCCGATGGCGTCCTCCTCGTAGACGAGATACCAGCCGATGTTGTGGAACAGCAGCTGCAGCGGCCACAAGCGAAACGAGCCGTTGGGGCTGTCCGCAAAGGAGCCCACCGAGACATAGCGCTCCAGCTCGATCCGCCGCCGTTCCACGATCGCCGTCTCCAGGGCCTCGGCCTGCCGCTCGGCCGCCAGGGAATCGGGCCGCACCAGGGCGGTGCTCACAATCGAGCGGTTGGCGAAGGCCCGCACCGGGGTGGCGCCGTCCACGGCGATGCCTCCCCAGGCGAGGCGCTGCTCCAGCTCCCGCAGCAGATCCTGGGAGGTGGGATCGGCCAGCCGGCCGGCGGCCTGGCTCACCACCCCATGGATCTCCCGCAACCGGTGGGCCGAGAGCAGGGCGGTGCCGATGGCGTAGCCATGGCGAACGTTGTCGTTGCGATGGCGGAAGCCGTAGGGGGTGAGCAGCTTCTCGAGGTCTTTGCGCAGGGTGGCCGCCTCGCCGCTCAGGTAGGCGCCGGGGATGGTTTCCGTCTGGGCGATCAGGTGCTCGGGCAGAGGGGTGCCGGCTTCCCGATCAAAGGGTTGCTGCAGCAGGTGGCGCAGCAGGGTGAACACCCGCTGGAACACCGGCGTATCACCCAGGGGTGGGTAGCCACCGTGCACCCCACCAGGCCCCGGATCCCCTGACTGCAGGGGTACTGGCGGTGGCGGCTGGATCGGTGCGAGCGAGGGCTCGCTCTGGCAGAAGCCGTTGGCGGCCAGCCAGGCCAGATCGGAGCGGATGGCAGCAGCGTCGCCGTAGCACTCGCCGTGCAGCCGGCGCAGGTAGGCGGCGGCCTGGTCGGCAAGATCGCCTTCTGGAAGGGGCGAGACGATCGCCTCCAGCTCGGCGCGGCTGGCGGGGTCGGCGGTGGAGAGTTCCGGGTAGGTGCTCAGCAGACGCAGCAGGTAGAGGAGCCGCTCGAGATCCAGCAGCCGGGAGTAGCCATGCAGGGCAAAGTGCTTCTCGCGGTTGCGGGCCGAGCGGATGCGGTGATCCAGCCGGGCCAGCTCGTCGCGCAGCAGCGGCTGAAGTTCCCGCTGGTGGGTGGGCACCACCGCCACCACCGCCGCGAATCCCTCAGCGCGCGAGGGGCCGAACACTGGGTCGGCCAGGGCGGCGGCCATCTCGCGGATCACCGGCTCGGGCACCAGGCGTTTGCGGGTCTGGTTCCACTGCAGACAGGTGGACAGGGGCGTGTAGAGCAACCA
>NZ_JACJSZ010000070.1 GCF_014698445.1 Microcystis elabens FACHB-917
GAGACCTCAGGCACCGGCAACGCAGGAGACATTGCCCTGACTGCTAACACCATCAGCTTGGATACCAATAGCCGGATTGACGCCAAAGCACGACAGACCCTGGTTGACACGAAAATCGAAGACTCTTCTGGAAACGCCTATATTATTGCCCCAAACAACGGCGTGACGGGTGATGGTGGCCGCATTTCCCTGCTGGCGAATACCATCACATTAGACAAGGCCTCCACCATTACGGCTGAAACCCAAACTAACGGCATTGGTGGCCAGGTTTATGTCGAAACCGGCTACCTGAATCTCTACGACGGCTCCAATCTCACCGTACAGGCTTTCAACATCGGCAAGGCTGGCGAGATCCTGCTGAATGCCTTCAGTCCCCGCAATCTGGCCATCACCTTCAAGGGCCACTCCACGATCAATGCCAGCACCAGCCAGCAAGCACCTGGAGGCGGCAAGGGTGGCGACATCCTGATCGGTACAGGATCCACCCCTTCCCTTTCCGTTTCTGGCGCTGGCTCGATCACGGCGGAAACCAAAGGTTCCGGTGAGGGTGGTGTGCTCGATCTCAAGGCCACCACCATCACCTTGAGCAACGGCGCCAAGGCCACCACCGAGACCTCAGGCACCGGCAACGCAGGAGACATTGCCCTGACAGCTGACAGCATCAGCTTGGATACTAATAGCCGGATTGACGCCAAAGCACGACAGACCCTAGATGAGACGAAAATAGAAGATTCTTCTGGAAACGCCTATACTATTACCCCAAATAATGGCGTGTCTGGTGATGGTGGCCATATTTCCCTACTGGCGAATACCATCACATTAGACAAGGCTTCCACCATTACGGCTGAAACCCAGACTATCGGCATTGGTGGCCGCGTTGATGTCGACACCGGCTACCTCAATCTCTACGACGACTCCAGTATCACAACGCAGGCTTTCAGCTTCGGCAGGGCTGGCGAGATCCTGCTGAATGCCACCAATCCCCGCAATCTGGCCATCACCTTCACAGGCTCATCCACGATCAATGCCAGCACCAGTCAGCAAGCACCTGGAGGCGGCAAGGGTGGCGACATCAAGATCGGTACAGGATCCACCCCTTCCCTTTCCGTTTCTGGCGCTGGCTCGATCACGGCGGAAACCAAAGGATCCGGCCAGGGTGGGCTCCTGGATCTCAAGGCTGCCACCATTACCCTCGCCAACGGCGCCAAGGCCACCACCCAGACCAGCGGCAGCGGCCGTGGTGGGACGGTTCAGCTGCAGGGCAACACCATCATTCTTGATGGCGGTTCATTCATCTCGGCTCAATCGGGTGAGTACATCAATGGCAGCCCCGGCACGTCCACACCCTCTGGTCCCGCCGGCAGCATCCTGATCAACGCCGCGGGCCCCAACAGCCTGCACCTCTACAACGGCAGCGCCATCACCACCTTCACCAACTCCAGCCAGCCTTTCCGCAATGCCAGCGATCTTGGCAACATCCTCATCCGTACGCCCAACCTGGAGCTGAAGGGCAACAGCCGGATCAGTGCCGAATCCTCCGGGGCCGCCCAGGGTGGCACCATCACCGTCCGGGCCGGTCGCGTCAGCCTCGATGGTGGCAGTGCCATCAGTGCAGCCGGCAAAAACGTGGGTCAGGCGGGCAATGTCAATCTCTTTGTGGAGAAGAACCTCACCCTTGGCAATGGCAGCAGCATCAATGCCAGCACCCTCGCCTCATCTGGCGGCAAGGGCGGTGCCAATATCAATATTGATGTGGGTGGTGATGTCTACCTCTTCGGGAACAGCTCGATCCGAGCTGAGGCTTTTGGCATCGCCAACGGCGGCAACATGTTCCTGCGCATCCCCAATGGCTTCCTCAGGGCGGCTTTCCCCGACAGCGGCAAGGATAACGACATCCTGGCCATTGCTGAGGCTGGCAATGGTGGCTTGATCGACATCAGGGCTCTCGGTGTCTTCGGCTTCAACTTCAACACCTTCCTCAAACCCATCAGCGAAGCCAGCACGCGCTCGGTTTCGGGCCGCAATGGCGTTCTCGCCATCTTCACCCCCATCCTCGATCCGGAGCGCGGCCTCATTCCGATCGAGCAGCCCTTGGATCCGGCGGATGAACTCGACCAGAGCTGCTCCCCCAGGGCCGAGCAGAGCTCCTTCCAAACCTGCGGACGCGGCGGTGTACCCGCGCTGCCCGGCGACAGCCCCGGCCGTCGCCCGCCCCTCGACGACCTTGGCCCGCCGCCCGTTGCGCCGCCGCTCCAGGGCGCTCTCAAGTCCTTGCGCCGCTGATGCGATTCCCGCGCCGATCGCTGCAACGGGGCCTGGCCCTCCTGTTCGGCATGCTGCTCGCCCTCCTGCCCGCCTGCCTGCCCGCCGCCTTTTCGTCCGCCCGCGCCGCTCCAGAGCCGGCGGTCACGGCGGCCCCCGCCACCGACCTCGATCAGCGCGCCCGCCAGGCCTACATCGCCAATGATTTCGTCCTTGCCGCCACCCTATGGCGCCAGGCCGCCGAGGCCTCCGCCGCTGGCGCAGACGCGCTGCGGCAGGCCGCGATGCTCAGCAACCTGGCGCTGGCTCTTCAGCAACAGGGGCAACCCCTTGAGGCCCAGCGCGCCAGCGAAGCCAGCCTGGCCCTGCTCGATCACCCTGGCCTTCCGCCCAGCACCCCCCAGCTGCGCATCCACGCCCAGGCCCTTCACACCCAGGCCCGCCTCCAGTTCGAGCGAGGTCAGTTTCTTGAAGCCCTCACCACCTGGCAGCAGGCGGGGCGCCTCCACCGCCAGGTGGGGGCGAGCGACGCCGAGCTGGCCGGCCTCATCAACCAGGCCGAGGCCTTGCAGAGCCTCGGCAACCTCACGGAAGCCCGCCGCCTGCTCGAATCCCTCCTTGCTCGACCGGAGCTTAAAACCCTGCCGCATCTGGAGGCCGCCGCCCTCACCAGCCTCGCCGCCACCCTCCTGCGTCAAGGATCGGTTTCTCAAGCCGACAGCCTCCAGCAACGCAGCCTGGTGGCAGCCCGCGCCAGCGGGGATGCCACCGCCACCCGCGAGGCCCGCCTCGGCCTGGCCGACAGCCTCGTCGCTCAGGGAGCCACCGCCGCCGCCCTTCGTGAATACCAGGGGGCCGGCGCCTCGGGCAGCCTCCAGGCCGAGGCCAGTCGCCTCGCCCTGCTGCTCGATACCGATCAATACGCGGCGGCCGGTCGCCTCTGGCCCCCGCTGCTCGCCCAGGTGGAGGCCCTCCCCGCCAACCCCGCCGCCCTGGAGCTTCGCCTTCACCTCGCCCGCACCCTCCTCCGCCTCCGGGAGGTGGGCCCCGCCCTGCCCGCCGCCATCACCCCCCCGGAAGCCCGCCTGCGCCAGCTTCTGCAGCGCTGCCAGGCCGACGCCGCACGCCTGGGGGATGGTCGCTCCGCCTCCCAGGCCAGCGGTGAACTCGGCGCGCTGGCCGAATCCTCCGGTCGCTGGCAAGAGGCCGAATCCCTCTCCCAGCAGGCCCTCCGCCAGGCCATGGCCCTCAAGGCTCCGGAACTCAGCTATCGCTGGCTCTGGCAGCTCGGCCGCATCGCCCGCCAGCAGGGGAACCGGCAGGTGGCCCTTGCGGCCTACCGCCAGGCCCTCGACGAACTCAGCGGCCTGCGGCTCGACCTCAGCAGCTCCTCCCCCGCCGTGGCGAGCTCCTTCCGCCGCAGCGTCGCACCCCTCAGCCGCCAATACATCGACCTGCTCACCGCCTCCCCCAGCCCCACGCCCGCCGACCTCGACCGCGCCCGCCTGGCCATCGAGCAGCTGCAAGTCGCGGAACTCAATGACTATTTCCGCCAGCCCTGCTTTCAATCCACCGCGATCGATCGGCTTGCCGATCAGTCCGTGGCTGTGATCTACCCCATCCTCCTGCCCGATCGGCTCGAGGTGATCGCCCGCTTGCCCGGACCCCGGGGCGCACTCCTGCATCACAGTCAGCCCCTGCCCGCCGGCACGCTGGAGCGCACCGTGGCCCAGCTGGATCGGCAGCTGCACAGGCCCCCCGATCCCGCCAGCGGTACAGAGGCCACCCAGCTGCTGCTCCCCGAGGCCCAGCGGCTCCACCAGTGGCTGCTGGCGCCCCTTGAACCGCGCCTCCAGGCCAACGGCGTCACTCGCCTGGTGTTCGTGCCCGACGCGGCCCTGCGCAATCTGCCCATGGCGGTGCTCCACGACGGCCAACGCTTCCTCGGCGAGCGCTATGCCATCGCCCTCGTACCCGGCATGGTGCTCACCCCCTCCATCCACCAATCCGGCAGCCGGCCACGGGTGCTGCTCGCCGGTCTGTCCGAGTCCATCGAACAAGTAGCCGGCCTGCCCCTCGGCAGCAATGCCTTCCCTGCCCTCCCCGCCGTCGAGCGCGAGCTCAATAGCCTTCGCCAACGCACCGGCGCCACCCTCCTGCTCAACGATCGCTTCACCAGCCAGGCCGTGCAGCAGGCCCTGCAAAGCGGCGACTATTCCGTGGTCCACCTGGCCACCCACGGCCAGTTCAGCTCCAACCCTCGCTTTACCTTCCTGCTCGCCGGCCAGCAGCAGCAGATCCCCGTGGCCCAGCTCCCCGAGCTCCTTCAACCCAGCCAGCGCCGCGCCGGCAACACCCTCGATCTGCTCGTGCTCAGCGCCTGCCAGGGCGCCCTCGGCGATGCCGATGCCAACCTCGGCCTGGCGGCGGTGGCCGTGCGCTCCGGCGCCAGCAGCACCCTCGCCAGTCTCTGGTCGGTCAACGACCCATCCACCGCACTCTTCATGGATGCCTTCTACAGGCATTGGCTCCAGGATGGGACCAACAGCCGGCCGATCGGCAAGGCGGAAGCCCTGCGCCTCGCCCAGGCCGACCTGCGCAACAGCAACGAATACCGCCACCCCTATTACTGGGCCGCCTTCACCTTGCTAGGAAACTGGAGCTGACCATGTCATGCCCACCCATCACGTCTTCATCAGCTATGCCCACATCGACAACCTGCCCCTGAGCGAGGAGCAGCAGGGGTGGATTTCACGCTTTCACAACACCCTGGAGGTCTTTCTCAGTCAACGGCTCGGTGGTAGAGCGCGCATCTGGCGTGACCTGAAACTGCAGGGCAACGATATCTTTGGTGATGAAATTGTCCATGCTTTTCGTGATGCGGCTCTCTTTCTTTCTGTCCTCACGCCACGCTATGTGCGCTCCGATTGGTGCAAACGGGAAATCCATGAATTTTGTGAACATGCCGCAAGTGCTGATGGCCTGATTTTGGAGAACAAGTCGCGCGTATTTAAGGTAATCAAGACGCCTGTTGATCGCGGCACAGTTGAACGTATTTTGCCGCCTGTGGTGCGCAACAGTCTGGGCTACGAATTCTTTGTGCAAGATGAACAAGGGCCGATGGAGCTCGATCCGGACTTTGGTGAAACCTTCAAGCAGGATTATCTGCGTAAGGTTTGTATTCTCGCCAACAATGCCGCACAGATGATTCAGCGGTTTGAAACAGAAAAGGTTGGGCTCGCTCGTACTCACTCCGAAGCGGCCGCCGCTCTGGAAAAGAAAACGGTCATCTTCCTGGCCTCCTGCAGTTTTGATCTGCGCGACCAGCGCGAATTGATTGAAGCTGATCTGCGCAGCCACGGCTACAAAGTGCTACCTGAACAGCGTCTGCCCGCTGAAGATGAAGCCGAGCACATCCAGGCGGTGGCAGCCCTGCTCGAGCAGGCCCACCTCAGCCTGCACCTCGTGGGCAGCGGCTACGGCGCCGTGCCCGACGGCCCCAGCCATCAGTCGTTGGTGGAGATTCAGAACTCCATGGCGGCGGATCGCAGTGCCAGCCATGGCCTGCCCCGGCTCATCTGGCTGCCCCAGGGAACCCAAGGAGAACAGCCCGATCAGGTCCGCTTTCTCACCACCCTGCGTCGTCAGGCCGCTCCTCAGCGGGGTGCGGATCTGATCGACGGAACCCTGGAGAACCTCCGCACAGTGCTGCACGCCAGTCTCGATCGCCTGGAGAACCCGTCTCCGCTACCCCCGGAGATTTCCAGCGCCTCCTCGGCGGAGCCGAACGACACCGCCCCAGCTGGTCGCATGCTCTACCTGATCTGTGTCGCCACGGATCGCAAGGCCACTCTGCCGCTGCGCAAATTGCTTAAGGCGGAGGGCTGGGAGGTGAGCCTGCCGGCGTTTGCAGGCGATGCCTCAGCCCTGCGCGAAACCCATGAGGACATGCTCCGCAACTGCCGGGCTGTGCTGATTTTTTACGGCGCCGGCGATGAGGCCTGGCACCGCTCCGTGGCGATGGACCTGCTCCGTGCCCCCGCCTACCGCGACGGGTTGCCGCTGCCACCAACCCTCACCTACCTGGCCGCACCCTCCAGCGACGACAAGGACGACATGGTGGAGATGGAGGAGCCCAATCTCGTGGATGGCCGGGAGGGATTCGATCCGGCTTTGCTGCAGCCGCTCCTCGCTTCGCTCCACGCGACGGCGGCCTCCCCATGACCACCACCAGGGCCACCGGCACCAACCCCTACCCCGGTCTGCGCCCTTTCGAGGAGCGGGAGGAGCACCTCTTCTTCGGCCGCGAGCGGCAGATCGACCGCATGGTTGACCTCCTGGCCCGACGGCGCTTCCTCGCCGTGGTGGGCGGCTCCGGCAGCGGCAAATCCTCCCTGGTCAACTGCGGTCTGCAGCCCGCCCTGCGCCGGGGCCTGATGGCCAGCGCCGGCACAGCCTGGCGGATGGTGCGTTTCCGTCCGGGTCTGCAGCCGATCGACGCCCTCGCCCAGGGGCTCGTTCTCGCCCACACACCGCCCGATGGCGAAGCCATCGCCTCCCTCGCCGCCGCCGATCTCTCCCGCGCGGAAGTGATCGCCACCCAGCTGCGGCTCAGCCGCCTCGGCCTGGTGGAGGTGGCGGAGCAGGCAGGCATTGGTCCCGATCGCAGCCTGCTGGTGGTCGTCGACCAGTTTGAGGAGATCTTCCGCTATCAGGCCCTGGCCGAAGGCCCGCAGGTCACCTTCGCGGGAGGCGATCCGGGTGAAGGCCAGGCTCTGGTGAACCTGTTGCTGGCCACAGCGACGCAGCAGAGGTGCCCGATCCACCTGGTGCTCACCATGCGGTCGGATTTCCTCGGCGACTGCGCCCGCTTCCCCGGCCTGTCCGAGGCGATCACGGCGGCCCTCCACCTCATGCCCCGCCTCAGTCGCGAGGAGCGGCGCCAGGCGATCGCCCTTCCCGCTCTGGTGACCGGTTCCGAGGTGGATCCGGTGCTCCTCACCCAGTTGGTAAACGACGTGGGAGACGACCCCGATCAGCTTTCGATCCTCCAGCACGCTCTCCGCCGCACCTGGCACCACTGGCAGCAGCGTGGAGGCCAGGGGCCCCTCACCCTGGCCGATTACGAAGCCATCGGCACCATGGCCACGGCTCTGGACAGCCATGCCGAGCAGACCCTGGCGGAAGTGGCCGCCGCAGGCAGCGACGAAGGACTGCTGCTTCCCTGCCGTCTCTTCCGCGCCCTCACCGACAAGGCCTCCGATCCGCGTGGCATCCGCCGCCCCACCACCCTCGCGGAGCTGCGGGCGATCTGCGGCGGCGAGCCGGCCACCCTCGATCGACTCATCAACCACTTCCGCCAGGCCGATCGCGCCTTTCTCATGCCGCCGGAAGGCGATCCCCTCACTCCCGACGCGGTGGTGGACATCAGCCACGAAAGCCTGATGCGCCTCTGGCGCCGCCTCGACCAGTGGGCCGACCAGGAGGCAGACTCCGCGGCCCTGTTCCTCCGCCTGGCGGACTCCGCCGACCGCCATGGACGCGGCGAAGCATCCCTCTGGCGTGATCCGGAACTGCAACTCGCCCTTGACTGGCGGCTGCGGGAGCAACCCACCGAGGGCTGGGTACGACGCTACACTGCCAACCATGGCCAGGCCCTGACCTTTCTGGAGGCCAGCCGCGGCGCCCGCGAGGCGAAACGGCGGCAGCGGGAGTGGCGACGCAAGCGCCTATTGCTCGGCATGGCGGCCTTCAGCCTTCTGGCCGCTGCGGTAGGTGGCTTCTCCTGGTGGCAGTGGCAGGTCACCCGCCTCAGCCGCGCCCGCGCCTATGCCGCCTTCGCGGCCGCCACCCTGGAGCAACGACCGCTGCAGAGCATGCTCTACAGCCTGGCGGCCCTGGAGCGGTTGGCTCAGATCCCTGCCGAAGCCCTCGGAGCGGCCCACACCCTGGCCCGGGCTTCCCTGCGCAACTGGGAGCTGGAGCAGTGGGAGATCAATCCGCAGGGGACGGGCCGCCAGCCCATCACCGCCCTTCTTGCCCTGCGCGACGGTACCGCCGTCACCGCCGCCGGCTGCGGCCCCGGACCGGCGGAGGGCAGCGCCTGCCTGCAGCGCTGGCGCGCGAGTAAGCCTCTGGCCCCACCCGTTCCCACCGACCAGGAGGAGGTGACCGTGCTTCTGGAGCTGGCCGATGGCCAGCTCGTTTCAGGGGGGGCGGATGGCAGGCTCAGCCTTTGGCAGCTGGAGGGCGCCCTCAAGCCCCTGGCCGCATCGGAAGCGCCGGCGAGCGCCGCCGTCCCCATCCACAGCCTGGTGCAGCTCAGCGATGGGGAGATCGTCAGCGGGGACAAGCGCGGCACCCTGCGGCGCTGGCGCAAGGGGAACCAGGCTGGGGGCTGGCGTCTGCAGCCGCTGGCCGAACCAATCAGCACGGCTGTTTCGGACATTGTGCTCCTGGCCCTGCCCGATGGTGCCCTGCTCAGTGGCGGTGCCGACCCCAACAACCGCCTTGGCTCCGCCGCCCTTCAGCTCTGGCGCCAGGGACGCCCCATCGGCCCACCCCTGCGCACCGGCCAGACCGTGGTGAAACAGCTGCTGCTGTGGGGGGATCAGGTGCTCAGCGTGGGCAGCGAGGGCCGTGTGGAGCGGCTGACGCCGGCCGTCGGCACCGGCCGACTCCTGGAGCTTCCCGGCCGGGGTCCCAGGCCGGATGTGGATCAGCTGGTCCCGCTGGCCGGCGGGGCGTTGCTCTCCGTTCACAGTGATGGAAGTCTCCGGTTGTGGATCCGCCAGCCCAGCGCAGGCCAGAACGGAATGCAGTTGCAGGCCGTCGGTCAGGCCGACAGCAAGGACCTGCGGCAACTGGTGGACCTCCGCGACGGCACGCTGATTGCGGTGGATGCCTCCCACAAGATTCTCCTGATCCAGCACCCCGATCCCCGCGCTGGCGAGGCGGAACGCACCGGGGTGACGCCCAGCGGCCAGACAGCCGTGAACGCCCTGCTGGCCCGCCCTGGAAACCAGTTGATCAGCGGCGGTGGGGACGACGGCAGGCTGTGCTTCTGGGTGGCCGGCACCCGGCTGGAACGCCTGGCCCTGGGGCAGGGCCAGGGCGGGAGCCACTGCCTGATGGGTGAGCTGGGCACCGCGGGCCAGGACCAGGAGGCGGGGGCTGTGTTCCTCGCCCCCCTGCCCGGGGGTGGGATGCTCAGCGCCACCAATCTCACCCTGCATCCGGGTACCGACAGGCCCGAGAACACCGTCGTCGTGCAGCGCTGGCACCAGGGCGCGGACAACGAGCCTCGGCTCTGGAGCGCCCAGAGGCTTCCCACACCGCCGCCCTGGAGCACGATCCAGGATCTGCTGACCGCTGGCGACGGCGAGCTGCTGAGCCTCGGCAGCCAGGGATCGGATCCGAGCCGCCCCATGGTGTGGCGCTGGAATCCCCTGCGGCCCGGCGCCGCACCCCTGGCGCTCCAGATCCAGGATCGGGAATCCATGCCGAAGGGGCCCAACGCTTGGGTCAAGACCGTCCTGCTCCCGGGTGGCGATCTGCTCAGTGCCGACCCTGTGGGCGGCTACCTGCAGCGCTGGCAGCCGCAAGGCAAGGCCAACCTGGTGGCCACGCAAGCGATGGACACCGGCCTGGAGGCCATCAGTGCCCTGGCCTTGCTCCCCGGCGGCCGCTATCTGGTCATCGCCAGCGGACAACTGACAGGGGAAGCGGCCAGCGTGCAGCTCTTTGATCGGGTGCAGAAGGTCTGGGTGGGGCAGCCAATCCCCGTGCCGAGGCCGTTCGGGCAAGCCAGCGGCACAGTGACCGCCACGGCCCTGGCGTTGCTTCCCGAGAATGGCCTGGCGATCGGCACCAACCGTGGGGATCTGCTCACGATTCAGCCCCGCAGGATTCAAGAGCAGGCCTGCCGCGAGTTAGCCCCACTCCTGCGCGGTGGCTCTCTCCTGCAAAGCAGCAGTGCGGGCATGCCGCCCGGGGTTTCGAGGCTTTCCAGCAAGGCTTGCGGCTTTTGAATGGGAGATCGGCAGCTGCAATCAGGGGCTGGTGTGCTGCTCCAGAGATACAAGAGCAAAGACGCTGAATCTTTTCCAAGATTGAATCTGCCGTGGCCGTCCAGGTGATTGGAGCTGTGTTCTTGATTAGGGCTTGCTGAGGAAGCCAGATCCGCTGCGGGGCAGTTGATTCCAGCGGCAGTCTCAGGCTAGGATGGATTCTAATCAGCCTTTTTTGGCTTAGAAGAA
>NZ_JACJSZ010000071.1 GCF_014698445.1 Microcystis elabens FACHB-917
CTAGGAGTAAAACTGATGTCCCGTACGCTTGGCTGTGCGGGCTGAGCGAGCCGCCCTTTACGCACCTGAAAGGTCTGCAAATGAAATTCAGCAAGCCCTAACTACTAAATGGCTGGTTCCGTGATGCCTGCACCACTGCGTCTATGCCGCCGCCCATGCAGCAAAGCCCCCGCATGAACGTCACCGAAAACCGCAACCATCACAACATGATGGGCCATCGATGAGCCAGGCGCCGACTGCATCACGGCTCCGTGATGCAGTCGGCGCCCATCCCTCACTCCTGAATCGTCACCGGCGTGCCCACCGCCGTGCGGGCGAACAGCCACTTCGCCGTCGCCTGGCTGGTGCGGATGCAGCCGTGGCTGCGGCGCACCCCGTAGCACTGGCGGGCGGCGTCCTGCCAGGGGGCCGGATGCAGGCAGATGGCATCGGGCCGCAGTCCGCCGCCGGCCAGGCACATCACGTTGGGCACGGCGGGGGTGCGGTAGTCGGAACCCACCAGGGAGGTGGCGGCGTACTTGCTGCCGATCACGAAACGACCGGTGGGGGTGGGCGACGCCGGCAGTCCCGTCGACACCAGGGCCGCATAGATGGTGGCGCCGCTGGCATCGAGGGCCCGCAGGCGCTGCTCCAACAGGTCGATCACGATCGCGGCCACCACCTCCAGGGCCGCCAGCAGCAGACGCACGGGCCCGACCCCGTCAGCTGTGCTCCCGCAGGAACCCGATCGTGCCTTCCAACTCCTCAGCGAAGCGGTCGATCTCTTCGGGGGTGGTGGTGAAACCGAGGCTGGCGCGGGCGGAGCTGGCCAGGCCGTAGTGGCGGTGCAGGGGTTGGGTGCAGTGGTGGCCGCTGCGGATGCACACTCCCGCCGAATCCAGCAGGGCGGCGATGTCGTTGGCGTGCAGGCCCTCCACGCTGAACGCCGCCAACGCGGCCCGGTCGGGTTGCTGCTCCGGGGTGGGCCCCAGGATCCGCACGCCGTCGATGGCCTGCAGCCGCTCGAACAGGCGCCGGGTGAGCTGCTGCTCCCAGGCATGGATGCGCTCCATGCCCAGGTTCTGCAGGTAATCGAGGGCGGCGCCCATGCCGATCGCCTCACCGATGGCCGGCGTGCCGGCTTCGAACTTGTGGGGCAGGTCGGCCCAGGTGCTGTGGTCCAGGTAGACGTCGTGGATCATCTCGCCGCCCCCCAGGAACGGCGGCATCGCCTCCAGCAGCGCCTCATGGGCCCAGAGGAAGCCCATGCCCGTCGGGCCGCACAACTTGTGGGACGAACCCACCAGGAAATCGGCCCCCAGGGCGGCCACGTCCACCGGCTTGTGGGGCAGGCTCTGGCAGGCATCCACCAGCAGCAGGGCGCCGGCCCCATGGGCCAGCGCGGCCACCGCCTCGATCGGATTGAGGCAGCCCAGGGTGTTGCTCACGTGCACCAGGCTCACCAGCCTGGTGCGGTCGCTGAGCTTGGCCTTGAGATCCTCCAGATCCAGTTCGCCGCTCTCGGTGACGCCCGCATGGCGCAGAACGCAGCCCGTGCGCGCCGCCAGCAGTTGCCAGGGCACCAGATTGCTGTGGTGCTCCATCACCGACAGCAGCACCTCATCGCCCTCCCGCAGGTTGGCTTCGCCCCAGGTGCGGGCCACCAGGTTGATCGCCTCGCTGGCATTGCGGGTGAAGACGATCTCCCGGGCGCTGGCGGCGCCGATGAAGGCGGCCACCTTGCCGCGGGCCGCCTCGAAGTGGTCGGTGGCGCGGGCGCTCAGCTGGTGGGCGCCGCGGTGCACGTTGGCGTTGTCGTGGCCGTAGTACTGCTGCAGCGCCTCCAGCACCTGACGCGGCTTCTGGCTGGTGGCGGCGTAATCCAGGTAGATCAGCGGCTGCCCCAGGCAGGCCGTCTGGGCCAGCAGGGGGAAATCGGGGCGCGTCTGCGCCGCCAGGTCGATCACCGGCGGCGCACCGGCCAGGGGCGGCGCCGTGATCATCGGAGAGTTGGTGGAGGTCGGTGTCATCGTCCCTGCTCCCCCAGCAGGCTGGCCAGAGGCTGCCACGGCCGGGCGGCCTCGGGGAGTTCCTGCAGCACCTCCTCGCAGAAGCCGCGCAACAGCAGCCGGGCCGCCTGGTCGGCGGAGATGCCGCGGCTCTGCAGGTAGAAGAGTTCGTCCTGCTCCAGCCGGCTCACGGTGGCGCCATGGGCGCAGCGCACGTCGTCGGCGACGATTTCCAGCTCGGGCTTGGTGTCGATGCGGGCCCGGTCCGAGAGCAGCAGGTTGCGGCTCAGCTGGGCCGCATCGGTGCGCTGGGCTGCACGGGGCACCTGCACGGCCCCGTTGAACACACTGCGGCCCTGGCCGTCGGCCACCGCCTTGTGCAGCTGCTCCAGCCTCCCGTCCGGACCCTCGAACACCATCTGACTGTGGGTGTCGCTGATCTGGCGGCCATCCGCCAGCTGCAACGCTTTGAGGGCACTGTGGGCCGCCCCCTCGCGCTGCACCAGCCGCGGCTCCAGCCGCCCCAGGGCCCAGCCGCCATGGGCGCTCACGCCGCTGTAGCGGCTGCCCGTGGCCTGCTCCACCGCCACGGTGGCCAGCAGGCAGCCCATTGCGGAGCCTGGCGCCAGCAGGCCGTGGCGCAGTTCGGCGCCCTCGCCCAGGCTGGCCTCCAGCACCACGCTGGTGAGGTTGGCGCCGCCCGAGCGGTGCACCTGCAGGATCTCCAAGGAGGAATCGGGCTCCAGCACCAGCAGCAGCCGCAGGGGCAGGATCCCCTCGCCGTCGCCAGCGTCGCTCACCAGCTCCAGGGTGGTGGCGACGGCGCCGCGAACCCGCAGGGCCAGCACCCCGTGGGCCGTGGCGCCGTTGAGCAGCACCGGCCAGAGCTCGGCGCTGCCGCTGGCGGCGAGCACCTGGCCCAGGGTCGCGTCCAGCTCGTCGCCGCCGATGGGCTTCAGGCCCGCCGGCAGGCTGATCCCGGCCAGGGGATCGCTGCGGCCATTGAGCACCAGCCGCAGACTGCCGGCGGCCGTTTCGGGGAGCGCCGTCGGGGCGGGGTCCAGCAGTGCCGGGCGCAGGGCGGTGAGGGGAGCCGGATCGGTGAATCGCCAGACCTCCTGGCGCCGGGAGGGCAGCGGGGTCTGAGCCAGGGTCCGGGCGGCCCGCTCGCGGGTGGCGGCCAGGGCATCGGCACCGGCGGTCACGCCCGCCAGCAGGGCGGCGATCCAGCCGCCTGGGGCGGCGCCGGCGGCGGCCTTCGGGGTGGAGGTGGAGAGGGAAGCGGCCACCATCTCAGCCCACCTCCGCCGGTGTGCGCTCCAGAGCCGCCAGTTCGGCGTCGACCCAGTCGTAGCCGCGCTCCTCAAGCTCCAGGGCCAGCTCCTTGCCGCCGGTGCGCAGGATCCGCCCCGCTGCCATCACGTGCACGTAGTCGGGGGTGATCACATCCAGCAGCCGCTGGTAATGGGTGATCAGCAGGGTGGCGTTGTCGGGGCCGGCCAGGTGGTTGACACCGCCCGCCACGATGCGCAGGGCGTCGATGTCGAGGCCGGAATCGGTCTCGTCGAGGATGGCCACCAGCGGCTCGAGCAGGGCCATCTGCAGGATCTCGTTGCGCTTCTTCTCGCCACCGGAGAAGCCCTCGTTCACGGAGCGATCGAGGAAGGCCGGATCCATCTGCACCACGGCCAGCCGTTCGCGCACCAGATCCTCGAAGGCGAAGGTGTCGAGCTCCTCCTCCCCCTTGCCGGAGCGGCGGGCGTTGGTGGCCACCCGCAGGAACTCCAGGTTGCTGACGCCGGGGATCTCCACCGGGTACTGGAAGCCCAGGAACAGACCGGTGCGGGCCCGCTCCTCCGGCTCCAGGACCAGGAGGTCCTCGCCCCGGTAGAGCACCGAGCCGCCCGTGACGGTGTAGGCCGGGTGGCCCGCCAGCACCTTGGAGAGGGTGCTCTTGCCGCTGCCGTTGCGGCCCATCACCGCATGGATCTCGCCGGCACGGATCGTCAGCGACACCCCCTTGAGGATGGGCTGGTCCTCCACGCGGGCCGTGAGATCACGGATCTCGAGCAGAACGGGAGCGTCGGGGCGGATCACGGCGGCGGAAAGGGCAGGGAAGGGACGGGGGAAGAAGGGGGGCCGGTCGGGGATCGCAGGCCGGTCGGGGACCATGGGCCGGGATCAGCCGACCGAACCCTCGAGCTTGAGGGCCAGAAGCTTGTCGGCCTCGGCGGCGAACTCCATCGGCAGCTGGTTGAAGACGTCGCGGCAGAAGCCGCTCACCATCATCGACACCGCCTCCTCGAAGGCGATCCCCCGGCTCTGCAGATAGAAGAGCTGGTCCGCCGAAATGCGGCAGGTGCTGGCTTCGTGCTCGATGCGGGCCTCCGGCTGCTGGGAGCGGATGTACGGGTAGGTGTTGGCGGCGGCCTGGTCGCCGATCAGCATCGAGTCGCACTGGCTGTAGTTGCGGGCGCCCACGGCCTTGGAGCCCAGCTGCACCAGCCCCCGGTAGCTGTTGGAGGAGTGGCCGGCGCTGATCCCCTTGCTCACGATCGTGGAGCGGGTGCGAGGGCCCACATGGATCATTTTGGTGCCGGTGTCGGCCTGCTGGCGGTTGTTGGTGAGCGCCACCGAGTAGAACTCGCCCACTGAATCGGCCCCCTGCAGCACGCAGCTGGGGTATTTCCAGGTGATCGCCGAGCCGGTTTCCACCTGGGTCCAGCTGATGTGGCTGCGATCGCCGCGGCACTGGCCCCGCTTGGTGACGAAGTTGTAGATGCCCCCCTTGCCGTTCTCATCCCCCGCATACCAGTTCTGGACGGTGGAGTACTTGATCGAGGCGTCATCGAGGGCCACCAGCTCCACCACCGCCGCATGCAGCTGGTTGGTGTCGAACATCGGCGCCGTGCAGCCCTCCAGATAGCTCACCGAGGCCCCCTCCTCGGCCACTATTAATGTGCGTTCGAACTGTCCGGTGTCACCGGAGTTGATGCGGAAGTAGGTGGAGAGCTCCATCGGGCACTCCACGCCTTTCGGGATGAACACGAAGGAGCCGTCGCTGAACACCGCCGAGTTGAGGGCAGCGAAGTAGTTGTCGTTGCTGGGCACCACGGTGCCAAGGTACTTCTCGATCAGGTCGGGATAGTCCTTTACCGCCTCGCTGATCGAGCAGAAGATCACGCCGTGCTCGGCCAGCTTCTCCCGGTAGGTGGTGGCGATCGAGACGCTGTCGAACACCGCATCCACTGCCACGTTGGAGAGGCGCTTCTGCTCGCTCAGGGGGATGCCGAGCTTGTCAAAGGTTTCCAGCAGCTTCGGGTCCACCTCGTCGAGGCTGGCCTTCTTGTCCTGCTGCTGCTTGGGGGCCGCGTAGTAGATGATCTCCTGGTAGTCGATCGGCGGATGGCCTAAGGAAGCCCAGTCCGGCTCCTCCATCTGCAGCCATTGGCGATAGGCCCGCAGGCGGAAGTCGAGCAGAAAGGCCGGTTCGTTCTTCTTGGCGGAAATCAGCCGCACCACGTCCTCACTGAGGCCCTTGGCGATCTTCTCGGTTTCGATGTCGGTGACGAAGCCGTACTTGTACGGCTGGCTCACCAGATCGCCGACGGTTGCGCTGCTCGCCATGGGGAAGGGGGCCGGTTCAGCCGGCGGTGAGGGACTGGATCTCTTCGAGACTGATGGTCTGCTGCTCGCCCCGGAAGGGGTTGTCCTCGGTGAGAAACAACATGCAGTGGCACTCCTTGCGCTCGCGCATCGGCACGCAGGGGCAGTTCCAGAACGCCTGGGCCACCTCGGCCTCCTTGTCCTCGTAGTGGCGGCAGGGGCAGAGGGCGCCGCCAAGCTCGTCCTTGTGGCGGGCCAGACCCTCCAGCACCACGGCGGTGACCCCGGGATCGCTGCAGAAATAGGTGCCGGTGCGCTGGGCGTAGGTTTCCGCGAAACGGCGGATCACCTCCAGGCTTTCGGCACCGGCTGCGGGGGTTGTCGTGGTGGGGGCGTCGGTCATGGGCGGAACGTCGGGCAGCGCGCACCGGTGGGTCGAATAACGAAACACCTTGGTTTCGTTACTGCGGGAGCCTAGGGCACAGGCGTGGTCCGTTGACGGCGTGGAAAGGCCATTGTGACGCCCCGTCGGGCACCACTGCCCAGCCCCCATTCCCCCGACGTGCGTGGCATGGTGATTTGGTCTGGCGACCATCGTTCTGGTCAGACGCCCGTCATGAGTGCCCCCGCCCCGTCCCGAGACCTCCCGGCCGTTCCCGCCGAGGGAAGTCATCCCACCCGGGATGCTGCCCTCTCGGTGTTGTTGCGGGAAGGCGAGGCGACGGCAGGCCAGCTGGCGGCCGCCCTCGGAGTGTCGGTCCAGGTGATGCGCCGCCACCTGCGCAGCCTCCAGGACGACGGCCTTGTGGAAGCCAGCGCCCCCCACGAGGGTCCCGGCCGACCCAGCAACGTCTGGCACCTCACCGCCGAGGGCCAGGGCCGCTTCCCCGACGGCAGCGAGACCTTCGCCCTCGGCCTGCTGCACACCCTCACCGAAAGCCTGCCGGCGGACACTGTGGAGCAGGTGCTGCGCCAGCAGGCCGAGGAGAAGGCGGCCGACTACCGCCACCAGATTGGCGGCGGCCCCCTGGCCCAGCGGATCGAGCGACTGGTGGAGCTGCGCCGCAGGGAGGGCTACGTGGCCGAATGCCGCCGCGACGACGACAGCGAAGGGCCCGCCTGGGTGATCAGCGAATTCCACTGCTCGGTGATGCGCATCGCCGAGCAGTACCCGGTGGTCTGTGACCAGGAGCTGCGCCTGATCCGACACACCTTCCCCGACTGCGCCGTCGAGCGCGTCCACTGGCGCCTCGAGGGGGGCCACAGCTGCGGCTTCCGCATCGCTCCCCTGGCCGACGACCCCGTGGCCGCCGGCCCCGGCGCGGACGCTTGAGCCGTGCTCAGCCCCGACGAGCTGCAGGAGCTGGAGGCCACCCTGCTGCCCACCCTGGAGCGCCACCACCTGCGGCTGCTGGCCCATGGCCTGCGCACCCTGCAGGCCATCGCCGGGCGCCACAGCGGTGAGCTCCCGCCTGACGCGGCCGTGGCGGCCTGGGCAGCCACCCAGACGGTGATCGCCGCCGATGCCGGCTTCCAGGAGGCCTTCCTTGCCCAGATGGGCCACGTGGCCACTCAGCTGGCGGCCATCGCCGCCGCCGACGGCAGGGAGCCCCTCGGCCTCGATCTGGCCGACCTGGTGCACTGGGCCACCGGCAAGGCCGACCGGCGCGTCAGGTCCCCGGCAGAGCCACCAGACCCACCACCAGGCTGACCCCGGCCAGGGCGGCGGCGGCCGCCAGCACCCCGCGCCAGCCGGGCCGGTCCCCCTCCAGGGCCGCCAGGGGCAGGGCCATCACCGGCGCCGTCGAGAGCAGGGCCACGGCCAGGCCCCCCGGCAACCCCGCCAGGGCGGTCTGCTGCAGGGCGATGCCGGCGCTGGTGCCCAGCAGGGTGGCGGCCAGGGCCAGGGGCCAGCGGCGCCCGGCCGGCCGGGGCCCCGGAACGGCCAGCGGCAGCCCCTTCAGCAGCGGCAGCATCACCAGCGCCGCCGCCGCCAGGCGCAGGGTCGCGGCCTGCAGCGGGGCCGGACCGCCGGCCAGCAGCCCCGCCCGCGCCAGCAGTGCCCCGCCGCTGCCGCAGGCCAGGGCCCCGAGGGCCAGGGCCACGCCCGGCCCATCGATCGCCACCCCGTCGGCCGCGGCTTCCCTGCCTGGCGCGCCGGTGCCCGCGGGCCGCTGCTGCACCACCAGCAGCACCGCCACGGAGATCAGCCCGATCCCCAGCCACTGGGCCGGCAGCGGCACCTCCCCCAGCAGGGCCACCCCCGCCAGACTGGTGACCGCCGGCCCGCCGGCATCGATGGTGAGGGTGCGCCGGGTGCCCAGCCGCCGCAGCGCCGCGAAAAACAGCGTGTCCCCCAGGGCGATCCCCAGCACACCGCTGAGGGCGAGCAGCGCCAGCGGGCGCGGCGACAGCCGCCAGGGCAGCAGCAGGGCCAGCGGCAGCAGCAGGGCCACCGCCAGCAGGTTCTTGAGCAGGTTCAGCCGGGCCGCTGACAGGGAGGTAGGCAGCCGGCGCCAGAGCAGGCTGGAGAGGGCCCAGCAGAACGCGGCCGCCAGGGCGGCGGCGACGGGGGCGGCGGACAAGGGGCCGCGGGAGGGTGGGAGAGTTGCGATCATCGCCTGATCGCGCCCCATCGCCCGAGCCCCCGTGAGCGGATCCATCGCCGACGCCATCAGCTTCTTCCGGCTCAGCTGCGGCCGCTGGCGTTCCCAGCGCAGCAGCCACCACCTGCTGCACCGCCGGGCCGAAGCGGGCGGCTCCTTCATCGAGGTGGTGGAACTGGAGGCGGCCGATCCGCGGCTGGAGGCGATTGCCGCGCTGCACGGCCAGGATCCCGCCGGCCTGGTGGGGGGCTGCCGGGTGCGCTGGAGCGGCTCGATGGCCTGGGACAAGGCCGGCGAGGCCCACGAGGGCGAGAGCGTCTTCGGCCTGATCCCCACCGACGAGCGCGGCCGCAGCGGCCTGCTGCTGCGCGACCGGGGCTACGCCGAGACGGCGCCGGTGGCCGGTCACTTCGCCATGGACGACCGGGACGGGCTGCTGCTCACCACCAGCTACGAGACGATGAACAGCCTGGAGAGCTTCAGCTTCGCCGGGCCCGACGTGCGCCTGCGCACCAGCACGGTGGAGGGACTTTCCAACACCGCCTCCTTCTGCGTCGAGACCCGGATCGCCCCGGAAATGGCCACCGCCACCGGCGCCACCACGAACGACGACGCCGACGCTGCGGCCGCTCCCGGGAGCACCCCATCACCATCCGCCACCGCCTGTCTGTCGGCCCTCGGCTGGTGAGGGGAGCGGCGCCGGTGTTGTGTCGCCAACGTTACGGACTGTGAGCCCTGCCCTGCCGGGCCCGGGGCCGCCGGGGACCTACTTCTACGATTCCCGACGACGGATGCCGGACCACGCGTGGCTCTTCCACTCCTCAAGTACGCCCCCACCTCCCAGAACTCTCGCGTCGAGCCGTTCCGGGTGGGCTCCGACGAGGATCCCAAGGTCGTGTCCATGGACAAGGCCATGGACCGGGAAGATCAGAACTTCGTGATCGAAGCGGCCTACCGCCAGATCTTCTTCCATGCCTTCAAGGTCGACCGCGACCGCACCCTCGAGTCCCAGCTGCGGAACGGTCAGATCAACGTGCGGGAGTTCATCCGCTCGCTTTGCCTCTCGGATACCTTCAACCGCAGCTTCTACAGCCTCAACAGCAACTACCGGGTGGCCCGCCACCTGGTCGAGAAGCTGCTCGGTCGCCCGGTCCACGGCAAGGCCGAGGAGATCGCCTGGTCGGCCGTGCTGATGACCCGCGGCCTCAAGGGCATGGTCGACGACATCCTCGACTCCCAGGAGTACCTGGACGCCTTCGGCTACGACACCGTCCCCTACCACCGCAACCGGGTGGTGGGCTTCCGCGAGGTGGGCGAAACCCCCTTCAACATCACCTCTCCCCGCTACGAGTCCTACTACCGGGGCATCCTGGGCTTCCCCCAGATCGTGTACACCGGCAAGACCCGCAGCTTCCCCGAGCGCGCCCAGCAGCGCCGCGGCGGCTTCCCGCAGGACTACCTGCCCTGGGTACGCACCCTGCCCGCCCTGCGCGGTGTCGGCAGCGCCGCCGCCGGCAACACCGGCATGGACTACCTCTCCAAGGTTCCCTATCGCAGCATCGGCCGCTGAGATCCGGTCCCTGGGCTCCTACCCCGTTCCGTACCAGGCCCATCACCCTCTGCCGGGCCCTGCAGCTTCTTGGCTGCAGGGCCTTTTTCCTGTCCTCGCCTGGGATCACGGCGGTCGGGCAAACCCCTGGCCGTCAGTGGATGCTGACCCAGGGCGGCCGCTCCCGCCCAAAGCCGGAAACCTCCTCCAGACTGATCCCAAACGAATTGTGATGTTGTGAGCCAGAAGACGCTGACCTCCCTGGCGATGATGACGCTGCGGCAGCTGCGCCAGATCGCCAGCGACCTCGGCGTGTCGCTCTACAGTCGCAAGTCGAAGGAAGAACTGGTGGAAGCCATCAGCACCCGCCAGGTGGAGGAGGGCGTGGGCCGCAGCCTCGAGCGCATCGAGGCCGAGATGGCTCCGGCGCCGCGGCCGGCGGCCGAGACCCGCGTCGTCTTCCTGCCCCGCGATCCCCAGTGGGCCTACGTCTTCTGGGACATCT
>NZ_JACJSZ010000072.1 GCF_014698445.1 Microcystis elabens FACHB-917
CAGAGGGGCTTTCGGACACAGGAGGGTGGCGGTTGCGCCGACCTCAACGGATGCGGACAGCCCCGGCAAGGGTGCCTGTGACACACCTTGAATCAACCCTGGGGTCGCGGGCCCGCAGGCCACCAGCTTCGACATCAACCTGGCCACCAATAACCTGACGGTCAACGGCATCCCCGGCATCGGCAGTTCCAGCTTCTTCGTTCAGAACTTCACCGATGTGCGCGGCACCAGGAACAATGACGTCGTCGTCGGCAACCGGGCCCGCAATGTTTTCTTTGGTACATCAGGTGATGACAAATACGACGGCGCTGGCGGCTTCGACACGATTGACTATAGCGCGCTCGGAACCGCGGTCACACTGAAATCGCAGGGAATTATCGAGAAAGGCGCGCTTGGCACCGACACCATCATCGCCATGGAGCGCATCATCGGCGCCGCCGGCAAGATCAATGTGATCGACGGTTTCACCGGAGGCCCGCAGCCCACTTCTTTCGAGATCGATCTCGACGGTGGCCTCCTGCTGGTGAAGGACATCCCCGGGATCGGCGACCAGGTCTTCTTCATCAGGAACTTTGTCGACGTACGTGGCACCACCAACGATGACGTCATCACCGGCAGTTCTCTCCCCGGCATCCTTGGCAACAACACCTTCTTTGGCAGCTTTGGAAACGACGTCTACGACGGGGCCGACGGTATTGATACCATCGACTACTCCAACCTCGGTCAGCGGGTGACGCTGAAGTCGCAGGGCGTGATCGAGAAGGCCGGCGACCTCGGCATCGATACCATCGCCGGGGTGGAACGCATCATCGGCGCACTTGGTCAGTCCAACTTCATCGATGGCACGGTAACCGGCCCGCAGACCACCAGCTTCGATATCAACCTGGCCACCAACAACCTGACGGTCAATGGCATCCCCGGCATCCGCAGGGCCAGCTTCTTCGTCCAGAACTTCACCGATGTGCGCGGCACCAGCAACAGCGACACTGTCGTCGGCGACCGGGCCCGCAATGTCTTCTTTGGTTCAGCCGGTTCTGACAGCTACGACGGCGCCGGCGACATTGACACCATCGACTACACCAACCTCGGTCAGCGGGTGACGCTGAAGTCGCAGGGCGTGATCGAAAAGGCCGGCGGCCTCGGCACCGACATCATCGCCGGGGTGGAACGCATCATCGGCACGGTCGGCCAGTCCAACGTCATCGACGGCACGGTAACGGGCCCGCAGACCACCAGCTTCGATATCAACCTGGCCACCAACAACCTGACGGTCAATGGCATCCCCACCATCGGTAGGGCCAGCTTCTTCGTCCAGAACTTCACCGATGTGCGCGGCACCAGCAACAGCGACACTGTCGTCGGCGACCGGGCCCGCAATGTCTTCTTTGGTTCAGCCGGTTCTGACAGCTACGACGGCGCCGGCGACATTGACACCATCGACTACACCAACCTCGGTCAGCGGGTGACGCTGAAGTCGCAGGGCGTGATCGAAAAGGCCGGCGGCCTCGGCACCGACATCATCGCCGGGGTGGAACGCATCATTGGCACGGTCGGTCAGTCCAACGTCATCGACGGCACGGTAACGGGCCCGCAGACCACCAGCTTCGATATCAACCTGGCCACCAACAACCTGACGGTCAATGGCATTCCCACCATCGGCAGGGCCAGCTTCTTCGTCCAGAACTTCACCGATGTGCGCGGCACCAGCAACAGCGACACCATTGTCGGCAACGCCCTGGCCAACAGCTTCAGTGGCGGCGACGGCAATGACACCCTGATCGGCAACGGCGGCAACGACACCCTGATCGGTGGAGCCGGCAATGACAGCTATGTCTTCGATGCCGATCTGGCCCTGGGCGCCGACACGCTCAATGAGGCCGGCGGTGGGATCGACTGCCTGGACTTCAGTGCCACCACCACCCGCTCGATCGCGGTGAATCTGGCCCTGGCCTCCAGCCAGGTGGTCAACGCCAACCTCCGCCTCACGTTAGGTTCGGCTACCACATTTGAGAAGGTGATCGGCGGTGGCCTCGCCGATACTCTCACCGGCAACGCCCTGGCGAACAGCCTCACCGGCGGCGGCGGCAACGACACCCTGATCGGTGGAGCCGGCAATGACAGCTATGTCTTCGATGCCGATCTGGCCCTGGGCGCCGACACGCTCAATGAGGCCGGGGGTGGGATCGACTGCCTGGACTTCAGCGCCACCACCACCCGCTCGATCGCCGTGAATCTGGGCCTGGCCGCCAGCCAGGTGGTCAACACCAACCTCCGACTCGCCCTTGGCTCGGCCGCAACATTTGAGAAGGTGATCGGCGGTGGCCTCGCCGATACTCTCACCGGCAACGCCCTGGCCAACAGCCTCAGTGGCGGCGACGGCAATGACACCCTGATCGGCAACGGTGGCAACGACACCCTGATCGGTGGAGCCGGCAATGATCGCTATGTCTTCGATGCCGATCTGGCCCTGGGCACCGACACGCTCAACGAAGCCGGCGGTGGGATCGACACGCTGGACTTCAGTGCCACCACCACCCGCTCGGTCGCCGTGAATCTGGGCCTGGCCACCAGCCAGGTGGTCAACACCAACCTCAGCCTCGCCCTGGGCTCGGCCACAACATTTGAGAACATGATCGGCGGTGGCCTCGCCGATACTCTCACCGGCAACGCTGCCAGCAACCGATTGTCAGGTGGGGCGGGGGCAGACACCCTCACGGGGGCTGGGGGCAATGATATTTTCGAGTACGGTTCACTTTCAGACTCTTTGCTGGCTAATTATGATGTCATTACAGATTATTCCATTGGCGACATTCTTGATCGGCCTGGCGCGTCCTCAGTCACTCTCAATGTGTCTACTGGAACAGCTGCGGGACTATCAAGCGCCCAGGTGGGTTCTATTCTGAACACGTTTTCATTCGCTTCGTCCAGCTCTGTCGCCTTTAGGGCTGTGGGATTCTCCGGCACATTTGTTGCATTCAACGATGCTATCGCTGGATTTAATCCTGATAATGATGCCATAGTTCATTTAATATCTTACAATATCTCCCCCACGAATACTATAAGGATAGTCTGATCGCCATCGTTCCCGTGCCGTATTCCTCGAATCATCTTCTATGTTGAGCCGTTCAGGGGCCCTTGATAGGGTGCGTGGGTGGGGCCCCGAGGCGCTATTTCTAGTGTTTGTGGTGAGTTGTTAGGCCTAGCATGGAGTTCCTCAGTTCTCGACGATGACTCCCAAAGCGATCTTCTAACCTCAGTCGGCTGAGCCGTTGCTATGCATTGCATTGTGTAACAGATCCATCCCAACTTTTTTGAGATTCACGAGCTACGTCCTGCCAGCGGTGATTCCGCAGGCACTTGAGCCCATGGAAGTGAGGATCATGCAAGTGCATCTGTGTAGGCGGATGCTTCTGTCCAGCCGAATTGAGGGCCAAGCTGTTTGGGTGTCTCAATGAGCGCCTGAGCGCGTGGCTGCTTCAGCAACAGCCGGTTGTTGCGGCAACACCACCGCAGCCGGCAGGCTCTGGGGAAGACTGCTCAGCAGTGGCAGAATCCTTTGCGCATTGGCGGGATGTTGGCTTGCGGCTGGCTGGCAAGAGCCCGATGACGTCAGCGGGACATGTTCTGATCTGAAGGGGCCCCACGGTGAACGTGACCCGTGGCTACCGGGAGGGGATCGCCTTCAGGCCCTGCCAAAATCTCGAGGATGTGGTGTGTGGAGATGGCGGTCGGTATGGCGTTTTCTGCAGGCAGGATTAGACGAGTAACTGGTTGTTGGGGCGGTGAGCTCACACACCACGGCTTACATGCCCGCTGCCGCGGCGGCGGCCGTGGCTCCTCATCGTGCCTCTGACCTGTCGCAAGCAGGGAGCTGTGGGATCGCAGCTTCATTGCTGCACATCACTGAGGACCGGAACATTCCTGATCCCTGAACCTGATTGCTGACGGGGCTGGGAGTTGCGGAAGAAATGGAGGACAATCACTCATGAAAAAGCCCTCCGCGTGGGATGACTGCCCACGGTTCTTCCCAGTGGCATTCAGAGCACCTGCACCACTTCGCTCACTTCGGGGATCGCCTCGCGCAGCTTGCGCTCGATGCCCATCTTCAGGGTCATGGTGCTGCTGGGGCAGGAGCCGCAGGCGCCCTGCAGCCGTACCTTGACGATCGGTCCGTCGATCTCGACGATCTCCACGTTGCCGCCATCGGCCATCAGGTAGGGGCGCAGCTCGTCGAGCACCCGCTCCACGTTCACGAGCGTCAGGGCGCGGGGGTCGGCCTCCTCGGCGGGCGCCACGGTGGTGGCGGTGTTGGTGGTGGCGGTGTCGGGGCTGGCGGTGTCGGTGGTCATGGGCGGAGCGGGAAGTTGCTCGAAGCTTAGGAAGCGCGCGGCTGATCAGACGAGCCGCCCCCCTGTTGCGCAGGCCTCCAGCTGCTCCTGCCCGTCGCCCTGCTTCGGTGCCCGTGGCTGGCAGGGCCCGGTTCCTGAGGCATCCTGCCCACACAGCTCCTGCCCCGCCGGGATGGATTCCACGCCCGCCTACCCAACCGAGAAGACCTACGGGGCGTTCCTGCACCGGGAGCTGTCGGTGTCCTGGCTGCTGCTGGCCACGCTGTTGGGGGGGCGCCACCGGCTGGATCCCGATCTGCTCAACAAGGGCTTCACCTATCTGGATCTCGGCTGCGGCCACGGCCTCAACCTGCTCTTCAATGCGGCGGCCCATCCCCGTGCCCGCTTCTATGGGCTGGATCTGAATCCCACCCACATCGCGGAAGCCACGGCACGGGCAGAAGCGCTGGGCCTGGCCAACGTCCACTTCGCCCTGGCGGATCTCACCAGCTTCGCCAGCGGCCGCCCCGGCAGCGGCCCCTGCCGCGACTGGCCGGAGGCCTTCGACGTCGTGGTGTCTCACGGCGTGGCCAGCTGGGTGAGCCCCGAGGTGCGCCAGGCCCTGGTGGCCGCGGCCGGCTCGATGTTGCGGCCCGGTGGTCTGTTCTTCTGCTCCTACAACACCTATCCCGGCTGGCTGGCCCGCAGCCCGCTGCAGATGCTCAGCGTGGAGGAGGCTCTGCGTGCCGGCGGCAGCACCACGGTGGCCGGGATCCGCAGCGCGGTCGCCACCCTCACCCGGCTGACGGGACCGGACGGTGACTGGCCGCTGGGCACGGGACTGCCGGCCCTGCGGACCCTGGAGGAGCAGTTGCGCCCGATGCCCGAGGACTATCTGGCGGGGGAGTACCAGGCCGCCCACCAGCCGCTCTACGTGGGGCCGATGCATCGCCTCTGTGAGAAAGCGGGCCTCAGCCACATCGGCTCGGCGTCGCTGCCGGAGATGTTCACGAGCCTGCTTGACCCCGGCCGGCGGGCCCTGGTGGAACAGGGCCATGATGCGGCGATGCGGCAGGTGCTGCTCGACCTGGCGATCCACCAGACCTTCCGCCGTGATCTGTTCGCCAGGGGGCTGCGCCGGCCCACGGCTCCCTGGCGACGGCAGGCTCTGGCGGATGTCTGTCTGCACCTCTCCGCCGTACCCGACAACCGGGAGACGTTCGACTCCAGCTTTGGCCAGCTGGGCATGGAGCCCTCTTTCCTGAAGGCGCTGAAAGAGCTGCTGGCGGAGCGACCGCGCCGGTTCGGTGAACTGATGGAGCTTCTCTCGATCGATGGGGAGCAACTGGTGCTGCGGCTCTCGGTGCTGCTCTGGGCGGGGGTGATCGGCGCCGCCTTCCCCGCCGGGGCGGAGGCCGTGGCGGAGGTGCGCTCCATCGCCGCCTTCAACCGGCGCTGCCTCGGTCGGATGACCGCTGGTGAGGATGGCGCCGCCCTGCTCTCGCCGGAGCTGCGCCAGCCCTTCCCGATCGATCGGCTCGAAGCGTTCTTCCTGCAGGCCGCCGAGGCCGATCTCCCCGTCGAGGAGCTTGTGCCCCTGGTGTGGATGGGCATCACCCTGGCGGGCGGCAACGTGAATGACGCCGAGGGTCGGCCGATCGAGGATCCTGATCAGGCGCTGGCCCAGCTCCAGGAGTTCGGGGCGTCCTTCGCCGCCGGGCGCCTGCCGCTGCTGCGGCGGCTGGGCATCGGGGCCTGATCGCCCCGGGGCCGCCCGCAGGCACTGCGGGGCCGACCGGAGGCACTGCCTAGGATCGGGCCCTTGTTCCTTTCGCGGCAGAGCCTCCGGGCGCCCATGACCGACGTTCCCGCCCAGCGGATCCGAAACTTCTGCATCATCGCCCACATCGACCACGGCAAATCGACCCTGGCCGACCGGCTGCTGCAGGACACCGGCACCGTGGCCGCCCGGGACATGCAGGCCCAGTTCCTCGACAACATGGAGCTGGAGCGGGAGCGGGGCATCACGATCAAGCTCCAGGCCGCCCGCATGGAGTACAGGGCGGCCGACGGCCAGACCTACATCCTCAACCTGATCGACACGCCGGGGCACGTCGATTTCTCCTACGAGGTGAGCCGCAGCCTGCTGGCCTGCGAGGGCGCCCTGCTGGTGGTGGATGCCAGCCAGGGGGTGGAGGCCCAGACGCTGGCCAACGTGTATCTGGCGCTGGAGAACGATCTGGAGATCATTCCGGTGCTCAACAAGATCGACCTGCCCGGGGCCGATCCCGAGCGGATCAAGGCGGAGATCGAGGCGATCATCGGCCTGGACACCTCCACGGCCATCAACTGCTCCGCCAAGACGGGCCTGGGGGTGCCGGAGATCCTGCAGGCGGTGGTGGATCGGGTGCCTGCGCCGCCCGACCAGGTGGATGAACCGCTGCGGGCCCTGATCTTCGACTCCTACTACGACCCCTACCGGGGGGTGATCGTCTACTTCCGGGTGATCAGCGGTGTGATCGCCCGCAAGGACAAGGTGCTGCTGATGGCCAGCGGCAAGGTGGTGGAACTCGACGAGGTGGGGGTGATGGCGCCGGACCAGCGCCAGGTGGAGAGCCTCCATGCCGGCGAGGTGGGCTACCTGGCCGCTTCGATCAAGGCGGTGGCCGATGCCCGCGTCGGCGACACCATCACCCTGGCGGCCAACCCGGCACCCGAACCGCTGCCCGGCTACGCCGAGGCCACGCCGATGGTGTTCTGCGGCCTGTTCCCCACCGATGCGGATCAATATCCCGACCTGCGGGAGGCCCTCGACAAGCTGCAGCTCTCCGATGCGGCGCTGCAGTTCGAGCCCGAAACCAGCAGCGCCATGGGCTTCGGCTTCCGCTGCGGCTTCCTGGGCCTGCTGCACATGGAGATCGTGCAGGAGCGGCTGGAGCGGGAGTACGACCTCGACCTGATCGTCACCGCGCCGTCGGTGATCTATCAGGTGAACATGATCGACGGCAGCACCCTGATGGTGGACAACCCCGCCACCCTCCCCGACCCGCAGAAGCGGGAATCGATCGAGGAACCCTATGTGAAGCTGGAGATCTACACCCCCAATGTGTACAACGGCACCCTGATGGAGCTGTGCCAGGAGCGGCGCGGCGAGTTCATCGACATGAAATACATCACCACCGACCGGGTGACGCTGCACTACGAGCTGCCGCTGGCGGAGGTGGTGACCGACTTCTTCGATCAGATGAAGAGCCGCACCAAGGGCTATGCCTCGATGGAGTACAGCCTGATCGGCTACCGCCGCAACGAACTGGTGCGTCTCGACGTGCTGATCAATGGGGAGAAGGCCGATCCGCTCACCACCATCGTCCATCGCGACAAGGCCTACAACGTGGGCAAGAGCCTGGTGGAGAAGCTCAAGGAGCTGATCCCCCGCCAGCAGTTCAAGATTCCGATCCAGGCCTCGATCGGCAGCCGCATCATCGCCAGCGAGAGCATCAGTGCCATCCGCAAGGACGTGCTGGCCAAGTGCTACGGCGGTGACATCTCCCGCAAGAAGAAACTCCTCAAGAAGCAGGCCAAGGGCAAGAAGCGGATGAAGGCGATGGGCCGGGTGGAGGTGCCCCAGGAGGCCTTCATGGCGGTGCTGAAGCTGAATCAGTGAGCAGCGGATGGCGGCTTCGACGATCAAGGCATCGGACACCAGGGTGCTGATCACCACCTCATGGTGTTGCGTGATCGCCGCCAGCCAGGGGGAGATGGGCCTGGATGTCGCGGGTTCCCGCTGGTCCAGTCGGTGGGCCCACAGACTGGTGTCGTGTTCGGCGCTGGAGCCGTCGCAGGAGGCGGCGACGGTCCCCATACGGGTGAGGGTGAGGTAGGCCATCGCCCCTGGCTGCACGGGATCCGTATGGCACGGGCTTCGCGGGCCCTCGGCTCAGCCCCAGTCCGTCGAGCGGCCCCGATGCTCCTGCACCGGGCCGGTGCCGTCGGCGCGGAAGAACAGGGCCGGGGTGAGCCCCAGCCGCCGCATCTGGCGCCGCCCCTGGAGCCAGTTCAGCAGCAGCCCGGCGCCGGTGACCCCCTGCAGCAGAAGGGTGGTGACAAGGCGCACGGGGTTGAGCAGGTGCTGGTGCATGGGTGAGAGGGGCGCCGCCTGCCTCTGGTCGAACAGAACGGCGGCGTCATGGATGGTGACGGCCGGCAGCAGCAGCAGCAGGACCAGCCCCAGGGGCAGCAGGGTGTGGTGCAGGGCGCCGGTCCAGGGCTGCTCGCGGTGGCGGCGGCGATGGCCGCCGCCGAGCAGATAGAGGCCGAACCCGAGGGGCAGCAGCGGCAGGGCGGGGGAGAGGCCGATCAGGCCGTTGAGCCGGCCGGCGGGAGGCTCGACGCTGGCGAAGCTGCCCGCCAGCAGCAGGGTGGCCAGCTCCAGCACCAGCAGCACCAGCCCCACCAGCCGCAGCTGGGCCAGGGAGTACTCGAGCTGGTGGCGATGGACGATGCTGTCGACCTCATCGCAGGTGTCCCTGTGCCGGCGATCGTTCATGGGGCGCTGGGTTGTCCTTCCCATGGCAACACTGACAGGCGAAGGGCGGATCAGGGGTTTTCAAGCCAGATCAGAAACTCAGCAGGCGTCACGATCAACAAAGGAAGTGAGGGGTGCTTCAGGGCGAGCAGATCGGCATCACCGCTGACGAGGATCGGGACGTCGGCCGCCAAGGCCAGGTCGAGAAACATCTGATCTTTCGGGTCACGAACCTGGAACTGACCAGCCTTGATGGAGCCGGCCTGGGTTTCACACCACGGCAGCACATCTGCCAGCAGCCGATCCAGGTCGGCCCGTGTGGGCCGAAATTTAGGGTAGGCGAGCACACGGATCAGTTCGCGGGCGGAGGATTCGCTGACCACAGGTCTGATGGCGGCTGTCTGCCAGGTCCGGCGCAACCAGGCCAGGCGGCCGTTCTCAAACAACAGCGCCGAGACCAGCACATTCGTGTCGAGAACAACGCGGATCGTCACTCCTGGCGAGACCATGCCACCGCGGCGGCCACATCCGCTTCCGTGATGCCCAGCTCCTCCAGGCGGGATCGAACATGGGAGGCCGCATTCGGGTGGACGGGGGTGAGCACGATGCGTCCGTTCTCGGTGGCCACCTCGTAGTAATCAGCGATCCCCACGGCCTCCACCACGGCCTTGGGCAAGGTGAGCTGGTTCTTGCTGGTGCGCTTGGCCAGGACCATGAACGCCGCCGGCTTTGTCCGGACCTGATCAGCAACGAAGCTCCGCAGTGACAATTTGCCGTCGTTCAGGGATGCCGACCAGTGCCGCATAAGGCCACAAAAGACAGCTTCCGCAGGACATCTGCCTTTATGCGTTCAAAAGCAATAACATGATGCGGAGCTTTGTTGCTGATCAGGT
>NZ_JACJSZ010000073.1 GCF_014698445.1 Microcystis elabens FACHB-917
TCAGAAAACTTACAACATCGTCGGCTCGCGCCTCCCGATCCCGTAAGCCTGCACCCCTCTTGAGCTCTCGCTCTCTGGGGCGCAGTCCAAAATCATATCACCCCAGAAGCCCCCCTGGACGGGTGGGGTGAAGCCTGCGGTCCCCTGCCTCCACCTGCGAAGGAGAACCCACGATCGGGACAACCGCGCCAGAGCCAAGAGGAAGCCCAGCAGAGTCGCCTTGGTGGCACCTCCCAACCGGGTCTGGGCTGGCTGCCTGCACCTTGCCCCGGGGCAAGGCCTCGCTGCTCTGGCAGCGCTACAAGCGAGCACTGCTACAAGCGAGCACTGCTGCAATGGAAACATCTGGCTCGGCAGGACGGCAGAGGGGCCCCGTGGGTCAATCCGAACGGCTTCAGACGGATGATCAAAGCCCATGGGGGGCGGTTCCCAGGCGCGGAGGCGCGCCCACGGACACAAAAAAAGCCGCGAGTTATCGCGACTTGAAGGTCTTGGAGAAGGTGCCAGGCACCGCTGAGGGTCAGAACAGACCCAGGGTGAGGGATCTGTCGATCGGCAGGCAGGCCCCGATGCCCAGGTAGATAGTGAAGGCGGTGCCGAACAGGAAGGCGCCCATGGCCACGGGCCGGCGGAAGGGGTTCTGGAACTTGTTGAAGCTCTCGATGAACGGGATCAGCATCAAGCCCAGGGGGATCATGGTCTGCAGGGCGATGCCCAGAAGCTTGTTGGGAACCACCCGCAGGATCTGGAACACCGGGTAGAGGTACCACTCCGGAAGGATCTCCAGCGGGGTGGCGAAGGGATCGGCCCGATCACCGAGCATCGCCGGGTCGAGAACAGCAAGGCCGACGAGGCAGGCGATGGTCCCGAGGATCACCACCGGGAAGATGTAGAGGAGGTCGTTGGGCCAGGCCGGCTCACCGTAATAGTTGTGCCCCATGCCCTTGGCCAGCTTGGCCCGCAGCTTGGGATCGGTGAGGTCGGGCTTCTTGAGGATGTGCATGGTGAGGGCTCGAGGCGATGGTGACCGGTAGGGGAAGACTAAGGGGAACTGCGGGGCTCAGAGCGGGCCGGAGATGCCCTGCTTACGGATCATCAGGAAATGGATCAGCATGAACACCGCCAGGAGCCAGGGCAGCACGAAGGTGTGGAGGCTGTAGAAGCGGGTAAGGGTGGACTGGCCGACGCTCTCACCCCCGCGGAGCAGCTCAACCATGAAGTCACCGACCACGGGCACGGCAGCGGGGACACCGCTGACGATCTTGACGGCCCAGTAGCCGACCTGGTCCCAGGGGAGGGAGTAACCGGTGACGCCGAACGAGACGGTGATCACGGCCATGGTGACGCCGGTGACCCAGGTGAGCTCCCGAGGCCGCTTGAAGCCACCAGTGAGGTACACGCGGAAGACGTGCAGGATGAGCATCAGCACCATCATGCTGGCGCTCCAGCGATGGACCGAGCGGATCAGCCAGCCGAAGCTCACGTCGGTCATCAGGTACTGGACCGAGCTGTAGGCCTCCACAACCGTGGGCTTGTAGTAGAAGGTCATCGCGAACCCGGTGGCGAACTGGATCAGGAAGCACACCAGGGTGATGCCACCCAGGCAATAAAAGATATTGACGTGGGGGGGGACGTACTTGGCGGAGATATCGTCGGCAATCGCCTGGATCTCCAGGCGCTCCTCGAACCAGTCATAGATCGGGGACGATTTGGCGCCGGTGGACGAGTTCGCCATGCAGCGTGGGGCGTGGGTTGCGAGAGTCTACCGATTGTTCTGACCCCCCCGTGAGAGAACCGGCCCGCCGCTCCCTGCCGGCTCAATGGTTTGCAACAGGGCTCTGCCTGCTCCTGTGCCTGCCCCTCGGCATGGCAGCACCCGCGCTGGCGCTCAACGACGCCCAGCAGCTGGTGGTGGAGGCCTGGCGGCTCGTGAACCAGAGCTACGTCGATCCGGCGCGGCTGGAGGCGGTGCAGTGGCGCCGCCTGCGCCAGAAGACCCTGGAGCAGCCGATCACCAGCTCGGTGGAGGCCTACGACGCGATCGAGGCGATGCTGGCCCCCCTCGACGACCCCTACACACGGATGCTGCGGCCCGAGGAGTTCGCCACCCTCCGCTCCAGCACCCAGGGTCGCGTGACAGGTGTGGGGCTGCAGCTGGGACGGCGGGCAGGGGATGAACGCATCGTGGTGATCGCCCCCCTCGACGCCTCCCCCGCCGCCGAGGCGGGCATCGTCTCCGGCACCGAGATCCTGAGGGTGAACGGCACACCCGCCGAGGACCTGGGCCTGGAGGGCACGGCCGCCCGCCTGCGGGGCCCCGCCGGCAGCGACGTGCTCGTGGCCCTGCGCACGCCCTCGGGACAGGAAACGGAGGTGCTGCTCGATCGCCGCGAGGTGGATCTTCAGCCGGTGCGCAGCCATCGCCTGCAGAGCGATGGGCACCGGCTGGGCTACCTGCGGATCACCCAGTTCAGCGAAACGGTGCCCCCGCAGGTGCGGGCCGCCCTGGCGGAGCTGACCGCCCCGGGGGGCAGCGGACCGATCGAGGGGCTGGTCCTGGACCTGCGCAACAACTCGGGGGGCCTGGTGGCCGCCGGACTGGCGGTGGCCGACGGGCTCCTCGACGGGGGCCCGATCGTGGAGACCCAGGACCGGGGCGGAATCGCCGATCGACAGCAGGCCACTCCCAGGATGCTCTACGCCGGGCCCATGCTGACGCTGGTGAACGCCGGCACGGCCAGCGCCAGCGAGATCCTGGCCGGGGCCCTGCAGGACGCCGGCCGTTCACCCCTGGCCGGAAGCCGCACCTTCGGCAAGGGGCTGATCCAGACCCTGATCAACCTCAGCGACGGCAGCGGCCTGGCGGTGACCGTGGCCCGCTATCTCACCCCCAGCGGTCGCGACATCCAGAACCAGGGGATCGAGCCGGACGTGCGGCTGCCCCAGCCCGAGCCGCTGGAGCCCGATGGGGAGCGGGACAGCTGGCTGCAGCAGGCGGCCGGCCTGCTGGCCGCCGATCTGGTGGCCCCGGCCCAGGCCCCGGGCCGATGAGCCAGCGCACTTATCACGATCCGCTCCATGGGGCGATCCGCCTGGATCGCCAGGACCCGGCCGAGGCCCTGGCGATCGATCTCATCGACACCGCCCCCTTCCAGCGGCTGCGGCGCATCCGCCAGCTGGGGCCCGCCTTCCTCACCTTCCACGGGGCGGAATCCAGCCGCTTCACCCATTCGCTCGGCGTCCTGGCGGTGGCGCGGATGGCCCTGCAGCAGCTGGAACGGCTCGATCCCTCCCTGGCCCGGCACCGGGACGTGCTCTATGCCGCCGCCCTGCTGCACGACGTGGGTCACGGGCCCCTGAGCCACTCCGGCGAGGAGATGTTCGGCCTGCGGCACGAGGCCTGGTCGGGGCGGCTGATCCGCAACCACCCCGCCCTGCGCGACCGCCTCGATGACGGTGCCCCGGGCCGGGCAGCCCTGGTGGCCGACCTGCTGGAGCACGGCCACCACCCGAACCGGGCCATCAAGGCGCTGGTGAGCAGCCAGCTGGACTGCGACCGGCTCGACTACCTGCTGCGCGACAGCTACAGCACAGGCACCCGCTACGGCCAGCTGGATCTGGAGCGGATTCTCACCAGCCTCACCCTGGCGCCCGATGGGGATCTTGCCCTGCACCCCCGCGGTCTGATGGCGGTGGAGCACTACCTGGTGGTGCGCCATCTGATGTACCGGAGCGTCTACAACCACCGGCTCAACATTGTCTGCAACTGGCTGCTGAACCGGGTGATCGCCGTGGCCCGCAGGCTCGGCCCCGCCCGGGTCTGGGCGGACCCCACCATGACCCGCTGGCTCTGGGAGCGGGACCAGCTGGATCTGGACAGCTACCTGGCCAACGACGACATCCGTACCGGCTACCACCTGGTGCGCTGGCGGGAGGAGGGGCCCGAGGAGCTGGCCGATCCCTGCGGGCGGCTGCTGGAGCGGCGCCTGCCCAAGGCCACCGACGTCAGCGACCTCTCTCCGGCCGGCCGGATCGAACTGCTGGCGGTGGCACGGGGGCTGTGCGAACGGGCGGGGCTGGAAGCGGACGGCTGCTGCGCCGTGGAGCAGCGGCAGAGCCGGGGCTATCACCCCTATTCCGGCGGCCTGCGGCTCTGGGACGGCCAGCGGCTCCAGGCCCTCGAGCAGCGCTCGCCCCTGGTGGCCAGCCTCTGCCAGACGGTCGACATGGCCTGGCTGATCCATCCGGCCAGGGTCAGCACGGCGCTGCGGGCGTCCCTGGCGGAGCGACGGCAGGACAACGCCGGCCGGCGGGGCCCCTAGGTTCGCTGCAACGCAGGGCACCGCCGTGGCAGCCGCACTGATCCAGGCGATCGATGGCCAGCAGCCCCACCTGCTGAGGCTGCCGGCGCAGGAGGGATCCGCCAGTGCCCTCGCGGAGGTGCGCTACGCCCTCGGCAGTCGCCGGCCGCCGCCGGGCTACGTGGTGCTGGAGGCGGGCCGATGGCTGCTGCGGCTGCCGGAGCTGCACCAGCTGCAGGAGCTGCTGGGTTCGGTGCAGCTGGAACTGGTGCGTGTCGCCAGCCGCCGGCCGGAAACCCTGGTGGCCGCCGCCGCCCTCGGCCTCGACACCGACCCGGAATCGACATCACCGTCGCCGCCCGCCGCGGCGTCGGGGGCAGCAGCGAGCGATCTGCTCGTGCATCGCGGCACCCTTCGGGCCGGCGACCATCTGCAGGGGGAGGGTTCGGTGCTGCTGCTGGGGGATGTGAACCCGGGCGCCCGGATCAGTGCCGTCGGCAACGTGCTGGTGTGGGGGCGGCTGCGGGGCGTCGCCCATGCCGGCGCCGGCGGCGACAAGGGGGCCCGCATCGTGGCCCTGCAGCTGCGGCCCCTGCAGCTGCGCATCGCCGATGTGGTGGCCCGGGGCCCCGAGGGTCTGCCGCCCCCCGGGCTGGCCGAACAGGCCCGGCTGGTGGCGGGGGAGATCCGCATCGATCCGGCGGAACCGGAGTTCAGCAGTTGAGTGGGGGGCCTTCAGCGGTTGATCAGGCCGAAGGCCCCGAGCCCGCCGGCCACCGCCATGAACCACAGCGGCGAGATCCGGGTGCGCAGCATCAGCACGCAGACCAGCACGGACACGGCCACCCCGGGGGGGTTGGTGTCGGCGGTCTGGAGGATCTTGACCCCCACGGCGAACAGGATGCCGAGGGTGATGGGTCCCAGGCCGCTCTCGAAGGCCACCCGCCATGGCGAGTCCCGCAGACGGTTCCAGCTCAGGCAGGCCACCACCATCAGCAGCGTGGAGGGCAGCAGGATGGCCACCTCGGCGCCGTAGGCGCTCAGCAGCGCCCAGCCGGGCCCCTCAGGCCAGCCGGCCCCCATGCCCAGCAGCCCCACGATCATGGAACTGGGGCCGGGAGCCGCCTCGGCCAGCGCGTAGAGATCGGCGAACTGGGACGGCCGCAGCCAGCAGTACTGGTTGACGCTGAGGTGGTGGTACTCGGCCAGCAGGGTGTTGCCGCCCCCCAGGGAGAACAGGGACAGGCCGAGGAAGGTGCCCATCACCTGCAGCAGGTGGCCGAAGTCGTTGAGCCGCATCGGGGCACAGCTGGCCGCCTCGGCGGCGGCCGCCAGCAGCGGAAACGGCATCAGCGCGACTCTCCGGCAGGCGGAAGGGGCCGGGGCGTCCGTGGCCAGTACCAGGCCATCGCCAGGGGGCCGGCCACCAGGACCACGGGCACCAGACGCACATGGAAGAAGGTCATCAGCACGAAGGTGACCGCCGCCAGCAGCAGCGCCACCGGATCCTTCCGGTACTCATCGAGGATCTTGAAGCCCATCGAAAGGGCCATCCCCGCCGCCGCCGCCACCACCCCCGCCAGCACCCGGTCGAAGGCTGGCAGGCTGTGGAACTGGAAGTACAGCAGCCCGACCGCCATCAGCAGGGTGAAGGGCACCAGCAGCATCCCCGCCAGAGCCGCCAGCGCCCCCGGCAGACCGCGGAAGAAGGTGCCGACGTAGACGGCCATGTTGATCTGGTTGGGGCCGGGGAACAGCCGGGCCACGGTGAGACCGGTGAGGAACTCCTCATTGGTCATCCAGTGGCGCTGCTCGACGATGATCCGCTGGCTCCAGGCGGAGAGGCCGCCGCCGAAGGCGGAGAGGGCCACCATCAGCATGCCCGTGAACAGCTGCCAGAGGCCTGGCGGGGAGGCCCTCGGGGCGGGGGTGGGGGGGTCAGTCATGGACGAAATGGGGATCCGGAGGCAGTTCCCCTTCCTCGTGGTAGCGGGGGTCGAGGGGATCGGGGGCGTTGTACTTGTCGGCGTTGTCCCAGTCGGTCTCGAACATGTCGCGCAGCCGCGACACCACTTCGGGGGCATCGCTCTCGATGCCCAGTTCGCGGCGCAGATCGAAGGCACTGCGGTCGATGTTCATCGAGCCGGTCTGGGCGAAGGCCCCATCCACCAGAATCAGCTTGGCGTGCAGCTTGGGCCGCTGCTGCCTGCGCACCTTGACGCCGAAGCGCTGCATCACCCGCAGCGAGGAGAAGGTGTCGTAGATGTCCCAGTCGCTGATCCCGTGCTTGCCGCCGCACAGCACCCGCACCTTCACACCCCGCTCCCGGGCGCTGATGATCCGCTCCAGTATCACCGCATCGACGAACTTGGGGTGCTGGATCCAGAGCGTGCGGGTGGCGGCATCGACGATGCGGGCCATCTGACCGCGGCTGTGGGCACTGCTCCACACCAGCCCCACCCCCAGATCGGGCTGGAAGAAGACACGCCGCCAGTCGGCCTCGAAACCGGCGGTCACCTGCGCCACCACTGCGGGGTTGTAGGTGAGCACCCCGTAGTCGCGGGTCTCGGTGAAGTACTTGTCGGCCAGGTTGAAGGTGGCCACCAGAGCGATGTGGCGGTCGACCACCATCGATTTCTCGTGGGTGACGGGGAAGGCCTCGCTGGTCCAGGCGGTCGCGATGCCCCAGCCCTGGAGCCGCTCGAAGGCCTCATCGTTCCAGCGGTCGCCGCCGGAGGTGTGGGGGTTGAGCATGACCCGCACCTCCACCCCCCGCTCCCGGGCCCGAAGCAGGGCCTCCTCCACCGCCACCGACTGCAGCTTGAACTGTTTGAGCAGCAGTTGCTCGCTGGCGGTCTCGATCAGGGCGACCACCGCATCCACCCCGTCGTCGGGCATCACCAGCAGCCGCTGGGACCGGTGGGGGGCAGAAGTCATCGCAGGGCGGAGGGGGTGGGCCTTTCTAGCGGGAGTTCGGGTCCTCGGCACAGCCGTTCCGCCGAGTGGGATTAGCCTGCCCCGACGCCCGTGGACGCCGTGACGTCAGCCTCCCCTCGCATCATCCTCATCTGCTCCGGCAAGGGGGGCGTCGGCAAGACGACCCTGACCGCCAACCTGGGGATCGCCCTGGCCCGGCTGGGGGAGCGCACCGTCGTGCTCGATGCCGATTTCGGCCTGCGCAACCTCGATCTGCTGCTGGGCCTGGAGAACCGCATCGTCTACACGGCCCAGGAGGTGCTGGCCGAAACCTGCCGCCTGGAGCAGGCCCTGGTGAAGCACAAGCAGGAGCCGAATCTCGCCCTGCTGCCCGCCGGCAATCCCCGGATGCTGGAGTGGCTCACCCCCGAGGACATGCAACGCATCGTGGCCATGGTGGCCGAGCGGGCCGACTACGTTCTGATCGACTGCCCCGCGGGCATCGAGGACGGCTTCAAGAACGCGGCCGCCGCGGCCCGGGAGGCGATCGTGATCACCACCCCGGAGGTCTCGGCCGTCCGGGATGCCGACCGGGTGATCGGCCTGCTGAACACCCGGGGGGTGGCACCGGTCCGGCTGGTGCTCAACAGGGTGCGGCCTCGCATGATGGCCAGCCAGGAGATGCTGGGAGTCGATGACGTGACCGACATCCTGGCCCTCCCCCTGGTGGGCCTGGTGGTGGAGGACGAACAGGTCATCGTGTCCACCAACCGGGGGGAGCCCCTCACCCTCAACGGCAACGGATCCCCCGCCGCGCGGGCCTACCAGGACATCGCCCGGCGCATGCGGGGCGAGGACATCCCCCTGGAGGATCCCTCCAAGGTCCGCAGGGGCCTGCGCGCCCGGCTGATGAACAAGATCCGCAAGACCACCGGTCTCTTCTGAGCACCATGACGCTGTTCGATTTCCTCCAACGGTTGCTGGGGCGCCAGAAACCCAGTGGGACGCTGGCCAAGGAGAGGCTGCAGCTGGTGCTGGCCCACGACCGCAGCGATCTCAATCCCGAGCTGCTCGAGCAGATGCGTCGCGAGATCCTTGAGGTGGTGCAGCGCTACGTCGAGATCGATCTTGAGGAAGGGGACGTGAGCCTGGAGACCGAGGACCGGGTCACCGCCCTGGTGGCCAACCTGCCGATCAAACGGGCCCGGCCCCTGCCGGCCCTGGTGGCGGCGGCCGCCGCCGTGGGCATGGCCCAGACAGCCGATGCCGACGCCGCCCCGCAGGAGCTGGCCGTTCCCCTGGCCGGCGAACCGACCGAAGAGCCCTCCACCGCCGATTCAGACTGAGAGGCCGCCGCCCGGGCGACGGCCGGCGGGAACCCTGAAGGCAGTGCAGCGATGGCCGGCCTTGGCGGAAGCGTTCCCGGTGACGATCACCCCGGCGGAGCGGCGGGTCCTTGATCTGCTGCGCCGGGGCGACAGCAACCGCCACATCGCCGCCCAGCTGGTGCTGAGCCCACGCACGGTGGAGTGCCACGTCTCCCACCTGCTGGCCAAGACCGGCTGCCGCAGCCGCACCCAACTCCTGCTCTGGGCCCTGGCCCAGGGATAGGCTGGGCCCATCGCCGGCTTAGCTCAGTGGTAGAGCAGCGCTTTTGTAAAGCGAAGGCCATCGGTTCAAATCCGTTAGCCGGCTTGCCTGCAACTCACTAGATCGCAGAGCCTGCAGTCATTCTCGCCGATCAAGAGTCGGTGATGCCTCGCCCGATCAGGCGCGCTCGGGCGAGATCTGGCCTGCTTTTGTCCGGCACCCGTCCGACAGAATTGACGCCCTGATGCCATGTGGGCCGTGGACGCCGAAGGCCATCACCAGCGGGAACGCCACCGGCAGCACCCACAGGACCGGCGGGCCGAGCACCGCACCCGACTGGCCCACGGCCACCATCGCCACCACGTGATCGAGGCCGCTGATCGGATGGAGAAAACCGGCCACGAACCCACCACCGGGGGGCGGATTGGCATGGGCCCAGGCAGCCATCGGCGCCAGGGCCAGGGCGACACAGGCCAGCAAGGTCCATGGCCAGCCTTGATTACCCATAAGCCTCCGCGACCCTGAGATCCCACTCGGTGCAGGGGATGCAGCAGCAGACGGCATTGGCGATCCGCTCGGTCATCGCCGCCAGCGAGAAGCGCCGGTTGAAGCGGAAGCAGTAGCCGCCCAGGTAGCGCCTGGCGTACTTGTCAAAGTTGAAGGCATGGAAGGTGCCGTTGAAGCTGGTCTTGAGGTTGCCCAGCAGGGTGTTGATCCAGCGGAACTGCGGCAGGTCGTTGGGGTGCTTGCCACCGGTGACGATGGCCTCTGAGCTGAAGCCACTCACGGCTGTGATCCTGGCGTGAATCGGATGCCCCGCCTCGCTGAGGGAAACAGCCGCAACGATGGGGATCTTGTTCTCCGATCCCCGACCTGCCTTGCCGCCCGGCAGTTCTCCGCCGAGGTAGGAGTCAACCGCTTCGCGGAAGCCAGAGGC
>NZ_JACJSZ010000074.1 GCF_014698445.1 Microcystis elabens FACHB-917
CCGGCAGGAGGGCTGCTCATCACAGGCGGTCTCTGCCTGAGATAAAACCGGGAATCAAGCTGTCGTCAAGGGTTCAGCAGGGCTGAAGTTCGAGATGAGCCGTCCCGCCCCCTGAACGGGTACCCATCGCCATCGGTGATGATTGTGCTGGTTGAGCCAATGGAAGTATTGCCAGCAGAACTCGTGGCCTGAAAAAGATCCGCGGTTCCTGCAGTACCTGTTCGGGAGAAAGAGAGATTAAAGTTCTGGAGATCAAGCCCATGGGCGCCGGTGGTGCGCAGATCCAGAGCCGTACCGGAGACCATTTCCCAGGAAGCCTTGGCTGGATTGAGAGAGAAACGACTGACCTTGATTCCAGCTGCTTCGACTGAAAGACTGCGATCTGTGGTCGGCATGTAGCCGATGGCATTGATCACCACATCTTGATTGATCAACCAGCTACTGGATCCAGCGATCTTATCCAGCAATGGTGTGGTGATCGGATCGGTGTTGTCAGCCTTGATCTTGATGCTCTTGGCAGCGAGCTGGGAACCGACACCCAGGGCAAAATTACCTCTGGTGGTGAAATTGAGGCTGCCATCGGTTGCGGTGATCGCCACGCCGTCGCCGATCGTGGTGGCGGAAACAGGAGCAGCTGGAGCGCTGCTGCGACCACCCACGGTGATGGTGGCGGAGGCGCCGGTGGTGGTGAGCCTGACGGCCTTGGCGTCGGCTGGGTTGGTGCGATCGCCCCCCGCAGAGCGCAAGGTTGTGAGGCCAGGTGTGGTCGTTGTGCCGGAAAACACGTCGATTGATTTGCCTGCTCCTGCGTTGAGCAAGACGGATGAATCCAGAAGGGTGAGGTTCGGTGCTTTGGCTGCTGATTCGGATCCATCGGCTGCAAGGGCACCATTGCCCGCGATGAGGATGCTGCGGCCCGTATCGCTGCCTACGGCAATATCTCCGCCTTGAACCGTGATCGAGCCACCATCAGTGGCATTGAGGCTGCCGCCACTGATGGTGGCCTTGATGGAACCGCTGACCGTAATCGTCCCGCTGGCGGCCTCGATGCTGCTGCCGCCCTGGAAGGTGGTGGTGCCGGAGGAGAGCAGATCCACCTCCGCGCCAGAGCCGCTGGCCTTGATCTGCACCCCGTTGTCCACACTGGTGGCGGTGGTGGAATTGGAGCCGATGCGAATGGCGCCAGCCTTGCCGCTGCCGATGGCCTGGGATTCGATCAGGCCAGGGCCACTCACCGTGAGGACAGCTGGGCTGGAGGGGGCCACGGTGATCGATCCACCGGCACCGCTTCCGCTTGTCGCAGTGCGGAGTAGGGAACTTTCGTTGAGCTGCAACTGGGTGGTGTCTACAGAGATCGCCGCACCGCTCCCTGCACCACTGGTGCTGCTGGACACCTTGCCACCGTTGAGGGCGACTGAGTCGCCCTGTAAGAGGATTGAGCCACCACTTCCTGAGCCTGAATTTTTGTTATCGATTGTGCCGCTGATGGTGACCGGTGCGCCACCGCTGATCTCGATTGAGCCGGCGGGAGCCGTGATGGTGCCACCCACCTCAACGCTGTCGCCTGGACCGGCGGCGAGAAGGATCATCTGGCCCTCTTTGACCGCCAGGGTGCCGGCCATACTCAGCTGCTGCCCACCGCTACCGAACTGCAGGCCAGGGGTGATGTCGGCGCTGAGCAGCGGAGGATCGCCTGCGCCACCATCAGCAGCGAAGAGCTGATCGCCGAACGTGAGCGCTTTGGCGGTGGACGCCACAAAGGAGCCACCTATGTCAATGCTGCCGGTGGGCCCGAAGCGGATGCCATTGGGGTTGATAAGATAAAGATTGGCGCTTCCTTCCGCTTTGATCAGCCCATTAATCAGCGATTGGCTGCCACCGGTAACCCGACTGAAGATGGTCTTGACGCCGCCATCATTGAGGAAATGACCCACCTCATTGGCATTCAGGCCGAAAACGCTGAAGCTGTGAAAGAGATAACGGCCACCGTTGCGGGCCATTCCACCGGTGATGGAGTAGGTGGTTTTGCCACCGTTATCGGTGCGAGTCACCACGGTGTGTGAGCTCATCTTGCCATCCGACTGAATAGAATCGCCCCCGTAGGACGGGTTACCGCTGGCCAACAGCAACGCCAGGACTCCCAAGGGCAGCCTCCGAAAGCCTTGCCGCCAGCGGGGGGAAAGAGCGGAAGGGGAAGGCACCGCCGGATAGAAATTAGAGGCCATATCTTACGGTGAACAAGATGGCCTGGTCTTTCCACATGTCGGAAATGAAATACGGAGTCCGGCCCAGCCGCTGCGCATAGTCCACTCTGGCGAACAGGTTGCTGGCCAGGCGCAGCTGCAGCCCGAGCCCCACCGAGGCCAGCACGTTCACCTCCGGCTGGAGTGCCGGGCCCGCATCCCAGCCGTAGCCGATGGCGGTGAACGGCACCAGCTGCAGCGTGCCCTGCCCCTTCTGCCAGCTCAGGATCGGCAACGCCAGTTCCAGGGAGGTGAACAGGCCGCTGTCGGTGAGCAGGCTGTTGGTCTGATACCCCTGCACGCTGCCCAGACCGCCGAGCCCGAATTGCTCCACCGAAGGCAGCGGAGCATCAGCCACCTGGGCCCGTCCGCGGGCCACCAGCAGGGTATTGACCGCGAGCTGGCGCACGTACTGCGCGTCGGCACGCCAGAACAGGAAGCTGGCATCGGGACTATTGGGATCCGCAGGAAAGTCAAACGGGGTGGTGGTATCAAAGCCATTCAGGCCCAGCCCGATCTCCGAGCGCAGGGCCAGCACCTGGCGGCTGCTGCGCCGCGTCCAGTCCTGACTGAAGGAGAGGGTGGTCACCCGGCTCTCACCGTTGGGATCCACACCCCGACCGGGATAGGGCAAGCCTTCGAGGAAAAGGCCGGTGTTGGTTTGTTTGTTGAGGCTCAAACCGAGCGCCAGTTCTTCCTCCAATCGCCGAATCAGTGGTTGGCGCAAACCTACGAACCACTGCTGATAGTGGGATGTGATGTTCAGTTGACTAAGCGGCTGTTCAATGATCCAGCTGTTGAGGTTCCGGTTGGTGATCGTAAGGCTGAGGTCGGAGCTATTGAGAGGGATCTGATAACTCATTAGCAGGTCATTGCTACCATCGCTATTGCGATAGGTCAAGGAAAAACCATCGCCATAACCGAAGACACTGGCATCGCCCAAGTCGACGCCACGACGGAAGCTGCCGGTCTGCGGATTGCGGCCGTTGTCCATCGCGACGGCGGCCTCCAGGGTGGGGGAACTGACCACCGACACCTGCAGGTTGCTGAGGCCGGGGGTGCTGCCGGCGGAGAGGTTGGCCTTGATGCTGCGGATCAGGGGATTCACCTGCAGCAACCGCAGTTCATCGACCAGGCGATTGAGGTTCAGCACACCGCGGCTGGCGCGCAGAATCCGGCTGCGCACATAGGCGGGCCGCAACCTTCCCCGCTGGATCTCCACTGTCAGATCAGCGAGCCGGCCCTCCAGGATGCGGATCTCCACCACGCCGTTGCTGATCGCCTGGGCAGGGATGTAGGCGCCGGAGGTTGTGTAGCCGTTATCGATATAGAGCTGGCTGATCGCCTGGCTGGCCTCGTTGAGATCGCTGAAGCTGAGCGGCCGCTTGAGGCTGATCTGATTTTGCTCGTACTTCTTGGTGATGGCATCCAGAAGTGTCTGGTTGGCGAACACTGTGTTGCCTACGAAGCGGAAGCCGCTAACCATCAGCCGGGCTCCCTCCGGCTCAGCGCTGGGTGGCTGGGGCGAGCTCGGCTGGGGAGCGCCTCGCAGCGGCGAGGGTTGGGGTTGGGGAGGCCGGTCTGGCGGGGGCTGCTGGATCGGCGCCGGGAAGGAGGGGGTGGGTAGCCCGGGTGTGCCGACCTGGCACCAGGACGGCGTGGGGGCAGCCAGGGCGCTAGCCAGACCAAGGCCGGTGGAGGCCCAGGCGCGGGCCCTTCGCCAATGCTGGCGGTGCTGCGGGCGTCTCATGGCGGGGAGATGAGGCTGGATTCGTAGGCCAGGCGGCTGGCCAGCTCCTCCCCTTCCTGGGCCTCCCGATTGGACTCGTCATCGCCGGCGGCCCGGGCGAGCCGGGCCGCCTGACGGAAGTGCTCCTGCGCGCGCTGATTCAGGCCCTGCAGACTGGTGAGGCGGCCCAGCTGCAATTGGCCTTCCAGGCTCAGACCCTGGCGCTCCTGTCGTGTGAGCAGGGAGATGGCCTCCGCAAGCAGGCCGCGTTGTTCCAGTACACCAGCCTCGAGCAGCGCAAGACTTTGCGGGCTGATCTTCTGGGCACGCAAGGACTGGATCTCCGCCCAATCCTGCTCCAGCTGGCGAAGCTCGGTCTTGGGAAGCAGGCCAAAACCTAGCTGAACGTTGGAGGGGTCCAACTGGGTAGAGCTGCCGTTCTCGGCCTCCACCACCAGCCGGTAAGGTTCACCGGGCACCAGGGCAAGCCGCGCCGGCAGGGTGGTGTGGGTGGCATCCAGCACCTGGGCGCCCCAGAGCAGGCGCTGATCGCGCAGCCGCACCAGCCAGATTTGATAGCGGCGCACCCCGGCGACGGGGTTCCAGCGCACCATCACCTCCGGCCCCCGCACCAGGGTGGCGCGGGGTTCGAGCAGGTAGGGAATCGCGGCATCCTGATGGCCGGGGAGCGCCTGGATCGGCGCGGCGCGCTGGGCCTGGCAGAAGGAGGAAACCTGGGTATAACTTCCTTTCCTGAACAAGTACGATCCATTCTCACAGATGATGGTAGCCATCCCTTTGCCTTTGCTGATCAAGCGATCCTCCGGGTTAATGCGCATGCCCTGCTGAAGCAAGGCGTCAGCGCCCCAGCTCGATTGACTCTTGGAGAACGCTTGTCGGTACACCGAAGGCACAACAGCCGTGGCCCTGTGGGTTGTTCTGCCCAGAAGGGCGGCGGGGGCGACAATGCTGAGCCCGGCGGCCAGGCAGGACACCCACCGGAAGCACGCTCTCAGACAGATGGAGCTATTTCGCGTTGACGCCATTACCAAGGCTCACCCGGGAGGAATGGGCAGATTTTGCTATGTTCTGCCTGAAGTGCACAACTTGCCACTTTAGGACTCACTGAATGAGATCATGATCTTAGCTCAAAATTACCGTCTTCGGCCGATCGACTGAAACCCCCTCCGTGGAACCGCCGTTGGTAGAGCAAGGCATCGCTGTCTGGTCCCGACACGAGGCCATGGTTGATGGCTCCTGCGGCCGCATGGGATCCCCTGAAGCAGAACCCCTTGAAGCGCCATGGGACCGCCGCCCCGCCCGAGGCGGAGATGTTCAATTTGTACTGTCGGAGCTCTTCGTTCGACCAGTCGGAAGGACGGGGCCTGACCCTGGGCAGGCCCCCGCCAGCTGAGCGGCGCGCAGATTCCCCCTGCTCCACCCCATGCACTGCTTCATCAAGCCCGAAACCTTCCGCCAGCCCTGCGCGATGATGTAGCCGCACTTGCGGCCCATCGCGCCTGGGTGGCGGCGGCGGCCTGCTGCTGCTGGAAGCCGCCGACTTCACCAGCGCCGAGGCCGTGATCCACCAGGACCCAATGGTGGGCAGCGGCGGGGTCGACTGGACCCTGAACCGCTGGATTCCCGTGGAGGGGGATCGGGGTCTGGTCTGACGGGTGCACACTGGTACGAAGACCGAACCGGAGGATCTGCAATGGTTGCGGACCGGCGAGGCGGTGGGGAAACACTTCGGCTTCCGCGCCTCCACCGTCAGCCGGCAGTCGCACCGCTGCCTGGAGCGCTTCGGGTTGCGCCTGAGGCGGGATCAGGGGGAATGGTGCCTCGACGGAGACACCACGCTGCTGCAGATGTAGCGGCGGGTGCGCCAGAGCGCCCGTTCGCTCGGTCACCGGCCCCTGCGGCTGGAGGCTGGGACTCAGCTCGATCCCCTCACCCGTGCCCCCGGCCCTGAGCGTCGACGACATCGCCCGCTTCCCCAGCCTCGCGCCGCCCCCCGGCAGCTACCCGTTGGTGGAGGCGACGCTGAAGCAGCTGGGACTGTGGAACGCCCCCGTGCGCATGGGGCGCTACCGGCGCGAGCTATGGGAGGGGCGGGCGGAGGAGGAGCTGCTGAGAGGAAGGCGATCAGCTCCGCCACTGGGAAGATCATGTCGCTGGTGGAGGCGTCCTGGCGGAGCTCGCCGCTCACCGTGGTGGTGAGGCGCAGGCTGTTGGGGTCGGCGATGGTGGCCGGGGTCGCCAGCAGCTGCGCCACCTCGGCAGCCTCGCCGGTGGGCCGCAGGGCCGCCACGCCCACCGGGTCGCCCGAGCCCTCGGGGTCGCGGTAGCGCAGGATCCTCATGGCGTCGGAGCGGCGGCGGGGGCGAGCTGGGCGACCATCACGCGGTGGCGCGGATCGCAGGCCTGGCGCCGCACCGCCGTGAAGCCGGTTTCGCCCAGGGCGGCGGCCAGATCAAGGCGGAAGTAGTCCTCCAGGTAGGGCTCGGTGCTCTTGAGCAGGGTGCCGATCGGCGCCGGCAGACGGCGGATCACGGCGGATTCCGGGTCCTGGTCGACCAGGGCCACCACACCGCCGGGCCGCAGCAGCCGCGCCACCTCCGCCAGCACCGCCCATGTGGCGGAGGCCGGCAGCTCGTGGCACACGTACTGGAGGGTGACCAGATCGAAGCTGGCCGCCGGCAGGCCGCTGGCCTCGGCTGCGGCGTGGTGCCAGGCGGCGATGCGGTCTTTCTCGTCACGCACCCGGGCCACCGCCAGCATCTGGGGCGAAAGGTCGAGGCCCTCCACCCGCACCGGCCCGCAGCCGTGGTCGCCCTGGCGCGCCTCCAGCCAGTCGGCCAGGGCCAGGGTGCTCACCCCCACCGAGCAGCCCAGGTCGAGGGCGTCGTGCATCGGCCCGGCCAGGCTGGGTTCGATCACCGCGAAGATCGCCGCCCGCAGGCGCGCCTGGGCCTGCTCGGGCGTAAGGAGTTCGTCCGGCCACACCCGCAGGGCCATCGAGGCGGTGGCCTGCTCCGCCTCGCAGGCCGCCGGCCAGCAGAGGTTGCCCTCGGGGTAGGCGTGGAAGGGAGACCGGGAATACGCGGACACCGTGGTGGCCGGATCAACGCTGGCGGACAGCAGCGGTTCGGCGGCGACCCGCAGCTCCTCGCGCCGGGCGCGCCAGGCGATGCCGTTGCGCTCGGCGGTGCGGATGATCACCCGCCGCGCCAGCCAGAACAGCACACTCCGCAGCGGGGCAACCGCCAGCACGGCGCCGATCAGGCGGCCGAGCGGGTGGCGGCTGTCGACCCAGGGGGGCGGGGTGGCGAGCGTCAAGGCAAGGAGCCCTCAGACTCCCAGTATCCCTGCCCTGGGCCTCGCCGGCGGCAGAGCGAAGCTGAGTACCCAATCCCGGAAAGCCCCCCTGGACGGCGCCACCGCTGAGTCCCTTCTGCAATTCCGCTGCGAGCGGCTGGCGGCGGTGCTCGTGGCCGCCCTGGAGAACGACGGGGCGGGTCGCCTGTGCGCCCGCTGGTGGCCCATGCCCGCGGCGGAGGATCGCCACTGGCTGGAGGCGCTGCTGGCGAGCGACGAACCCGCCGCCCAGCGCCAGCTGGCCGCCGCCGTGGACCAGCTGGCCCTGGCCGAGTTCTGGGCGGGCACCAGTCCGTTTGCGGGCAGCGCCCTGGAGGGCGTGCTGCGGCAGGTGGGCCTGCTCACCCGCCTGGCTCCGGAGCTGGCGGCCCTCCTCCCGCCAGGGGCAAACGCTCCGGCTCCTCCGCGCCGGCGGGGGAGGGTTCCGGCCTCAATCTGTCGCGGCTGTTCCGCTTCCAATGGCAGGCGGTGCTGGGGGAGGAGACCCTGTTCGCCGCCGACCTGGACGCCCTGCGGCGGGCCGCCGCGCTCAAACGCCCCCTGGTGCGCCTGCGGGGCCAGTGGACCCTGGTGGATGCCCACAAGCTGGCGTGCGCCGGCACGGCGGAGGAGAGCATCGACGCGTTGATCCGCCGCAAGCGCGATCTGGCCTAGCGGGTGGTGGGCAGCGGCGAACAGGCGCTGAGCCAGCTGGGCACGGAGGAGCTGCGGGAGCTAGTCCGCCTGCGGGATCCCGGGGGCACGCCATGAAGGCAGCGCTTGCCGGGCAGATGGTCGCGGCGGTTCACCACCGCGCTGGAGAACTACGGGCTGGGGACGCGGATGGAGCGCGGGCGCTGCAATGCCCGTGGCGGACGGGTAGGGGAGCTGACCGGGAAGGCGTGCCGGCTCGGCTGGACCGCCCAGCTGCTGAATGGGGAGGTGCCGCAGGATCTGGAGGAGGCATTCGCGGAGGTGGGCGTGGCCCTGTTCCCCCACCGGTGGGGCGATCTGCAGGTGCGATGCGGATGCACCGACGACGCGGTGCCCTGCAAACACATCGTCGCCGTTTTGTATGTATTTGCCCGGCGGCTCGATGAGGATCCCTGGCTGCTGCTGGCCTGGCACGGCAAGGACCACGAGGCCCTGCTCGCAACCCTGCAACGCGACGCCCCCAACCGATCCCCTCCGACCTGCCGCCCTGGTGGCCGGTGGTTCTGCGGGCCCGACCCGAACCGCGCTGGCAGCCCCCCGATCCCTGCCAGCGGATCTGCCGGAGCGGTTGGCGCATCTCTACCGTCAGCGGCTGGCGGCGGGCGACAGCCAGGATGGGGGGAGCGAGGAGTAAGGCCAGTCCGCCAGCCAGATCTCCAGATCCTCCGCATGCTCGAAATCAAGCCGGGTCACCACGGCCCTTGCCGTGGCGCGGGAGCGTGTCAGGCAGGGAGCTGTATCCGAATGCCATGGAAAGAGTGGGTCCCATCCTCGCGCAAAGGAGAACAGATCCAAGCCAGCACAATTTTGCCCTGCCGATCAGATGCAATCACGCCCTGGACAATCTTTCTGTACTAGTCTGGGTAGACATCAACAACAAAGGCTTTGAATTGAGGCTAGACAGGGCAATAGTACCCGTTCAGGGGGTGTGACGGTTCGGATCGAACATTGGCCCTGCTGAACCCTTGACGGCAGCTTGATTCCCGCTTGCATCACAGGCAGAGACCGCTTG
>NZ_JACJSZ010000075.1 GCF_014698445.1 Microcystis elabens FACHB-917
GAGCCGGGCGTGGGAATCCACGAGGGATTGGTTTGGTGTGACAACCCCAACCTCTCATGGCTCCCTGCCCACCCAATGGCTTGAGACCCATTCCGGCACAGGGGCTTCCGGAGTTGTGTCCGTCAGTCAGCCATCGTGGATGCCACCTTGATTGCCGCCCCCAGCTCCACCAAGAACAAAGCAGGGAAGCGGGATCCAGAGATGCACCAGACCAAGAAGGGCAACCAGTGGTATTTCGTCACGAAGGTCCATGCAGGCGTTGACAAGGACTCAGACCTAATCCATTCGGTGGTGGTCACGGCTGCCAATATGCACGACCTCACTCACCCCAGCTGCCGATCTACTGCACGGTGAGGAAGAGGTTGTCTACGGCGACGCTGGCTAACAGGGCATCGCCAAAAGGCCCGAGATGGAAGGGGCAAAAGCGGAATTCAGAGTGGCGATGCGGCCTGGTAAGCGGCGAGCGCCCCGACACGCCAGAAGGGAAGCTGCAAGATCTGATCGGGACTGCCAATGCTCACATCCGCTCCAAGGTTGAGCATCCGTTCCGGATGATCAAGCTGCAGTTCGGCTTTCAGAAAACTCGGCTGCGCGCATTGGCCAAGAACCGCTGCAAGATCAATGTGCTGGCAGCACTGACGAATCTGTTCCTGGCCCGTCGTCAGCTACTGACAGCAGTATGAACATGGAATTGGTGTGATCAATCACCTCAATCCAGCCTCAAGCTCCAGTCAGATGAGGATAAAAACGAGCCGATAGAACGATTAGGAAATAGCCCCAGATTCAAATCTGGGCAAGACGCAGATTTGCCGAGCCCAGATAGACCTCAAACCCCTGTTGCCCAGAGATTCCCTAAGACCTCGAAGATAGTGCAACATAGTCCAAGCAGATAAACATTGATCAAAATCTCTTTGTAGTAGTGGCAGTGAATGCATATGCAAGTAAGCAGGCTTAGTAGGGAAAAATACGCCAATGATGAAGATCGAGACCAGTAAGATGTTCCATTTCATCTGTTTGGCGAGCCAAGTCGCCGTAAAGAGAATACAGTTCGTCAAAAGAAATGAAGATATTTTTAGCTGCAACCGTATCTTCTTTTTGAGCGTTAAAGTATAATCCTTTGTTATCGAGAGAGATCTGCTTTTTGAGTCCTCGGTTCACTCTGTTACTTGTCCTGTAAGTAGATTTACTTAATGAAAGAAAGTTGGTTGCTTGAGATATAAAGAAATCCGAGTTTTCGGAAAGCTGCTCTTGTTGCAAAAAAAGAAAACGTGACCTATCAGCTGAAAAAACATCCATCCAACATTTAACTCCACTTGAATATATGCTAGTAAGAAACGGAGAAAGAGTTGGGTAAATTCTCCCCGCATCAATAATAGTTACACCCTCAGCGTACCGGCCACGCCTCCAGTTATGTATAAAATATGAAACAGCTTTTTCGAGAGGATGTCTTAAGCAAATAATAAACTTGGGCTTACCAGGCACATATTTCATTATATTTATAGGGGCTATCGGAGATTGTAAGTAGGTCGTACTTCCTTCTCCAACGCATGCAGCTTCTTTCTGGAAGTACTTTTTGCAATAGTCTTCATACTTTTCGTGGGTAAGTGGAGTTCTTTGATCAAAAAAGAAAATCTCCTTGGGATTAGAAAAAAAGACATCCTTATGCCTTGATAAAACGACCGATAAATAGGTAGTTGCGGTCTTTTGAGCTCCAATGATGAAGAAGTTAGGATTAATCATTGCTCTGCTTAGATCGCTTTGTGATAATTTGTATTTTATCATTAGAAGGCCTAAATACAAAGTCAGAGCAGCTGTAAACTTCACAAGAGAGATTAAACTTCATGGCCCATGAATCAAAATTCTGAATATATGAGTTTTCTCCAACTAACAAAGTTTTCCCGCCAGGCGCTAACACCCTACACAACTCAGAAATATGATTGCTTTTAGTCAAGGGAATCTTAACCCTAATAATTATTAGTTCAAATCTATTGCTAGGATTATCCAAGAAGCCATTATTATCTTCAATCATATTTAAATATTTGTCGCTTGTCAAAAGACGCCCTTGGAACTGATCCTTAAATATCTTTAACATGGGTCCAGAAAAATCATCAATAATTAACGCCGGCAGTCGTCTATAAAGGTAAGGACTGGTGGACAGATAATGGAACAGTAATCTATCATTTCCGCTACTTCCACAATACTGACAAGAAAAGTTAGAGAGTATAGGTTTAGATTCAGTCCTTTCACATATATTACATATGACTTGTTCACCTTTCCGCAACTGCTCGATTTTAGAAAGATCATCAATACGCGGTGGGTGCATCGCTCTTGTCTTGGAATTTATGCGCCCAAAAATACCAGGCTTTGTTTTATTAAAAAGAGCTATTAATCTATCGGATTGCGCGAACTGCCACCCCAAGCTCTGCGCATATAGCGAATACTCTACATCTGTATAATTATGCGGAACACTATCAGAAAATCCTCCTATCTGGTCATACATATCGCGATTAATAGCAAAGAAGCCACCCTGAATGTGAACCATTGGCTGATTAGGATTGGACTCGAGAAAGTCTTTACCCCTGAAAAAGTTATACAGAGGAATTTCTTTGTAATTCTTTGCATAAAAGTAGGTAGGAGAGTAGCAGGTAGTTCCTACTAGACCAATCTGATTAGGCTGCTTGTCAATTTTTTCTATAAGAGAATCCTCCCATCCATGATCAAATATAAATCCCTCCTTGCCACAAATATAAACGACTACTCGCCCAGCACCAAGTTCTATGCATTTATTTGTACCAGGCCCCACAAATGAGTTGGCAGAACCAAAAATAATTGACGTATTGGCAGGGCTTTCTCTATAAAGTTCCGCTAAATGCAGTTTGGCAAGTGACGAGCTATTGTTATCACATATTATCAGATGATAAGGCGAATCAGTATACATGTGGACCCTTCTAATGACTTCTGGTGTTTCAATTATGTTATTCCAAGTGACTATCGCTAAATCAACCTCGTCTTCCGCCCATATTCGCAATAGCTTGTCTATACAATGAGAAACGTTAAATTTATCCTTGACAAGAGCCAGGCCATTAAAACTAATGGATTCTAAATCTTTTTTAGACATCCTAGAAATCGATAATATTTTATCAGCGATCTCATGGGGCTTTGGTTGACACAAAAAGCCATTAAAGCCCGAAATAATTATGTCTGGTATCCCTGATATGGGTGAGGCCAAAACAATTGTGCCAGCAGCTAAGGCTTCCATTATAATAGTTGGTATTCCATCCATGTCACCATTTGATGCTCGGATGTATGGTGCAACAAATAAGTCTGAGTCGCTTAAAACTGCGGCAAGCTGGTTTCTACCGTGTATACCGCCACAGAGCCGAACATTTACAATCCCGTGCTCTGTTATTATTTGACGATAATGATCCTCAAGCTCTCCATAACCGTAAATGTTGAGAGAAATATTCTGAGGAAGATATTTATACGCAAGCAATAGATTTTCTACACCCTTTTTCTCGACAAAGCGATTAATTGCTACAACTTTAAATGCATCTTTGTTTCTATTTGTTTTGATTTTACTGGCGGTGTTAATGTAATCATCGACTTTTATGCTGTTTGGCAAGCGTGCAAGTTTTGAATCAGGTACACCCTGATCAAGTAAATAGTCATAATGAAATGCGGATGGAGCGAAGACTTTCTTGCAGAATCTACTTTTGGATAGCTTACTCAGCTGATTCTTTTCAATGCTCTCGTATTTAAAGATATCTTGTGCATGAGCAATTACCGTAAATGGGACTTTTGATTCTTCACAAGCCGGCCACACCATATTTGTGACTGTAGGGAAAACAAAGTGAGAATGCACAATAGAAATATTTTCACTAATAAGCATAGTCGCAAGCTCTTTTTCATCTTTTACAGTATGGATATTGACATCAAAGGGGAGCTTAAAGTCTTTGTATGGAGATCCTTTGCAGAAGACGTGAACGCAAATATTTCTCGATATCAGCTCTTCTATCTCGTTTATGACAAAGGTTTCTGATGGAACGGGAAAGTGCCATAGAAAGTAACCGACGATTAGCCCTTTATTTCCCTTGGCTGCTTTTTTAGATGTTCTTGGCATGATGCGATCATCCCCTTTGAAAATATATCTATCATGTTCTGGAGTAATCCTTGATAACAAATTATTGAGTTTTCGAATATAATCTTTAAATGAAAAAGTCTTGCTATGATTTAAGCAGTTTCGGGATAAAGACTGAAAAAGCTCTTTGTCTTTAATCAGCTTTTCAAGCATTTCTGCGGCTTTAGTATAATTCTTGTACGGGACCAGAAGACCTGTTTGATTGTGAATAATGATCTCGGGGATAGCCCCATATTCGTAAGCTACAACTGGTACCCCTGCTGTTATAGCTTCTAATGCTGTTCTTCCAAATGATTCTGCAAAGTGAGACAAAGATACAAGGATATCAGTGTGACGCAATGCTTGGGATGGCGCTTGTACATACCCTCTTATCTCAATATTAGGGCTTCGAAGTTCGCGATCGACCTCTTTAAGAAAGTCCGTAATTGGCCCATATATATTAAACCTTACATCAGGCAGAGTGTCTTTCAGCTGATTGGCAATGAGATAGAAGTCTCTGATCCCCTTTTTTTCTATGTTAGAACTAATAATTGATACAGACTTCGCCGTATCGGCCTTCATGCATTCTAGCTTTTGAAGCGCAATTGTCTCTAGATCTTTATCAAGGGTTACATTGTGCACGATTGAAGTTATGCACTGATCTGTAGTAAACTGGCTGAGGGTATAGCGTGAATTGCATATAAGCAAATTGGCCGATGAAATAGTGTTTTGGACTAATTGCTTGGCTGCGACTCCAAATGCTTCGCATAAATAAGTATCTTCAAGCGGCAACTCTCTAACATGAACCGCTACTGGGAAGCCTGCAGACTTTAAATTTGTGCAGATTTTGGACAGCGTAATTGTGTTTGCGTAAAAGATTTCTATGCCTTCAGAAATTGCTATTATCTCAAATATGGAGGAGTGCAAATCAAAGTCCGCCTTAAAGCGATCTTGGGAGTACTTGAATACATATACTGATTGGCAATATAATGATAGTTCATCTATTAGTTTTGTGTTTGCGCTTTGTGGCAAAAAGCTGATAATCTTGAAGCCTGCCTCGCAGAGGCCACGTGCCATATCGATGTAGCTTCTTTCTCCCCCGTATATGTTTACAGATGCGGAGTGGGATATGAGACCAATAGTTTTCTTCTTATAACTAGAAAAAGACTGTCTTAGGCGGAGAATGCTGCTAAGATATTCAAGGCTGAGTCTAAATGCTCCTGTGGATATCTTTTTAGAGGTTAATAATTCATGTATTCTTTGGTGTTGATTGCATTTGAGCAAGTAGTATACCTCGCTGGGCAAGTAATTTTCTTTTTGTATGTGGCTAATCTCGAATCCTTTGATAACTGTTTTGCCTGTTGTCATTGATTTCTGGAGGGAAAGACGAAATTAACGAATTATTATTTTGTCTAGGATTGTGTGAACCATTCAATCGTTCGATGGATGCCTTCATGAAGGTCTACTTGCGGTTTCCAGCCTAATAGCTTTTGTGCCTTGGAAATATCTAGGCATGATTTTCTAGGAGTGTGATTAGACTTTAGGACTTCTTTGCAATAAATAATCTTAATGCCAGGAAAGTGGCTGGCAAGAATGTCTATTATATTACTCAAAGACGAGGCCTCGCCTGATCCGATATTTATTATTTCGGAGATTCTACCTGTGTGCGCTTTGAACGTCTCAATGGTTTTAAGGATTGCCTGGATAACGTCGGAGATGTATATGTAGTCGGCCGAAGATTCGGAATCGCATAAAAGCTCAAGTGGCTTTTCTCTTATTGCTGAGTCAATCCAGTAGGAGATAACTCCTTGGCCGTTTTTAGGCCTTCTTCCAGGTCCGTAAATATTGGATACTCGAAGTATAATATAATTTAATTCGTTGTGCATGTGAAGATGGCTTAATATCTGCTCTCCAATCTGCTTGGAAAAGCCGTACATGTTGGTGGGCTCGCATTGAGCATCTTCCCTCGTTAAATGGGTTAGATTGTTGCCATACACTGTTCCTCCAGATGAGATGTAAATGGTAACGCATTTTGCTTTAGCTGCGACAGTGCTTAGTTGTGCGGTGATTTCCAGCGATTCGGAAAAGCTGGCTGTAGCCAAGTGATCCGGGTGTCTGGCATTAGAACCATAGGAGGAGTGGGCAAGATTTATAAGGAAATCACAGTCTTTAAGGCAATTAAAGATTAGGTCGAAGCGTTCTTTTGGATCACGCACAAAATTCTCCATTCGACGATCGATGAGATGCCTTGGTACATCTGTGATGTTGTAAGCTTCGTTTGGGATTGATTTTGTCAGACGGCTGCCAATAAAACCTTCGCTTCCTGCGATTGCAATTCTAGGTTTGTCAAATCTTTTTGCGCGTGTGCGGTGAATAAAGTGGTTTTCTTTGCTCATGCTTGTCCCGCGATCCACACATTCAGCCCCGCCGACCGCGCCGCCGCCGCATCGGCCCTGGCCCGCGTATCGAACAGCCAGGCCGGCTGCCGCATCACCGCCGCCACCGCTGGCCAGTCGATATGGGCGAACTGGTTCCACTCGGTGAGCAGCAGCAGGGCGTCGGCGCCGCTGGCCGCCTGCTGCACATCCGGCACCAGCCGCCAGCTGCCCTCGCCAGCGCCGGCGGGCTGACCCAGATCCTGGGCCATCTGCTGGCCCCTCACCTTGGGGTCGGTGATCTGCAGCACCGCCCCCTCCTCCAGCAGATCGCGGCAGATGCGGATCGCCGGCGATTCGCGCGTGTCGTTGGTATCGGCCTTGAAGGCAAAGCCGAGCACCCCGATCCGCTTGCCGCTCACCGTGCCGAATAGCTTGGTGATCACCAGCTGGGCGATGCGCTGCTGCTGCCAGTGGTTGAGCGTCACCACCTGCTCCCAGTAGGCCGCCACCTCCTCGAGGCCGTAGTGGCGGCAGAGGTACACCAGGTTGAGGATGTCCTTCTGGAAGCAGCTGCCGCCAAAGCCCGGCCCCGCCTGCAGAAACTTGGAGCCGATCCGACTGTCGGCGCCGATCGCCTTGGCCACCTCGCGCACATCGGCGCCGGTGGCCTCGCAGAAGGCGGCGATGCCGTTGATCGAGCTGATCCGCTGCGCCAGGAAGGCATTGGCGGTGAGCTTGCTCAGCTCACTGCTCCAGAGGTTGGTGGTGAGGATGCGCTCGGCCGGCACCCACTGGCCGTAGATCGATGCCAGGGCCGCGATGGCCGCGGGGTCGTCGCCGCCGATCAGCACCCGATCAGGCGCCTCCAGATCGGGGATGGCGGTGCCCTCGGCCAAGAACTCGGGGTTGGAGAGCACCGAGAAGGTCTTGCCGCCCTCGGCCGAAGCGAGGATCTCCTGGATCACGGCAGCGGTGCGCACCGGCAGGGTGCTCTTCTCCACCACGATCGTGTGCCCCTGGGCCGCCTTGGCCACGGTGCGGGCACTGGCCTCCACCCACTTGAGTTCACTGGCCTGGCCGGCGCCCAGGCCCTTGGTCTTGGTGGGGGTGTTCACCGAGATGAACACCATGTCGGCGGCAGCGATCGCCTCCTCCAAGGCAGTGGAGAAGTGCAGGTTGCGGCCGCGGGCGCGGCCGACCACCGCATCCAGCCCCGGCTCATACACCGGCAGCTGGCTGAGATCGGCATCGTTCCAGGCGGCAATCCGCTCGGCGTTGAGATCCACCACCGTCACCTGGGTGGCCGGACTGCGATCGGCAATAACGGCCATCGTGGGCCCGCCCACATAGCCGGCGCCGATGCAACAGATCGAGCGGATAGTGATCGGGTTGGGTTTCATGGATGTGCGGCGACGAGAGCTGGTGGGGCAGAGGAGAAAGATGTGAGGCCAAGGCGCTGGCCTCCGTAGCCTGATCGTTGCCGGAGTTTGGCCAACCAGGCCTGGTTTGCTAGATACCAGCGCACGGTGGCGGCCAGGCCCTCCTCAAAGCTGTGGCGCGGCTGCCAGCCCAGCTCCGTGCTGATCCGGGTGGGATCGATCGCGTAGCGCCGATCGTGGCCGGGGCGATCGCTCACCGGGGTGATCAGCTGGCTGTGGGGAGCACCAGCGGGGAGCAGGCCGTCGAGGGCGCTGCAGATCGCTTCCACTACCTCCTTGTTGGTGCGCTCACCATGGCCCCCAACGCAATAGCTGCGCCCCAGCTCCCCCCGGCAGGCGGCCAGCAGCAAGGCATCCACGTGGTCTTCCACATACAGCGAGTCGCGCACGTTCTGGCCATCGCCATAGAGGGGGATCGGCTCGCCGGCAGCGGCCTTGAGGATCACCACCGGGATCAGCTTCTCGGGGAACTGCCAGGGGCCGTAGTTGTTCGAGCAGTTGGTGAGCACCACCGGCAGGCCGTAGGTGTGGTGCCAGGCATTCACCAGGTGGTCGCTGGCGGCCTTGCTGGCCGAATAGGGGCTGCGCGGGTCGTAGGGGGTGGTTTCCGAGAAGCGGCCCGTGGCGCCCAGGGAGCCGAACACCTCATCGGTGGAGATGCAGGGTTGATTCAAGGTGTGTCACAGGCACCCTTGCCGGGGCTGTCCGCATCCGTTGAGGTCGGCGCAACCGCCACCCTCCTGTGTCCGAAAGCCCCTCTG
>NZ_JACJSZ010000076.1 GCF_014698445.1 Microcystis elabens FACHB-917
GAGCCGGGCGTGGGAATCCACGAGGGATTGGTTTGGTGTGACAACCCCAACCTCTCATGGCTCCCTGCCCACCCAATGGCTTGAGACCCATTCCGGCACAGAGGCTTCCGGAGTTGTGTCCGTCAGTCAGACCGCCCCCAGCTGGTTGATGCCCAGCTGCGAGTAGCTCACCCGGCCGCGTCGCTTGCCCTTGCCCTCCCGGGTGAGCGACATCAGCTCGATCACTTCCCGCAGCACATGGTTGCGGAAGCGCACCTTCGGCCAGCGCTTCTCGCCCTTCTCGTTTGTGAGCAGGCCGTTGAGGATCGGCAGCCGCTCCGGATCGAACAGGTGGGAGCGCAGCGGCACGATCCGAAAGGTGTCGAACTCCGGTTTGTTCCCTTCCAGCTCCGGCTGCATCGCCTCGTCATCGCCCTTCTTCGGGTAGCCCTCCCAGATCATCTGGAACAGCCGATCCAGCGACTCGCTGATGTACGTGCCTTCGCGGTCTTCCTCCGTGGCCAGCTCAGCGGTGTCGAGATCGCGCAGGCTCTCGAGGCTGTAACCGAGCCGGAACACGTCGTTGCCCATCAGCGCGTAGCCCAGCTCGTGGTGGCGGCTCTCGATGAAGAACAGGAACAGCAGCCGGTACATGAAGCGCAGCAGCTCCAGCGTCAGCTGGGCTGGATCCAGCCGCTCGGCAAACACGCCCTTCTTCCGGGCCTTGATGAAGGCCACCACTTCATTGCCCAGCAGCTCGATCGAGCGGCGCAGGGCGTACTTGAGGTCGCCGCTCACCTCGTAGGCGTGCTTGTGGCTGTTCTCATCCAGCTCATCGAGCAGCGGCGTGCCGCCGCCCGTGGGGCAGGTGTGCTCGCGGTGCAGCAGCGTGGCCGCCGCCAGCAGCGCATCGGGGTTGGTGTCGCCCAGCAGCGTGTTCAGCTCAAAGCGCAGCAGCCGTGACGCCGCCCACTTCTGGCGATCGATCAGCAGCAGCTGGTCACGGCTCACCGCCAGCACCCCAGCGCGGCGGGATGTTCTGGCCGAACACCCGCTCGCTGATCAGCTCCTCCCAGGTTTCGCTGCCCTGGCCATCGGCACCGGTGAGCACCGTGCCCAGGGTGGGGTCGTCGATCTGGCAGGCCCAGGTCGTGGCGATCGTGAGCTCCAGCGGATCGGCCGGCTCATCGCTGGGGTTGAAGCACTCCACCAGCCACAGCCAGGGTTCGCCCTTGGCGTTCGTGATCTCCCCCAGCAGCGGGATCTGATAGGCCTCGCCGCCGATCAGCACGGGTTCGGCCTTGGGGGCGTAGGGGTAACCCAGGGCCTCGCACAGCGGCTGGAAGAACAGCTCCCGTTGCAGCCGCAACCGCTCGGCCGGATCCCCTGTGATGCCCAGCTCCGCTTCCCTCGCTTGTTGCCAGGGTTTGCGCAGCGCCTTGAACCGCGCCTCCGGTGTGGAAACATCGGCAAGGGGATCGGCCTGGAGTTGCGCCGTGGCCTCCTCAGCCCAGCGCTCGCGCACCTTTTTGATGTCGTTCGTCAGAACGCTCTCGAGGTAATGGGCGGAATAGAACTCGTTGGCGTTGCTGATGCCGGGGAGGGCCATGGATCAGGACTTACGGAGCGTGAGCAGGGAGGTGATCGGTTCGTTGATGAAGGCCTCGATGGCCGTGGTGTGAGCCGTCAGGATCCGCAGGATCTCCGCTGTGCTGGTGTTGCCCACCACCAGCCAGATCACCTTCGGCGGTGCACCACGCAAAAGGCTCAGAGCGCGGAAGTCATCATCTTTGGTGACGATGGTGTAACCGTTCTCCGCAGCAAACTCCCAGATCCGATGATCGCTCTGGCCTTTCAGCTGCACATCACGCACAGGCTTGCTGCCCGGAAACCACTCTGAGAGTGCAGAAGCGAGCCTCGGGCTCAGATTTTCGTCGAGCAGCAAACGGCCTGTCATCGCGTCGCTCAGGCCACGGAGAGCTCGCTGAGCCGTTTCTCTCGCTCAGCGGCATAGCGCAGCACCGCCTGGATATGTTCAGGGCTGAGATCAGGGAAATCACTGAGGATCTCGTCCTGGCTCATGCCACTGGCCAGATACTCGAGCACATCCGACACGGTGATGCGCGTCCCGGCGACACAGGGCTTGCCGCTGCGTACGCCTGGCGTGCAGGTGATCAGGGGAGGTGGGGAACTCATGGGCGTTGGGCAGTCGGGACAGGGGCTGATGGAGCGCTAAGGAGAGCCGTCATGGCGCTGCGCGACCCTTGTGCCCCCTCCTCAAAGATCGCTGGCTGCGGAGCATCGACGCGATCAGGCAGTTCGAGCTCCACTCCGCCGCGACTGGCAGACGCAGCATGGTCGGCAATCGGGACCATCTCGGGCCACCTGCTGGGATTCCCTTCATGCTGGCAGCGTCAGAGGCTGGATCACTGCAGGGCTCGCCGGTCAGCACCGCCACCACCTTCCGGTCGGCGGGGGGGAGCTTCTCCCTCAGCGTCAGCAGGGTCAGGGCTTCAGGATGGAACAACTGCCAGGGGCTCCATGCGGACGTTTTCAGCGGTGATCGAGCGCTGCCCAGACACCGGCCTGCTGGTGGGCACTGTGCCGGGGTTTCCAGGCGCTCACAGCCAGGCCGCAAGCCTCGACGAGCTGCAGGCCAACCTGGAAGAAGTGATCGCCATGCTTCTTGAGGATGGCTGATGCGGCTCGCTGAACTCCAGGCGCTCGCGCCCCAGCTCCACCAACTGATCGAGCGGTATGGCGCCAGCAACCTGGCCGTGTTCGGCTCGGTGGCCCGCGACCAGGCCAGGCCGGACAGTGACATTGATCTGCTGGTGGATCTGCCGGAGCAGGCCAGCCTGTTCGATCGCGCCGATCTGAAACTCGCTCTGGAAGCCGAGGCGGTGCCGCTCTGATGGAGCTGCGGGGCCGGCAAGCGCACTACAATGTTGTGCATGAACAACCGTTCGCTCACCATTCGTCTCGACGAGGAGCTGGAGCAGGGTCTGGAAGCTGCCTGCGCCGAAACCGGTCGCTCCCGTGGCGAGATCGTGCGCGATGCCCTCAGGCGCCAGCTGCAGCTCATGCGCTTCGAGCGCCTGCGCCGCCAGGCCCTGCCCTTTGGGGAAGCAGCCGGCTGGCTTACGGATGAGGACGTCTTTGCGTCTGTCTCCTGAGCAAGGCTGTCCCCTAAGACAACGTGCGCGTTTTCTTCGACACCAACGTTCTGGTGAGTGCCCTTCTGGCGCGTGGACTCTGCGCCGATCTGCTGCGCCTTGTGCTCACCGAGCACACCCTGGCGACCAGCGAAGTGGTGCTGGCTGAGTTGCGCGACGTGCTCAGCCGCAAAGGTCGCTTGCCCTCCCAGCAGGTCGACGCGATTGAGGCGTTCCTGCGTGAGCAGCCCGTGGCCCCCAGACCTTCCCAGACCCTTGAGCTGGGGCTGGTGGATGCCGACGACGAGTGGGTGCTGGCCAGTGCCGTGCTCGCCCAGGCCGACCTGTTCGTGACCGGCGACCAGGGCGTGCTCGCCTGCACCAACCCACCCCTGCCGTTGGTCAACCCCCGGGGCTGCTGGGAGCAGCTGCGCGGCGCTGGCTGAGCGGCGCTCCATCTCAGTCCTCCCGGTGCAGCACCGCCACCACCTTCAGGTAAGGGGCCGGTTCGATCGTCATCACCTCGTTCACGAAGCGCTCGTGGTCTTCGAAGCGCACGTCGATGGCCTTCTGCTGGGCCAGGCGCCGCTTCTCCTTGATCTGCTGAGGGCGTTGATCCGCCGCGAAGCTCAGCTGCAGCTGCTCCACCTGGCGGCCTCGCAATCGCTTCAGGCGTTCGCGCTGGGCCTGCAGCTCTGGTTGCATGCGGGCGGTCCAGCGGTCGCCGCAATCGCGCAGGTACGCATTGGCCCGCTGCACCGCAAACGGAAGCTGCTTGGCCAGGTGAATCGGAATCGCCGCGTTGGGATTGGCGTAGGGCTTGCGGCCTAGCTGCAACCGCTCGGCCACCGCCTCAAAGGGCTCCACCGCGGCCACGTTCAGTCCCGATCCGGCAAAGCGCACCGCCACCCACTCCTGCACCACCGGCACGCCCTTCTGGTTGGGGATCGTGCCCTGAAACACCATCACCACCTCGCCGGGATCCAGGCCGTCGCTGAGCTGCAGCACCGGCGCGCAGTGGCGTTGGAAGGTGATCTGGCCCCGATCCGCCAGCCAGTCCACCAGAGGGTGCAGATCCCAGAGGTATTCCAGTTCCGGCCGGCTGGAATCCTGCCGGCGGCTCTGCTCCAAGGCCCGCTGCAACGCCGCCACCTCGGAGGAGAGCACCAGGCGCTGCCCCCGGGGCGGCTGCAGTTCGCGGGGGTAGCGGTCGTAGCGGCGCTGCAGATCGCTGGGCGGGGTGATCTCCAGGCGCTGCTGCTCCTGATCGGCACGCAGGTCGAGCTTCTCGCCACGGCGGTCCATCTGCTCGGCCACCGCCTCCAGGGCCGTGTCCACGTAGCTCCAGAGGCTGGGGAACAGCGAGAAGGGTTGGCGCTGCTGCACCTGCGGCGGCGGACTGGTGTCGGCGCCTCCGTCTTCGGATGGGCCGCTGCCGAACAGCTCCTCGAACAAGCTGTCGCCGCTGCCCTGCGACCGGTAGGGCTGGGCGTTGGCATTCATGCGCTGCTCCAGCGCCTCCACCGTGCCGCTCTCGAAGGCCTTGCTGATCTCCTCCTCCTCGCCCACGGCGTCGTAGACACCCAGGAACACGGCCGGATCGCCGATGTTCTGCTGGGCCTGCTCGTCTTTGCGCTTGAGCAGCCGCAGCACCTTCTCAGCGTCACCCATGCCCTCGCTGCGCGAGCAGCTGAGCAGGTAGCGGATCTGGGGCTGCTGGCTCTGGCCGTAGCGATCGATGCGGCCATTGCGCTGCTGCAGCGTCATCAGCGACCAGGGGATGTCCACATGCACCAGCCGGTGGCTGAGGTAGTGCAGGTTCAGACCTTCTGAGGCCACCTCGGTGGCCACCAGGATCCGCACCGCCTCCTTCTCCTGGGCGAACTGCTCCACCACCTTGGTCTGCTCCACATCGGGCATGGCGCCATCGAGGCCCACCACTGCGCCTGCCGGCAGGCCCAGGTCGGCAGCCAGGTGCTCCACCAGGAAGCGCTGGGTTTCACGCCGGCCGGTGAACAGCACGATCCGGTCGCGGGGGGCCTTGCCGCTCCAGCCCCAGTCGGCGCGGATCAGCCGCAGCAGACGCTGGTATTTGGAGAAGTCGGCCGGGCCGATGGCGGCGAGCAAGGGCTCCAGGTCCTGCAGGGCTGCTTCATCGGCAGGGGCTGGTGTCGTGGCAGCCGCCAGCCGTTTGAGGCGGTTCCGCACCGTTTCCAGCGCCGCCATCGGGCTGGAGAGCAGGCTCTTGGCCAGGGTGGTCTTGAACAGCTGGCCTGCCTTGGCCTTGGCGTCGCTGTCGGGCAGCTTGAGGTCTTTGAGCAGGGCGAACACCCGCTCTTCCTTCTCGCTTGCCGGGCACTCCACATCGGCGCTGTCGCGCTCCTTCACGCTGCTGCGCAGATCGGCGATCACGTCCTTGCGGAAGCGCCGCACATAGAGATCCTTGATGTCGTCTTTGCTGTATTTGCTCGGATCGGCGATCGCCGTGGGGTCGAGCATGTTCATCAGGCTCGCGAAGCTCTCCGGCTTGCCGTCGTGCGGTGTCGCCGAAAGCAGCAGCAGCGTTTCCGAGCGCGTCGCCAGCCGTTCGGCCAGCCGGGCGCGCTGACTCTTCTGGGCACCACGGGCCCGCTCGGCCACGTTCTGGCACTCATCGATCACGATGATGTCCCAGTTGGCGTTGTCGAGGTAGAAGCGGTAGTCGCGATCGTTCTTGAGCGTGTCGACCGAGACGATCGCCTTGTCGTAGTAATGAAAGGGGTTCTGGTTGGTGGGGATCTGCTCGCGGATCCGCTGGATACCGATCGAATCCAGCCGCACCAGCGGGATCGAGAAGCGGGTCCAGAGCTCCTTCTGGAACTGCACCAGCATGCTCTTGGTGGTCACCACCAACAGCCGCTTGCCCCGCCCGCGGCGGATCATTTCGCTGCAGAGGATGCCGCACTCCAGCGTTTTGCCCAGGCCCACCGCATCGGCGATCAGCAGCCGCTGGCGGGGCATGGCCAATGCTTTGGCGGCTGGCTCCAACTGGTAAGGCAGGGCATCCATCGCCGCCCGATGGCCCACCACCAGGGCGTTGTCGGTGGGCACCGAGCGGCGCAGGTGCGCCTCGATGAACAGCAGGCTGTCGCGGTAGCGGGGTGAGGGGTCGCTCACCAGGGCCGTGTCTTCCGGCTGCAGCACCTTGAAGCTGCCGGCGGCCTTCTCCACTTCCACCAGGAAGCGGGCGTCCTTCTCGCGCAGGAACGGCGAGACCCCCACCATGTCGACCACCTGCTGGCCATCGGAGCTGCGGCCGAGGCTGCGCACCAGCCATTCGGCGCTGCGGCACTCGATGCGGGCTCCGGGGGCGAGGACGGCTTCAGGCATGGGCGTTGAGACTCCTCAAGGTTGTGCTCTCTGGGCAGCCGATGCTGTTCGCCAACGCCCTCTTCAACCTCCACCTGTGGCCGCCGGAGACGATCTCCAGCTCGGCTTCCTTGTCGCGGAACAGGATCTGGGCGGCCTCGCCCATCATCTGGGCCGTGATGATGCGGACAGCCTCGCGGCCCACCAGGGCCCTGACCTGGGTTTCAGGGTTGAGGTCTTCCAGGCGGGCGGTCATGGTTTCACCGCCTGCAGCGGCGGGACTGGCATGGGGGTGAGGAGACGCTGCGGCCAGTCTGCACCTAGCGGAAGCGAGGTGGCAGCACACCAGATGCGCTTGGGGCCATGAGTCTTGGATCTATGCACGGGGCGCATACTTTCAGCGCTCCAGCTGTTGCGGACCGGCGATCCGGCCCAGCTCCCGGGCGGTGTGGCGCAGTATCCGGTGCTCCTGCCAGTCGGCCGACAGCGCCAGCCAAACGGGACTGTGGGGACGGGAAACCTGGGGACCTTGGGCAAAGGATCCGTGGCCCAGGGGCCAGCGCTGCAGGGAGGCCCAGGTGTCGGCCTCCCGATCGGCCACCACCAGAGCCAGGGCGCTGCCCTGGATCCGGCTGATCCAGTCGTCTGGGGTCTGCAGGCTGTTGCCGCCGCTGCGCAGCGGTAGCCCCAGCTCCCGCAGGAGCCGCCGCAGGCCGGGCGCCACACCGCGATCGGGCACCAGCACCTCCGCCACCCGCCCCCCTGGGGCCGCCGGCCGGGGACAGCGCCCACCAGCACCGGCGCCTTGGGGCAGAACGCGAGGGCCAGGGGGAGATCCCCCAGCGGCAGCAGCTCCAGCGCCTCGTGGTTCAGTCCTTCCGCCTCCTCGAGCCCCAGGCCTGAGATCAGGGCGCCATCGAGCACCCCCTGTCGCACCTGCTCCAGCCAGTTGGCCGCCGCCCGGAACCGCTGAGGGGTGGGCAGCAGCCAGGGGCAGCCCGCCAGCAGGGGGTGATGCAGCAGGTCGCTGCCAATCCGGGCGACACCCGCGGCCAGGCAATGGGCGCGGCAACCCAGCCGCAGCAGCCGCATCGCGGCGGAGGTGCCGTAGCCGCAGCCCCACAGCTGACGGCGATCACGCACCAGCCCGAAGTCCTCCGAGAGGATTCGGTAACGGCGGCTGCCCTCCTGGCGTTGGCCAACCAGCCGGCTGGCTGAGCTGCAGCAGCC
>NZ_JACJSZ010000077.1 GCF_014698445.1 Microcystis elabens FACHB-917
CTAGGAGTAAAACTGAGATCCGATGCGCCTGGCCTTGCTGACCGAGAAAGCTGCCTGTGGCGTGCCCGAAATGCCCTCGAACGAAATTCAGCAAGCCCTACGTAGGCGGGTCGCGTCAATTACGTTGGCGGGTAGGTGCCCCCAACCTGACTGCCCACCCCATTGACTGAGACCCATTCTGTCGCAAGGCTTCTCAGACTTGTGTCGGGCGTCAGGGGGGCGAGAGCTTTGTCGCCCTGGCTGAGGCCCTGCAGAACGCCCTGGAGGCCTGTGGCGGGGTGCCGGCTGAGCACCGCACCGACAGCCTCAGCGCCTGCTATCGCAACCGCGACGGCAGCTACGCCGGTGACTACACCAGCCGTTATCGCGAGCTCTGCGCCCACCTGGGGGTGATCGCCACGCGCAACAACCGCGGCGTGGCCCACGAGAATGGGGCAATCGAGGGCCCGCACCGGCACTGGAAACACTGGCTGGAGCAGCAGCTGCTCCAGCGCGGCAGCAGGGATTTCGAGACCGAGGCGGAGTACCGCCGGCTGGTGGCACGCGTCAGCGCCACGCTCAACAGCCGCACCGAGGTCCAAGGGAGGCTGGAGATCGAGCAGCTGCACCTGCAGCCGTTGCCAGTGGAGCGCTTTGCTGACTACGACCCCCTGGTGGTGCGGGTGCGCAGCACCTGCACGATCGAGGTGAGGTCGGTCACCTACAGCGTGCCCGCGCGGCTGATCGGCCAGCAGCTGAGCGTGCACCTGCGTCATGACCGGCTGGATCTGTTCCTGCGCAGTCAGTTCATCGAGACCTTGCCGCGGCTGCATCGGCGCTCTGGCGAAAGCGGGCCATGGCGGCGGATCGACTTCCGCCATGTGATCGACAGCCTCAGGCGCAAGCCCAGGGCCTTGCTGCGCGCACCTGCTGCAGGACGATCTCCTGCCGGCCCCTGCTGACGCTGCCAGTGCGGCCAAAAGCGGAGCTCAAGCGCAGCACCCAGCAGGTTCTGGAGTGCCATCCGGAACTGCTCTCTGCCGTTCTCTCTATGCTGTTTGAGCGGTTTCCCACACTCACCCACGAGGAGATCATGGTGATCGCAGGAATTCCCACCGACCAGCTGCTCCACACCCGCGCCGCCCAGGACCTTCTTGATCGGGGCCGGCAGGAAGGGGAGGCACGAGGACGGCAGGCGGGTGAAGCTCAAGGCGAGGCCCGTGGCCGTGCCGCCGAGGCTGCTGCGGTCACCCTCCGCCTGCTAAGTCGCCGCTGCAGCCCCCTCAACGACGCCACCACCACCCGCATCCAGGCCCTGCCGCTGGAGAAGCTGGAAGCCCTGGCCGAGGCCCTGCTCGATTTCAGTGGCCCAGCAGACTTGGCGGCCTGGTTGGCAGAGCACGGCAGCTGAAGGGTTGCGTATGCCGGCTCAACCTGCGGATGTCCACAGCCTCTACGCGCAAGCCGCCGTGCACCTGGGCCGGGCTTTCCTGCTGGCTGATCAGCCTGATCCAGCCCTCGATCACCTGCACGCCGCCCTCGACCATGGCCTGCCTGGTGGCATTGAGTCGCACCTGCCGCTGCTGAACAGCGAGGCCGAGCGCTGCACCGCCCGCGGCGATCACCGCGAAGCGATCCAGCGCTGGCAAGACATCGCCTCCCTGCTCGGTGAGGCCACCCCCGAGCCCATCTACCACCAGCTCAGCGCCGCTTACGCCGCTAACCGCGTCGGCTTCGGGGGCAGCAAAGAAGAAAACGCCCTCTGGGGGGATGCCAAGAAGCACGGCGTGCTGGCCTGGTTGCATCGCTGGCTGCAGCCCGCCCTCTATCTGGAGATCGGCGTGGATCAGGGCATCAGCCTGGCCTGCGCCACCGGCCCGGCCATCGGCGTCGACCCTCGCCCTGAACTCCGGTTGAGCGTTGAACTGCCGCCCACCACCCGGATCGTGGCCAGCAGCAGCGATGCCTTCTTCGCGCAGCAGGCCAACGCACTGCTGCAGCCCGCTCCCGAGCTGGCCTTCATCGATGGCATGCACCTGTTCGAGTTCGCCCTGCGCGATCTGCTCCACACCGAGCGGCACATGGCCCCCTGGGGCCTGGTCGTGATCGACGACATTTACCCCTGCCATCCCGTGCAGGCCCGCCGGCGGCGCCGCTCCGGCTCCTGGACCGGCGACGTATGGAAGCTGCTGCCGATCCTGCGCGCCCGCCGCCCCGATCTCACCCTGCTCTGCCTCAATGCCCACACCACCGGCCTGCTGCTGATCTCCGGCCTTGATGCCGATGGCAGCAGCGGTGGCAACGCCGCCCTGGCCGCCGCCACTTCCAAACTGGTGCGCCGCTACCGCCCCATCGCCGAGCCCCCCGTCGAAGTGCTGGAGCGCCATGGTGCCATCCCCTCCAACCACCCGCTGGTGGTGGAGCTGCTGCAGCTGCTGATCCAGGCCCGCCGCCAGCAGTGGGGCGCCGCCCGGATGCGGCAAGCCCTGGCGCCGTTGCACCCCCGCATCGCCGCTGCCGAGCAGGCGTGCTGTGGCCGCGCCCGCGCGCTCAGCCAGCAGCCCTGCCCGCTTCCCGATCCAGCAGCCGCTTGAGCTCCGCCAGGGCCACCGCCGCCTGCTGCAGCTCCGCCACCAGCTGTTCCTGCCGTTGCTGCTGCCCATCCCGCTCCTGCCGCAGCGCCGCCAGCTCCCGCTCCAGCCGCGCCAGCCGCAACCAGCCCCGCAGCGTGGAGGCCGCCACCCCCAGCTCCGCCGCCACCTGCACCGGCGCCACCGCCGGATCCAGGCAACGCCGGATCGCCGCTTCGCGCTAGGGATGCTGAGGCATGGGCTGGCTGGCGGAGAGATTCAGCCTATGAAGACCAACGAGGGTTCACCGCTCTGACGTGCTCTTCTCCCACTGCCAAACCTCTCTGCAACCTTCTCTGAATCGGCCAGACACCACACCACATCTGGTGTCTGAAATCCCAGGAGGTGTGAGTGGGCGCCACCTTCCAGGCCGCCACGCCCACGGCTGCAACTGGTCCTTCCACATCAGCGTCCTCCATAACGTCAACCTCCAATCCTGCAACCCCCCGCCGTCAGCATCACTTCAACGCCCCGTTTCGAGCCCGACGCGCCTGTCGGTGCGCCACCGGCCCATCGGACCAGCCCAGTACCCCAGTCAGCTGCAGTCGTTCGTGGAGCAGAGGCACCCTCCGATGTCGGATCGCTGCTCCGGCAGCCCGTGGCTCAGTAACCAGTAGCCTTCGAGCGTAATGGCACTGTTTGAGTGTTGCTTGGCGCGTGAGCTACGCTAAGAATTGCGCACAAAGCTGCGATGCCGTCGCGGCAATGATCACTGGAATCCTCCAGCCATCCCCTCACCTCGATCCCATCGCAGCGGTAAATCTCCACGTCGTCAGCATTGATCCGTCTCTCGTATGTCCGCACAAACCAGTGGCGGCTCCAGCGGGTATGGCGAAACCGCCCCGGAGCCTTGCTTTCACCATGCACCACTGTGGTGGCCGGAGTGCTCACACACTTCTCTCGCCCAGCCAACTCCTGCAGTCGCAGGCATAGATCCACATCCCCCTGGCTGTTGAGATAGCCCGCATCCACCCCCCGCACCGCCAACAATTCCCTGGCCTTCAAGCCAATGCATGCCCCGGTCACCGCCTGCAGCCGATGCTCCGTGTTGCAGCACGGCAAGCCTCCATCCAGGCCGGCATACAGCGGGTTGCCCAGCGTCCACCCCTCGCGGAACACCACCCCCAGGCATTGCACCGTGCCATCAGGCTTGAGCAGCCGCGGCTGCACCGCCGCCACCGCCGGATCATCCAGCGGCGCCATCAGACCATCCAGCCAGCCAGCCTGCACGAGGCAATCGTTGTTCAGGAACACCAGCCGCTCGCCCCTGCTTGCTGCAAAGCCCAGGTTGCAACCCAGGGCAAACTGCGCGTTCTCGCCAGGCCACACGGCACGGATGCGGCCATCCGCCTGGGCATGCCGCTCCAGCACCGCCCGGCTATCGGCAGCATCGTCGTTCATCACCGCAATCAGCTCCCAGCGCCAGCTGCTGGCTGCCTGCCGCACCGATTCCAGGCAGCCATCCAGCTCCACCGGATCGCCATACACCGGCACCACGATGCTCACCAGCTCGGGATCCCGCTCCAGCTGCTCCAGCGCCTGCCAGTCGATCAGCCACTTACTCCACTGCCTTTAGCGGTGGGCCATCAGCGGGCTGGAGATCCGGTGAAGCAGGCTCTCCAGGGCATTGATCATCCGCCCATCTGCTGGTTTCGGAACGGCCAGGGCCTGGTGGGTGGCACTGCGCAGCGCTGGCGCCACAGCCGGCGTGGCCAGGGTGTCTTCAAAGCCGAGACGTGCCCGCTGCCCCTGGGCCTGCAACCCTTTTGCATCGCTCAGCAATTGCTGCAGCTGCCTGGCCAGCCGTTGGGGTTCCGCCGCCCACAACCAGCCCTGTTCCACCAGGGGCCGCAGCGGCGCGGCCTCGCTCACCAGCACCGGCAGCCCCATCGCCAGCGCATCGCTGAGCTTGGCCGGGCTCTGAAACGCCGCCACCTCCCCCTCGCTCAGCAGCACCACCAGATCGGCCAGCGCCAGCACCTGCGCCGCCTGCTCAATCGGTTGGTTGCCCAGCAGCACCAGCCGCTTGGCTGGCAGCAGCCCCCTGAGCTCCACCTCCACCTGCGCCGTAGCCGGCGGGAAAGCCCCCGCCACCACCAACACGGGCCTCAGCTGCGCCGGCAACTGCGCCACCGCCTCCCCCAGGGGCACCAGCCCCTTATGCCGCCGCGGCGTGCCGAAGAACAGCACCACCTTCGCCGCCAGCGGCACCCCAAAACGCTGCCGCGCGGCCACCTTCTCGGCAGCGGTGGCAGGCCTGAGCTGCTCCGGGTCGCGGGCATGGGAGATCACCGTGCCGCCATAGCGCTCCTGCAGAGGCCCGTTGGCCACCGTGATCCCGTCAAACCGCTGGGCCAGATCCACCGCCAGCCGCGTCCACAGCGGGCCCATCAGCTCGCGCGGCTCCGGCAGCCCGTGGCACAGCCGCTTGAGGCCATCGAGCGTGATCGGCTCGCGCTCGCCCACGAAGCACAGCTCCTCATCGTCGATATCCACCAGCACCGCCGATCCCCAGAGCAGCTTGTACAGCAGACCGATCACCACCGCCGGCAGCCGCGGCTTGCTCAGGTGCACCAGATCGGCCGGGTGCTGCAGAACCAGCTGCCAGCCCTGCTCCACATAACGGGGTTCGTGCTCGGCGACAAAGCTGTGCAACGGCAGCTGGGCTTTTTGCACGGCCGTGCGGATCGGCTCCCACAGTTCCCGCCCCCACCGGGGGAAGTGGCTACCCAGCAGCGCCACCGGATGGCCCAGGTGCTGGTAGAGCTGCGCCAGCGTGAAGGCGCGGCCGGCGGCGTTGTGGCTCAGCTCGGCCGCTGCCACCACCACCTGGGTGTGGGCGGGGCCCTGCTGGTTGATGGCCTGGCGTTCTTGTCTGTAGTGGCTGCGGGCGCGCTCCAGGTTGGCGGCGTAGTGCATGCCCAGCAGCGGTTGCTCCAGCAGCCCCTGGCCGTAGGCGCGGATGGCGCCGGCCCAGTCGCACGCGGCCATGCATTCGCGGCCCTGGCGCATCCAGCGGCTGCGGTTGGGGGCGGGGCCTGGGGTGCTGGCGGGCATGGGGTGAGGTTATGGCGGATGGGGGTGGGGTGCAAAAGAGAGCCGGTGCTCGCCTTTGGGGGATGGCTGGCTGAGGGGGGCGCCCGCCCAGAGCTCATTAGAAGTTGTCCAGGGCTCAGTGCCTGAGCCGGTTCTCGCCAGCCCAGCAGTGCCAGTAAACCCCTGATGTCGTGGGCCAGGGCGGCGAGACCCTCAGTGATCGACCAGAACCCATCGAGTCGCAGCGCGTATGGCCTCCGGCCGACTACGTCTACATGGCCAGGCTGCGGAGCGTGGCCATGATCTGGACGCCGTTGGGCTCGCGGTAGCGGTGGGCGTCCTCCTTGAGCTGGGTGTCGCGGGGCCAGTGCCAGGAGTTCTCGCCGGGTAGCCCCGGGGAACTTCCCCCCGAGGCCCCCACAGATCCGGACGTGACACTCTCGCGTCATCCGGCTCCTGTCATCCAACCGCCACCACACCCGCACCGCGCCAGTGCACAAATAGACCCGGACGCTGTTGGGCAATTCGCGCCAGAAGCTCACGACTACGGCGATAGTGTCGCCTTAGTCGCTGATGCTTCTTGCGCAGCCAGGCACTCAGCTCCTGATTAAGGTAGCTGAACAGCTTGGCACGCAGCTCCGTTGGATAGAACTTGCCGTAGTACTGAATCCAACCCCGCAGGATCGGATTGAGACGCCGGGCAATCTCTTCCAATGGCAAAAACATCTGCCGACGCAGATGCATCTGCCGGATCTTCTCCCGCATGCGCTTGAGCGCTTGCGGGTTCACCGCCGGCAGGAAGCTCGTAAAGATCTCCCCGTGGCGGTTTCTGGCCATGCGAGGCCGGAAGCAATAGCCGAGAAACGTCGACTGGATCTGAGGAAAGTGGCCCCGTCGGCTGCTGTCCTTGCAGTAGACCACCTGGGTCTTCTGGGGATGCAGCTGTAGCCCACAGAATGCGAATCGCTCCTGCAGGGCTTCCAAGAGCCGTTCAGCCTCAGCGCGGCTGTGGCAGTGGCAGATCACATCATCTGCATAACGCTCAAATGGGACCGACGGATAATTCCGCCGCATCCACGCATCGAATGTATAGTGCAGAAACAGATTGGCCAGCAACGGACTGATGACACCGCCCTGGGGCGTGCCACTCGTCCGACTCTGGAGCGTCCCATCCGGCAATTCCACCGGAGCCTCCAACCAGCGCCGCAGATACAGCAGTACCCAGCACTCGGAGGTATGGAACTGGAGGGCCCGAATCAAGAAGTCGTGATCGATCGAATCGAAGAACCCCTTGATATCGAGATCCACCACCCAGCCATACTTCCAGCAGCGCTTACGGCAGCTCTCCACGGCCTGATGGGCCGACTTTCCCGGTCTGTAGCCGTAGGAGTCCTGATCGAAAATCGGCTCCAGCTGAGGCTCCAGCAACTGCTTGACTACCATCTGCGCGATACGATCTGCCACCGTCGGGATACCCAGAGGGCGGACTCCACCGCCAGATTTGGGGATCTCCACGCGCCGCACCGGTGGCGGGAAGTAACTCCCAGATGCCATCCGGTTCCACAGCTTGTAGAGATTGTTCTCCAGATCCTCAGCGAAGTCATCCAGACTCTGACCATCCACGCCGGCCGCTTTCCCGTTTCGTTTCACCAGCTGATAGGCCTTCCAGACCATCTGCTTGGTGATCGGTAGCGGCTTGTCCGGTCTCATCTCCTTCCTCCTGCCAAAGGCACGGTGACTTTCAGGAAAGATGTCGCCGGTTGGCGCCTGTTCAGGCCTCCTGCACAAAGAGTAACTCCTTCTCGGCTGTTGTGTCATCCGGCGGTTCATTGA
>NZ_JACJSZ010000078.1 GCF_014698445.1 Microcystis elabens FACHB-917
GCTCCGGATTGCAGGCGGTGTGTCACGACATCACGGCGCTGCTGGCGTTGGCGAGGCGCCAGCCGGAAGCCAAGCCCTGCTGATACTTTGAATCAGCCCTGCCCGCGACCCTGCCGTCGATAAAATTTGACTTGCCGAGCGTGCCGATGATGCGCTCCACTCCAACGATCGTGTCGGTGCCGAAGCCGCCGGCCTTCTCGATCACGCCCTGCGACTTCAGCGTCACCCGCTGGCCGAGGCTGGAATAGTCGATGGTGTCGATGCCGCATGCGCCGTCATAGCTGTCATTGCCGGAGCTGCCGAAAAACACGCTGGAGAAGACATCGCCGACGACGATGTCATTGTTCCTGGTGCCGCGCACATCGGTGAAGTTCTGAACGAAGAAGCTGGAACTGCCGATGCCGGGGATGCCGTTGACCGTCAGGTTGTTGGTGGCCAGGTTGACGTCGAAGCTGGTGGCCTGCGGGCCCGCGACCCTGCCGTCGATAAGATTTGACTTGCCGAGCGTGCCGATGATGCGCTCCACTCCGACGATCGTGTCGGTGCCGAAGCCGCCGGCCTTCTCGATCACGCCCTGCGACTTCAGCGTCACCCGCTGACCGAGGCTGGAATAGTCGATGGTGTCAGTACCACTGAGACCTTCGTAGCTGTCATTGCCTGCGCTACCGAAAAATGTATCGTCTCCTAGTCCACCAATAATGGTGTCGTCGCCATCGGTCCCGACGAAACCCAAAGTCGTTGTTGTCAGGACATAAGATCCAAGGTCCTCCCCAAATGGACCCGCATCAAGGAAGTAAGTGCCAGTTGCAGTCGCAGTAAAAATGATTTCAGAATTCAGGCTAAAGAATACATCGTCATTGAAAGTATCGTCATTGAAGGCTAACTCGGCACCACTCGCATCGCGCAGGAAGAGAGTTGGATCAGTCAGGGTAATGCCGTCAAGATTGAAGCGGTACGTGCCACCAGCATTCAGAACGATGCGAAACCAGTCGCGGTCACCGGTTGAGCCAACCACTCCGGTGCTGCTACCACCAACGCTGATCTCGCCGGTGGTAGTGATGGTGTCAGCGAAATCATCGTCGGTAATATTTTCAGCTGTCAAAACATAGGATCCAAGACTATCGTCAAATGATCCCGCATCAAGAAAGTAGATTCCATTGGTGGCTGGAGTGAAGACAATCTCAGAATTGAGCCCGAAATTGGCGTCGTCATTGAAAGCCAGCTCGGTACCGCTTTCATCACGCAGGAAAAGAGTTGGATCGGCCAGGCTTTCGCCATCGAGATTGAACCGATAAGAAAGCTCGCCAAAGAGAAAAATGCGAAACCAGTCGCGGTCGTCAGGAAAATCAACTACACCACTGACTTTTCCACCAACACTTAATTCGCCTGTTGTTGATGGGTCGGCTGAAAAGTCATCAAAAATAGCCATTTTAGATACATCCTAAAGAATTTCGGAAGATTACCACCTTGGCGCTTGTGGACCGAACCGCTTGTCCCGAACTTTAGCGATGCCTATCATAAGATAAGGGATTCATTAAAGTCTCTGATCGGCGTCCAGGTCATGCATGGCGGCCATGCCATGGGGCGCATGGGAGCAGATGTCCTGCGGCATCTTCTTTTCTGTGACTAAGTGCGATCGTGTTCGCCATTCCTTAGCCGAGACATTTTAGCCGTGAAACTGTTACACAGCGCTATACAGTTGCTGAGGTGTTTTCAAGTTGCAGCTCTGGCGGAGTCCAGCCGTGCTGTGCGCCTCCGGTGAGATGTCAGAACGGACCGTTGGCGACGCCAACTTCTGATCGAGCCTTCATCATCACTGAGCAGCAGGACATCGAGAAGCTCCGCAGCCAACTCACCGCTCTGGCCACGGAGCTGGTCAGCCTGCAGCAGCGGAGCAGGCAAGGTAGTGATCGTGATCCCGCTGGCGGCCCTCTCAGGGTCCTTGCGCCGCGTCCGCATCTCGGAAGGCAGGCGCCTGATCACCTCCGTCACCTCCATCACCTTCTGCGGCGAACCTGCCCCACCCTGATGGCCGATGGCGGCAACGCGGCTGCAGGGCGCCTGCGGCTCCTGCCCCAGCAGCACCATGACCCTGAAGATGGGCATCGAGCGCAAGCTGCGCGAGGCGATCCCCGAAGTGAGCGAAGTGGTGCAGGTGCTCTGAAGCCGCGGTGTCCACCTGGAGCGCTGGTCCGTAGGCTGCCCCCCAGACGATGGGCCCTCCCGTGCTGGATCAGCGCCTGCTGCGCAACGACCCGACGCTGATCACCGGCCCGCTGGCGCGGCGCGGCCTGGCGACCGACCTCACCGAGCTGCGCCAGCTGGCCCTCGACGCCCGCGACCTGGAGCAGCGGCGCAGTGAGCTGCAGGCGGAGGGCAACCGCATCGGCAGGGAGGTGGGCGAGCGCATCCGGGGCGGAGCCGCGCCTGGCGGGGAGGAGGTGAAGGACCTGCGGGAGCAGGGCAACCGGATCAAACGGCAGGTGGCTGAGCTCGAGGAGCAGGAGAAGGGACTCGAAGCCCGGCTGCTGGAGCAGCTGATGGTGCTGCCCAACCTGCCCTCGCCCCTGTGCCCCGAGGGCCGCAGCGAGGCCGACAACGTGGAGGTGAAGCGCTGGGGCACGCCGCGGCTTCCGGCCGCGGGCGAGACGCTCGAGGAGCACTGGCAGATCGCCGAACGGCTCGGCATCGTCGACAGCGAGCGCTCGGTGCGCATCGCCCAGAGCCGTTTCGTGACGCTGCTGGGCCAGGGGGCCCGGCTGGAGCGGGCCCTGATCAGCTTCATGCTCGATCGCCACGGCCAGCGGGGCTACACCGAGGTGCTGCCGCCGGTGCTGGTGAACACCGCCAGCCTCACCGGCTCCGGCCAGCTGCCCAAGTTCGCTGAAGAGAGCTTCCGCTGTGCCGACGACGACCTCTGGCTCACCCCCACCGCCGAGGTGCCGCTCACGTCGCTGCATCGCGGCGAGGTGCTGGGGGCCGAGCAGCTGCCGCTGAAGTACGCCGCTTACACCCCCTGCTTCCGCCGCGAGGCCGGCTCCTACGGTCGCGACACCCGCGGCCTGATCCGCCTGCACCAGTTCAACAAGGTGGAGATCTACTGGTTCGTGGCTCCGGAGGAATCGGAAGCGGCCCACGAGCAGCTCACCTGCGATGCCGAAGCGATCCTGGAGGCCCTCGAACTCCCCTACCGCCGCATCGAGCTGTGCACGGGCGACCTGGGCTTCTCCGCCGCCCGCACCTACGACCTGGAGGTGTGGCTGGCGGGCGCCGGCACCTACCGGGAGATCTCCAGCTGCAGCACCTGCGGCGACTTCCAGGCCCGGCGGGCCTCGATCCGCTGCCGCGACGGCAAGACCACCCGCCTGCTCCACACCCTCAACGGCAGCGGCCTGGCGGTGGGCCGCACCATGGCCGCCCTGCTGGAGGCGGGCCAGCAGCCGGACGGCAGCGTCACCCTGCCGGCGGCGCTGGTGCCATACCTGGGGGCGGAGCGGATCGAGCCGGTGTGAGAGGGGCTCCCTGGCAGGCCGCTCCAACACGGGAACGGGCTGACCCCGCGGCAGACCACCCTTGCTGACGAGGGCTAGGATCGTCTCCTCATGTGCCGAACAGGCATCACCGGACTTACACGACCCGTTTCACCTTCTCCGCTCGGCTGATTTCACCAGGGTATAGCTCCAATGGCCAATCGCGTTCTTCTCGCCTTACTCGCCAGACAACGTAATCAGGCAGGAGAGGAAGGTTACACCATGACGCCGGCGCTGCTGCTGGTGCTCGGTGTCCTGGCTGGCACCCTGGGGGTGGTGGCGATGAGCAATTCATCAAACCTTGCCGCGTTCGTATCAGGAGCAGAAGCCCGGGATGTATCGGAGATGGGTGCCGATCGGATCATCGCCACCTGGAGCGAACCGGAGAACCGCCAGCTGCTGGTGGCCGGCAGCACATCCCCAGCCACCTGGTCGACCAGCAACCCAAAGCTCCAGAGCCCCTGCGTGTCCACCCAGAACACGCGACCAGGTGACAACAACGGTTTCCCCACGGCAACCGCCATCAACCTCAGCGATGGTCAGTTCCGCAATCTCGACGACCTCAGCCAGGTGAACACGGGCAATCAGCGCATCCTTTTGAAGGGAGTGCGCTATTCCACTGGACCAAACACCGGCAGCGCCGCCGCATTGCAGAATCGCCGGGCGCTTCAGCGCACCTTCACCCGCTCCGCATCCTGGACGCTGGCGAGCCAGAGCGGCACACTTCCGGCAGGTTCAGAGTTCAACCAGCTGCTGAACCTTGATGATCCTGATGGTGGCGGAACTTTGCTTTCAGGCAACAACACAGGCTTCATCGCTGTGACGGTGGAGGGTAGGGTGTATCGGCCCGATGGCACCTACAGCTCCTCCACCACCACCAAGGAGTTTGAGGTGCTACCGAAGTGTTGTGGTGGCTCGTTCGGCAGCAACGCCACCAACAGCCTCGGGGCCGACCGCCGCTACTGCGGAGTGGAGTTCGGCCTGGTGACCGGAATCAACGGTGGGCGTTTCTTCTCCCAGCGGGCAAACGACCGCTACACGTCACGAAACAGCTCTGGCCAGATCGTTGACCTCACCTCAATCATTGGGGTTGTGGCGGACCCGACTCACACCTGGACCCGTCAGCGGGTCGGCATCGTCGATGGCATCGAAATCGGATGCCGCACCGTACCGAGCCCTTGCAACAGCACCAGTGACCCTGAGGACATCATCCCCGGTGATGCCCAAAACCTCCTTATTGCGAACGGCCACGGCCCCATCCTTGGACAAGCCTTAAACCCCGCCCCGGGCCCCTGTCCAGACGAGGGAGGGAGGTCGATTTACGGCGACCAGCGATCCATCGAAGGAAGGGCCTCCGCATGCATTCCCTTTGCGCCGGTCTACTTCAGCACTGGCCTTCCCACCATCGCCAGCCGCTTCACCTACAACTGGACGCCAGGCGGTAACCCAGCCACCGTGGCGGAACTGCTGGTGAACAGTACCAATATCCCTACCACGTACGGCTCCAGCACCAACAGCGATCTCCGCTATCCCTCTTTCATCATCAACGGACCATCCAGCGCTGGCGACCACAGCGTGCGGATCTGGCTGCGGGCTAACAGCTCTGCCCAACTGGCCGATGCCACTGGCAATCCTTCAGGCTTCACGCCCTACCTGGAGTACTGCAACACCAAATGGCTCCCCAACAATGCCTGCGCCAGCGTGTACCAGGCCGGTGGATCCCCCATCCACACCTGGGCCGTGGTGTCGAACGGCGGGGCCGTGCCCGGTGGCATCATCGACGATTTCAGCGATCCTGCAGCTGCAACGGTCGACAACTTTGCAGGTTTCAGCGGCTACAAATTGAGATCTACACCTCGTTGGCCATCAATCTGGCAGGAGCGAGACATTAGAGGCTACGACCTGGGCAGCGGTGACATCGTGGTGACCCGCGGCAATGTGCTATTCCAAGACAGCTCCAATAACTTGAGCAATACAATAACAGATTGGCCCGCCATCGCCAGGGCAGTCAATCTTCATGCCATCGCCGCACCCGTTCTGGAATTCTCGTTCACGCGAACACGGGGTAACAGCGCCGCAGACATCTCAGCGCTGCGTCTTGATTATTCCTTCACCAGCCCCACCACCACCGATGCAAGAGTCGACAGAGATTCAGACTGGACTAGCCTTGCATCGGTAACCGCTGATGGTGGGGTTCGAACACAAGTTGGTGTCACCATCGGAACCTCCAATGTCGCGTTCGAAGGCAACCTGAGTAATGGCGCAGTCAACCTCAGTGAAGGACCATCAGGGGTTTGCCTCAACTCAAGCGGCACCTACACCTGCCGTATCCAACTGCCAACTGTTGCCACAGCCGCCACCAATCGCTTCAGCCACTACGTAAAGTTCCGACTCCGGGCCAACAGCAACCTTGGCACAGGAGCATCTGAAATTTCAGCCATTAATCTAAAAAAAGTTGAGATCAAGTCTCGACAGACTCCCACATCGGGATCCGTGGGCCCTGCCACCTATCTCAACTGGTGCGAATACAGCCCCTCCTTCCCGGTTACGGCCAGCTTTAACGGAGGTTTCCACTGCCTTGGCCCCAGCATCGATCTCCGCGCTGTCAGCGCCGATGGGTTTTCCAGAAATCGCATGTATATCGACACTACAGATGCAGCCATCAGCTTTTACTACAACCGCCAGGAAGACACCCGCGGCATCTCGGCCACGGCTCCGCCACTCGGATCAAACACTGGGCAAGCCGGCCCGGTCATCCTGATCACCAATGGGGCTTCGTTGGCCAATGTGATCTGCACACGCCCCAACCCAGGCATCACCGCACCCACAGAGAACTGCACAACCCTGGTTGCAGAGAATGTGTTCAATCCAGTGGGTGAGTACGACCGCTTCAATATCTTCGGGCGCGATACGGCCCCGGGAAACACCTGCAGGGAGTTTGGTGTGGCCAACAAACCCTGCATGCAGATTGTTGCGTTCGGTGCCGATTCCTCCTCCAATTCATTGGCTGGTCGTTCTCGCATCGCCGGAGCCTGGATCTACATGCCCTGGGGCCTGGTCGGTTTCCGCGTCAATGGTTGCGCGGGTGTGCAACCACTGACGCTTGCCGAACTGAACAGTGACGACAGCTGGAACTTTGGCGGTCGCATCTGGGCACGCTCCCTCTATGCCTGCGGCCAGACCCATTTCCGCGTGCCACCATCATCCTCTGCCAGCCTCAGCGCCCTTGCCAATGCCCCCAGCAGTGCCGACATCAACTTTGTGGCCTGGACCGGGCAGGACTGGGTCGCACGGGCCTCCTCCGGCCGGACTATCGGCTCCGTCAACTGATGGGCATAACAACACGCCAGGCACCCACACCGATGGCCATCAGCCACCGCCGGCCATCCCGACGGGCGGGCGCTGGATTCACGATCGTGGAATCTCTTGTGGCGTCCGTGCTCGTGGTACTGACCATGGTGAGCTCCGCCACCCTGGTGATGATCGTCAACAGACGAACCATCTCAACCCGGCAATTGGTGGAGATGCAGGGTTGATTCAAGGTGTGTCACAGGCACCCTTGCCGGGGCTGTCCGCATCCGTTGAGGTCGGCGCAACCGCCACCCTCCTGTGTCCGAAAGCCCCTCTG
>NZ_JACJSZ010000079.1 GCF_014698445.1 Microcystis elabens FACHB-917
GCCAACAGAAAAGCCACCCGTTGCGGGTGGCTTCTCCTCATCGCCCCCTCACGGAAGCGGAAGTTTTACCTGGCATCGAGCTATTTTCGCAGGGAGCTACCCCCCAACTATCGTCGCCGCTGCTGCGTTTCACAACCGAGTTCGAGATGGATCGGTGTGGTTCCACAGCGCCATGGACACCAGGATAGACCTTCAGGTCTGCTCCACTCCCTTCCCTCCACACAGCTTCGCTACGGGTTCAGAAGGCTGAACCCTGAGAACTGCATAGGTTAGAGCCAGCACTGTCGTGCTCGCTCCTCTGGAAAAGTTGTCATTCCTCTTCTCCCGATGGTTGGGCCTTTTGGCATCGCCACAGGAATCAGCAGGCTTAGAACCAGATGTTGGTCAAGCCCTCGGTCTATTAGTACTCCTCCGCTTCACCGGTTACCCGGCTTCCACGTAGAGCCTATCAACGGGTGTTCTGCCCGTGACCTTACTGGCTAACGCCATGGGAATACTCATCTTGAGGTGGGCTTCCCACTTAGATGCTTTCAGCGGTTATCCTCTCCGCACATGGCTACCCAGCGTTTACCGTTGGCACGATAACTGGCACACCAGAGGTGCGTTCCTCCCGGTCCTCTCGTACTAGGGAGAAATCCTCTCAATATTCCTGCGCATGCACCGGATATGGACCGAACTGTCTCACGACGTTCTGAACCCAGCTCGCGTACCGCTTTAATGGGCGAACAGCCCAACCCTTGGGACCGACTTCAGCCCCAGGTTGCGATGAGCCGACATCGAGGTGCCAAACCTCCCCGTCGATGTGAACTCTTGGGGGAGATCAGCCTGTTATCCCTAGAGTAACTTTTATCCGTTGAGCGACGGCCCTTCCACTCAGAACCGTCGGATCACTAAGGCCGACTTTCGTCCCTGTTCGACTTGTAGGTCTCACAGTCAAGCTCCCTTCTGCCTTTACACTCGTCGGCTGATTTCCAACCAGCCTGAGGGAACCTTTGCGCGCCTCCGTTACCTTTTAGGAGGCGACCGCCCCAGTCAAACTGCCCACCTGATACTGTCCGGTCCCCGGATCACGGGTGACCGTTAGAACCCTAGCTCTGAAAGAGTGGTATCTCACCGTTGGCTCACCATCACCCACAAGCAATGGATCAAAGCCTCCCACCTATCCTGCGCATTCAGAGCCCGGGCACAATACCAAGCTACAGTAAAGCTTCATAGGGTCTTTCTGTCCGGGTGCACGTAGTCCGCATCTTCACAGACAATTCTATTTCGCCGAGCCTCTCTCCGAGACAGCGCCCAGATCGTTACGCCTTTCGTGCGGGTCGGAACTTACCCGACAAGGAATTTCGCTACCTTAGGACCGTTATAGTTACGGCCGCCGTTCACCGGGGCTTCAGTCGCCAGCTTCGCTTGCGCTGACCAGCTTCCTTAACCTTCCGGCACTGGGCAGGCGTCAGCCCCCATACATCGTCTTGCGACTTAGCGGAGACCTGTGTTTTTGGTAAACAGTCGCCTGGGCCTCTTCACTGCGACCACCTTGCGGTGGCACCCCTTCTCCCGAAGTTACGGGGCCATTTTGCCGAGTTCCTTAGAGAGAGTTACCTCGCGCCCCTCGGTATTCTCTACCACCCCACCTGTGTCGGTTTCGGGTACAGGCCGTCATGCCTTAACGGGTATAGGGCTTTTCTTGGAAGCTTGACATCACCCACTTCGCTGCCGTAGCAGCTCGTACTCACGCCTCAGCTCAAAGTGTTTTCGCCACTTCTCAACGCCTCGAACGCTTGAACCAGTAACCAACTTCTGGCTGGGCTAGCCTTCTCCGTCCCCCTTCCCAAAACATGACAGGTACAGGAATGTTGACCTGTTGTCCATCGACTACGCCTTTCGGCCTCGCCTTAGGTCCTGACTAACCCTCCGCGGACGAGCCTGCCGGAGGAACCCTTAGGGTTTCGGGGCATGGGATTCTCACCCATGTTTTCGCTACTCAAGCCGACATTCTCACTTCCATGCAGTCCACGCCCGCTTACGCTAACGCTTCGCCCCACATGGAACGCTCCCCTACCATTTAACAAGTTAAATCCGCAGCTTCGGTACGATGCTTAGCCCCGTTCATTTTCGGCGCAGGATCGCTCGACCAGTGAGCTATTACGCACTCCTTTGAGGATGGCTGCTTCTAGGCAAACCTCCTGGTTGTCTGGGCAATCCCACCTCCTTTATCACTGAGCATCGATTTGGGGACCTTAGCTGGCGGTCTGGGCTGTTTCCCTTTCGACCATGGAGCTTATCCCCCACAGTCTGACTGCCTAGTTTCACACAGGGTATTCAGAGTTCGTCTCGATTTGGTACCGCTCTCGCAGCCCGCACCGAAACGGTGGCTTTACCCCCCTGCTATAGCACTAGACGCTACGCCTCAACGTATTTCGGGGAGAACCAGCTAGCTCCGGGTTCGATTGGCATTTCACCCCTAACCACAGCTCATCCGCTGATTTTTCAACATCAGTCGGTTCGGACCTCCACTTGGTATCACCCAAGCTTCATCCTGGCCATGGTTAGATCACCCGGGTTCGGGTCTATAAACACTGACCAACGCCCTATTCAGACTCGCTTTCGCTATGGCTCCACCATTTCCGGTTTAACCTGCCAGTGCCTATAAGTCGCCGGCTCATTCTTCAACAGGCACACGGTCATCCTATGAGTAGGACTCCCATTGCTTGTAAGCTCACGGTTTCATGTTCTATTTCACTCCCCTCCCGGGGTTCTTTTCACCTTTCCCTCGCGGTACTGTTTCGCTATCGGTCACACAGGAGTACTTAGCCTTACGAGGTGGTCCTCGCGGATTCACACGGAATTTCACGTGCTCCGTGCTACTCGGGATACAGCTAGGCCAGTTTCGCTTTCGCGTACGGGGCTTTCACCCTCTATGGCGCGCCTTTCAAACGCTTCCACTAACGTCCCTGGTCCACGTTGCTGTCCCACAACCCCGATGGTCGAAACCATCGGTTTAGGCTCTTCCCCGTTCGCTCGCCGCTACTGAGGGAGTCGTTTTTACTTTCCTTTCCTCCAGCTACTAAGATGTTTCAGTTCGCTGGGTTGGCTCGCACCACCCTATGGATTCAGGTGGCCGTTCTAGGGGTTGCCCCATTCGGAGATTCCCGGATCAAAGCGTGTTTCCAGCTCCCCGAGACTTTTCGCAGGTAACCACGTCCTTCATCGCCTCTGTGTGCCAAGGTATCCACCGTGAGCCCTTTGTAGCTTGACCAATTAACACTCCCAACGTTCAGGGTTGTTGAGACCCATTCTCCTGCTTTCACCTTCCCTCATTTCGCATGCGATGCTGTTCCGCAGCGGTCTCCCGTCGCGGATTCCCATCACACTTCAGCTCGAGCGGTTTGAAAGACAGAATCTGACTCTTCCCTCCTCGGCGGAGCGAAAAGACGCTGGAAGCTCTCGGCTCTAAACTCAAGAATCTCCCATTCAGTCGACTCCTTTACCCGGCCATGCCGGGATCTGTCCTCGTCTGCCTGGGCATCCATGAGATGCTTTCTTTTCCAGACTCACCTATGCAGTTGTCAAGGTTCTTGGCTGGCTTCACCGATACACCAATTCACATGACCATGCTTCCATGAACATGCAAATTAGTGATCAGCGAGTCCAGCTTCCTTTCAACCACTTCAGATTCAGGCATCACACATTGCGTGAGCCGATCCCTTGGGAATGAAAAGAGGCTGGAGTCCTCAGCTGAACAGGTCCGGTCACTTCACCCATCAGGTGTTCCCCTGATGCAGCTTCATGTTCTGGTCTTAACTTGGTTGGATGGAGGTTAGCGGACTCGAACCGCTGACATCCTGCTTGCAAAGCAGGCGCTCTACCAACTGAGCTAAACCCCCAAACACGAATGGGCCATCCTGGACTTGAACCAGGGACCTCACCCTTATCAGGGGTGCGCTCTAACCACCTGAGCTAATGGCCCAGGAACAATCACTCTGACAGTGGTTCCGCCATCCCCCATCCTCTCCGCTCCTTGACAGTTGCTGACAGAATCGGATCGCATGGCCTGATGGCTGAACCCTTGGTGGGGTGACCTAGACAAAGTTTAGGAACTGAAAACGAGTCCATCACAACATCCTTGGCCTCCTCCCTCCAGCTCTCTCGAGCTCTTGGAATTCGTCCTTGGCTTTGATGGCTCACCTTGAGGTACCGATCGACCTTCGAGATGACAGGACCGCGGCCTGAGACAACTATGCTTCCCAAGCTTTCGCTCGCTCAGCGCTCAGACATCACGATCAGTTGTGTCTCCCTGTTAGGAGGTGATCCAGCCGCACCTTCCGGTACGGCTACCTTGTTACGACTTCACCCCAGTCATCAGCCCCACCTTCGGCGTCCTCCTCCACAAGGGTTGGAGTAACGACTTCGGGCATGGCCAACTTCCATGGTGTGACGGGCGGTGTGTACAAGGCCCGGGAACGTATTCACCGCAGTATGCTGACCTGCGATTACTAGCGATTCCTCCTTCACGTAGGCGAGTTGCAGCCTACGATCTGAACTGAGCCACGGTTTATGGGATTAGCTAACTCTCGCGAGCTTGCAACCCTTTGTCCGTAGCATTGTAGTACGTGTGTAGCCCAGGATGTAAGGGGCATGATGACTTGACGTCATCCACACCTTCCTCCGGTTTATCACCGGCGGTCTCTCTAGAGTGCCCAACTGAATGCTGGCAACTAAAGACGTGGGTTGCGCTCGTTGCGGGACTTAACCCAACATCTCACGACACGAGCTGACGACAGCCATGCACCACCTGTCTCTGCGCTCCCGAAGGCACTCCCTCGTTTCCAAGGGATTCGCAGGATGTCAAACCCTGGTAAGGTTCTTCGCGTTGCATCGAATTAAACCACATACTCCACCGCTTGTGCGGGCCCCCGTCAATTCCTTTGAGTTTCACACTTGCGTGCGTACTCCCCAGGCGGAACACTTAACGCGTTAGCTACGACACCGAGGGGGTCGATTCCCCCGACACCTAGTGTTCATCGTTTACGGCCAGGACTACAGGGGTATCTAATCCCTTTCGCTCCCCTGGCTTTCGTCCATGAGCGTCAGTTATGGCCCAGCAGAGCGCCTTCGCCACTGGTGTTCTTCCCGATATCTACGCATTTCACCGCTACACCGGGAATTCCCTCTGCCCCTACCACACTCAAGCCTTGTAGTTTCCATCGCTCAAATGGAGTTAAGCTCCACGCTTTAACGACAGACTTACAAGGCCGCCTGCGGACGCTTTACGCCCAATAATTCCGGATAACGCTTGCCACTCCCGTATTACCGCGGCTGCTGGCACGGAATTAGCCGTGGCTTATTCCTCAAGTACCGTCATGTCTTCTTCCTTGAGAAAAGAGGTTTACAGCCCAGAGGCCTTCATCCCTCACGCGGCGTTGCTCCGTCAGGCTTTCGCCCATTGCGGAAAATTCCCCACTGCTGCCTCCCGTAGGAGTCTGGGCCGTGTCTCAGTCCCAGTGTGGCTGATCATCCTCTCAGACCAGCTACTGATCGTCGCCTTGGTGCGCCATTACCACACCAACTAGCTAATCAGACGCGGGCTCATCCTCAGGCGAAATTCATTTCACCTCTCGGCATATGGGGTATTAGCGGCCGTTTCCGGCCGTTATCCCCCTCCTGAGGGCAGATTCCCACGCGTTACTCACCCGTCCGCCACTAGCCCGAAGGCTCGTTCGACTTGCATGTGTTAAGCACGCCGCCAGCGTTCATCCTGAGCCAGGATCAAACTCTCCGTTGTAGATCCATCCCTCTTGTTCGGCTCGCGCCTCCCTCAGATGGATTGGCCTCTCACCATCACCGCAGACTGGCGTCCTTGGCAACGTCGGGGCCTCCAACGCTCGCGCGCTGGGTTCAAAGAGTGCACCTCTCGCTTTCCGGCTCGCTCTCCTTACAGAGACCATCGCTCCCCTGACGGGCAGCGCACCGGGCCACGACACGTGACTTTCCCGAATCTCAGATCCGGTTCGCAACCGGTCTCACGATCAAAGGACCTTCCATCGCTCTGGAGCCCCCCTCTCGGGTTCGCTCCGCAGGATCGCTCCCGCCGCATGGCGCCTCTCCAGACCGTGGCGCGTCGTGAGAACGCACCTCGACCGCTTGATCGCTTCGACCCGTCGCTTCTTTCTTTTGACGGGACCTCACACCTCCACTGCTCTTCGTCCGCTGCTCTCCCTCTCGGAAGTTCCCGCTTCACCCATCCCTTCCAGGACGGCTTCCCTCCGCTGTAGCGAAGAACACAGGCGCTTTCGGCTCAGCCCCCTACGGTCTCCCGCATTGGACCCTTGCCTTCCGCCGCAACCGACGCAGTGGAAGCGTCAGTTCCTAAACTTTTTTGGTTGTCCAGGTTCTGCCGCTCCACCCCTGGCGGGGCTCTCGCGGCGCATCGCCTCCCGGCGACTCAGAAAACTTACAACATCGTCGGCTCGCGCCTCCCGATCCCGTAAGCCTGCACCCCTCTTGAGCTCTCGCTCTCTGGGGCGCAGTCCAAAATCATATCAC
>NZ_JACJSZ010000008.1 GCF_014698445.1 Microcystis elabens FACHB-917
CTGCTCTGGGGCGCCACCCACAACCTCAACAAGTTATGGCGCTACCTGAAGCAACAACACCAACAGGAGGCGATGGCGATGGGGTGAGGGGAACCAACCCCGCCAAGCACCTTGGCGGGGTTGCTCAAGCGCTCCTGGAGCAACGAATCCGGTAAAATCACGTTCAGCTGGCACACGAAATGTGCACGGCGGGGGAAAGCGGCGGCGGCGACCGCGTTACGCGCAACTGGCTCCTAGCCGCACCCTGCTTCAGCCGTTGGACTTCCGCCAGCTCTTCAAGCTCCGCCTGATGGTGGCGGCCCTGGGCGAGACCCAGCGGCTGGGCTGGTGGAACAGTGGCGTGCTGACGGGAACAGGGGAGTTCCTGTTCCAGCAGGGCTTCCCGCGCTCGACACCGTTCGCGCAGACCCGGGCCGGCTTCCGGGTGGCCCAGCTGGCGTGCGATGAGGCCCTGGCGATCCAGCCCACCCCAGGCGGGCCGATCACCTGCCATCTGTTTCGGCTCACGCCCCAGCTGGAGGACGCCTTCGAGAACGAGCGCAACCGCTGGATGGATGAGCCCCAGGAGTGGGCGAAATGTTTCCAGGCTGCCTGGGCGCTGAGCTCAGAGCAGTGGCCCCAGGCGCTGATCGACCTGGCCGATCTGGACCCAGCGGCCCTCGACTGGGCGCGGCAGCAGACCCCACAGACCGCCAAGGCCCTGCGGCTGGACGATCCCTTCGAGATCAACCAGGGCCACATCGAGCGGCTGGCGGCCGGGTTTGTCTGCGGCCAGCCCGGTCAGCTGGTGGTGCCGTACCTGCAGGTGGCGGGCTGATGGCGACGGCAACCAAGACCAGGCCGAAAGCCCCCGCGAAGCCCAGGCGCACGGCCAAGGCGAGAGCCAAAACTCCGGCCATCCCCACCTACCGCAGCGATGGCCTGATCCGTGGCCCCCTGATCAGCGACACCCTGCAGGCGCTGCAGGGATGGGATCTGGAGGCCAGCAAGCGCGCCAACCTGGATCAGCTGCGCCAGACCAACAGCATCGGCGCCCCCACACAGGCCTGGTTGAAGAAGGTCTGCAGTGCCCTCAGCAGCCGCTTCGATCCAGTAGGGCGGGATCGGGCCCTGGTGCTGGCAGCCCAGACAGGCTCCGGCCAACGCCACTGGAAGCCGTTGCTGCTCTGGCACCTGGCCAACAGCGACCAGCTGCTGGGCGACGGCTTGCGCTGGAGTGCCCAGGTGTACAGCGATGGCGGTGATCTGCTGCAGACCGACCAGGCCCTCAGCTGGCTGGAGGGCACGGGATCGCAGGGACATCCTGAGGTGGCCGACTGGAGCGAAGCCACCCGCAAGCGTGTCGCCGGTGGCCTGCTCAAGGCCGGCGTCGATTTCGGGCTGCTGCAGGGCCGCGTGAAGCGCCGCTTCACGGCGTACTACCTGGCCGATGAGCCCCTGCTCTATGTGTTGCTGCAGGCCCTTGCCAGCAACCGCACCACCGCGGCGGCCCTGGCCGATCCGCGTTGGCTGTGGTTCCGGCTGCCGGAGGCGGAGCTGGAGCACCGGTTGCTGCTGCTCCATCAGGCCCAGGTGATCAGCTACTACCGCGCCGGATCGGTGGTCGATCTGCAACTGCCAGCCAGCAGCGCTGAGGCCCTGGTGCAGGAGGTGTGGTCATGACCCAGAAGGAGTGGCAGCGCTGCCTGCAGCAACAGCTGGAGCCGGTGCTTACTGCCGCCGATTCGGGCGTGGGGCTCAGCACCTACACCGACATGCCTTTTGGGATCTTTCTCTACCCCCCGGAAGACGAATGGGAGCTGCGCCAGGCGTTGCGGGATCTGGTGGTGCGCCTGGAGAACGCCGGCAAGACAGTGCAGCGCCTGTCGATGGCCCAGCTGCTGGAGCAGTCGATCGCGGCGGCCGGGTTGTCGCTGGAGGAGATCGCCCAGGGGGAAGTTGACCTGGGCATCGCCATGGTGCGCGACACCATCCGCGACGTGCTCAGCGGCAAGGCCGCCGGATCCACACCCCTCGATCAGCTGGTGGCCGAAGCGGTGGATGCCTCCAAGCCCACCACCAGTCACATCGTCTTTCTGGAGCGGGTGGGGGCGCTGTTTGGCCTGCACAGGCCTTCGGCGCTGCTGGAGAACCTGCACCACAAGGTGAGCCATCCGGTGGTGCTCTTCTATCCCGGCCAGCGGGATGGTCCGGCGGGGCTGCGCTTCATGGATGAGCTCGATGCCGACCACAACTACCGCCCCAAGCTGTTCGCCTGACCATGACCACCACCGCCATCCGCGAGCTCTTCTCTGGTCGGATCGACCGCAAGATCGAAGAGGTGATCAAGGTCGATCAGGACGACGTGGCGATCGTGCGCCAGGAGATCGACGAATACATCCTCACCGAGTCGATCGAGCAGAACATGATTCGCGTGCTGGAGGGCTACCGCCAGTCGGTGAACCAACCCAGCGAGGCGATCGCGATCTGGGTGGCGGGCTTCTTCGGGGCGGGGAAATCGAGCTTTGCCAAGTACGTGGGTCTGGCGATCAGCAACCGCGACCTGGCGGGCGACAGCGCCGGCGATCTGCTGGGCCAGCGGGCCAAGAACCTGCAGATCAAGGCGCTGCTGAAGGCGATCAACGAGCAGATCCCCACCGAGGCGATCATTTTTGACGTCTCGGCGGATCGCAACGTCAACGCCAGCGACGCGCTCACCAAGATCTTCTACCGCAAGCTGCTCGATCACCTCGGCTACTCCAGCAGCCTGGAGGTGGCTGAACTGGAGATTGAGCTGGAGGAGCAGGGCCGCATGCAGGCTTTCCTCGATTCCTTTGCCCAGCTCTACCCAGGGGAAGACTGGGCCGTCGCCAAAACAAGGCTGCTGCAGGCGATGCCCAGGGCCAGTGCGGTGATGCACGCCCTCGAACCGCAGACCTACGCCGAGAAGGACAGCTGGCTCAAGAGTGCACGCGATGAGAGCGTGCCGATCACACCCGCCAGCCTGGCGGAGCGCACCATCGCGCTGATGGAGCGCAGGCATCCCGGCAAACAGCTGATGTTTGTGGTGGATGAGGTGGGCCAGTACGTGGCCCGCGACATCCAGAAGATGCTCGATCTGCAGGCGATCGTGCAGCAGCTCGGTGTGAAGGGCCGGGGCAAGGTGTGGGTGATGGTCACCTCCCAGGAGAAGCTCTCCGATGTGGTGGGCTACCTGGACGACAACCGCACCGAACTGGCGCGGCTGCAGGACCGCTTCCCCTACAAGCCGGTGTTGGAGCCCTCCGATATCGCCGAGGTCACCAGCCGGCGGGTGCTCGGCAAGAACAGCACTGGGGAGCAGACCCTGCAGGGGTTGTTCCAGCAGCACCAGGGCCGCCTGGCCACCCACACCAAGCTCGACACCAAGATCCGGCTGCCCGAGCTCACCAGCAAGGCCTTCGCCGACCTCTACCCCCTGCTGCCGTATCAGATCGAGCTGATCATTCAGGTGGTGTCAGGCCTGCGGCTCTCCGGCGGCGCCAGCAAGCAGTTCGGCGGTGCCAACCGGGCGATCATCAAGCTCGCCCAGGAGCTGCTCACCAATCCCCAGAGCGGCCTGGCCGATGAGGCGCTGGGGGCGCTGGTGACGCTGGATCGGGTCTACGACCTGCAGAGCAACAACATCGATTCGCAGTACCGCGGCAAGATCAGCGACATCGCCACCAAGGCGACCCACCCGCTGGCGGTGCCGGTGGCCAAGGCGATCTGCCTGCTGCAGTTCGTTGATCAGGTGCCGGTCACCGAGCGCAACATCGCCGTGGTGCTGCACCCCCGGGTGGATGGCGACTCGCTCGAATCGGAGGTGCAGGAGGCCTGCCGGCACCTGGAGGAGCGCAACCTGATCCGCAAGGCCGACGGCCAGTACCGCATCCCCAAACCCGAGGAGGAGGACTGGGAGCAGGTGCGCAGCCAGCAAGCGCCATCCGCTCAGGATCGCCACAACCTGCTGCAAGAGGCCTTGCGCCTCAACTGGGAGCCTGTGCCCAGTGCAGCCCTTGGCAATGGAGTGAAGACCTTCAAGGCGGCCCTGCACTTCCGCGGCAGCGAAGTGGTGAAAGGCGATGTGCCGGTGAAGGTGGAGCGCGTCGATGGCAGCGAGAACTTCGAGGAGCGGGTGGAGCAGCTGCGCCAGCAGAGCCAGCAGGACACCAACACCTTCTTCTGGGCCATGCGCCCCAGCCCGGAGCTGGATCGTGCATTGGGCGAATGGTTCCGCTCCCAGAAGGTGATCGACCTCAAGGGCCGCGACGCCAGCGGCAAGGGCCAGGTGCAGCTGGTGAGCGAGGAGCGGCGCAAGCTGGAGGGCTTCCGCCAGGACGCCTGCCGGCTGGTGGATCAGGCCCTGATCCATGGACAGGTGCTGCTGAATGGCGGCCCCTGCGCAATCGGAGCGAACGCCAGCCGCGCAGTGGAAGCGATCCGCGAGGCCCTCAGCGATGGCCTCGCCCAGATCTACGAGCGTTTCAGCGAAGCGGCAGTCAGCCCCAGCAGTGATGAGCTGAGCAAGCTGCTCAGCGCCGACAACCTCAAGGGCCTCACCGGCTCAATCGAAACCCTGCGCCTCTGCAAGGAGGAGGGGGGCCAGTGGGTGATCGACACCAACCGCCCGGCCCTGCAGGCCGTGCTCAACCGCATCAAGGTGAAAGGCGGCCAGAGCGGCAAGGAGCTGGTCGACTTCTTCGGGGATGCCCCCTACGGCTGGACGCTCGATGCGGTGAAGTTCCTGGTGGCCGCCCTGCAAGTGGGCAGCCACCTCAAGGCGACCCACAACGCCCAGAGCTTCGTGGGCGTGAGCAAACCCGAGGTGCGGCCGCTGTTCACCAACAACAGCACCTTCCGGGCCACGGCCTTCGGCCTGCACGAGGCCACCCTCAACCCCCAGGCTGTGATCGAAGCCTGTCAGTTGTTCCAGAGGTTTGCCGGCAAAACCGTGGCCGGCATCGCTGCTGGCCCCTTGGCCAAGGAGATCCGCACCACGGCTGTTGTCGTCAACGCCGACCTCAATGCCGCCAGCAAAGGAATGGTGCCGCTGGAGCTGCCCGGAAGGGAGGCGCTCGATCAGGCCTGCGAGCAGGTGTCCACCTGGCAGGACAGCGATGACGAGGAGGTGGTGAAGGCCTTCCGCGCCAGCGCCGAGGCCGTGAAGGAGCAATGGCAGCGGGCCACGGCGATCAAGGAAGTGCTCGATACCCGTCTGGAAGATCTGCGCCGGGCGCGCCATGCCCTGGGGGATCGACTCTGGGGCCAGCTGCAACAGGAGAGCGAGCTGCCCCAAGAGCTGCTCGATGCCGAGCACCAGCTGCGCGATCTGCTGCAGTCGCTGAGCTTCTACGAGCGGATCCCCGAGATCGACCAGCTCACCAAGAAACTGGAAGACGCCTACGCCCAGCGCCGCAGCGAAGCCCAGCAGGCACTGGCCGCTCAGGTGCAGCAGCGGATTGCCGACCTGCAGCAGGCCCCGGGTTTTGCCGAGCTCGATGCCGAACGGCAGGACCAACTCACCGAACCGCTGCGGCAGCGAGCCCAGGCCAGCGAGGGGCTCGATCTGGTGCGGCTGCGCGATCAGCCCGCCATGCTCGAAGGTGTGCTGCGTCAGCAGGAACAGAAGGCCCAGCAGTGGGCTTTCCCCGCCCAGGAGGTGAGCACCGTGAGTGTGCGGGAGCTGTGCCGCGAGCCGTTTGATTCCGCCGGGCTCGAGGAGGTACTGGGTCGCATCCGAAAGCGCTGCGAAGAAGAGCTGGGCAACGACCGCAAAGTGCTGCTGCAGTGAGGAGGGCCTGAAGCATGGAAAAGGAACAGCGCAACAGGCTCCAGAAGGCCACCCAGGATGCCCGCAAGCTGCTGGAGGAGGAGTTCCGCAGGCAGCTGCTACAGACCTATGACATCGATGTGGACAGAGTGCGCTGGGCAGAGGAGGCCGGTGCGCACCTGCAGGCCGAGCAACGGCTGATCCGCGAGAAGCTCGTGGCCTGGATTGAGCACAAGGAAGCCCAGATCAACGACCCCAAGGAGGCGTTGTTACTGGCGCTGCGGGAGATGGCCTTCACGGCGCTGAACCGCTTCGTGGCGCTCAAGCTGATGGAAGCCCGCGAGCTGGTGCGGCCCTGCGTGAGCGGCGGACTGGAGAGCGCTGGCTTCCTGGAGTTCACTGCTGTTGCCCAGGGGTTACTGGCGGATCAGGAGAGCAGCTACCGGCTCTATCTGGAGACGATCTTTGAGGATGTGAGCCGCGAGCTGCGCGCCCTGTTTGATCCTCGTGATCCGGCGAGTTTGTTGTGGCCGAAACGCACAGCGCTGTTGGAGCTGCTGGAGATTCTCAACCGCCCAGAACTGGCTGAGCTCTGGATCGAAGACGAGACTCTGGGCTGGGTGTACCAGTACTTCAATGGTGATGCCGAGCGCAAGAAGATGCGTGAGGAGTCATCAGCGCCACGCAACAGCCGTGAACTGGCCGTACGCAACCAGTTCTTCACGCCGCGCTATGTGGTGGAGTTCCTCACCGACAACACCCTGGGCCGCATCTGGTACGAGATGCGCCAGGGCAACACGGGGCTGAAGGATCAGTGCCGCTATCTGGTGCGGCGACCCAAGGAGGTCTGGCTGCAGCCAGGGGAAGAACCTCCAGCCCAGCCGGATGCGGACGAAACCCTCAGCCAGGAGGAGCTGCTTCGCCAGCCGGTCTACATCCCCCATCGCTCGCTGAAGGATCCACGTGAAATCCGCATGCTTGATCCAGCCTGTGGGTCGATGCACTTTGGCATCTATGCGTTTGACCTGTATCTGGATATTTATGCAGAGGCCTGGGAACTCGCGCAAGAATTAGGAGAGCAGAGCCAGCAACCGGAAGCCTTTGCCTCTTTTATGAACTATACGGCTAGCTTTGCAGACAAGGCAGCCTTTTTGCGAGAGACACCTAGGCTGATTCTCCAACACAACATCCATGGCATCGATATTGACGCCAGGGCCACTCAGATTGCAAGGCTAACTCTGTGGCTTCGGGCGCAAAGAGCCTGGCAAGCGCAAAAGCTGCCTGTCGCTGATCGCCCGCCAATCAACCGCTGCAACGTAGTGTGCGCGGAGCCAATGCCGGGCGAACGCGAACTGCTCATTGATTTTATTGACGAGCAGTTTCCAGAATCCGAAAGGGCAGTTCTTCAGCGCTTGCTGGAAGCAGTATTTGAAAAGATGCAGCTGGCCGGGGAGGCAGGGTCAGTACTTAATATTGAGGAAGAAATCCGAGACGTTATCGACAGTGCTCAACGTGACTGGACACACAGTGCCATACAACAGATTGAGATGTTCAACGAGAGCGAGTCCGAGAAGAATGGCGCAACGCTGGGCTCATCAGATGCCGACACACCTCGAGCCATTACTGATGAGTTTTGGGGAAATATTGAGGAGCGCATTTACACTGCGCTTTTCGCGTACGCCGAACGAGCCGAGGACATTACAGGCTTCCAGCGCCGACTCTTTGCAGATGATACGGCAGTTGGATTTGCATTTGTTCACCTTCAGAGAATACGGTTTGACGCAATAGTCATGAATCCCCCGTTCGGAGAATGCACGAAACTTACCTATCTTCAGAGCATGCCAGCACAATTTGGGTCAAGCAGGCAAATTGCATCTTTATTTATTTCTAGGAGTATCTATCAATTGGCGCCAGGCGGCATGCTAGGGATATTGGCCCCACGTCTTTTAATGTTCCTTGATACCCTAGAGGCCTGGCGTTGCCATTTATTGGACTCTCACAGTATCACCCTCTGTGCGGATCTGGGATATGGTGTCTTGGATGCAGTAGTCGAGCCTGCGGCGTTTGTCCTATCAGGGAAGAGCCTGTTGAGCACTTTCATACGACTATTGTCTGCGATTGATAAGAAAACAGCACTATTAAGTGCAATTGCAGCTCCAGCAGGCAACAAAGACGTCATACCTTTAGCAAACGATTGGAATTTAGTTCCCGGCCATCGAATTGCTTATTGGGCTCCAAACCGTTGGCTGGAACTGTTTGCGAATGTAAAACTAGAAAGATTTGCCAGAGTCTCAAAAGGTTTAGAATCAGGGGATGACGAGCGTTTCTTGCGTCTATCTATTGAAGTTCCGTCGTCAGAGATTGGGTTGAGATGGTGGAGATATCCAAAGGGCGGGGACTACCAGCCTGCAGCTGGCAATGATGAGCTTGTAGTTGACTATAGTCTTGGCAATTTCGCACGAAGGGCAACTGACGCTGATTTATATGGCTCAGCGGGCGTAACATATACAAAGCGAACGACCAGCTTTTTGTCATTTCGCGCATTGCCCAAAGGGTGTATTTTTAGCCCAGGTGGTCCAGGAATCATTCCAACGCGAGATATCAACCCCTACCTATTGCTTTCTTACTTGAATAGTCGCCCAATCGGTGCTCTTGTTGAATTGTCAGTGGGCTCCGGAGACTCAGCAGTGAGAGGAAGTGCTGCACGCGACTACAACACAGGCATTATCAGAAGGCTACCTTACTTAATCAATAATTTATCCGCTGAAAAAGCCATGTTCGTTGAACATGCATTAATGACTCGTGTGCATCATGTTCAGAAGTATCAGCTATCGGTGGATGAGCTTTCGCCCGCCTATGTGGGCTTCACATCAGAAGAATTCCGCGAGAGCCTTATTGCATCTGAGTTAAACAGATTGCGATCTCGCCTTGCTGACGCTTGCCTGGTCCTCGAGCATGATTGGGAGTGTGACAAGATTTGGAGAGAGATACTGGGTTTTGAATTAGCAGATGAGCGCCTACTGGAAGAGGAGTATGCAAAGCATCCATTCTGCTGTAAGCGATCCAATATTTCATTCCTCAAGCTCGCTTCTGAGAATATTGAGCCAAGCTTCAATGCTGATGAGTCAGCGGATTCGGAGCGAATTGGCCGTCAGCTAATGAAGCGCTCTCACATCGTTCACCCAGAGCTCGAGGCTCTTTGTCTTCAGCTTGACTGCAAACCAAAAGTCGTCATGGAGAGCAATGAATTTCAAGGCATGCTTGCAAACAACGCTCTTGGTTTTGCTAGCTCTCTTGTGTCATTTGCTGTCGGATGTTCATTAGGTCGCTGGGACATCAGTTATGCGCTGGGAAAGCGTATGCCACCTAAGATGCCCGACCCATTTGCCATGTTGTCCCTATGCCCACCTGGTCAGTTGCAGAATACGCAGGGTCGGCCTGCACGGCCTGAAGATTTGCATGATGCTTACCCCATAGATATTCCCTGGGACGGCATTCTTGTCAATGATCCCCAGAGCCTAAGGGACATCCAACAAAAAGCTCGGGAGGTCATCGAGTTCATTTGGAATGCCAATGGGAGGGCAAGTGCTTCTAGTATCGAGCAAGAGTTGTGCCATATACTGGGATTCAAGTCCCTTCGCGACTACTTCTCCAGGCCGAGTCTCTTCTTTGCTGATCATCTAAAGCGCTACTCGAAGAGTCGTCGTCAAGCGCCCATCTACTGGCAACTCTCTGCAGGAAATGGCAACTATTCGGCCTGGCTCTACTACCACCGCTTCACGAAAGATACGCTCTACCGAGTGCTACGAGATTTCGTCGAGCCTCGTATTCAGAAGGCCGAGCGAGAGCAGTTCGAACTTGAATCCCAGGGGGTACTGTCAGGTGGTGCAGCTTCGCGACTGCATGATGCACAGAACCTGATACAGGATCTGCGGCTACTCAAAAGCGAGCTGGATCTCGTCGCTCCGCTCTGGAATCCCAATCTCAATGATGGCGTGATCATCAACCACGCCATCCTCTGGCGCATCACGCCCTACGCCCCCTGGCAGAAGAAGTGCAAGGAGTGTTGGGACAAGCTGGTGAAGGGTGATTACGACTGGGCTCATCTCGCCTTCCATCTCTGGCCCGAGCGGGTGATTCCCAAGTGCACCACCGATCGCAGCCTGGCCATCGCCCATGGCTTGGAGGAGCGGCTCTGGCAGGAAACCAACAACGGCAACTGGCTGCCGCGGCAGCTCTCCGACGCGGATCTGCAGGCCCTCGTCGCCGAGCACAGCAATCCTGCGGTCAAGAGTGCCCTGGAGAGATTCCTGGCTGCACCTCCGCCAGTAGCCCCAACCCGCACCCGTGCCAGCCGCAGCACCCGCGCCAGTGGTAGCTCCACGCCACGGCGTGCCCGTGGCAGCGCTGCAGTGGTGGATGCAGAGGCCACCCGCCAGGTGCTGCTGGCCCTCACCGCCGCGCCATCCGATGGTCTGGCCAAGACGCAGATTGCCGATCTGATCGGCGTGGAGGCCAGCGCCCTCACCGCCGTGGTCAAGCAGCTCAAGGAGAGCGGGCAGATCGATCAGCTGGGTGAACGCCGCGGCGCCCGCTACGTGCTCAGTGAGCAGGGGCGGGCTGCAGTCGCTAGCCAGGCAGGGGAGGAAGACTGATGTCGGCCCCGGGGGCTGAATTTGATGTGACGCCCTTTCTCCACCAGGACGAAGGGCAGCACTTCGATCGAAAGTCGCTGTTCCACGGTCCCCCGGATGCCAAGAGACAACGTGAGCGAAGAGCCGTGCGCGACGAAGTGGCGCGTTATGCGGCGGCCTTCGCCAATGCCGAAGGCGGCGTGCTGATCCTCGGCATTGAAGACGACCACACAGTCAGCGGCCATCAACTTCCACCTGCTGCGTTGCAGACGCTCCTCGCCGTACCCCAGGCCCGCTGCCAACCACCCCTGCCACCGGGATTCGTCGTGCCCCTCGACGGCCACGAGCTGGTCGTGTTCGACGTACCCAGCACGGATGGCCCGGTCCAGGTGACTGGCGATGGCTTTCCGCTGCGCATGGGTGATCAGACCGTGGACAGCAGCGAAAGCAAGATCCGTGCCCTCAAGTTGCAGGGCCTGGTCGAAAGCCATGAAAGCCGGCCTTCCGCCCTGAAACTCGCAGACCTCAACAGCGATCTGCTCGCACAGGCACGCCGGGGCGCAGGCCTGGAATCCCTCAGCGATGCCGACTACCTGCTCAAGCGCAATCTGGCCGATCGCCGTGGATCAGAGCTGATTCTGCGGCAAGCCGCTGAGCTGCTGTTTGCCCGCCTGGGGCCAGAGCACCCCAACGCCGGCGTGCGGGTGTTCCGAGTGGTGGGTACGGAGCGACGCCTTGGTGCCACCCACAACGTTGAGGAGCGCCCGCGCATCGAGGGCAATCTGCCGGAGGTGTGGCAGGAGGCCGTCGGCGTGATCGGTGGCCTGATGCGCCAGCCCTCCCGCCTGGTGGGCAACCGCTTTCAAGCCGTGAGCGAGTACCCCCGCTTCTCCTGGCAGGAGGCCTTGCTCAATGCCATCGCCCACCGCGACTACAGCGTGCAGGGCAACTGCATCGAGGTGTGGCTCTTCGACGACCGGATGGAAGTCGTGAGCCCCGGCGGGCTGCTGCCCGAGCTCAACCTGCAGGAGCTGCTCAGCCGCAAGCGCGTGCACTGCAGCCGCAACCCACGGTTGATGCGCACCCTGGTGGATCTGGGCCTCACCCGCGACCAGGGCGAGGGGATCCCGCGCATGTTTGCCGAGATGGAAGATGCCTTCCTGCCAGCGCCTCGGATTGAGCCCACCGCCAGAAACGTCACTGTGGTGCTGGGCAACACCACCACCCTCACCGAGGCGGACCGCACCTTCGTGGAGCGCCTCGCTGCCGAAGAACTCAGCCAGGAGGAGTTCCGCGCCCTGCTCCAGGCCCACCGCCACACCCAGGTGGACAACGCCAGCCTGCGGCAGCTGATCGGCCTCGACACCCTCGGTGCCAGTCAGGTCCTGCGACGCCTCAGGGATCGCTCCATGCTGGAGCTGCACCGAGCTGGCTCGCAGAGCTACTACACCCTCGGGCCGGCGCTGCTGGCTGGCGATCGCCCCGATCAGGGAAAACTGGCCCTCGATCGAGGGGAGCTGGCAGCGGATCGAGGGGGGTTCCCCGCAGATCGAGGTGGGTTCAGCCGCGATCGAGGGGGGCTGGAGCAGGATCGAGGGGGGTTCAGCCGCGATCGAGGGGGGCTCGAACCGGATCGAGGGGGGCTGCTGGATCCTGAGCTCCACCAGGTACTCGCCTCTCTTGGCACTCGTCCTCGCAAGGAGAAGCTGCGGCAGGCGATCGGCCAGCTCTGCTCAGAGCAGTGGCGCTCTGTCGCCTGGCTGGCTGCATTGCTCAAGCTCAAGCCCCGGAATCTGTCGGATCGGCATCTGAGTCCAATGGTGAAAGACGGGCTGCTGGAACGGCGTTTTCCAGATGTCCCCAGCCACCCCGAGCAGGCCTATCGCTCCATGCCACCACCAGTCCACGCGGCTGCCGCCAGCCCGGAGCAGGAGGACAACGCATGATCTCCCTGATCGAAGCCCTCAACTACAGGTCGCTGCGCTACGTGCGCCAGCCCCTCGCTCCCTTTCAGATCCTGATCGGGCCCAATGGCAGCGGCAAAACCACCCTGCTCGAGGTGCCCAGCTTTCTGTCCCAGCTCATTGAGTTGGGGTTGGAGCTTGCCATGGGTGCTGATGATCGACTCCCGATTCCCCTGCTTGCCACAGATCCACGTCAGTTGCTCTGGAAGCAGCAGGGGCAGCTGTTTGAACTCGCTGTTGAGTGTCCCATCCCGGCTACGCAACAGGTCTGTCGCTATGAACTGGCGATTGATGCCATCGCCAGCAGCATTGTTGCCGAAAATCTGCTGGTGATCCCCCGGGGCGATGACAAGCCCCGGCCGCCGTTGGATCGGTTCCCTTCACCCCGCACCATCCCCTCAACGATCCTGGTGAATCCCGATGGCTCGCTGCCCACAGGCTGGACGAAGGTGATCGGTCGCCACCAGCCAGCCAGGGCAACATTCTCTGCCGAAACCTCCAACTGGCAGACCACTCGCAAGATCCAGGCCGGTCGCACAGCCCTGGCCAGCCTCCCGGACGACCCTGAGCGCTTTCCCGTGGCCTGCTGGTTCAGGGACCGCCTGATCGGCCAGATGCATCGGCTGGTGCTCTCCGCTGAGCACATGCGTCTGCCATGCTCGTTTGCACGCCAGTGGGGCTTTCGGGCGGATGGCTCCAACCTGCCCTGGGTGCTACATCGCCTGCAGCAAAATCCTGCGCGCTTTGCCCAGTGGCTGGCCCATCTTCAGGAAGCGCTGCCTGAATTCCGCAGTTTCTCCACCGTGCTGCGCGAGGAGGACCGCCACCGTTATCTCACCGCCCGTGCCACAGAAGACGTGGCTCTGCCCTCCTGGTTGCTTTCCGACGGCACGCTGCGCCTGCTGGCGCTCACGTTGCTGGCCTATGTGGAGGATCTCAACGGCGGCTCCTACCTGATTGAAGAACCCGAGAACGGCATCCATCCCAAGGCGATGGAATCGGTGTTTCAGTCGCTCTCCTCTGTCTGCAACGCGCAGATTTTCTGTGCCACCCACTCGCCTGCGCTGCTCTGCCTCGCCCGTCCAGAGCAGCTGCTCTGCTTTGCCAAGACGGCAGAGGGTGCAACCGATGTGATCCAGGGGGATCAGCATCCGGCGCTTCGCGACTGGCAGCGCACGGTCGACCTGGAAACCCTGTTTGCATCGGGGGTGCTGGGATGACCAGCGTCCGCGCCGATCTCAGGGTGGTTGTTGCCGGCTCATCCGAGGTGGATCGGGCCCTCGGTTGGCGGTCAGCAACGCTCCCACCATGGTGGAAGGTGCGTCATGACCATGGCCAGCTCGCTGACGCCCGCGTTGCTGTCGCACTGATGCCATCCCCGGCCAACAGGCGCTTGGCGAGCGATCATCAACCTACTAGAGGAAAGCGCATGAGACCTCGACAAAACCATGGCTCCAAGAAAAAACTTGCTGACCTGAGCGATTGGCCACCACACCAACTGAATTCATTGGCCCTGAAGCTGAACGACAGTGGCAATCCACTGCACAAGCTGAATCCAGGAGATTACAACCTGACTCCACCATGTGCGGGCGGCAGACCTGGAAAGACCCTCTGCGACTCGGTGAAGATTTTCACAAAGGCAGAGGCGCTGAGTCTACTTCGTGAAGGATGCCGCAAGGGACTCATTGATCGCAATCTTGAAGATGGCTGGCCGAAAAGGATTTGGGCAGTTCATCAAGGAGTGGTTCTTGATGCGCAGCACGACAAAAGCCCTCCAGGCTCCTACCATGGCTACCCGTTGCAGGCCGACGATAACTTCAAGAGGTATATCTTAAATCGGTGGAATGGGCGGTTATGAACCAGAGCTTGATTCAGATTGGAGCGTGGGAACGCATTGAGCCCCTACCCATTGAGCAGGCGGTCACCTGCACGCGGATTCGGCTGAGCCTGGACGGCATCTGTATCACTGAACATGAAGACAACTTTTCGCATACCGTCCGCGAAGACGTGCTGTTGTCAGCCTATCCCTTGGCCCTGTGGTTTGCGACAAACTGGTGGCGCCTTCTTTATGAAACCAGGCCAACAATTGGCAAAGTACCTACCGACTGGCGTATTTCCCATGAGATACCATCAGCCAATGAAGGCTACATATGGCCTGTCGTCGTGTTCCAGAGCGAAGGCCCCTCAATTGCCTTGACGGTGCCCACCCAGGCAGGGGCCAGAAATGATTCATTACGCTATCTAAATACCCATAAGAAACCTTTTTATATATGGCGTAGTCAGCTCAAGAAGAGTCTTTGTGACTTTATCAATGAGACCGTGTCTCGCCTGGAGGCAATGAATGTAGGCGAAACTGATCTTTCACGACTTTGGGTTGAAGTGCAGGACGAAGCACGCAATCCAGTCGAGAAATCTTACCGAATCATTGAGGCCTGCCTCGGTTACGATCCTGATGAAGCACCTTCCTTTTTGGTGGAACAACTTCTGGACATCAGGGAGCAAGCAGGATTCGATACAATACTTGAATTCGCACCCACGCTTTTCGGAAATCCTGCACATCAATCACCAAGCATCCAGGATCTCGTCTCCTCTGCTTTCACTACCCCTGGCGTATTTGGCAGGCCAAATCTGCCAAGATTGGCGGAAATTCCCAACGTCACTGCATTTTTAGCTCCTTGGGAGCAGGCACGTAGAGCAGCTTCAGACCTACGCAAGACACTGTCCATAGGAATTGAGAAGCTCACTACTAACACGCTGTGCGAACTTCTGGGTGTTAATCTTGATGCGCTGATTTCATCCGAGAGCCCATTCGGAGATATTCCCGTAAGCATTGGGATACGACGGCCTGATGGTAATACCAGATATTATTTAAGATCGATCAGGCGAGCAGATCATTCAGTGACGCAGAAGAGTCTACGGTTTCAGCTTGCCCGCTTGATTGGCGATGAGCTTATCCGGTCAGCGAGTGATCAGGGGTGGCTCGCATGCACGGAATCGCATACCTGGCGACAAGCATTTCAAAGGGCATTTGCGGCCGAGATTCTATGCCCGCCCGACATTGTTCAGGAAAGATTCAGGTCTCCCACGTTTGTACCGCCAGACGAGGTCATTGAAGACGTGGCTTGTCAATATGAAGTGAGCGAGATGGTGGTAAGGAATCATCTTCAGAATCTTCCAGGCGCACCAGATGCGCTTACGGCGGTGGAGAAATGAGCATCACTAAGATGAATGTTAATCGCAGTCTCCCCAACAAACTGCAGGCCCGCTTCTGCCAGGAGCTCTCCCGCCAGCTCAGCCTTCACCGCGTGGTGCTGCTGTTCGACCCGGCAGAGCAGCTGCGCTCGCTGCTGGATGCCCTGGCCACCAGCCAACCCAGTGATGGAGTGCCCGGTGCGCTCAACCTCAGAGAGCTGCAGGCCCAGTGGGTGGTCGCTGGCACCAGTCTGTTTGCGCTGCGCCACCAGCTCGAGCCCCTCGTTTGCGCCGATCTGCCGGATCCGCTGCTCGTCTACCTGCCCCAGCGGCAGGAGGCCGATGGCCGGGCCACCCTGCTGGAGCTGATCCGCGCCGGCACGGTGTTTGAGGCGCAGCTGGTGAACCGGGCCCGCGTCTACCTGCGTGAGGTGATGGAGCCCGAGAAGGTGGAGCAGCTTCTCAAGCGGCCCGACCTCACCTACCGCGACATCGCCATCGCCCTGGAGCAAGCCGGCGAGGGTGGATTCAGCCAGCTCAAGGCCCTGTTCCGCCAGCAGCTCGGCGGCATGGGGAGCCCGCCGGAAAATGCCGAGCTGGCTCGGCTGTGGCTGACATCCGATCAGTTCGATGCCGGCATCAACGCCAAGGGCCTGCAGAGCGAACTGCAGGATCTGCTCCACAGCCGCTGGGGCCTCGGCTTTCCAGCAGACGCCACCCTGGCCGACTGGCGCCAACGGGCCCAGCGGGCCCTGCTGCTGCATGAGTTCCTCCACGACTGGCACGGCGATGAGCTCACCGCCTTCGCCAAGCAATCCCTGCCGGTGGGCAAGGCCGCAGAAGAGAACGTCCTCACCGATGTGAAGGCCCTGCGCCGCAACCACGCCAGTGCCTACATCGCCATCGCCGCCCGGGTGGAAGAGGAGCTGGGCTTGCGCGAGCTGATCAACCACGAACGCCCGGGCGTGCTCGGCGCGATCGACACCTTCCCCTGCGAAGAGCAGTTCCTGCTGCGCAGCGTCGATGCCTTCCTGGCCAAGGGGGAAGCCGCCAAATCCCAGGAGCTGGTGCAGGCCCGCCAGGGCAGCTTCTGGCTGGTGGGCCAGCCCACCGATCCCACCCAGTCGCAGCGGCGGCTGCAGTGGGACCTGGCCCGAACGGCTGCTGCCCTCGGCCTGGCTCTCGATCAGGCAGAAGCCCAGCTGCCCAGGCCAACGGCTCCGGTTGCCGATTGGTTGGCCTACCAGGCCGATGCGGCCCACCACGTGGATGGGCTGCAGCGGCGGATGGAGCAGCAGGTGGCCGACCTGAGCGCATCTGCTGTGGAGGTCGCCCAGGGCCTGGAACATCTGCGCAACCGCTACGAGCAACTGCTCGACAAGCAGACCCGGCGTTTCACCGATGCTCTGCAGCAAGCGGGCTGGTTGATACCCGGCGCCATGCCCCAGACCCGCATCTGGGCCGAGCGGGTGCAGCCGGGCTCTGGCCGGGTGGTGGTGTTCTGGGTGGATGCCCTGCGCTACGAGATGGGCGCCTCCCTGCATGAGCGTTTCAGCGGCTGGAGCCGCGAGCAGCTCAGCGACCTCAGGCTCGAGATCGCCCAGGCGGCGCTGCCCTCGATCACCCCAGTGGGCATGGCAGCCCTGCTGCCCGGCGCCGAACGCGGCTTTGCCGTCACCGAAGACGATGGCGATCCTTGCTCGGTGGTCGATGGCGTGCCCGTGGGTTGGAGCAACGACAAGTCCAAACGCCTCGCCCACCTGCAGCAACGCGTGCCTGCGGCCGTTGTGCTCAACCTGGTGGAGGTGATCCGCAGCAAGGAAGCGGCGCTGCTGGAGAAACTCGCCGGCAATGGCCCGGTGGTGATCACCAGCATCGGCATCGATGAGGCTGGCGAGCGCGACAGCGACGAACGCCTCGCCAATGTGCGCGCCGACATGCAGCGCGAGCTCGACACCACCGAAGAAGCCGTGCGCCGCCTGGCGGCTCTATCGCTGGACCATCGGCTGGAGCGCTTCGTGATCACCGCCGATCACGGCTTCCTGCATCTGCCCCTGGGCCGCGAGCCGGCGATGCGAATCCCAGCCCCTGCTGGCAAAACCTTCAAGCTGGAGTGCCGCTGCTGGCTGGGCCACCCCTCAGCCGTTCAGGAGCCCAGCATCGAGATCCCACCAACAGAACTCGGCTATGGCAGCCATGGCCTCTCGGTGGTGGTGCCCCGCTCAGCCGGTGTGTTCAAGGCCGGCGGCAGCCTCTGCTATCACCACGGCGGCACCAGCCCTCAGGAGGTGCTGATCCCGCTGCTCAGCTTCCGCTGCAACCCCGCTGGCGCATCGTCGGACACCGACGCCACCGCTGCCAAGGGCAAACGCGCCAAGCAACCGGCCTGGCCTGGAGCCCTGCCCGAGAAGATCACCAACCGCATCCTGATGCTGCCGATCGAGCTTCCCGTCACCCTGCTCAACCAGGGCGAGAGCCGCCAGGTGGTGCTGGGCGCCTACGACAGCAAGAGCGACGAGCTGGTCGCCACCCCCATCCAGGCCATCGGCGCTGAGCTCGACACCGGCACCAACCGCCTCACCCTCACCCCCGGCCAGGCCGCCACCATCGGCCTGATGCTCCCCGCCGAGGTGAGCGCCAGGAAGCTCTACCTGGAGCTCCGCGACGCTGCGACGGATCTGGTGCTGCACAAGAGCCCGGAGCTGCCGGTGGATCTGATCGGGTGATGGCTATGGAGCAAGAGCGCCTCATCCCCACAGCTGAAAGCCTCACAGTCGAGTTCAAGTCCGATCACAAGGGGCCCCTTGGCGACAAAGACCTGGTGCTGGCTGCGGTGTGCTTGGCCAACAACCAGGGGGGCGATCTGTACCTAGGAGTGGAGGACGATGGCACCGTGACCGGGCTGCACTCCACCCGCGATCGCAACCGTGACCTGGCAGCGGTGATGGCCTCCCGCACCAACCCCCCCGCTGCCGGTCAGCGCCACTCGTCTGGAGGAATCGGGAAAGGAGCTGATCTGGTTCCAGGTGCCCCCTGTTCAGGGCACGGTCTTCAGCAGCGATGGCAAGGCCTTGGTGCGAGCTCTTGATGCCAAGGGCAAGCCCACCTGCCGTCCGATGGCCGGTGTCGATGTGCTGCGCCGTGCCAATCAACAGCGCGAAATCGATTGGTCGGGCCTGCCAGCGGCTGGGGCCACCCTTGCCGACCTCAACCCTGCCGAGCGGGATCGGTTGCGTGCCGCCGTGAAGCGCCACAAAGGGGAGGAATCACTGCTGGAGCTGGGCGATGAAGAGCTCGACCTGGCCCTGGGTCTGATCACCATGGGGACCGGTGGATCGCTGGTGCCGACCCACACCGGTCTGCTGTTGCTGGGCCAGGTGGCATCGCTGAGGCGCTTCATCCCTGGCCATGAAGTCGCCTTTCAGGTGCTCCAGGGCACCGACGTGCGCGTCAACCACTTTCACCGCAGCCCGCTGCTGGCCGTCGTCGAAGACCTCAGCCAACGGCTGGACCCTTTTGTGCAAGAAGAGGAACTGGAGGTCGGGATGTTTCGTGTTCCGATTCCCAACCTGCCTGCCAGCTGCTTTCGGGAGGCCTTTATCAACGCCCTTGCCCATCGCGATTACACCGCTCTGGCCGCGGTGCACGTGCAGTGGCAACTCGGCGACAACCTTGTGATCAGCAACCCCGGTGGATTCGTGCGTGGGGTTTCCATCGACAATCTGCTCACGGCGCCGCCGCGATCGCGCAACCCAGTGCTGGCTGATGCGCTCAAGCGCATCGGTCTGGCCGAGCGCACAGGGCGGGGGGTGGATCGCATCTTTGAAGGCCTGCTGGAAACCGGTCGGCCTGCACCCAGCTACGCCCGCTCCAGCGACCACGACATCGTGGTTGAGCTGAGCACCCGCCCCGCCAACCTCAAGCTGGTGGCCCTCTGGCAGGACTACCAACAACGGCACGGGCAGGGCATGGGGCTCCTCAGCCTCCTGGTACTCCACCTGCTGCACGACCAACGCAAGCTCACGGTGGAGCAGCTGAGTGAGCAACTGAAACGCGATCCCACCCTGGTCAGACGCCACGTCGAGCAACTGCTGGAGTCAGGCCTGGTGGCCCCCCAGGGGCAGGGCAGGGGTCGCGCTTACACCCTCTCCCAACGCGTTTACGCGGCCTTCGACCGTGAGGACGCCTACCAGTTCCAGGCCACGCTCCGGCCGGAGGAGATCGACCGGCGGATCCTCGACCTGGCCACAGGCCTGGAAAGACTGCGGCGGAAGGATGTGATGGAAGCCCTCAGCGGTCTCGACGTGAGGCAGGCCAGCTACGCCCTCAAGCGCCTCTGCATTCAGGGGAGACTGATCCCGTTCGGCAGCGGCAAGGGGAGGCACTACCAGCTCCCTCCCTAGATACGGACATTTTCGGACGTGTCCGTATCGTTTACGAACGTGTCCGTATTTTGTTCGTTTCCAGCCCTCGGTCCGTTTTTGGTCGCCACGAGCCCATGTCCACCACCACCCGCGACGCCCTCGACGACAAGGTCAATCAGGTCTTTGCGGGCAAGTGCGTCCGCAAGGACCTGGTGCGGGCTGTGAAGGTGGGGGCCAACGTCCCGGTGTTTGTGCTCGAGTATCTGCTCGGCAAGTACTGCGCCTCCTCCGACGCGGCAGCCATTGAGCTGGGCCTCACGGTGGTGAGGGACACCCTGGCCAACAACTACATCCGTCCCGACGAGGCCACCAAGGCCCAGAGCAAGGTCAAGCAGAAGGGCCGCTACACCTTCATCGACAAGGTCAAGGTGCGCCTGGTCGGCAGCACCTATGTGGCTGAGTGCGTCAACTTCGGCAGCAACAGCCTGCGCATCTCCGATGACGACGTGCATGCCTTCGAGCGGCTGCTCACCGGCGGGGTGTGGGCCCAGGTGGAGGTGGAATGGGATGAGAGCGACAGCAAGGCGCCCTTCTCGATCAGCCAGCTCACACCGATCCAGCTGGCCAGCTTCAACCTGGACGACTACCGCAGGCTTCGCACCCAGTTCAGCACCGAGGAGTGGATCGACCTGCTGATCCGCTCGATGGGCTACGAGCCCTCACAGTTCAGCCAGCGTCTCAAATACCTCTTCCTGCTGCGGCTCATCGCCCTCTGCGAACGCAATTACAACCTGGTGGAGCTCGGCCCCCGTGGCACCGGCAAGAGCTTTGCGGTGCAGGAGCTCTCCCCCTACGCCGCCCTGCTCACCGGCCCCACCACCGTGGCCAACCTCTTCGGCCACATGAATGGCAAGGTGAAAGGGATGGTGTCGATCTGGGACGTCGTCGGCTTCGACGAGGTGGCCGACCTGCAGAAGATGCCCAAGGAGGTCATCACCACCATGAAGACCTACTGCGAATCCGGCCAGTTCCAGCGTGGTGCCGAGAGCTTCGCCGGCGACGCCAGCATCGCCATGTTCGGCAACACCCAGCAGCCGATCGACGTGATGGTGCAGACGGGGCACCTGTTTGCCCCCATGCCCGACATCATCCGCGATGACCGTGCTTTCATCGACCGGCTGCACTGCTACCTGCCGGGTTGGGAAGTGCCCAACATGCGCAACGAGTTCTTCACGGACCACTACGGCTTCGTGATCGACTACCTGGCAGAAGCCCTGCGCGATCTGCGCAAGCTCAACTACACCGAGCTCTGCGACAGCCACTTCGGCCTGGGAAGTCACCTCAACACCCGCGACCGCAAGGCCGTGCGCCGCACAGTATCTGGTCTGGTCAAGATCATCCACCCCCATGGGGAACCGTCGAAGGAAGACCTGGAAGACATCGTCAAGCTCGCCATCGAGTGCCGCAGGCGCGTGAAGGAGCAGCTCAAGAAGATGGGCTCCTTCGAGTACAGCCAGACCTCGTTCAGTTACTCCGACAACGACACCGGCGAGGAGCATTTCGTCGGTGTTCCCGAGCAGGGCGGTCAGGATCTGATTGCCGCAGAGCCGATGGCACCGGGTTCGGTCTACACCGCGTCCGTCACCGGGGATGGCACCGTCGGGCTTTACCGCCTGGAGGTGTCCATCGCGGCTGGCAACGGCAAGCTCAAGCCAGCAGGGGGTGTCAGCGGCCCAATGAAGGAATCCATCCAAAGAGCATTCGCCTACCTGCAGGCCAACAAAAGTGCTTTCTCGATCAGCCATGAAGCCGACAACTACGACTACAACGTCGAAGCCATCGACCTGCTGGGCAACAAGGTGGAAGCCGAAGTCGGCGTGGCCTTCTTTGTAGCCGCCTTCTCCGCCATCCGCCGGGCCCCCGCCAGGGCCGGGATGCTCGTGATCGGCGACATGAGCATCCAGGGCAACATCAAGGCCGCCCGCTCCCTGGTGGAACCCCTGCAGGTGGCCATGGACAACGGTGCCCGCTGCGCGCTGATCCCGGGTGAGAACAAGCGCAGCTTCCTCGAGATCAACACCGATGTGATCGACAAGATCGACCCGATCTTCTACAACGATGTGAAGACGGCCACGTTCAAGGGGCTGGATCTCAACTGACGCAAAGGCTCTTGCCCAGGCAGGTGAAGGTAGCGGTGCATTGAGGTCACTCTTTACCCCTGTAGGGCTTGTCGCACAGGCCACTTCATGGTGCGGGGCGGCGTCCTGCGCTGCGCCCACCATGGCCCTCGCTCACGCCCACACCGCCCGTCGCCTTCAGTTCTCTGCCAGCAGCGATGGCTTGCTGATCTGGGTCAGTGAGGAGTGCTGGTGCCGGGGTCTGATCCGGCTCGCCAGGCTCCTCGATGATCTGCTCACCGAGCGCCAGGCCGAGCAGCCTGAGCCAGCCCTGGATCCAGAGCTGGAGGCACTGGTGCCCTTCTGAGGGCTGGGGGCTGCGACCCCCTTTCATCGGACTTCAGCGGGGTTCAGCACGGCCATCGCGGACCTGGGCAGAGACGCAGCTGGGGTAGCCGACTGCTCTGGCATCCGAGGACGTGGATCGCCACCGGGCCGGCGCACACCCACCGCATCCCTCGGCCGGTCCTCACGCCGCGTCAAGGAACGAGCCATGCGCCCTTCTACGTCGGGCGTCCTTGCCCCGGCGCTGGGCCGGGCGGCGGGGCCTAACCTTCAGCCACGACACCCTGCCGATGCGCTTCCTGGTTCTGGCGATCCTGCTGGCCCTGCTGGCCTTCTTCGCTGCCGGGGAACTTGCGTTGATCCGTCTGCGGCCCAGCCGCGTCCAGCAGTTGGAGGAAGCGGAGGAGCCCGGAGCCCGTTCCGTGGCCCGGCTCCAGCATCGGATGCGCAGTGTTCTGGTAGCCACCCAGCTGGGCCTGGTGCTGGCACTGCTGGCTATGGGTTGGCTGGCCCGGGGCCTGGCGGAGCAGGTGGCCGGCTGGATCGGCGGGGGTGAACAGGCCTGGATCGATACCGGCGTGTTTCTGGTGCTGGCCCTGCTGGCCACGCTTCTTGGCGGTCTGGTGCCCAAGGCCTGGGTGCTGCACCGCCCCGAGGGCTCGGCCCTGCGGCTGGCGCCGCTGCTGGAGTCGCTCACCCGCACCCTGGCACCGTTGCTGCTGCTGATCGAGCGCTTCAGCGGCGGCCTGCTGCGGCTGCTGGGGCTGCCGCGCAACTGGGATGAGCTGGTACCGGTGCTGTCGGCCGGCGAGCTGGAGACGCTGATCGAGAGCGGCAGCGTCACCGGCCTGATGCCCGATGAGCGCAGCATTCTCGAGGGGGTGTTCTCCCTGCGGGACACCCTGGTGCGGGAGGTGATGATGCCCCGCTCCGGCATGGTCACCCTGCCGCTTGAGGTCACCTTCGCCCAGATGATGGAAGCGGTCCATGCCAGCCAGCACGCCCGCTTCCCGGTGATCGGCAGTTCCCTCGACGACGTGCGCGGCATGCTCGACCTGCGGCGGCTGGCCGAGCCGATCGCCCGTGGCCAGCTTCATCCCGACACGCCCCTGGCTCCCTGGATCCTGCCGGTGGCGCAGGTGCAGGAAAGTGCCTCCCTGGCAGATCTGCTGCCGCTGATCCGCAGCGGCCAGCCCCTGCTGGTGGTGGTCGATGAGCATGGCGGTACCGAGGGTCTGGTCACCGTGGCCGACCTCACCGGCGAGATCGTCGGCGAGGACGACAACCCCCTGGAGACGGCCCAGGACCTGCTGCCCCTCGTCGACGGGAGCTGGTCGGCGGCGGGGGATCTGGAGATCGTCGAGCTCAACCGTCAGCTGGGCCTGCAGCTGCCCGAGGCGGACGGCCACCACACCCTGGCGGGCTTCGTGCTGGAGCGCCTGCAGCACATCCCCTCCCCCGGGGAAGGGCTGCGCTGGCAGGGTGTCCGCATCGTTGTGCTGACCATGGACGGCCCCCGGATCGAGCGGGTTCAGATCACCCTCGCCAGCACGGACGGAACCTGATCATCGATAATGCGCCCATCTGCTCCGGCCCTGCCATGAACCCAGTGCGCGTGGGTGTCATCGGCATCGGCAACATGGGCTGGCACCACGCGCGGGTGCTGAGCCTGCTCCGCGATGCCGAGCTGGTCGGCGTCGCCGACCCCGACGAGGCCCGCGGCCGGCTGGCGGTGGAGCAGTTCGACTGCCGCTGGTTCGCCACCTACGAGGAGCTTCTCGGCGAGGTGGAGGCCGTCTGCATCGCCGTTCCCACCCTGCTGCATCACCGGGTCGGCATGGCCTGCCTCCAGGCGGGGGTTCACGTGCTGATCGAGAAGCCGATCGCGGCCACCCAGGAGGAGGCGGCCGACCTGATCGGCGCCGCCGAAGCGGCGGGACGCCTGCTGCAGGTGGGCCACATCGAGCGCTTCAATCCCGCCTTCCGGGAGTTGTTGCGGGTGGTGGCCGGCGAGGAGGTGGTGGTGCTCGAGGCCCGGCGCCACAGCCCCAACGCCGACCGGGCCAACGACGTGTCGGTGGTGCTGGATCTGATGATCCACGACATCGATCTGGTGCTGGAGCTGGCCGCCTCGCCGGTGGTGCGGCTGGCGGCGGCCGGCGGTCGCAGCGCCGACGGCCCGATCGACTACGTCAATGCCACCCTGGGCTTCGCCAACGGCGTGGTGGCCAGCCTCACGGCCAGCAAGATGGCCCACCGCAAGATCCGCAGCCTCAGTGCCCACTGCCGCAGCAGCCTGATGGAGACGGACTTCCTCAACCGCAACCTGCGCATCCACCGGCGCTCCCATGAATCGGTGAGCGCCGACCACGGCGAGCTGCTGTATCGCAACGACGGTTTCATCGAAGAGGTGAGCACCACCTCGATCGAACCCCTCTACGCCGAGCTCGAGCACTTCCTCCAGTGCGTGCGCGGCCGGGAGACTCCTGCCGTGGATGGGCTGCAGGCCTCCCGGGCCCTGCAGTTGGCCGACCTGATCGAGCAGTGCGTCGAGCAGCCCAACCTCTGCATGGCTCTCGAGGCGCCCATCTAGGGGGCCGCGGCCGGGTCGGTGAGCTCCTGCAGGGCCAGCAGCTGCCAGCGGCGGCAGTCGGCAGGGGAGGAGCAGTAGAAGCGATCCCAGGCCTCCGCCTTGTGGGGCCCGTAGGCGTCGCCGGGCACCTCGGGATGGCGCTGCTGCCAGCCCACCCGCACGGCGTGGCCGATCACCACGTCCAGGGCCAGGTCATCGTCGAACTGCACTTGGGGGTTGGCCGCCACGAAGGCCATCAGGGTGAGCAGGGTCTCGATGCAGAGCCGGCGGTACTCCGGGGCCTCGATCTTGCTCAGCAGGTGCTCCACCAGGATTGCGAAGTTCTTCTCCCCCGGCGTCTTCTCGCGCAGCAGCGGGGCGCTCTCCAGCCGGTTGCGCCGCTCCAGCTTGTCGCCGATCACCAGGCCGCGGCAGTGGTGCAGCAGGTCCCAGATGCCCGGGTAGAAATCCTTCGGCACCCGTTGCAGGGCCCCGAGCCGCATCCGGTGCTGGAGCCAGCTGCCGTCCTTGGGCAGTTCCGCCAGGGGATCCGGCACCTCCCAGCGCACCCGCCCGCGCAGGTGCAGCTGCTCCTTGCGCTGCAGGGAGGCCCGGGCGTGCTCCACGTCGGCCAGCACCGCCCGCAGCCGCCGGCGGATGGCATGGGGCGGCAGGCCGCAGAGCGCCTCGAAGGCCTCGCTGGAGCTGAGGTTGGCCTCCGCCGCCAGCTCGCCGGTGAGCAGCAGCAGGAACTGCCCCAGCTGCAGGGTGAGGCTGCCGCTGAGCAGATCCACATCGGAGCGGGCCAGGGCGTCGATGGCCAGCAGCAGCTCCTGCTGGAGCATCCATTCCCTGCCGTCCTCGCCGCTGAAGCGGCGCACCATCGCCGCGATCGCCAGGCTGCCCTCCGGTTGGCTGAGCAGCGAATCGCGCGTGTAGTTGCGGCCCACCACCACCTGTTTCTGCCGCAGCAGCAGGTCGGTGAGGGCATCCTCCAGCTGGGGGTGCACCAGACCCATGGAGCCGGCCGCCCGGCGCACCACGCTCCAGTCGGCGTCGGCGAGGCCGCGGCGATAGACCTCCTCCAGCAGCACCTTCAGCCGCACCCCCGGGCCGCTGCGGGGTCCCTGCAGGCGGGCGTTGGGGCCGAGCCGGCGGCTCAGCAGCTCCAGCACCTCCGCCTGCTCCTCCAGCGAGCGGCTGGCCCAGAGCCTGTCCACCAGATGGGCCAGCGGCACGTCCTCCAGCTCCTGCTCCTGGCGCGCGGTGAGCGGCTGGTGGCTGGCGCTGGGCGGCAGCAGGGTATGGCCATCCGGCACCAGATCGCAGGCCGCCAGGGCCTGGGGCGGCAGGTCGACCAGGCTGGCGAGGCGCACCAGCTCCTCCAGCGACACCAGCCGCACCGGCACCGAACCCAGCTGGCCCTGCTGCAGATCCCGGCCCAGGTTCAGGAAGGCGTCGGGGTCCCGGCGGAAGGGGCCGGCGGCGACCGGCACGAGCAGCAGCGGGGCACCGGAGCTCCGCCAGTGGCGCTGCAACACCCGCACCTCGGTGGCCACCGTGTCGACCAGCACCTGGGCATCGTCGGCCAGGTAGAAGGTGTCCTCTTCCAGCACCGCCGGCAGGAAGCCGATCAGCTCGCCGTCATGGCGGTAGAGCCGGGCGGTCGCCTGGGTCTCCATGCGCACCGGCGGGTGGCCCGAGAGGCCCAGGCGGCCGTTGGCCCCCACCGTCGCCAGTCGCCGGGCCAGCTCTCGCGAGCTGGCCACCCGCAGGGGGGCCGACGCCGCTTCCGATGGCCGCCGCACCGGCAGGCCGGCGTCCGCCAGGGCCGCCGCGATGGCGTCGTTAGCCGGTGCCAGGGCCACCAGCACCTCCCCCGCGCCCGGGGGGGTGGGGTGGCGGCGACCGCTGGGATCGAGATCCTCGGCGGTGATCAGGCCGTGCAGCAGCAGATCCGACAGCCAGGTGAGGCTCTGGGTCCAGAGCAGCGGCACATTCTCGTTGGGGACGCGGATCTGACTGCCCGGCTGGCGGCGCTCGGCCTCGATCAGCCGCTCCGGCACCACGTACAGCTCCGGCAGCAGGGCCTCCCCGTCCACCGAGACGCTCAGCTCCTCGAGCTGCTCCCGCCAGCGGCGGGCTTCCTCCCAACGGCCCTCGCAGCAGGCCGTGATCAACTCGTAGGCCAGGAACAGGGGCCATTCGCATTCGATGTGCTCGAACCGGGCGAGCTCCTCCCGTTCGTAGTGGAGCCGGGTCACGTCCTCGATCACGGTCTGGTGCCCGTCGCGCCGGAAGCGCTTGTAGCCGTACGACCCCGCCAGCTCGCTGCGGATCTTCCCGCGGGTGCGTGCCACCAGCGCCGGATCCTCCACGGCCCAGGCGGGGTAGCCGATCACCGACAGGCAGGCGCTGTCGGCTTCCTTGCTGGCCGACTCCCGCGGCAGCAGGCCGCGCAGGGCCCGCCTGAGCCGCACGATGGCGTCGTGGGGGATGGTGAGGCAGCAGCTGCCGTCGCCGTGGGGGCCGTAAAGGTCCAGGCCCACCAGCGTCTCGAGGGCGGCCTTCACCATGCCGATCGAGCTGGCGTTGCGCTCCGGCTGGCCGTGGTTGCCCTTGTCGCCCCGCTCCCAGATGCCGTAGTCGGCCACCCGGTAGGCCCGGGCCACGTAATAGACGAGGTTCTGGAGGAAATCACGCTCGTGGCTGGTCTGCACGATCACCAGGCCCGAGCGGGTGAGCTGGGCGAGCTGCAGCAGGAACAGGGCCGTGGCGTCGAGTTGCAGATGGCCCCAGCCGTCGTCGGCCACCACCGGGTCCCCGGTGGCGGTGTCGAACTTGGCGTGGATGGCGTCGAGCCGTTCGAGGCTGGTCTTGAAACGCTCCACCTTCGCCGACTGGCGCATCATCGAGCGCATCAGCCCCCGCATCAGCTGCAGCACCCGCTGCTCCAGCTCGAAGCTGCGGCGGCAGGGTCCATGCAGCCGCCGGTGGGCCAGGGCCAGCCCCCAGACGCACTGGATGGAGTAGACGCAGTCCCGCACCCAGGCGTCTCCGTAGTTGCCGTGCACGGTGCTGGCGGTGCTGGCGGGCAGCAGACCCGTGATCGGATGCTGGCGGCGCAGGACGACGTGCTCGATGCCGCGGTCGAGCCTCTCCAGCAGGCGCCTGGCCGCCGCCGCGTCGGTGGCAGGGGCGGGGGGATCGCTCACGACCCTGTCGCCATGGCTCACCGTATGGCTCACCGTGCTCTTCATGCTTGCGTCAGGACGGGGCGTGCCGGCGGCGGGGGCCGTGGAACCAGGCCATAGATTCTCCCCGCCGTTGTTGCTTCCCATGGCAGCCCTTGCGACCACGCCGGTCCGTGCCCGTGTCCTGGGCATCCCCGTGAATGTAAGCAACGACGTCTTCCGGGATGCGGTGGCCCTGCACGCGGCGGGCGGCGGCCAGATCGTCACCCTGAACGCGGAGATGACCATGGCGGCCCGGGCGGACCCCGACCTGGGGGCCGCGATCGAAGCGGCCCGGATGGTCATCCCCGATGGCGCCGGTGTGGTGTGGGCCCTGGGGCGCCAGGGCCACCGGGTACGTCGCGCCCCGGGCATCGAACTGGCCCACCGTCTGCTCGACCATGCGGCCGCCAGCGGCTGGCGTGTGGCCCTGGTGGGGGCGAGTCCAGCGGTGATGGATCAGCTGCGCGACCGCCTGGCCCACGACCTTCCCGCGCTCAGACTGGTGTTCAGCGTCCACGGCTACCAGAGCGCCGACGCCTGGCCGGGGCTGGAGCGCCAACTGCTGCAGTGTCGTCCCGACCTGGTGCTGGTGGCCCTGGGGGTGCCACGCCAGGAGACCTGGATCTGGGAACTGCCCGGCACCCGCAGCGGTCTCTGGATGGGGGTGGGCGGCAGCTTCGACATCTGGGCCGGCGCCAAGAAACGGGCACCCGCCTGGATGGGGGCCCTCCACATCGAATGGCTCTACCGTCTGATCAAGGAGCCCAGCCGCTGGCGGCGGATGCTTTCGCTGCCGGCCTTCGCCTGGGCGGTGCTGCGGGAACGGCGCTGATCAGCGGAAGCCGACGGAGGCCTGCCAGACGAAGGCCAGCAGCAGGAAGAACAGGGGAATGATCGGCAGGATGTCCACCAAGGGGCCGAAGGCCTGGTAAGCCTCGGGCAGCTGGGCGAGGGTATGGGGCGCGATGTGGGGCGTGTGGGTGGCCAGCAGGGAGAGAGCCATGCCTGGGGGTGAACCATTGCAGTGGCCGGAACCTACCACGTGTGGGCGGCCGGGGATCCGGGCTCCCAGGGAGCGAAATCCTCTGAAAAGCATCCATCGCCGATGGCCTGGGCCATCGCGGCCGTGAAGCGCAGCAGGGTGGTGAGGTTGTGCAGGCTCAGCAGGGTGCGCCCCAGCAGTTCCTCGCTGCGGAACAGGTGGTGGAGGTAGCTGCGGCTGTGGTGACGGCAGGCCAGGCAGCCGCAGCCGGGGTCCAGGGGGCCGTGGTCGTGGCGGAAGCGGGCGTTGCGCAGGTTCCAGCGCTCCCCCCCCACCAGGGCGGTGCCGTGCCGGCCCAGCCGGGTGGGCAGCACGCAGTCGAAGAGGTCGAAGCCGTTGGCGACCGCGATCGCCATCTCCCGCAGGCTGCCCACCCCCATCAGGTAGCGGGGACGCGCCTCGGGCAGCAGCGGCCCCACCTCACGCACCACCCGGTGCATCTCCTCGACGGGTTCCCCCACGCTCACCCCGCCCACGGCGATGCCGGGCAGGTCCATCGCCGCCACCACCCGCGCCGAGGCCTCGCGCAGATGGGGGAAGCAGCCCCCCTGCACGATCCCGAACAGGGCCTGGTCGCCGCCGCCATGGCAGGCGACGCAGCGCTCCAGCCAGCGGTGGGTGCGCCGGCACGCCTCCGCCACCGCCGCCTCGCTGGCGGGGTAGGGCGGGCACTGGTCGAAGGCCATGGCCACATCGGCCCCCAGGGCCCACTGGATGGCCATGGAGCGTTCCGGGGTCAGGTCGATCCGCGCGCCGTCCCGGGGGGAGCGGAACACCACGCCGTCGTCGTCGATCCGGTTGATGGCGTCGAGGCTGAACACCTGGAAGCCGCCCGAGTCGGTCAGCAGGGGGCCCTCCCAGCCCATGAACCGATGCAGCCCACCGACCTCCGCCACCACGGCCTCCCCCGGCTGCAGGTGCAGGTGGAAGGTGTTGGCCAGCACCATCTGGGCCCCGGTCTCCCGCAGCTGGGGCGTGCTGACACCCTTCACGGTGGCGGCGGTGCCCACCGGCATGAAGCGGGGGGTGTGGACGGGGCCGTGGGGGGTGGTGAAGCAGCCGCAGCGGGCCCGGGTCCGCGGGCAGCGGGCGGTGATCGTGAAGTCGAAGGCGATGACGCCGCGGCGGCTCAGGGCAGACGCTAGGCGCCGCTGCTGCGACGCTGTCCGGGGTGCCCGCCACATCCACGTCCACGCCTGAGCCCACCGCCATCGCCCCGCCCATGCCCCGCCTCAGCGCTCCACCGTGGCTGCGGGATCTGGCCGGGGCCTGGATCTTCTATTCGGTGCTGCCCGCCTGGCCGGCGCCGGCGCCCCGGTTCGAGCGGATCGCCCGCTTCGCCCCCTGGATCGGCGCCGTGCTCGGCGTGCTGCAGGGCCTGCTGTGGTGGGCCCTGCAGGGGCGGGTGCCCCTGGTGGCCCAGGTGGCGCTGGTGCTGGCGCTCGGCCTGTGGCTGAGCGGCGGTCTGCACATGGACGGCGTGATGGACACCGCCGATGGCCTGGCGGCGGGCGATCGCTGCCTGGAGGCGATGGGCGACAGCCGGGTGGGAGCCAGCGGGGTGCAGGCCCTGGCGCTGGTGCTGCTGCTGCGGGCCGGGGCGCTGGCGATGCTGGGGCCAGCGGCGCCGACGGCGCTGGTCTGGGCCGCGGTGGGCGGACGGGTGGCGCCCCTGCCCGCCATGGCCTGGTTCCCCTATCTGCGGCCGGGTGGCAGCGCCGGGTTCCATCGCGCCCACGGGGCCGGGCTGGGCGTGGAACTGCGGCCCACCCTGCTGCTGCTGCCGCCCCTGCTGCTGCTGCCCTGGCCGGGTCTGGCGGTCTGGCCCATGCCCGTCGGCGCGCTGGCCCTGGTGCCGGCCCTGCTGGTGCCCCTGGTCCTGGGCCGCCGCCTCGGAGGCCACAGCGGCGACAGCTACGGGGCCTGCGTGGAGTGGACCGAATCGATGGCCCTGCTGCTCATGGGTTTGGCGCTGACGGCCGGGGCAGACTGAGCCGGAAGGCGTTGCCGTGCTCCGGCAGCTCCTCGGCCAGACGCCGGGGCGGCACTACGAGCGCCAGCTCGCCGCCCAGGCTGCGGGCCAGATCGCGGCCGAGGGCCAGGCCCAGGCCGGTGCCGGGCAGGTCCTGGCCCCGGGTGCCCCGCACCCCCCGCCCGAAGATCGCCTCCCGCTCGGCGGCGGCGATGGCCGGCCCGCCGTCCCAGACCGTGAGCTGGAGCACGTCGGGGTCGGAGGCCCAGTGCAGGCCGACGGGGGCGCAGGGGGGGCTGTAGCGGAAGGCGTTCTCCAGCAGGTTGGCCAGGATCTCCGCCACCGCTCCGCTGTCGCCGCTCCAGGCCGGCAGGGTCGGGGGACCGTGCCACTCCCGCCCCTGCAGGGTCGCGGTGGCGGCCGCCCGCTGCAGCAGCGGCTCCAGCAGCCCGGCCAGGGGCAGGCCCCCGGGCCCGCTCAGCAGGGGCGGCAGCAGCAGGGGTTGGGGGGAGGCCGGGGCGGCGAGCCGCCCCTCCGGCTGGACCAGGGCGCTGATGGCCTCCACGTAACGGTTGATCTGGCGTTCCTCGGCCAGCAGGCCCTGCACCAGGGGGCGGTCGTTGTGGTCAGGGCCGAGGCGTCGCAGCAGCAGCTGGCCGAAGGTGCGCAGGGCCGTGAGCGGATTGCGCAGCTGGTGCAGGAGCAGACCCAGTTGCTCCTCCCGTTCCGTGAGCCGTTGCCGCAGCTCCCCGCCTTCCAGATCGAGCCGCAGGGCTTCGGTGAGCACCAGGACCACGGCCTGAAGCCGCTGGGCGAGCGGCTCCGGCCAGGGGTTGCGGGCGGCCTCCACCTGCAGGGCGCCGAGGAGGCGCTGGCCGTCGCGCAGAGGCAGCCAGCGCCGCTGTTCCGCGGGCACCCGCAGCCGGCTGACGCTGTCCACCGCCGACAGGGCCCGCTCGTCCGGGGGCCAGTGGCCGACCGGCAGCAGGGTGGGCTGACCCGTCTCCCCCTGCTGGGTGACGTAGACCACAAGGGAGCGGACCTCCGGACAGTCGACAAACTGTCCCAGCTGAAACCCCACCAGAGCCAGAAACCGTTCCGAGACAGGCATCACCGGCTGCAGTCCGGGACTTTCCGGGAAAGTTTCAGGAGAGCCGTGTCGAAACGCAAAAAAAGTTTTAAGATCTTGGTAACGACCACTACTTCGCGGTCTGCGGACGGGCGGAGCATTGCAGTCGTAACGGCCGACGTTGCGCTTTACCCGCATCCAAGGCTACAGCAGAGGAAGCTGCAAACCGCCTCTGTTCCGGCCACCACCTCTTCCGGGGGGCGGCCGGGGTTATCGACGGTGATCCTCTCCGGCCAGCTCCAGGTCGATCGTCGTATGGACGTGGACCTGCCACCACCCGGTGGTCGGTCGTCCTTGGCGTTCGTCGCCGGCTCCCGCCGCCGCCGACCGTCTGCAGCAGTACCCACCCCCATTCCACCTTTCGGTCTCCCTTCACCGGGATCCATGCCATGTCCAAGAAGCGCAAGCGGATCAGTCGCCGTCGTCTCGCAGGCCAGCGGGTCCTCGCCCATGTCCCGACCTTCAACCTCGAAACCGGCTCCCACAAGCCGGTGACGGCCGCTCGCCGCTACATCGCCGAAACGGAGCTGACGGCTCCGGCGATCCTCAATGTGCGCCGCAACGAGCACACCACCGACCGCTTTTTCTGGGGGGAGAAGGGGCTGTTCAGCGCCCAGTACGCCGAGGAGAACCACTTCCTGTTCCCGTCGCTGCGCCTGATCGTCGACACCATCGGCGAGGAGGTGCTGTTCGAGGGTCTCGAAGCCCTGGCCTCCGATGACTGGGAGGAGATGGAGGAGTACGAATACGCCTTCGTCTGATCCGGCCCTCCGGTTCCTGGTCAGCCTCCCTGCCAGCCCCTGACCAGGAACTCCCGCATCGGAGCGATCAGTTCGGCATCGATGCTGTGGCCGCCGGGGAAGGCGATCCGTCGCACCGATCCGCCGGCCTCCGCCAGCGACCGCTCCAACGATGCACTGGCCGCGAACGGCACCACCGGGTCCTGCTCGCCATGGGTGAGCAGGATCGCCGTGCGTGGCCTCCGCGGTGTCCAGTCGGGATGGGGGTAGCCGCTGCAGGCGATCAACCCCGCGAGAGGCAGAGGGTCGGTGGCGTCGGGGCCGCAGCCGGTGGCCACATCGATGGCCATGGCCGCCCCCTGGGAGAAGCCCAGCAGGCAGGTCCGCTCAAGCGGCACCGACGCGCCCAGGGCCAGCAGCCGTTGACGCAGCGCCTGTCGGGCCGCCGGCAGCTGCGGCCATTCGGGCTGCTGCAGGTCGTACCACTGGCGGCCTGTACCGGCCGGATGGGGCAGGGGGGCCCGCAGGGCCACCACGCTCAGATCGATGCCGGCCGGATCGTCGCCCAGCAGCACCGGTCCCAGTTCGAGGAGGTCATCGGCGTCGGCCCCCCAGCCGTGCAGCAGCACCAGCCGTCGGGCGGCCCTTCGCGGGCCGGCGAACAGGGCGGTGGCATCGTCTTCGCCGCATCGGGCTTCATCCGAGGGATCCGTGGGCACGGTGGGGGTCGGCTGCTGCTGCGTAGGTTGGCCCCTCCTCCGCCCTTTCCGCCGTCATGGCTGCCACGGCCCTCCTGAGTGTGTCCGACAAGCGGGGCCTGGTGCCGCTGGCGGAGGGGCTGCTGGCCCAGGGTTTCGCCCTGCTCTCCAGCGGCGGCACCGCCGCGGCCCTGGCCGCCGCCGGCCTGCCGGTGACGAAGGTGGCGGAGCACACCGGCGCTCCGGAGATCCTCGGCGGCCGGGTCAAGACCCTCCATCCCCGCATCCACGGCGGCATCCTGGCCCGTCGGGATGACCCCGCCCACCGTGCCGACCTGGAGGCCCAGGGGATCACGCCAATCGATGTGGTGGTGGTCAACCTCTATCCCTTCCGCGCCACCGTCGCCGACCCGGCCGTGAGCTGGGAGACGGCCATCGAGACCATCGACATCGGCGGCCCGGCCATGGTGCGCGCCGCCGCCAAGAACCACGCCGACGTGGCGGTGCTCACCGATCCCGACCAGTACCCGGCGTTCCTGGCGGCCCTGGCGGCCGGCCAGGTCGACGCCACCCTGCGTCGCCAGCTCGCCCTGGCGGCCTTCGCCCACACCGCCGCCTACGACGCCGCCATCGCGGCCTGGATCGATGGCCGTCTTGCCGACGCGGACGGGGCCGAAGCCTCCGGTGAGCCCCTGCGGCTGGAGCTGCCCCTGCGGCAGGTGCTCCGCTACGGCGAGAATCCCCATCAGAGCGCTCGCTGGTTCGGACAGGCCGGCGTGGGGTGGGGGGCGGCCCGCCAGCTCCAGGGCAAGGAACTCAGCTACAACAATCTGATCGACCTGGAGGCGGCCATCACCACCGTGGCGGCCTTCGGCTACGGCCCGGGCGCCGAGCCGGCGGCGGTTGTGATCAAGCACACCAACCCCTGCGGCGTCGCCATCGGCGGCGACGGCGCCGAGGCCCTGCTGCGGGCCCTGGATGCCGACCGGGTCTCGGCCTTCGGTGGCATCGTCGCCCTCAACGGGGCGGTGGATGGGGCAGCCGCCGAGCACCTGGCGGGGCTGTTCCTGGAATGCGTGGTGGCGCCCTCCTTTTCAGAGGCGGCCCACCGGCGGCTGGCGGCGAAGGCCAACCTGCGCCTGCTGGAGCTCGACCCCGGTGCCGTGGCGGGAGCAGCCGGAGCCCTGCAGCTGCGCAGCGTACTGGGGGGGGTGCTGGCCCAGCAGGCGGACGACGGCCCCGCCGATCCCGACGCCTGGCAGGTGGTGAGCGAGCGCCGGCCCGACGCCGACGAATGGCGGGATCTGCGCTTCGCCTGGCAGGTGGTGCGCCACGTGCGCTCCAACGCCATCCTGGTGGCCCGGGACGGCCGCAGCCTGGGGGTCGGGGCGGGCCAGATGAACCGGGTGGGCTCGGCCCGACTGGCCCTGGAGGCGGCCGGGGAGGCCGCCAGGGGTGCCGTCCTGGCCAGCGACGGCTTCTTCCCCTTCGACGACACCGTGCGGCTGGCGGCGGAGCACGGCATCCGGGCGGTGATTCAACCCGGCGGCAGCAAGCGCGACGCCGATTCGATCGCCGCCTGCAATGCCAACGGCATGGTGATGGTGATCACCGGCCGGCGTCACTTTCTGCACTGAGGCCGCGGAGAGTTGTAACTTCGGAGCACTCACAGCCGGCCCCGGCCCGGTGGAGTTCCGACGCGCCATGTTCGCCGCCCTGCCCGCCTCGCTCGCCTTCGGCCTCAACTTCGTCCATCCCCTGCTGATGTGGGTGCTGCTGGGTCTGGCGGGTTACGCCATGGTTCTGGGGATCAAGGCCAAGAAGACACGGACGGCTTCCGCCGAGGACCGCAAGGAGCTGATCAAGGGCCAGTTCGCCAAACGCCATTTCCAGTTCGGCAGCCTCGTGCTGGCCCTGATGGTGCTCGGTTGCGTCGGCGGCATGGCCGTCACCTACATCAACAACGGCAAGCTGTTCGTCGGCCCGCACCTGCTGGTGGGCCTGGGCATGCTCTCGCTGATCGCCCTGGCGGCCTCCCTCTCGCCCCTGATGCAGGCAGGCAACCTGATCGCCCGCAAGGTGCACGTGGGGCTCAACATGACCCTCATGACCCTGTTCCTGTGGCAGGCCGTGAGCGGCATGCAGATCGTCAACAAGATCCTCACCGCCCCCACTCCCTGAGGACGAACCCTCAGAACTGGGCCCGGCGCCGGGGAGGACAGGGGATGCCGTGACTGGCGTGGAAATCTTCCTGTACCTTCCAGGTGAGCCGGCGTGAGATCTGCCGCACGATCTGACGCAGCAGGTGGTCGCCGCTGCTCTGGACCAGGTGCTCCGGGAGCAACGAGAGCATCGCCGGCAGGCGCAGCCACACGGCCAGGTCGAGCTGCCAGCGCACCAGGGTGTGGAGCATCACCCCATCCACCTCCTCATGGGACACCTCGGAGCCGCTGGCCTCATCGAGCCGCAGGGAGGCCGCGAATTCGACGTCGTAGAGCCCCCGCAGGGCCGCGTCGGACTGGGGCAGGGGCACGGTGACGATGCGGTAGATGCCGGCGGCCTGGGGGAGCAGTTCGAGGCCGATGGTGGGCTCCACCTCGAAGCCGAAGTTGCCGAAGCGGCCGAGGGTCAGCACATAACCCTGGCTGCCGATGGGCTCCACCGTCATCGGGGCGGCGCAGCGGCGGAACCAGCCCTCATGACGGTCGAGGTAGGCGCCCACCACGGCGGCCGGAGCCCGCATTTCCATCAAATCGGCGAAGGTGCTGGCGTAGCGGCGGATGGCAGGGTCCTGCCGGTCGCGCAGGCGTTCGACCGGGGTGGCCCCGGCGGCGTCGGCAGCCTGGTGCAGGGGGGAACCTGCCGCCATCGTGGTCTGGGGCGTGCGGTGGGTCAGAGGGGAACGGCCAGAAAGGACGGGGGTTCGGATCTCCCGGGCGGCCCTGGGGGGAGGAAAACCTTTCGTGAATGTAAAGCCACCCGTTCGGGGTTCACTCCTCGCTGAGGCCCACCAGCCGCTCGATCACGTCCTCCACGACCCGGTCGGGGGTGGAGGCCCCGGAGGTGATGCCCACCCGCACCGGCCCCTGGGGGAGGAAGGGCTCCAGGGTCTCGAGCTCTCCCCCCAGGGGCTTGTGCTCGATCCGGTTGCCCGGTCCGATCCGCTCGGGGGTGTCGATGTGGAAGGAGCGGATGCCGCGGCTGACGGCGATCTCCTGCAGGTGGGTGGTGTTGGAGGAGTTGTAGCCGCCGATGACCACCATCAGGTCGAGAGGCTCGTCCACCAGGGCGAACATGGCGTCCTGGCGCTCCTGGGTGGCATCGCAGATGGTGTTGAAGGCCAGGAAGTGCTCGTCAAGCCCGGCGGAGCCGTAGCGCTGCATCATGGTGCGCTCGAACAGCCGGCCGATCTCCTCGGTCTCGCTCTTGAGCATGGTGGTCTGGTTGGCGACGCCCACCTGCACAAGGTCGCGGTCGGGATCGAACCCGGGGGAGCAGGCGTTGGCGAAGTGGGCCATGAAGGCTTCGCGATCGGTGGCCCCCTGGCCCCGCTCCAGGATGTAGTCGCTGACCATGCGGGCTTCGGCCAAGTCTAGCACCACCAGGTAGGTGCCGGCGAAGGAACTCGTGGCCAGGGTCTCCTCGTGCTTCACCTTGCCGTGGATGATCGAGGTGAAGGCATGCTTCTTGTGCTTCTCGACGGTGTTCCACACCTTCGAGACCCAGGGGCAGGTGGTGTCGACGATGTGGCAGCCCCGCTCGTTGAGCAGCTGCATCTCCTGCACCGTGGCGCCGAAGGCCGGCAGGATCACCACGTCGCCGATGCCCACCTCGGAGAAGTCCTTGACGTCGTCGTCGACCGGGATGAAGCGCACGTCCATCTGGCGCAGATGGGCATTGACCGAGGGGTTGTGGATGATCTCGTTGGTGATCCAGATCCTCTCGCTGGGGTAGTGGCGGCGGGTCTCGTAGGCCATGGCCACGGCCCGCTCCACGCCCCAGCAGAAGCCGAAGGCCTCCGCCAGGCGGATCCGGAGGCGGCCACGCTGCAGCACGTGGCCGTTCTCCCTGAGGCTGGCGATCAGATTGCTCTGATAAGCCTGCTCGAGGCTGCCCGCGACCTCATCGCCCAGGCCGAAGCCGCGGCGGTTGTAGCGATCCGAGTGGTGGAGGGAGCGCTTGAAGGCACGGGTGTCCACAGGCAGGGTCCGGGTTGTGCTGACTCTATGGGGGTCGGCAGTGGGTCGGGCGAAAAAAACCGCGGCCAGGGCCGCGGTCGGATCCGGGAGCGGGCTCCAGGGGTCAGTTGGTGGAGGCGACGAAGTCGGGATAGGCCTCCATGGCGTGCTCGCTGATGTCGAGACCGACCAGCTCCTCCTTCTCGTGGACCCGGATGCCGCCGGTGAGGGCGCCGAGGATGCTCCAGAGGATCCAGGCGGTGATGATCGTGAAGATCGCGTAGGCGAAGACGCCCAGGAACTGCAGGCCCAGCTGGTTGAAGCCCTTGCCGAGGAGCAGACCGGCGTCCTTGTTGAACAGGCCCACGGCCAGGGTGCCCCAGATGCCGCCGACACCGTGGACGGAGAAGGCGCCGACGGGGTCGTCGATGCCGATCGAATCCATGAAGCTGACGGCGTAGACGACGATGGCGCCACCGATGAAGCCGACGACCCAGGCGGCCCACATGGGGAAGCCGTCGCAGCCGGCGGTGACGCCCACCAGGCCGGCCAGGATGCCGTTGATGGCCATGGTGAGGTCGGGCTTGCCGGAGTGGATCTGGGAGATCAGGGTGCCGGCGATGCCGCCGCCGGCGGCGCCCAGGGTGGTGGTGACGGCGATGTAGGGGACGGTTTCGTTCATGGCCAGGACGGAGCCCGGGTTGAAGCCGTACCAGCCGAGCCAGAGGATCAGGCAGCCGAGGGTAGCCAGGGCCAGGCTATGGCCGGGAATGGCCTGGGGCTTTGAGTCGACGTACTTGCCGATGCGGGGGCCGAGGATCATGGCGCCGACGACACCGGCCCAGGCGCCGACGGAATGGACCAGGGTGGATCCGGCGAAGTCGATGAAGCCGAGCTGGTTGAGCCAGCCGTTGGCGTTCCACTTCCAGCTGCCGGCGATCGGATAGATGATGCCCACCAGGATCAGGGAGAAGATCACGAACTCCTTGAACTTGATGCGCTCGGCCACCAGACCGGAAACGATCGTGGCGGCGGTGCCAGCGAAGGCGGCCTGGAAGAGGAAGTCGACGCTGGGAACGAGCTTGCCTTCGGTCACCATCTCAGGGGTGACGGTGGGGTCGAAGAACAGGCCCTTGAATTGGATCCAGCCACCGGCGATCGAGTCGCCGTACATCAGGGAGTAGCCGATGAACCAGTAGGCCGTCACCGCCAGGGCGAAGACGATCAGGTTCTTGGCCAGGATGTTGACGGCGTTCTTCTGGCGACAGAGGCCGGCCTCCACCATCGCGAAGCCGGCATTCATGAAGATCACCAGGAAGGCCGCGATGGCCAGCCAGAGGTTGTTGATCAGGAAGGCGGGGGTGAGCTCAGGCAGTTCGGCCGCGTGGGCCGAAAGGTTGAACACGCCCAGGATGAACAGCGCCAGAGGCACACAGGCAAACCAGGTCAGGCCCGCTCGTGAGGAGAGACCACGAACCTTGCGCAAGAGCAGGGCCGGAGCCTCCAGCAGACTGGTCTCGCTGAGGCTTCTCGGCGGTCGAACCTTGTGCGGGTGACTTGAATCAATCATGGGAACGTGGTGAAGAGAACGTTCGACTTCTGACGCCGGAGCAGGCATCAACAAGCCTCGACTATCCATGACGGACTCCTGTTCCAATGTCTGATTCGCTACCAAATGAAGCCGAGACCCCCCGCGACGGTCGGCGGCCCCGGACCGGGCTCGACCTTAAAAAATGTAGAGAGTTTGCACAAACGTTCAGAATGAACAGTATCGAGGCGCTAGAAATGCATCAGGGAGGTCTAAGTGGCTTCCCTGCCTTCGCCTCTGTCGCCATGGCCCGTTCCGCCCTCTGCTATCGCGGTCTCTCCTACGACCACGCCCACGACGAGCTCCCCTCGCCCGCCCCGATCGACCACGTCTACCGCGGCCATCACTACGACGCGCCGCTGCGGCACCAGCCGTCCCCGGTGGATGAGGGCCTCGATCTCGTCTATCGCGGCACCCACTACCACCATCACCACGCCTGAGCGGCCAGGCCCAGCCACGTCACTGACGTCGCCTCGAAGCGGTAACGGCAGGGGAGCACCTCCACCCCGGCCGCGGCAGCGGCCCTGAACAGCTCCCCGTAGCGGGGGTCGGCGCTGTCCCCCGGCGCGAAGCGCGTCACGTCACCGCGGCTCAGGCAGGGCACCAGCACCGCCCGGGCTGCCGGCACCAGGGCGGTGAGCTCCACCAGGTGCTTCTGACCCCGTTCCGTGACCGTGTCGGGGAACAGGGCCAGGTCGCCGTCGCTCCAGGTGGTGTTCTTCACCTCCACGTAGATCGGCCGGGGATCGGCGGCGCCCTCCGCCGGTGTCAGCAGCAGATCGATCCGGCTGCGGCGCCCCTCGCCGTAGGGCACCTCGGCCCGGATGCCGGCGATCGGGCCCAGCCAGGGCTCCAGGCATCCCGCCTCGATCGTGGCCCGCACCAGCCGGTTGGGCAGCGCCGTGTTGACCCCCACCCAGACCGGACGGCCTCCATGGCCGGGCACTTCGGCCTGCTCCCAGGTCCAGGCCAGCTTGCGGCTGGGTGAGGGATCGTGGCGCAGACGCACACGACCGCCCGGCAGCAGCACGCCGGTCATCGGCCCGGTGTTGGGGCAGTGGGCCGTCACCGTCATGCCCTCATCCAGGGCCACATCGGCCAGGAAGCGCTTGTAGCGCTTCAGCAGCACCCCTTCCACCAGCGGACCGGTGGACAGCACGGACACGGCAACGGTCGCTGGGGCCATGGATCGGGTGCCCGGGGGTAGCCGGCCATACTGCCGTGCGTTCCGATGGGCAATCCACTGCCGCCATGGCCCGATCCCTGCGCCGGATTGCCCTGATCGTGGGGGTGGCCACGGCCCTCAGCAAGGTCGCCGGTCTGCTGCGCCAGCAGGTGATCGCCGCCGCCTTCGGCGTGGGTGCCGCCTACGACGCCTACAACTACGCCTACGTGCTGCCTGGGTTCCTGCTGATCCTGCTCGGCGGCATCAACGGCCCGTTCCACAGCGCCATGGTCAGCGTCCTGGCCCGGCGGCCGCGGCATGAGGGCGCCCATGTCCTGGCCAGCATCAACACCCTCGTGGGGGCCGGGCTGATCGTCGTCACCCTGCTGCTGCTGGTGGCCGCCGATCCGCTCATCGATCTGGTGGGTCCGAGCCTCGATCCAGAGCGCCACGCCCTGGCGGTGCTGCAGCTGCGCTGGATGGCGCCGATGGCCCTGTTCGCCGGCCTGATCGGCCTCGGCTTCGGCGCCCTCAACGCCGCCGACGTGTTCTGGCTGCCCTCGGTGAGCCCCCTGCTCTCCAGCGTCGCCGTGATCGGCGGCATCGGCCTGCTCTGGTGGCAGCTGGGCAGCGGCATCACCCTGCCGGCCGCCACGGTGATCGGGGGCGTGGTGCTGGCCGCCAGCACGACGGTGGGGGCGATCCTGCAATGGCTGATCCAGCTGCCGGCCCTGGCGAAGGAGGGCCTCAACCGCCTCCAGCTGGTGTGGGACTGGCGCGATCCTGGCGTGCGCGAGGTGCTGCAGGTGATGGGTCCGGCCACCCTCTCCTCGGGCATGCTGCAGATCAACGTGTTCGTGTCGCTGTTCTTCGCCTCCGGGATGCCGGCGGCGGCGGCGGGCCTGGGCTACGCCAACCTGCTGGTGCAGACCCCCCTGGGCCTGCTCTCCAATGTGCTGCTGGTGCCCCTGCTGCCCGTGTACGCCCGCCTCACGGCGCCGGAGGACCGGCCCGAACTGGTGGCCCGCATCCGCCAGGGCCTGATGCTCTCCAACGCCACCATGCTGCCCCTGGGGGCGCTGATGGTGGCCCTGGCGGTGCCGATCGTGGCCCTCATCTATCAGCGCGGCGCCTTCGACCGCGGCGCCGCCGACCTGGTGGGCCAGCTGCTGATGGCCTACGGGATCGGCATGCCGGCCTACCTGGGCCGCGACGTGCTGGTGCGGGTCTTCTATGCCCTCGGCGACGGCAACACCCCCTTCCGCTGGTCCGTGGCCGGCATCGGCCTCAACGCGCTCTTCTGCTGGGCCTTCACCGGCGGCCCCACCCCGGCGTGGGGCCTCCAGCTGCCCATGCTCAACGCCGGCGCCGCGGGGCTGGTGCTGGCCACCGTGGCTGTGAACCTGATCACCTGCACCGGCCTGCTGCTGGCCCTGAGCCGCCGGCTGGGGGGTCTGCCCCTGCGGCCCTGGGCCGCCGACAGCGGCAAGCTGCTGCTGGCCGCCCTGGCCGGCGGGGCAGCCTGCTGGTGGCTCTCGCAGGCGGTGGCCTGGCCCCCGGGCCTGGGGGGTCTGCTGCTCCAGAACACGAGCTGCGCCGCCATGGCGGTGGGCCTCTACGGCCTGCTGGCCAGCCTGGCCGGCGTGCCCGAGGCCGGTCAGCTGCTGCGGATGGTGCGCCGCCGGGCCTGAGCCGATCGCTCCGGGCTAGGAACCTGTCGTGCACAGACCAGCGCCCAAGCGCTCCACAGCCGCTCCGAATCTGCCCAAACCACTGGGGCTGCAATGGTTTTCAGCAGGATCATGGGCATGGTCAAGCCCAAATCCCTCCGGCCCTGGAATCCCGATCTGACGCGGCTCTTCCCGCCCTCACCCTTGGAATGGATTGCCGGAGATTCAATTGGTGTTTTTCCCTCTGGGTCTGAGCGCTGAGCTCGATCTCAAGGTCATTCACGCCGTCTGTCGTCTAACGGCAGCAAGATCCGCGTGAAGAAGAGGGCTTACGCCCCCGGAATGATGGTGCTCCTGCTTCCGTACGCCTACGGCATCGGGTTGAGCAGTTCCCGCAAGATCGTGAAGGCCTGCTGGGAAGAAGCCGCGTTCCGGGTGCTCACCGGCAACCAGCAACCGGACCACAGCCGGATCAACGACTTCCGCCGTCGTCATCTCGATGCCCTGGCTGGACTGGTTGTTCAGGCCATGCGGCTCCGCCAGACGGCGGGGCTGGTGAAGCTGGGCCATGTCGCCCTGGATGACACCAAGGTGAAAGCCCGTGCCAGCCAACACAAGGCTATGGGCCACGAGCGGATGCTTCAGCCCAGAGGGCTTCTGCGAAGCAGTGGAGCGAGCGGCAGCTGGAGGGCGAGATGCGTTCGCTGCTGCGCAAAACCGAGATCATCGATGCCCAGGAGGACGGGCAGCACGGCAAGGGCAAGCGGGGCGACGAGCTGCCTCCAGAGCTGCGGCGCCGCAAACGCCATCACGCCGCGCTCGTGGTCCCCACAGGCGAGCGGAGGACGCTCAGAGGCTGGCGATCGGGACCTCCCAGACGAGAGGCCTGGTATCACCAATCCTCAGTTCGGGGAGCAATCGGCTGGCGATGCCGAGCCGCCACCTTGGAAGCCTGCCGGGAGAAGGAGCTCAACGCCTAAATCTCCACCAGCCAGCGGGAGCATGGCCAGCGGCCCAGGCCATCCCGGGGACCAGCGCCCAGAGATCCTGATGCCCGGGGCCGAATGGATCGGAAGCTCAGATCTAAGGCCGGCCAGGCGATCTACGCCTTGCGCAAGACGATCTTGGAGCCCATGTCCGGTCAGATCAAAGGCGCCAGGGGCCTGGATCACTTCCGATGGCGCGGCCTGGGGAAATGGGAACGGGATAGGGGCGCTGATGGCCACCACCCACAACCTGCTCAAGCTGTTCCGGGCATCGATGGCCACTGTCTGAGTCCAGTTCGGCAGGCTGTGATTGGCCATACCTGAATCCAAGGGACCTAACCACGGCGTCTTGCCCTGGCAGCAATGTGCGACACGCTTCCATGCGGCCGAGCCCCCCTTCCATTCCGCCAGCTCCACGGTGATGCCCCCGGACCCCGCAGAAACACCAGTTTGCGGTGATGAAAGTCCATCACCGCGTTGCGCAGCTGGACACCCCCGGCCTGCAGCCGAGCCACCGTGGCCTCCAGGTCGTCGACGGCGAAGCAGATGTGGTCGAAGCCCACCCGGGCCAGGTTGTCCATGGCCGGCTCGGGAAGGGGTTCGAGGTGGCGGTAGTGCAGCAGCTGCACCTCCAGGCGCGGCATCGCCCCGGCCAGCACGAGGGTCACGTGGTCGGCCTCGATGCCCTCCACCCCCATGTATTGGGCGAACTGGGGCCCGCTGATCACCACGGCCTTGTCCTCGACGAAGCCCAGCAGGGCGAAGAAGTGCCGGGCCGCCGCCAGGTCGCGCACGACGACGGTGACGTGGTCGAAATGGCGGAGCATGGGTGCCTCCTGGCTGCGCTGATGGCCGAAGGCCGTTGACATGAGCATCCATGGACAGCCCGATTCTGGCGGTGCCAGGCGCCACACGGCACGGGGCCCGGACGGTGCCTGCCCCCCCACCCGTGGATCCCAGCGGCCAGAGTGAGGGCCACTTCCGGCCGGCACCATGAGCGACGACGCCAGCCCCGCCGAACCCGCCGCCCCTGACCAGGGCGGCGGCTGGCCCCTGATCGACGGCTGGGCCAGGGCCACCCTCAGCCCCCGGGGGCTGAAGCTCTGGCAGACCCTCAACCACCGCAGCGCCTGCCTCTCCTGCGCCTGGGGCACCGGCGGCCAGCACGGCGGCTTCTTTGACGAACTGGGGGAGCCACTGCAGCGCTGCCTCAAGAGCGTCGAAGCGATCATGGCCGAGCTGCAGCCGGCGGTGAGCGAGGGGGTGTTCGGCCGCCGCAGCCTGGCGGACCTCCAGCAGCTCAGCTCGATGGAGGCCGACCGCCTCGGCCGCCTCAGCCACCCCCTGCTGCTGCGGGAGGGCGGCAGCCACTACGAGCGCATCGGCTGGGACGACGTGTTCGCCATCGCCGAGGCCGCCTTCCGGCGCCCGCCGGAGCGGGTGGCCTCCTACAGCTCGGGCCGCTCCTCCAACGAAGCCGCCTACCTGCTGCAGCTGCTGCTGCGGGCCATGGGCTCCAACAACCTGGCCGACTGCTCCGACCTCTGCCACGCCCCCTCCACCGTGGGGCTCAACGCCATCTTCGGCTCAGGCACCTCGATGGTGAGCCTGGAGAGCCTTCAGCAGGCCGACTGCGTGGTGCTGGTGGGCTCCAACGCCCCGGCCAACCACCCGCGGCTGATGAACGAGCTGATCAAGCTGCGCCAGCGGGGCGGCACGGTGATCGTCATCAACCCGGTGATCGAGGTGGGGCTGCTGAAGTTCGGCTCCCCCGCCTTCCCGATCCGCTCGATGCTGGCGGGCTCGGAGATCGCCTCGCTGTTCCTGCAGCCCGTGCCGGGCAGCGACACGGCCGTGTTCCTGGGGCTGCAGAAGGCCCTGCTGGAGGCCGGCGCCGTACGGCGCGACTTTCTTGCCGCCCACGCCGAGGGCTGGGAATCGCTGCTGGCGCAGCTGGAGGTCACCTCCTGGGAGGCGATCACCTCCAGCTGCGGTCTGAGCCGCCGGGAGCTGGAGCACGCCGCCGCCGTGATCGCCGCGGCCCGGGGCGTGGTGTTCGCCTGGGCGATGGGCATCACCCACCACGCCAACGGCATCGACAACGTGCAGGCAATCGCCAACACGGCCCTGCTCAGCGGCAACGTGGGCCGGCCCGGCGCCGGCACCATGCCGATCCGGGGCCACTCCAACGTGCAGGGCTTCGGCTCGATGGGGGTCACGGTGAAGCTGCGGGCGGAGATGCAGCGGGCCCTGGAGCAGCTGCTGGGCCGGCCCCTGAGCCGGGTGCCCGGCTACGACACCCGCGCCCTGATCGAGGCCGCCGCTGCTCGCCGGGTCGACAGCCTGCTGTGCCTGGGGGGCAACCTCTGGGGCGCCAACCCCGACAGCGGCGAGGCGAAGCGGGCCCTGGGGCGGATCGACACGATCCTCTATCTGGCCACCAAGCCCAACCAGGGCCATTTCCACGGCCTGGCCGCCCGCCAGACCCTGGTGCTGCCGGTGTTCAACCGCTTCGAGACCCCGCACCGCACCACCACTGAGTCGGGCAACAACTACGTGCGCCTCAACGAACCGGGCACCACCCACCTGCGCAGCGCCGACCTGATCAGCGAGGTGGCCTTCCTGGCCGAACTGGCCCGGCGGCTGATGGGCACCGATCCGATCGACTGGGGGCGGCTGCAGGATCCCGTCTACGTGCGGGAACTGATCGGCCGCACCGTGCCCGGCTACGGACCGATCGGCCGCATCGACGCCACCCGGCAGGAGTTCAGCGTCGAGGGGCGCCTGTTCGAGCGCCCCCACTTCCCCACCCCCTCCGGCAAGGCACGGATGGCGCCCACCCCCCTGCCCGAACTCACGCTGCCGGAGGCGGAGCACTTCGGCGGCCTGCCGCCGGGGGAGGGGGGCCTGGTGCTGGCCCTGATCACGGCCCGCAGCTACGGCCAGCACAACACCGTCGTCTACAAGGCGGGCGACAGCTACCGGGGCATGCCCCACCGCCACACGATCCTGATGAACCGGGCCGACCTGCGCCGCGCCGGCCTGGCGGCCCACCAGCGGGTGACGGTGCAGGGGGAGGCGGGCGCCCTGGAGGGCGTCGAGATCATCCCCGGCGAGATCCGCGAGGGGGCGGCGCTGATGTTCTACCCGGAGGTGAACATGCTGATGAAGGCCGTCATCGACCCCCGCTGCGGCACCCCGGCCTTCAAGCGGGTGCCGGTGCTGGTGCGGGGGCTGGTCGCCACCGGCCATGGCGCCTGACGCCGACGAGGGGCGGATGAAGTGCCGGAGGGGGCGGCGGCGGAGCGGCAGCGGCTCGCCGACGACGATCGCCGCGAAGCCCGCTGGCGACGCTGGGGCCCCTACCTGAGCGATCGCCAGTGGGGCACGGTGCGGGAGGACTACAGCGCCGACGGCAACGCCTGGAGGCATTTCCCCTTCGAGCAGGCCCGTTCCCGGGCCTACCGCTGGGGGGAGGACGGCCTGCTGGGCCTCTGCGACAACCGCCAGCGCCTCTGCTTCGCCCTCGCCCTCTGGAACGGGCACGACACCTTCCTCAAGGAAAGGCTGTTCGGACTCAGCGGCCCAGAAGGCAACCATGGCGAGGACGTCAAGGAGATCTACTTCCACCGCGACAGCACCCCCAGCCACAGCTGGATGAGGGCGCTGTACCGCTACCCCACGGGCGCTTCCCCTACGAGGAGCTGGTGGCGGAAAACGGCCGCCGCGGCCGCGACGCCCCTGAGTACGAACTGCTCGACACCGGCATCTTCGCGGGCGATCGCTTCTGCGACATCGAGGTGACCTACGCCAAGGGTGCCCCGGACGACATCCTCATCCATCTGAGCGTCACCAACCGGGGGCCCGATCCCCACGCCCTGCACCTGCTGCCCACGCTCTGGTTCCGCAACACCTGGAGCTGGGGCGGTGACGAACCGCGCCCCTCGATCCGGCCCGTTCCCCCGGAGCCGCAGGCATGGCCCGCCCCGCCGGCTGTTCGGCGCCGCCAACGCCGGCCCCTACCTCAAGGACGGCATCAACGACCGGGTGGTGGCGGGCGAGCGGGGGGCGGTGAATCCCGAGGGCATCGGCACCAAGGCGTCGCTGCACTACGTCCTGCCCCTGGCGGCGGGGGAAACCCTGGTGCTGAAGCTGCGGCTGGTGGATCGCCGGCTCACGGCCGACCCCCTCGGCGCGGACTTCGAGGCCATCTGCCGGGCGCGGCAGCGGGAGGCCGACGCCTTCTACGCAGCCCTGCACCCACCCGGGCTGCCGCCCGAGCTGCGGGAGCTGCAGCGCCAGGCCTTCGCCGGCCTGCTCTGGGGCAAGCAGACCTACCTCTACGGGATCCGGGAGTGGCTGGCGGGGGATCCGGCCACGCCACCGCCGCCGTCCCGCCGCCACGGCCGCAACCGCCAGTGGCCGCACTTCCATGCCGACGACGTGCTGTCCATGCCCGATGGATGGGAGTACCCCTGGTTCGCCGCCTGGGATCTGGCCTTCCACTGCGTGCCCCTCGCCCTGGTGGATCCCGGCTTCGCCAAGCACCAGCTCGACCTGCTGACCCGGGAGTGGTACTTGCACGCCAACGGCCAGCTGCCCGCCTACGAGTGGTCCTTCGGCGACGTCAACCCGCCCGTGCACGCCTGGGCCACCTGGCAGGTGTACAGCCTGGAGAAACAGGCGAGCGGCCGCGGCGACCGACCCTTCCTGGAGCGGGTGTTCCAGAAGCTGCTGCTCAACTTCACCTGGTGGGTGAACCGCAAGGACGCGGAGGGCAACAACATCTTCCAGGGCGGCTTCCTCGGCCTCGACAACATCGGGGTGTTCGATCGCAGCGCCCCCTGCCCACCGGTGGCTTCATCGAGCAGGCCGATGGCACCAGCTGGATGGGCATGTTCTGCCTCAGCATGCTCACGATCTCCCTGGAGCTGGCGCAGGAGAATCCCGTCTACGAGGAAATGGCGACGAAGTTCTTCGAGCATTTCCTCTACATCGCCGCGGCCATGAATGCCTCCGGCAGCGAGGGCGGCCACCATCTCTGGGACGACGGGGACGGCTTCTTTCCCGACGTGCTCCATCTGCCCGACGGGCAGCGGCTGCCGCTCAAGATCCGCTCGATGGTGGAGCTGATTCCCCTGTTCGCCATCGCCATCCTCGAACCGGAGGTGCTCGAGCGGCTGCCCGCCTTCCAGGAGCGGCTGGAATGGTTCATCCGGCACCGCCCCGATCTGAAGGTGAGCGTGGCCTGCATGGAGACCCGGGGGCAGAAGGCCCGCCGCCTGCTCGCCCTCACCTACCTCAGCCCCAACCGTTTCGTGGCGGAGGATCGCGTCCGGCGCCTGCTGGAGCGCCTCATTCGATCCGGCCGAGTTCCTCGGCGACCACGGCATCCGCTCCCTCTCCCGCCACCATGCCGACCACCCGTACGTGTTCTGTTTCGATGGCCGGGAGCATCGGGTCGGCTACGAGCCGGCGGAATCACGCTCCGGCCTGTTCGGCGGCAATTCCAACTGGCGCGGCCCGGTGTGGTTCCCGTCAACCATCTGCTGATCGAGGCCCTACAGCAGTTCCACCGCTACGCCGGTGACGGCTTCCATGTGGAGTGCCCCACTGGCTCCGGCCAGTGGCTCAGCCTCCAGCAGGCCGCCGACCTGATCACCGACCGGCTGATCGGCCTGTTCCTGCCGTGCACCGACAAGCCTGGCCAGGACGCCCCGCCGCCGGCCTACGGCGCCGCCGCCGCCTTCCTCACCGATGCCGATGGCCGGCGCCTGCATCTGTTCCATGAATACTTCCACGGCGACGACGGCACCGGCCTGGGCGTCTCCCCGCGCCGATCAGCCCCCCAGGTAGGCCATCTCCGCCGGCGCCGGCCGCTGCTCGGCCGCTTCCTGCCGCTCCTCGCTCCAGCGGTCGCGGCGGGCATGCCACAGCGCCTCGAGGGCATGCCGCAGCCGCTCCGGATCGGGCCGGGGCCGAAGCCAGGGCTTGAGGTCAGTGCCGCTGGCGGCGAACAGGCAGCTGTAGGCCACCCCATCGGCGGTGATCCGCAGCCGGTTGCAGTCGCCGCAGAAGGGTGCCGTGATCGAGGCCACCACAGCCAGGTGACCACCGCCGTCCCGGTAGCGCCAGCGGCCGGCGGTGCCGTGGGGCGCCCGCCCCACCGGCTCCAGTGGCCAGGCCGCTCCGATGCGGGCCACCATCTCGGCCGCCGGCAGCACCTGCTCCGGCACCCAGCCGTTGCGGTTGCCCACGTCCATGAACTCGATCAGACGCAGCTCCAGCCCCTGCTCCCGGGCCATGGCCGCCAGGGGGAGCAGCTGGTCGGCATTGCCGGATCGGGTGATCACGGCGTTGAGCTTCAGGGCCCCGCGCTCCGGGTCGAAGCCGGCCTCCCGGGCGTAGCGGATCGCCGCCAGCACCTTCTCCAGCACGGCGGCGCCGGCGGCGGCGCCCCCCAGGCCGGCCATGCGGGCCACGCTGGCCCCGTCGGTGCCATCGAGGCTGAGGGTGATCCGGTCGAGCCCAGCGACCTTGAGCTGCAGGGCCCGTTCGGCGTTCAGCAGCACCCCGTTGGTGGTGAGGGCGATCTCCCGCAGGGCGCCGCGGGGATCGCCGGGGTCCCGCCGGCGCAGGGGCTGCAGGGCGGCGACCAGCTCCTCCAGGCGTCGATGCAGCAGGGGCTCGCCGCCGGTGAGGCGCAGGGTGTGCACCCCCAGGCCCACGGTCGCCACCACCAGGGCCAGCCGCTCCGCCAGGGTCAGCAGCTCCGGCGGGTCCTCCAGGTCCGGGCAGCAGTAGGGGCAGGCCAGATTGCAGCGGGCCGTCAGCGACAGCCGCAGCACCCCCAGGGGCCGGCCATGCAGATCCAGGGGACGCTCCGCCATGGCAGGCAAGCTAGGGCCACAGGCCGGTGACGTCGTCGGGCCGGTTGGCGTTGCGCAGACCCGCGGCCGGCAGGGGCACCGGCACCACCGCCTCCGCCGCCAGCCAGTCCTGCAGCCGCCGGCCGCCGGCCGCCGTGAAGGCCCCCAGCCGCCGGCGCAGGCCGGGGTGGGCCGGATAGACCCCCAGCAGCGGCTGCAGCCGCCGGCCGTCGTGGGCCAGGTGGATGGCGGCGGGAGCCGTGGCGGCGGCGGCCACCAGGGCCTCGAGGGCGGCGGTCTCCAGCCAGGGCATGTCCACCGGGCAGAGCAACAGGTCCTGGCCGGGATGGTGCGCCATCAGACGATCGAGGGCCAGCAGCGGCCCCTCCCGGGGCGGCGGCTCCTCCAGCACCGTGACCGGCCGGCCCAGCCCGTCCCGCCGGGACCGCGCCAGGGCGTGGTGGGCCGGGTGGTGGCTGACCAGGGTGATCGGCAGCGGCAGGGCCGCCAGCCGCCCGAGGCTGAACGACAGCCAGGTGCCCCCGGCGGGATGGGACAGCAGGGCCTTGTCCGTGCCCATGCGGCGGCTGGTGCCGCCGCTGAGCAGGCAGGCCCGCAGACCGCTCACGGCGCCGCGGGTCCGGAAGCGCCGGGGGCCAGCAGGCCGAATTCCGCCAGGGCCCGCGGCAGGTTGCGGTGCTCATGGCCCGGATGGCTGAGCTTCACCAGGGCAAAGCGCTGCAGCTCATCGAGCTCCTCCCAGGCGTGGGGGGGCAGGGTCAGCCGCAGCTGGCGGCAGGAGGCGAGCAGCACCTCCGGGGGGCCGTCATCACGCTGCCAGGGGGCGCCGCAGGCGGGCTCCAGCCGACCGGCGACACCGGCGGCCATGGCAGCCGTGCGCTGGGCGAGCCAGTGGTCCAGCGCCGCCAGGGACGCGTGATCGTCAGGCCACTCCAGCAGCCGCTGCCGTTCCTCCGCGTCGAGATCGCCCCAATGCACCAGCTTCAGCTTGATCCCCACCAGATCGAGCTTGCGCCGCACCGCCATCGGGATGCAGCGCAGGTCGCCGACGAAGTCGGCCTCGAAGCCGAAGCAGTGGTCGTGGCGGCCCATCGGCCCGTCCCTGGGCAGCCTTCACCCTAGGCATCACCAGCGCCGGAACTGGCCCAGGCCCGGCGGCCTTTCGTAGCCGATCTCACCGTGGAACCCCGCCAGGATTAGGTTCACTGAACAGACCACAGAGGCTTCTGACGAAGTCGCTCCCATGACCGCCACCGTCCCGTCGCGAGACGAGCTGCAGGAACACCGGCCCTCGGGGGCCAGCCCGGGTCCCCGGCCGGCACCGATGTTCGAGCTGATCCCCTACGAGAAGTTCCGCGACACCCCGTCGGTACGCTTCTTCGACATCACCGTGCCCCGTTCCAACAAGCGGGATCTGGTGGTCCACTCCGGTCCAGCGGTGAGCCCACCGGACTGCCCCGAGACCGGAAGCTGGCAATTCTATCTCCACCCCCACCAGGAGGACAACCTGCTCGCCATGCACGGCGGCCGCACCTTCTTCCTCGTCAATCTGGGCTGGAACTACCAGTACCACATCGTTCGCCTCGACTGCGGCGGCGACATCCTGCGCATTCCTCCCGGCACGTTCCACCGCTCCGTCTCCGATCCCGACGGCTCCCTGGTGCTCAACCAGGCCGTACGCGAGGAGGGCGCCAGCGTGGTGCGCGAGTTCCGGGTCTACAACAGCCACCGCATCCCCCGGCTGTTCGCCGTCACGTCCAAGACCGCCCCCCTGCCCAAGCTGCACGGGGTGAGCTGGTAGCGGCAGGCCTTCAGGAGGCCTCAGGCCACCGCCGCGCCGCCCAGCAGGGCGCCGAACGCTTCGGCGTGCATCGGCCGGCCGAGCAGGTGACCCTGGAACTGATCGCAGCCCGGGCTCCGCAGCATCCGCAGCTGCTTGGCGGTTACCACCCCCTCCGCCAGGGTCATCAGCCCCAGTTCCTTTGCCATGACGATGGTGGCCTTGACGATGGGCAGGCTGAAGCCGCTTTCGGCGAGCTGCCGCAGCTGCTCTCCTGCCCGTTCGGGATCGTTCAGCAACGCCGTTTCGGTGATCTCCAGCTCGAGGTTCTCCGGCGCCAGGTCGTAGGCGCTCGGCCCCCAGCTGGAGCGGCGAGATGTTGATCGCCCGTCCCAGGCAGTTGATGATCGCTTGGAAAGTGTCGAGGTCGAGGTTGATCAGGGCGATGCCGCGCTCGGAGCCGGCCGACCGCAGCAGGCGGGCCAGCTGACGGACGGCGGCGGCCTTGTTGGGCAGCCGGGTGAGGGGATCGACGAAGGCGATGCGCTCCAGTTGCTGCTGGATCTCGTGCTGCTCGCTGATGTCCTGGACGGTGCCGACGGTGATGAGCTGCGCACCGTCATCATCCAGGGTGGTGCGCCCCCGCTCCAGCACCACCTTCAGCAGGCCATCGCCAAGGAGCAGGCGATGTTCGATCCGGTAGGGCCGGCCTGTGCGGAACGACTCCTGGAAGGTGGCATCGACCAGGGCGCGGTCCTGGGGATGCACCGTCTGGAGAAAGTGGGCGTAGGAGGGGGCCGTCAGCTCCGGGGCGGTGTTGAAGATGCTGTAGGTCTCGTTCGACCAGAGCAGCTCCCCCGTGCGGTGGTTCAGCTCCCAGCTGCCCACATGGGTGAGCCGCTCGGCCTCCTGGAGAAGGGACCCCAGCCGGCCGCAGAGGTTGGCCATCAGGTCGTCGGCCAGCTCCACGTCCGCCTGAATCGCCGCCGGATTGAGGGTGAGGAAGTGCTCGCGGGCGTAGCCGAGCCGCTCATGGGCCGATCGATTGCAGTCGATGAAATGACCACTGGCCAGATCAAGGACCACAAGATCATCGCTGCCCAGGTCGGCAGCGAAACGCAGTGCATCGGCGACCCTGTCGACGCAAGCAATCAGCCCCTGTTCCGCCGGGGTGCTGAACCAGAAGGATTGCACTGAAGGTTCCATTCACGAGGGATCTTAGGCAGTGTTTTCATTGCTGACCAGGATGGGGAAGAACCCCTCCTGCCTGGCTGAAGCGCGGCGGGAAAACGGCCTTGAACCTGAAGATTTCACTGGAGAGCCGGGAAGCCCGGGGCCTAAAAAGTGAGGAGAAGAGAAGAATTCAACCTCCCCTGATCCTTCGTGGGCACTTGATTGTCGCTGCTTGGTCGTCCCGTGGTCGTCCCCTGGCGTCAGCGGCTCAGTCGATCCTGAGGTCGATGGTGAGATCCATCGGGCGCTGGCGTCCCCGCCAGGGGAGGGCACCGGGCAGCGGCGCCGCCAGGGGTCCGTCGACAGCCTCGAAGCGATGGCCGTCTGGGTGCAGGCGGAAGCCCCACTCGCCGTCGGGGGTGCGCAGCAGGAGCTCCAGCGGCAGGTGGGGTTCGATCGCCGGATGCAGGCATGGGTAGAGCCGCTGGAAGCGGAAGCGGACCGCCAGCGGCGGTCCGGTCCCGTCGGCGCCGGTCTCCAGCGGCAGGGGCCGGCCGTTGAGGAAAAGCCCGCAGCCACGGCGGAAGGATTCGTTGGCCATCACCTCGAAGCGGCGCAGGGAACCGTCGATGAACCGGCTGGTGAACCCTCCCTGCACCGGCGTGTCGCAGATCAGGGGCCAGGGCTCAGGGGCGGGCCGCAGCTCCAGGGCCGGTGCCGTACCGGTGGGGACGGCCTCCCCGTGCCAGTGCAGCAGGGGCGGGAAACGCCACTCCCAGATGGCCCGGAACGGCGCCGGATCCAGGGCCAGACCATCGGCCGCCAGGTCGGCCAGAATCGCCCCCAGGTCGGCCCACAGCTGGCTGGGCAGCAGCTGGCGGTCGTGCAGGGCCGGACCCCAGTCGTGCAGCCATTCGGGCCGGTGGCGGGGCTCGAGCAGGTGCGCCGCCAGGGCGCTCCACAGCAGGGCGATGGTGCTGCTCCACTCCATGCGGGGCAGGCTCTCCAGCGCCCGGAACTCCACCAGGCCGAGACATCCGGCCGGGGCGCCGGGGTTCCAGAACTTGTCGAAGCTGATCTCGCTGCGGTGGTTGTTGCCGCTGCGGTCGGCGTGGAGATGGCGCAGCGTCTCGCCGATCAGGCCCCGGCAGTCGCCGAACGGTTCGTCGGAGGGGCGTCCGTCCGCCTGCTCGATGGCCCTGTAGGCCAGCTCCAGGTCGAAGCATTCGCCGATCGCCTCATCCGGCCGCGGCGACTGGGAGGCCGGCCCCACCCCCGAACCGCAGAACAGGTAGGCCAGGGCCGGATGGCGCTGCCAGTAGCGCAGGATCCCGGTCAGCCAGGCCGGCCGGGAGAAGAAGGGATGGTGGTCCAGGTCTGGGCCGCCCCAGAGCAGGTGGTTGCCGCCGCCGGTTCCCTCCTGGCGGCCATCACCGAGGTCCTTCCAGCTGCGCAGCCCCACCCGCTCGCCGGCCTCCTCCAGCCGCTGCAGCCAGTCGCGGTAGTCCGTCCAGCCGTGGCAGACGGGCAGGTTGATCTCCAGCACGCCGGGGTCGGCCGTCAGGCCGAGCACCTGCCAGCGCTCACCGGCATCGAGCGGCAGCACGCCGCTCAGCCGGGGTGCCGCCAGCGCGCCGAGGCCGTCCGCCACCGCCTGCAGCAGCAGCCGCAGGGGTTCCCGCGCCAGGGGGGGCAGGAACAGCTCCCAGCCGTCAGGGTCCACTTCCAGGGTGAGCATCTGGCGGGGCACGTCCTCAGGCAGGTGCTCCAGGGGCAGGCGCAGGCCGGCGGGGCCGGGGGCGCCGGTGAGCTCCCGCAGGCCCTCCTCCAGGGGCCAGGGCGCCACCGCCCAGGCCACAGCGGCCTCCGGATCGTCCGCTGCGGACGGCGCCACGCTCAGGGGGGCGGCCCAGACCCGCCGTTCGGGTTCGTAGGGGTCCCGCAGATCCACGGGCTGGAGTGCGATGCCCAGTCGGGCCCCCAGCTGCTCCAGCCAGGCCGGGGCGGCGTCGACCGTCAGCGGGGGACCCTCCAGGCCGGGCTGGCAGAGCCCTGGCCAGCGCACGGGGGCCGTGCCGTCGGCGCCGAGGAACAGGCGCAAGGCCCAGCGGGGATTGACCTCGCCGTCGTAGCGCTTGCCGGGGCAGTACAGAAGGGTGCTGCCGGGCCAGAGCCGCTGCTGCAGATCCCGGGCCAGGGCCCGGGCGATGGGGAGCTTGGTGGGACCGTCGGCGGTCACGCTCCACTCGGGCCCCTCCGGCTCCAGCGGCACCAGGGTGGGCTCGCCGCCGAGGGTGAGCTGGATGCCGGCGGCCCTGAGGCGGGATTCGGCCGCCTCGGCCACCCTGTCCATCCAGCTCATGCGGACCAGCTCATGCGGTTTGCGGGAGGCTCATGGGGACGGGCTCGAGATCACGCTGCAGGACCGGACGGGAACCGGGGCCACCTTCCAGATGCGTTCGGCGTACTCCTGGATGGACCGGTCGCTGCTGAAGAAGCCGCAGCGGGCCGTATTCAGCACGGACATCATGCTCCAGCGTCCGGCATCGCACCAGGCGCTGTCGACCTCGTTCTGGGCGCGGCGGTAGTCACCCAGGTCGGCCATCACCCGGAAGGGGTCGCTGCTGCAGAGGTTGGCCAGCAGCGGATGGAACAGGTCGCGGTCGCCCTCGCTGAAGTGGCCCGAACCGATCAGGTCGATGGCCTCCTTGGCCAGGGCGTCGTTCTCCAGCCAGGGCATCGGGTGGTAGCCGTTGCGGTTGATGGCGGCCAGCTGCTCGGCGGTGTGGCCGAACAGGAAGAAGTTGTCGTCACCGACCCGCTCACGGATCTCGATGTTGGCGCCGTCGAGGGTGCCGATCGTGAGGGCCCCGTTGAGGGACATCTTCATGTTGCCGGTGCCGGAGGCCTCCATGCCGGCGGTGGAGATCTGCTCGGAGAGATCCACCGCCGGGTAGATCTTCTGGCCCAGCTTGACGCTGAAGTTGGGCAGGAAGATCACCCGCAGACGACCGTCTATCGCCGGGTCGATGTTGATGATCTCCGCCATGCCCACGATCAGGCGGATGATCAGCTTGGCCATGGCGTAGCCAGGGGCGGCCTTGCCGCCGAAGATCACCGTCCGGGGCGGCAGATCCTCCCCGGCCCGCAGGCGCAGGTAGCGCTCCACCACCTGCAGGGCCGCCATGTGCTGGCGCTTGTACTCGTGGATGCGCTTCACCTGCACGTCGAACAGGGAGGCGGGGTCCACCAGCACGCCGGTGTCCTGGCGGATCGTCGCCGCCAGGCGCTCCTTGGCCTGCTCCCGCACCCCCTGCCAGCGCTCCAGGAAGGCCGCGTCGGTGGCCAGGGGCTCGAGCTGGCGCAGCTGGTCGAGGTGCCGGCACCAGTCGGTGCCGATGGCGTCGTTGAGCAGTTCGGCCAGGGGTGGATTGGCGACCGCCAGCCAGCGCCGCGGGGTGACGCCGTTGGTGATGTTGGTGAAGCGTTCGGGCCACACCCGGGCGAACTCGGCGAACAGGTTCTCCTTCAGCAGGCGGCTGTGCAGTTCCGCCACCCCGTTGACCGTGTGGCTGCCCACCACCGCCAGATGGGCCATGCGCACCTTGCGGTGCGGCCCCTCCTCGATCAGCGACAGCCGCTCCAGCAGCTCCGGCTGGCCTGGGAAGCGGATGCGCAGGGTGCGCAGGAAGCGGGCATTGATCTCGTAGATGATCTGCAGCTGGCGCGGCAGCAGCTGCTGGAACAGCTCCAGACCCCAGGCCTCCAGGGCCTCGGGCAGCAGGGTGTGGTTGGTGTAGCTGATCGTGGCGGTGGTGATGCTCCAGGCCGTGTCCCAGTCGACGCCGTGGACATCGATCAGCAGTCGCATCAGCTCCGCCACGGCGATCGCGGGGTGGGTGTCGTTGAGCTGAACAGCGAATTTTCGGTGGAACTCCGTGACCGGGATCCCCTGGCTGGTGAGGATGCGGAACATGTCCTGCAGGGAGCAGGAGACGAAGAAGATCTGCTGACTGAGCCGCAGGCGCTTGCCCTGCTCCATCTCATCGTTGGGATAGAGCACCTTGGAGAGGGTCTCCGACTGCACCTTCTGCAACACGGCCCGGGTGTAATCGCCGGCATTGAAGGAGGCGAAGTCGAAGGCGTCCGGCGCCTGAGCCGACCACAGCCGCAGGGTGTTGGCGGTGTGGACGCCGAAGCCCAGGATCGGGGTGTCGTAGGCCACGCCGATCACGGTCTGGCCGCCGATCAGCACCGGATAGCTCCACTCCGGCCGGATCACCTCCCAGGGGTTGCCGCGGGCCAACCAGGGATCGGTGCTCTCCATCTGGCCGGTGGGGCCGATCTGCTGGCGGAAGATGCCGAACTCGTAGCGGATGCCGTAGCCGATGGCCGGCAGCTCAAGGGTGGCCATCGACTCCTGAAAGCAGGCCGCCAGGCGGCCCAAGCCACCGTTGCCCAGCCCCGGCTCCGGTTCCTCAGCCAGCATCTCCTCGAGGCTGAACCCGAGGGCTTCGCAGGCGGCCCTGGCCTCGTCCCGCAGCCCGAGGATGACCAGGTTGTTCTCCAGATGGGGCCCCAGCAGGAACTCCGCCGACAGGTAGGTGGCGGTCCTGACGTGCTGGGAGGTGTAGGTGTCGGCCGTGTCCACCCAGCTGGTCAGCAGGATGTCCCGGACGGCCAGCGACAGACAGACGTAGTGGTCGTGGGTGGTGGCGAGGGAAGCGGACTTGGCCTGGCTGGAGAACAGATGGCGCCGCATCGCCTCCAGGAGGGCCTGGCCCTTGGGCGGGCACGGGGCGGGGGTGGGGCTGGCCATGGGGACCGTCGGCAGTCGGCGTTCTGGACCAGTCCTGGCCTGGGGAGTATGACTGCCGCTGATGCATCGGCTACCAGCTTGCGCAACTTAACAGTGGCTTCGCTTCAGCCGTGCAGCAGCTCATGCCTGACGGAGCCCATGGGTGTGGGTTCCAGCAGCTCCGCCTCGATGGCCCATTCCAGCTTGCTCTCCACCCCCGCCGGGCCCGAGAAGCTGCCGTTCACCGCCGCGGTGAGAGTGGGCTTGGAGGAGGTGGCCAGGGTGATGTAGCGGTCGTCAATGCTGCCCATGCCACTGGGGTCGAACCCCCGCCAGCCGGCTCCGGGCAGATAGACCTCCGCCCAGGCGTGCAGGTCGTACTGCTGAGGCTGCGGCTCCACCAGGTGGTAACCGCTCACGAACCGGGACGGCAGGCCGACGCAGCGGCAGGACTCGACCATCAGCATCGCCAGGTCGCGGCAGGAGCCCACCCGCTCCTTGAGGGTGCGCCCCGCTGGCCAGGCCGGTCCCACATGCCGCTGGGTGTACTTGACCCGGTCCTTGATGATCTCCACCAGCTGCTCGAGGAACATCAGCCCCCGCTGGTCGCTGCCCATCAGCGCCTCCTGGGCCAGATCCACCGCGGCCGGGTCGTGCTGGCCGTTGGGCAGCCAGCCCTCCAGGGAGCCCAGCAGATCGCCGTTGAGGTGGCCCACCGGATAGGGGAGCAGCGGCTCCTGGTCCTCCAGGCAGCTGACCAGGGCCGGGGGCTGCTGGGTCTCCACATCGCTGATCGCCTGGACCCGGAAATGCCCGGTGCTGCCGGTGAACCGGGCTCGCAGGATCTCGTCGCCGCTGGCGGCCAGCAATGGATAGAACCGCGACGGCTCCGGCGTGACCGCCAGGTGGAACTGCAGCAGGCGCTGGAAGCCGTGACCCCGGGGCTTGAGGCAGAAACGGTGCGGACCCAGGAAGACCGGCGCGCTGTAGTGGTAGTCGAAGGTGTGGGTTATGCGGGCTCGCATACCGCCTCCTGACGGGCGGTGGTGCCGGTGGGCGCGATGAAGTAGCGCGCTTCGATCAGGGTGTGCAGGCGATTGAGATCGGACTGGAAGTGGTCGATGGCTTCATGGAGTCCGGTGGCCACCAGTTCGTCAATCCTGGTGAAACTCCAGTGGGCCAGGGTGAGGCCGATCAGGCACTCGAGATCGTCGGCGGGACGGGGAACGGAACTGCCGCGGATGATGCGGAGGGTTTCGCTGATCCGCTCCAGGCAATAGCGCACCGAGCGAGGGAAGATCGGATCGAGCAGCAGGAATGCCGCCACGGCCTTGGGTTCGATGGCCTGCTGGCTGGACTGCCGGAACATCTGGTAGGCCCCGGCCGAGCGCAGCAGGGAGATCCACTGCAGCTCGTCCAGCACCCCGCCGACCTCCTCAGGCGACGGCAGCAGCAGGAAGTATTTGACGTCGAGGATCCGGGTGGTCTTGTCGGCCCGCTCCAGCAGCCGCCCCAGTCGGCTGAACTGCCAGGAGAGGTCGCGGCTGAGGGTGGCGTCAGTGATGCCATAGAAGAGCTGACAGGCGCGGCGGATCTCCCGCAGCTGCTCCTGGGGCGGCTGCTGCCAGAAGCTCTCCTCCTGCAGCGTCCAGTAGATGTCGTTGATCTGCTCCCACATCTCCGTGGTCATGACCTCACGGATCTGGCGCGCGTTCTCCCGGGCGTTGGCGATGCAGTTGAGAACACTGCTGGGGTTCTCCGACTCCCGGACCAGGAAGTGGATCACGGCGGCGGGGGTGACCACGGGGTAGAGCTCATCGAAGAGCTTGCGGTCGCCGCTGGCGTCGATCAGCGGCAGCCAGGGTTCGGCGCTGCCGGGGGGACAGTCGAGGGCCATGGCCTCGCTCACCTCCACGAAGCGGGAGATGTTCTCGGCCCGCTCGACGTTGCGGTTGATCCAGTAGAGGGAGTCGGCGACGCGGCTCAGCATGGGGCTTCATCCACGATCCAGGTGTCCTTGCAGCCGCCGCCCTGGGAGGAATTGACAACCAGGGATCCGCGCCGCAGCGCCACCCGGGTGAGACCGCCGGGGCTCACCCAGGCCTCCTTGCCGCGCAGCACATAGGGCCGCAGATCCACGTGGCAGGGGTAGAGCTCGCCCTCACTGAGGGAGGGGACCGTGGAGAGCTCCAGGGTCGGCTGGGCGATGTAGTTGCGGGGGTTGGCCTGGATCTTGACGGCGAACTCCGCGATCTCCGCCTGGGTGGCATGGGGGCCGATCAGCATCCCGTAGCCACCGGCCTCGGCCACTGCCTTCACCACCAGCTCGCCGAGGTGGGCCAGCACGTAGGCCTGGTCGTCGGGGCGTGAACAGAGGTAGGTGGGGACGTTCTCGATGATCGGCTCCTCACCCAGGTAATAGCGGATCATGTCGCCGACGTAGGCGTAGATCAGCTTGTCATCGGCCACGCCGGTGCCGGGTGCATTGGCGATCGCCACCCGGTCGGCGGCATAGGCCCCCATCAGCCCCCTCACGCCCAGCAGGGAATCGCTGCGGAACACGGCAGGGTCGAGGAAGTCGTCGTCGATGCGGCGGTAGATCACATCGACCGCCTCCAGGCCGGCGGTGCTGCGCATCCAGACCCGATCGCCCTCGCAGACCAGATCGCGCCCCTCCACCAGCTGGATGCCCATCTGCTGGGCGAGGTAGCTGTGCTCGAAGTAGGCGCTGTTGAACACGCCGGGGGTGAGCAGCACCACCTTGGGGGTATCGGTCCAGGGGGCCAGCTCCCGCAGGGTCTGCAGGAGGTGGGAGGGGTAGTCGTCGATGGGCTGCACGGTGCGGCCGGCGAACAGGCTCGGGAACATGCGCTTCATCACGCGCCGGTTCTCGAGGAAGTAGGCCACCCCCGAGGGACAGCGCAGGTTGTCCTCCAGGACCCGCCAGGTGCCGTCGCCGTCGCGCACCAGATCGAGGCCGGAGATGTGGCACCAGCGGCCGAGGGGAGGGCGGAACCCCTGCATCTGGGGCCGCCAGCCCTGGGAGCTCTCGACGTCGGCCCTGGGAACCACCCCGTCGGCGAGGATCTTCTGGTCGCCGTAGACGTCGGCCAGGAAGCGGTCGATCGCCTCCAGACGCTGGAACAGGCCCCGCTCCAGCCGCTCCCAGTCCCGGGCACTGATCAGACGGGGGAGGGGATCGAAGGGGAGGATCCGCTCCACGCCCTTGCTGTCGGAATCGTTGAGCCGGAAGGTAGCGCCGAGCCGCTTCAGCAGCATGCCGGCGGCCGCGTGGTTGCGGTTCAGCTGGTCGAGGCCCATCTGGCCCAGGGAGGACAGCAGGGGCGTCAGGGTCGCCCGGGGCTGGTCGGTGGAGCTGAAGTACTCGTCGTACCCATGGTTCGGCTTGTACTGACTGAACATGCCACACCCGTTCGCGCGGTTGGATCCTGCAGTGCCGCCGGGGTGCCCCCCCGTTGCCGTTGCTACGAAACACGGGGTGCCTTGCCGGCCCCTCGTCGGCGCCGGCGCAGGCGGACGCCGACCAGCGCGTCACTTCTAGCGCGCCATACGAATAGCGTTTTCATAAGCATCCACCGCTGCGGCCTGCGCCGGGTCCGTGGATGAACACATCTGCAGGGAGGAGGGTCATGCTGACCGGCCAGAGCGGACTCCAGACCTCCACGGCTGGGCGTGTCACCGGCTCCCTGCTACAGGACCGGGCGAGGCCGGGAACCCGTCGGGAGAAGCGCGCCTACGCCCGCCAGTCCATCGAGAGTTGCCGCACCATCGCCGTCCGGCGCCTCGACGGCGAGGGTGAGCCCTGCGGACGCTGGTTCCTCGCCGACATCGCCGACGTGGCCGAGGCCGGGAAGTGCGCTCCCATCCCGGCTTCGGCCAGCTGCGCTGGTTCACCCGGGCCCACTTCGCCCTCAGCTTCAGCGTGGCCTTCGCCACCCCCCTGGCGGAGGTGCCGGTGCTCTCGGTGGAGCGGCGCGGCACGCGCCGGGATCCCAACCAGGAGGACTGGGCGCTCGAGGAGGAGCGGCAGCGGGCAGGCAGCCGACCCGATGCGCCCTGACCGGCTCGGCGCCCAGAGCCGCTAGAGCAGGTAGTAGCGCTGGGCCATCGGCAGCACCTGGGCTGGTTCGCAGGTGAGCAGCTCCCCGTCGGCGAAGACCTCGTAGGTCTGGGGGTCCACCTCCACCTTGGGCAGGGCGGTGTTGTTACGCATCTCGGCCTTGCCGATGCCCCGGGTCTGCACCACCGACACGCACGACCGCGTCAGCCCGAGGCTGCGGGGCAGGTCGTCCTCCAGGCAGGCCTGGCTGACGAAGTTGAGACAGCTGGCCGCCAGCGATCCGCCGTAGGCGGCGAACATCGGCCGGCCGTGGACGGGCCCCGGCGTGGGGATCGAGGCGTTGGCATCCCCCATCTGCGCCCAGACGATCGAGCCCCCCTTGATCACCAGCTCCGGCTTGACGCCGAAGAAACCCGGCTTCCACAGCACCAGATCGGCCAGCTTGCCCACCTCCACCGAGCCGATCTGGCTGTCGAGGCCATGGGCGATGGCGGGATTGATGGTGAGCTTGGCGATGTAGCGCTTCAGGCGGGTGTTGTCGTTGCGTCCACCACCGGGACCGGCGGCGTCCTCGGGCAGGAAACCCCGCTGCACCTTCATCTTGTGGGCCGTCTGGAAGGTGCGGGTGATCACCTCGCCGACACGGCCCATGGCCTGGGAATCGCTGGCGATGATGCTGAAGGCACCCAGGTCGTGGAGGATGTCCTCGGCGGCGATCGTCTCGCGGCGGATGCGGGATTCGGCGAAGGCCACGTCCTCCGGGATGCGGGGATCGAGGTGGTGGCACACCATCAGCATGTCGAGGTGCTCCTCGAGGGTGTTGACGGTGTAGGGCTTGGTGGGGTTGGTGGAGCTGGGCAGCACGTTGGGCTCGCCGCAGATCCGGATGATGTCAGGGGCGTGGCCGCCGCCGGCCCCCTCGGTGTGGAAGGTGTGGATGGTGCGGCCGCCGATGGCCCGGATCGTGTCCTCAACGAACCCGGCTTCGTTGAGGGTGTCGGAGTGGATGCAGACCTGCACGTCGTACTTGTCGGCCACCGTGAGGCAGCAGTCGATCGCCGCCGGGGTGGTGCCCCAGTCCTCGTGCAGTTTCAGCCCGCAGGCGCCGGCGCGGATCTGCTCTTCGATCGCCTCCGGCGTGCTGGCGTTGCCCTTGCCGTAGAAGCCCAGGTTGACCGGCAGCCCCTCGGCGGCCTGGAGCATGCGGGCCAGATGGAAGGCGCCGGGGGTGCAGGTGGTGGCGTTGGTGCCGGTGGCCGGGCCGGTGCCGCCGCCCAGCAGGGTGGTGACCCCGGAGGCGAGGGCGGTCTCGATCTGCTGGGGGCAGATGAAGTGGATGTGGGTATCGATCGCCCCGGCGGTGACGATGTGACCCTCCCCGGCGATGGCCTCGGTGCCGGGGCCCACCACGATCGTCACTCCATCGGTGATGTCGGGGTTGCCCGCCTTGCCGATGGCACAGATGCGGCCGTCCTTCAGGCCGATGTCGGCCTTGACGATGCCCCACCAGTCGAGGATCAGGGCATTGGTGATCACCGTGTCGACGGCCCCTTCGGCGCGGGGGGTCTGGGCCTGGCCCATGCCGTCGCGGATCACCTTGCCGCCGCCGAACTTCACCTCATCGCCGTAGGTGGTGCAGTCGCTCTCCACCTCCAGGATGAGTTCGGTGTCGGCCAGCCGCAGCCGGTCGCCGGTGGTGGGGCCGTAGGTCTCGGCGTAGGCGCGACGGTCAATGCGATAAGGCATGGGGGTGTCAGTCGAGAGGGCCGTTCACCAGTCCGTTGAAGCCGAAGACGCGGCGGTCGCCGACGTAGGGCACCAGATCCACGTCCCGCTGGTCGCCGGGCTCGAAGCGGATGGCGGTGCCGGCGGGGATGTCGAGCCGCAGGCCGCGGGCCGCCTCGCGGTCGAATTCCAGGGCGCCGTTGGCCTCATGGAAATGGAAGTGGGAGCCCACCTGCACGGGCCGGTCGCCCCGGTTCGCCACCGAGAGCGTGGTGACGGGGCGGCCGGCGTTGAGCTCGATCGTGCCGGGCTCGGGGATCAGTTCGCCGGGGATCAGCGGGGGCATGGGAGGGGGTCAGCGGATCGGTTCGTGGAGGGTGACGAGCTTGGTGCCGTCGGGGAACATCGCCTCGATCTGCACCTCGGGGATCAGTTCGGGCACCCCGTCCATCACCTGATCCCGGCTCAGCCAGGTGCTGCCCTCCCGCATCAGCTCAGCCACGCTGCGGCCGTCGCGGGCCCCTTCGATCACCTGGAAACTGAGCCAGGCCACCGCCTCGGGATGGTTGAGCTTCAGGCCCCGGCCGAGCCGCCGTTCCGCCAGCAGGGCGGCAGTGACGATCAACAGCTTGTCTTTCTCCTGGGGGGTGAGGTTCATGCAGGCTGCGCTGGCCGGCGCCACTCTCGCAGCGCTCCGGCACCGGCTCAGGTTCAGAAGGAACGTTCGTCGCCCCGATCAGCGACGCTGCAACGTCCCCTGGCCCTCCAGGTTGAGGTTGTCAATCCGCACCGCCGTGGCCCTGCCGTCGGCACCCACCGTGAAGGTGACGGCGCTGGGGCCGTCGGCGTTCTCGCCGGCGGGCTGGTAGCGGAAGACATCGCCGCTCACGGGGGTGAGGGGGAAGGAGTTGAGCCGGGGACCCAGCTGCAGGACAAGGCCCTCGGGGGTGCGCTCCACCGCGACCGGGCCGACATAGGCGTTGGCGTAGGTGCCGGTGTAGGCGCCGGCGGGACGGGCCGGCAGCGGCCGGGCCGGGATGACCACCGTAGGGTAAGTCTGCTGTTCCATGGCCTGGAACAGGGGGCGCAGGGCGGCCAGGTAGTCGCGCTGCACCGCTCCGCTGGTGGCCAGGTCGAGGAAGCTGAGGCTGAGGGCCTCCGGCACCCCCGGGGGCCGGCCGTTGGAGAGCACGGCGATGCCGGAGGATTTCGCCGGCAGCAGGTAGACGGCCGTGGCGGCGCCGAGGTCGAAGGCGCCGGAATGGCTCAGCTGCACCGTGCCCCGGTCGGTGTAGCTGACGTTCCAGCCCAGCCCATAGAAGCCGGCCCGATCCGTGGCCGGATCGCGGGGCGGCTGGCTGATGCTCTGGGGCCGGTGGGTCTCGGCCAGGGCGGCGGCGTCCACCAGAACACGGCCATCGAGCCGGCCGCCGGCCAGCTGCAGCCGCAGCCACTGGCCCAGATCCCGCACGCTGGAGCTCACCCCGCCGGCGGGGGCCTGGGCATCGGCATCCCGCTGGTAGTAGGGCACCCAGCGGCCCCCTTCCGACACATGCAGGGAGGCGCGGTTGGCGGCGGCCACGGCGCCGGCGGTGAAGCCGAAATTGGTGTAAACGTAGTCGGCGTGGTCGGGCAGACCGCTGCGGTGGGCCAGCAGGTCGCGAATGGTCACATCAGCGGCGATGGCCGGCGGGCCGATCCGGGCCGCAGGGAGGGTGCGCAGCACCGGGTCGTCCCAGCCGACGCGCCCGTCGCCCACCAGGCCGGCCACGACCGTGGAGGCGATGGGCTTTGAGAGCGACGCCAGCTGGAAGACGGTGTCGGCATCCACCGCAACGGGCTCACCCACCCGCCGCACGCCGTAGCCCCTGAGGAAGGCCACCCGGTCGGCGTGCACCACCACGATGGCCAGCCCCGGGACGCCGGTGCGGCGCTGCATCTCGGCCGCCAGGGCATTGAGCCGGGGCAGGGCCGCGGCGAGCCGGGCCTCCGTCACCTGGCGCGGCGGGGGCGGGGCCCCGAGGGAGCCTGCGCGCTGCGGGCGGCACCCGGGAGCTGCAGGGCCAGGGCGAGAAGGGTGGCCAAAGCGACCGCTCCGGGGTGGCGCTGGAGCTCCCCAGCCTAGTCCCGCGCCCATCTGCATCAGCACGCGTTCGCGCCGTAGGGGACGCCGTCCGCCGGCAGGGTGACCCCCAGCCGCCGCCGCCATTCCGCCACCGGCAGCTCCCAGCCCTCCTCCCAGCGGACCGTGGCGAAGGGATGGGCGGTGAAGCCGATCTGGGTGGCAGTGATGGCCAGCACCCCGTTCTCCCCCACCGGCGCCGTGCCGAAACCACTGACCACGTGGTGGATGTCGTGGGTGGTGGCGATCCGCTGGGTGAGCCAGCGTCCGTCGGTGTCGACGGGGCGCGGGCGGAAGAACTCGGGGTCGTAGTTGAAGCGGCGGATCAGGGCGGCGTAGCGGTGGCCCAGGCTCTCCTCCGGCAGCGCCTCGAGCCGCTCCAGGTCCGGCTGCAGGGGCGGATAGCGCTCGTCCATCATCGCCGCCCCGCCCGGCAGGGCCCGGAAGCGGGCGATGCAGGCCTCCATCTGGGGCGTGTCCAGGAAGCTGTCGACCAGATCGGCGATCCTGGCGAGATCCCCCTGGCTGCGGCCCACGGCGATCAGGTGGCGCGCCTGGCCAAGGGCCTGCAGGGAGAGCTGGAAGCGATGCATGGGGAGGGTCACCAGCTGCGAGCCGGGATCGCCAAGGGAGGCTCCTGGTCCAGGGGCTGCTCCTGGAACGGCCACACCCGTGGCAGCACCGGAGCGCTCAGGCCCCGCTCGGCCCGGATCCGGGCCCAGATCCGCGTGAACCAGAAACGGGCCGCCTGGGTGGAGCGGCCCCGGTAGCGGGCCACCAGCCCCCGCTCCAGCCGGCCGCAGGCCATCGCCCCCTCCAGCCCGTGGCGCTCGGCGCGGCAGGCCTCCAGCAGGGGCTCGCCCACCGGAGCCGGGGCGGCCCACACCAGGCTGGCGAACACCGGCTCTCCCCCCAGTCCGTGGGGGCTCTCCAGGCTGGCGCCGCCCAGCTCGAGCCGGTCCACCAGTTCCCACTGCCCCTCCCGCCGGATCTCCAGCAAGGAGCGCCAGCGGCCGGATCCGAGTGTCTCGCCGTCGGCGCTGCGCCCCAGCCGCACCACCTCCGCCCCCAGCCAGCTGGCTCCCCGGGCCAGCCCCACACGGCAGGTCTGCTGGAACAGGCCGTCCCGGAAGACCACCAGCTCCTGGGGCAGCCACTCCAGATCGGCCCCGGCGGCGAGTCGGAAGTCGAGGGTCTGGTGGGTCCAGCTGCCGGCGGGGACCCGCCTGGAGCGGCCCACGGTCCCGTACACCTTCTGGGCCGCCACGCTGGTGATCAGGGCGCGGCTGCCGGGGCCGAGATCGGCGTCGATGGCCAGCTCATCGCCGCCCACCAGACCCCCGCCGGTGTGCAGCAAGGGCAGTTGGCAGCGGCCATCGGCGGCGGCGAAGGCCCGCTGGATCTTCAGCGGCGCCGTCGCTCCGCCCTGGTGCCGGGTGGCACCGTCCGCGTCGCCGGTGGTTTCGAAACGAAGCCGGGCCTGGGCTCTCCAGGGATCGGGAGCAGAGAGCTGCATGGCGGTGATGGTGGGGCCCCAAGGGCCTGGATTCGGTAGCAGCCGACACAGGGCCGCCCGCCAACGGCTGGCCAGGGTGAGACGGCCAACCGTCGCCCGCTGGCCTGCTCCATGCCCGGCTCCACTGTTTCCGACGTCCCCCCGCCCCTGGTGCTGGTGCGGCACTGGCGTCAGGGGGAGGATCCGGACCCGGAACCCCCGGGTGCGCCGGATCCGCCCCTGCGGTTACCGCTCCAGGCCGACGAGCGCACCAGCCTGCGGGGCCATCGCCGCAGCGCCTGCGGGCAGGACCTCCTGCTGCAGCTCCCCCGCGGCGCCGCTCTCGAGCCCGGCGACCGGCTGGCACCGGAGGCCGGAGGGCCCCTGGTGGTGGTGGAGGCCGCCCTGGAGCCTCTGCTGGTGGTGCGGGCCGCCGACCCCCTGGCCCTGCTGCAGGCGGCCTACCACCTGGGCAACCGCCACGTGGCCCTGGAGCTGCACCGCGACGAGCTGCGCCTGGGCGTCGACAACGTGCTCGAGGATCTGCTGCGGCATCGGGGTCTGACCGTGGAGCGGATCACGGGGCCTTTTCTGCCCGAACCTGGGGCCTACGCACGGTCCGGCCACACCCATGGCCATGACCACCACCATGGCCACCCATGAGCATCGCCCGGCTGCGGCTGTTCCAACTCGTCAGTCCCGCCCTGCCGGTGGGGGGATTCAGCTATTCCGAAGGCCTGGAGGTGCTTGTGCAGGCCGGGGAGCTTACCGATGCCGATGGCGTGGCCCACTGGCTGGAGGCAGAGCTCCAGCGGGGGGCGCTGGCGATCGAGGCGGCCGCGCTGCCCCGGCTGATGCAGGCCCTGACCCGATGGCGTGAGACACCGGACGGGGGAGCCTGGCAGGAGGTGCTCGACCTGGACGGCTGGCTGCTGGCCCAGCGGGAGGCGGCCGAGCTGAGGGCCCAGCAACGGCAGATGGGTCGCTCCCTGTTGCAGTTGCTCTCGGATCTGGGCCTGCCCCTGCCGGGGGGGCGCTCACCGAGGCTGGCCTGGCCGGCGGCCTGGGCGTGGGCGGGACTGGCCCTCGAGATCGCGCCGCAGGAGCTGGTGGAGGCCTACCTCTACGGCTGGATCGCCACCCAGCTCAGCGCCGCGGTGCGGCTCGTGCCCCTGGGCCCCACCGAAGCCCAGCGGCTGCAGCTGGCCCTGGCGCCCAGCATCACCTCCCGGGCGGCGGTGCTGACCGACGCCGATCCCCACACCCTCTGGAACGGGGGGGTGGGGGCGGGCATGGCCCAGCTGGGCCATGCTGAGCTCTACTCGCGGTTGTTCCGGAGCTGATGGCCATGGCGCCAAGGACCAGCCGGCGACAGGCCCTGCGCCTTCTTGGTTGTGCCACGGCAGGCGGGGCCCTTCTCGTCGCCGGCTGCAGGTCCCGCTCCTGCCCCCGATGCCGCCCGCTGCGGATTCGTGCAGGCCCTGGCCAGGGGTGGCTTCCGCCAGGGGGCCAGCGTGATCCTGCTGGAGCGCTCTGCCGCAGGCAGCATGGCCACCAGCCGCGCCCAGGTCGAAGAGCTGCTGGAGGGCGGGGTCGACATGCTGGTGGCCATCGGCACCCCTCCCCTGACAGCGATCCTGGCCATCGCCCCCGCCCGGGTGCCGGTGGTGTTCTGGTACTGCTCCAACCCCTGGGGGGCGGGGGCCGGCACCAGCTACACCCGCCACCGGCCCAACGTGGTGGGCATGGTGAGCACCAGTCCCCTCGCCGAGCAGCTCGACCTCGCCCGCCGGATCACACCCTCGCTGGCCAGCGTCGGTCTCATCCTCAATCCCTCCGAGGCCAACGCCAGCTTCGAAGCGGAGCTGCTGCGCCGCGAGGCGACCGTGCGCTCCATCACTGTGGTGATCGAGCCGGTGTCGGGACCGGGGGAGGTGGCCCGAGCCGCCGACGCCCTGGCCAGCCGCCGGGTGGGGGCGCTGGTGCGGGTGGGCGACTATGCCACCAGCGTGGGCTTCCCCGCCCTGGCCGCGGCGGGGCTGCGCCATCGCCTGCCGGTCTATTCCGTCGATCCCTCCGACATCACCACGCCGGGGCCTGGCGGTGGTGGGCTGGGACCCGCAAGCCGATGGGGCCCTGGCCGGCGATCTGGCGGTGCAGGTGCTGCGCGGCCGTTCCCCCGCCGATCTGCCCTTCGCACCGGTGACCCGGAAGCTGCTGCTGCTGAATCGCCGCACGGCCCGGGCCATCGGGGTGACGCTGCCGCCCCAGCTGCTGCGCCAGGCCGACCATCTGGAGGGGTGAACCCGCCGCCATCGGCCGCGGCGATCAGCGGCCGCGCTCGCCACGGGGCTCGCCGGTCCGCTCGATCAGCTCGATCACCCAGCTCTCGTTGAGGGTCTTCACCAGGCGGTTGGTGGCGGTGGCCATGGTGGAGAGCTCGCGCAGGGTCTGGAGCAGCAGCGGCCGCGTCTCGCTCTCGGCGCTCTCCAGGCGCCGGATCAGGGCCGACAGGTCGGCAGCGGTGCCGTCGGCGCGGCTCTCCAGCCGCTCGGCCAGGGCGCGGGGGCCCCCAGGGTGTGGTTGAGCCCGCTGCTGCTGCGCCGGGTATCGGCCTCCAGGCGCGTCCCCAGGCGGCGGGTGGCCCCCAGGGTGCGGTCCAGTTCGTCGAGGCTGCGGGGCAGGCGTGTCTCCGCCAGGGTCAGGCCGCTGCTGAGGGCCCGCTGCAGGGGGATGCGGCTGCTGGCCACTTCGGCGATCAGGTCGTCGATGGCGGGGCGGCTGGTGAACACGAGCGTCTCGCCATCACCGATCGGGGGCTGGCCGATCGCCGCGGGATCGGGGGTGATGGCGATGTAGCTGTCGCCCAGGAGCCCCAACTGGGCCAGTTCCGCCCGGCTGCGGCGACCCACCATGGAGCGGTAGGGGTCCCGCAGTTCCAGTTCCACCAGCACCTGGGCATCGGGCTGCAGCACGATCCGCCGCACCTGACCCACGGCGAACCCCAAGATCCGCACCGCCATGCCGGCCTGCAGGCCGGCGGCGTCGAGGGCGCGGAACTGCAGACGGACACTGGGGGCCAGCCAGTTACCGGCGCGGGCGATCCCCAGCACGAACAGGCCCAGCAGGGCCACGGCCCCGGCCAGGAAGAGCAGGCTCTGGGGGGCGGGGCTACGGGGCGGGCCGGGGGCGGGCGCCGCGACGGGCCCTGGGGAGAAGGCGGGCACGGTCAGGGTCCTCCCACGCGCAGGGGATCGACGGCGATCGTCCAGAGCAGGTCGAGGCAGACCATCACCCCGATGGCCAGCCGCAGCGACCGGGCCATGCCGGTGGCCATCCCCACGCCGCAGGCGCCACGCCGAGCCTGGTGGAGGCAGATGGCGGTGCAGATCGCGCCGTAGGCGCCCGCCCTGGCCAGGGCGGCGGCGAAGCGGGCCGGCTCCAGCTGCCAGATCAGAAAGCCCACCTCCCCCACCCCATCCCCCTGGTTGAGCAGGAGGCTGGCGGTGAGGATCACGGCTGCCAGGAAATAGAGCAGCAGCACAACGCTCAGCAGGCCGCTGGCCAGCAGATCGGGACCCCAGGAGCCGGGGGGCGCCGGTCGGTGAGCAGCCGCGGGCCATCGCGGAGCAGCAGCAGCAGGCTCACCAGCAGCGGGGCCAGTAACAGCAGGGCTAGCACCGCCAGCAGTTCGATCGTGACCCTGGAGAGCTGCTGCAGGGGACTGCGCAGCAGCTCGATGAACCCGAGGCAAACCACGACCCCCGTGCCGACGACAGTGGCGACGAGAGGGGCATCCAGGCGCTCGAAGCGGCGGATCAGCATCGGGATCGGTCCGTCACTCACCGCTGCCCTCGGCGCTGGCGTCAGGATGGCACCCATCCTGGACCGGGGCGATGGGCAGCAAACTGAGGGTCGGCGTGGCCGGGCCGGTGGGGTCGGGCAAGACGGCCCTGGTCGATGCCCTCTGCCGCCGGCTGCGGGAGCGGCTGCAGTTGGCGGTGGTCACCAACGACATCTACACCCAGGAGGACGCCCAGTTCCTCACCCGCGCCGGCTCCCTGGCCCCCGAGCGGATCCGGGGCGTGGAGACCGGAGGCTGCCCCCACACCGCCATCCGGGAGGACTGTTCGATCAACAGGGCGGCGGTGCAGGAACTGGAGGAGGCCTTCCCGGACCTGGACCTCGTGCTGGTGGAGAGCGGAGGCGACAACCTGGCGGCCAGCTTCAGCCCTGAGCTGGTGGATCTGTGCATCTATGTGATCGACGTGGCCGCCGGCGACAAGATCCCCCGCAAGGGGGGACCGGGCATCACCCGCTCCGACCTGCTGGTGATCAACAAGATCGACCTGGCGCCGATGGTGGGCGCCAGCCTGGCGGTGATGGAAAACGACACCGAACGCATGCGCGGCGGTCGCCCCTGGTGCTTCACGAATCTGCGCAGCGGGGAGGGGCTGGATCGGGTCGAGAGCTTCCTGCTGCGGCAGCTGCCGTGCGCGTCGCCCGCGTGAAGCCAACGCCTCACAGGTATTCCCTCTTGAGTCGTTCAACGTCAAAACCGTAGTTAATGCAACATATCGACAGACCGGCGACGTGCAAACCCTCACTCCGGCAGGCCCTCGGCTCCTTTCTGTCTCATTGGATACCGGGGGCGACCAGGTCCTTCCTTACCTTTCCCTCTGCCGTCGGTTACGGCGACTACAATTCATCTTGAACAGGCTTCAATGTCTCTGCATCTTTCAAGGCGACTGGCAGCTGCAATCGCCGCAACTGCCGTGAGCGTAACCCTCGTCTCCTGCGGGGGCGAGTCCGGGTCCGGCGGCAATTTCGACGGTGAAGTGAAGGTTGGCATCCTTCACTCCCTCAGCGGCACCATGGCCATCTCCGAAACGACTTTGAAAGAAGTCGAGGAGATGGCGATCAAGGAAATCAATGACGCCGGCGGCGTCAAGGTCGGCGGCAAGTCCTATAAGATCGTCGCTGTCTCCGAAGATGGGGCCTCCGACTGGCCCACCTTCGCCGAGAAGGCCCAGAAACTGATCGACTCCGACAAGGTGGCCGTCGTGTTCGGTGGCTGGACCTCGGCCAGCCGCAAAGCGATGCTACCGGTGTTCGAGTCGAAGAACCACATCCTCTTCTACCCGATTCAGTACGAGGGTCAGGAGTGCTCCAGGAACATCTTCTACACCGGTGCCGTTCCGAACCAGCAGGCCGAGCCCGCGGTTCAGTGGCTGATGGACAAGTTCTCCGACAAACTCGGCAAGAAGGTCTACCTGGTCGGCTCCGACTACGTGTATCCGCGCACGGCGAACACCATCATCAAGGAGCAGATGAAGGCCCTTGGCGGTGAGACCGTCGGCGAGGATTACATCCCTCTCGGCAACACGGAGGTGGCTCCGATCATCGCCAAGATCAAGAAGGCCTTCCCCGATGGCGGGATCATCATCAACACCCTGAACGGCGACTCCAACGTCGCCCTGTTCAAGCAGTTCAAGGCTTCGGGCATCGATCCGGCCAAGTACCCGATCATGTCCTTCTCCATCGCCGAGGAGGAGATCCGCCAGATCGGACCCGAGTACACCACCGGCACTTATGCCGCCTGGAACTACTTCATGAGCCTGGACACCCCGGCCTCCAAGAAGTTCACCGCTGACTTCCAGGCCATGTACGGGGCCGACCGCGTCACGGGTGACCCGGCCGAGTCCGCCTACAACATGGTCTACCTCTGGAAGAATGCCGTCGAGAAGGCGGGCACTTTCGAGGATCTCGACAAGGTCCGCAAGGACATGATCGGGATCACCTTCGCCGCTCCCCAGGGCGAGATCAAGATGTTCCCCAACCACCACACCTCCGAGCGGGTGCTGATCGGCGAAGCGGAGCCCACCGGCCAGTTCAAGATCCTCTACGACAGCGTCAAGGCCATCCCTCCGATTCCCTGGAACCAGTTCGTTCCCGAGACCAAGGGCTTCACCTGCGACTGGACCCAGGATCGGCCTGACGCCGGCAAGTTCAAGATGTGATCACGGAGAGATCCGTAAGGGAATGAAAGAAGGGTGGTTTCTCCGGGAACCACCCCCTTTCCGGTCCACCACACCAACACGTACGACCCGATCCAGCGTCGCGCAAGCAACGCTGGATCTAACGTTCAACCTTCCTTCCGTTGGAACTTTTCTTTTCTCAGATCCTTGATGGCCTGAGCATCGGGTCCGTGCTGCTGTTGGCAGCCACAGGTCTGGCCATCGTTTTCGGATTAATGGGCGTCATCAACCTCGCCCATGGCGAATTCATGATGCTCGGGGCCTATGTCACTTATGTGGTGCAATCGGCCTTCAAGCCCATGGGTGGTGTGGTCTTCGAACTGTATTTCCCGGTCTCCCTGGTACTCGCGTTCATCGTGACGGGGCTCATCGGGGTACTGCTGGAGAGAACGTTGATCCGGAAGCTCTATGGCCGCCCCCTTGAAACGCTGCTGGCGACCTGGGGGGTGAGCCTGATTCTGATTCAGCTGATTCGCAGCGTCTCGACGGCGATGATGTTCGGGATCATCGCCGGCGTCGTCGTTGGGTTCATTATCTCGAAGTTTCTGGCAGCGAAGTTCTCCGACAAGCCGTTCTTCACCTATCTCAACGGACTGGGCTGGGCGATCGCCATCGGCATCGGCCTGATCGCCGTCAACCTGTTTGACAAGGTCCGGCCCCTATCCAAGGCCTGGTTCGGCCCGCGCAACATCGACGTCACCGCCCCGAAATGGCTGCAGGGAAGCTGGGGGATGATCGGCGGCATCGAATTGCCCGGCCTGCGGATCTTCATCATTCTGTTGTCGGCCCTGTTGCTGGTGGCCACCTATTGGTTCCTCAACAAAAGCGTCTGGGGCCTGCGCATCCGCTCGGTCACCCAGAACCGCCAGATGAGCAACTGCCTCGGCATTCCCACCGACCGTGTCGACAGCATCACCTTCGGCATCGGTTCGGGTCTCGCCGGGGTCGCCGGTTGTGCCATCACCCTGCTGGGCTCGGTGGGACCGAATCTCGGTGCGGCCTACATCGTGTCGTGCTTCATGGTGATCGTCCTGGGCGGGGTGGGCAACCTGCTCGGCACCGTGCTGGCCTCGCTGCTGCTGGGCATCATCCAGTCGGTGATCGGTTCTGGCACCATTCTCACCGTCTTCCCGGGCCTGCCGGAGGGGGCCAGAGGGGTGATCGAATTTTTCGCCACCACCAGCATGTCGCTGGTGCTGGTGTTCATCTTCATCATCCTCTTCCTGCAGTTCCGCCCCAACGGCATGTTCCCCCAGAAGGGTCGCTCGGTCGAACTCTGAGCCGATCCTGCCAACCTCCCGCAGACTCCCGTTCCATCTCCCCACCAGGAGGCATCACCTGTGAAACTGTTCCAACGACTCGTCCCCTGGATTCTGCTGGCGATCGCCCTGTTCATCCTTCCGGCGGCCCTCGACGATTTTCGTCTCAACCTCTTCGGTCGCTATTTCTCCCTGGCGATCACGGCCCTGGCGATCGACCTGATCTGGGGATACACCGGTCTGTTGAGTCTGGGGCAGGGCATCTTCTTTGCCCTCGGGGGCTACGCCGTGGCCATGTACCTGATGCTCAACACCAAGAGCCTGGCGGGTGGCAACGGGATTCCCAAGTTCTTCGAGAACTACGGCGTCGACCAGCTTCCCTTCTTCTGGCAGCCCTTCTGGTCGCCGTTGTTCACACTGATCGCGCTGTGGGTGATACCGGCCGTGGTGGCCGGACTGGTGGGCTGGCTGATCTTCCGGAACCGCATCAAGGGGGTGTACTTCTCGATCATCACCCAGGCGGCGCTGATGGTCTTCTTCCACTTCTTCAACGGCCAGCAGAAGCTCTTCGACGGCACCAACGGCCTCAAGACCAGCACCAGCGAGCTCTTCGGCCAGCTGGTCGGTTCTCCTGACATGCAGGTCTGGTTCTACCGGCTGACGGTCGTGCTGCTGCCCCTGGCCTTCCTGGTCTGCCGCTACTTCACCAGCGGTCGCTTCGGCGACGCCCTGATCGCCATCCGGGACGACGAAACCCGCCTGCGTTTCGCCGGCTTCAACCCCGTCCCCTTCAAGACCATCGTCTTCCTGGTGGCCGGAGCGCTGTGCGGCATCTCCGGAGCCCTCTACACCGTTCAGACCGGCATCGTCTCACCCCAGTACATGTCGATCTCCTTCTCGATCGAGATGGTGATCTGGGTGGCCGTGGGGGGCCGGGGCACCCTGGTGGGCCCGATCATCGGAGCCACCCTGGTGAACTACCTGCGCAGCCTGGTGAGCGAGGCCCTGCCCGAGGCCTGGCTGTTCGTGCAGGGGGCCCTGTTCATCTTCGTAGTGGTGCTGATGCCCGATGGCATCTACGGCTGGATCACCAAGGGAGGCTTCCGTACCTTCCTGGCCGCCTTCGGCATCGCCCCCAAGGCCAAGACCTATCCCCAGATCGACAAGGAGGTCGTTGCTGTGGATTAGTCCCCCAGGAAGCTGCTTCCTGGCTCATCTGCTGCGACCACTCCTTTGATTCTGCACCCCTCCAACGTCCATGTCAGAACCTCTCCTCGAGCTCAATGACGTCAGCGTGAGTTTCGATGGCTTCTATGCCCTCACCGACCTGAGCCTGAAGCTCTACAAGGGTGAGCTGAAGTCGATCATCGGCCCCAACGGTGCCGGCAAGACCACCTTTCTCGATGTCATCACCGGCAAGGTACGGCCCACGAAGGGGTCGGTGAGCTTCAAAGGCAAATCCCTGCTCGGTGTCTCCGAGCAGCAGATCTCGCGCGAGGGCATCGGCCGCAAGTTCCAGACCCCGCGGGTGTTCGAGAACCTCACCGTGCTGCGGAACCTCGAACTGGCCGCTTCTCCGGTCAAGAACGCCTTCGGCCTGCTCGGTTCCGGCCTGCCCCAGTCCTGCAAGGACGAGGTGCATCGGATCATGAACTACGTGGGCCTGGCTCCCTTCGCCACCGTCAAGGCGGGATCCCTTTCCCACGGCCAGAAGCAATGGCTGGCCATCGCGTCCCTGGTGGCCCAGGCCCCCGAGGTTCTGCTGCTGGACGAACCCGTGGCCGGGCTCACCGATGAGGAGACCCTGCGCACGGCCGAACTGATCAAGTCCCTCGCCGGTGACCACACCGTGGTGGTGATCGAGCACGACATGGAGTTCATCCGCGACCTGGGCTTCGATGTCACCGTGCTGCACCAGGGGCAGGTGCTGACCGAAGGTCCGCTGGAGAAGGTGAAATCCGACCCGCGGGTGATCGAGGTCTATCTGGGGCCGCCCGAACAGTAATCGCTTCCCGACCATCCCCCTCCGCGAGCCCATGTCCACCACCAGCCCCAAGCCCCTGCTTCAGGTCTCGGACCTCAATGTCTATTACGGAGAGAGTCACATTCTCCGCAACGTCGATCTGACCATCCAGGAAGGCAAGATGGTCTGCCTGATCGGCCGCAATGGCGTCGGCAAGACCACCTTCCTCAAGACCGTCATCGGCCTGCTGCAGCAGCGATCGGGGACGATCACCTACCAGGATGACCAGCTCACCAACCAGCCTCCCTACAGACGGGCCCGGGCCGGCATCGGCTACGTGTCCCAGGGCCGGGACATCATTCCCCAGGTGACGGTCAAGGAGAATCTGCTGCTGGGCATGGAGGCCCTGCCCGGCGGCCTTGAGAAGAACCGCCACATCGATCCGCTGATCTTCGATCTTTTCCCGATCCTCGAGAAGTTTCTCAAACGCAAGGGTGGCGACCTCAGCGGCGGCCAGCAGCAGCAGCTGGCCATCGCCCGGGCCCTTCTGGGCAAACCGAAGCTGCTGCTGCTGGATGAACCCACCGAAGGCATCCAGCCCTCCATCATCCTCGACATCGAACATGCGGTGCAGCGGATCATGAAGGAAACGGGCATCAGCGTGCTGCTGGTGGAGCAACACCTCCACTTCGTGCGCCAGTCCGACTTCTACTACGCCATGCAGCGCGGCGGCATCGTCTCCAGCGGCCAGACCGACCAGCTCTCCGATGACGTGATCAAGGAATTCCTGACGGTCTGAACCCCATCCGTCGATCCCATCCGGAGCCACAGCCAATCCCGGGCCGAAGCCACCAGCGGTGGCACGATCCGGGACTTTTGCTGGCCAGAAGCTTGGCGTCGGCCCCGCTCAGCAACCGCGATTGAGCATCCAGGGGCGGGTGCCGCTCTCCTTGAGCCGCGGCTTGCCGGCCGTTTCCCTGGTTTCCTTGCGAACCAGACGCGGTTCGGATTGCTCCTGCTTCAGTCGGAAGGGGCCGCTGAGCGACATCACCGGCGTGAACACCCGAATGCCCTCGGCGGTGCAGGTGGGGCAGTGGGTGTCCTTGTGGCGCTCATCGATGCTGCGCCAGACCTCATAGTTGTCGCAGCCGTTGGTGCAGCTGTATTCGTAGACAGGCATCACAAAACGTGGGGAGACAACGAAACGTTCACCCAGAGGGCGCGGGCATCGGCAGCGCGCCACCTGGCTGAACCCAAAAGAAAAGGGGCCTGAAACGTCAGGCCCCTGACTCCAGCCGGCCGATCAGCAGGGGAGAATGTCCTTGTCGAAGATCCCGGTGGGGATGGCCAGGGTGCAGCAGGCGTTGGGGATGTCGACGATGCCGCTGATCCTGCCCTCCACCGGCGCACAACTCAGCAGCAGGTAGGCCTGCTCGCCGGTGTAGCCGAACTTCTTGAGGTACTCGATGGCATTGAGGCAGGCTCGCCGGTAGGCGATATGGACGTCCATGTAGTACTGCTTGCCTTCGAATTCATCCACGGAGATGCCCTCGAACACCAGGTAGTCGGTGTAGTGGGGCTCCACCGGGCTGGTCTTGAACATGGGGTTGACCATCCCGTACTTCGCCATGCCGCCCTTGATGATCTCGACGTGGAGGTCGAGATAGCCGGACATCTCGATGGCGCCGCAGAAGGAGATCTCGCCGTCCCCCTGGGAGAAGTGGATGTCGCCCATCGAGAGCTTGGCCCCCTCGACATAGACCGGGAAGTAGATCCGGGTGCCCTTGGTGAGGTTCTTGATGTCGCAGTTGCCGCCGTGCTCGCGGGGGGGCACCGTGCGGGCCGCTTCGTTGGCCACCCGCTCGAACTCACTGCCCGGGAGGGTGCCGAGGATGGCGCTGTTCGGATTGGGCAGGGCCGCCAGCACCGGCTCGCTGCCGGAGAGGCCCGCGCCGTAGGTGCGGCGGTCGGGGGCGGTGTTCACCAGCTCCCGCTCACGACGGTTCCACTCGTTGAGCAGTTCGTGGGAGGGGGCGCAGCCGATCAGTCCCGGGTGGGTGATGCCGGCGAACCGGACGCCGGGAATGTGGCGGGAGGAGGTGTAGATGCCTTCGAGGTCCCAGATGGCCTTGGCGGCCTTGGGGTAGTGATCGGTGAGGAAACCGCCACCGTTCTCCTTGGCGAAGATGCCCGTGAAGCCCCACTCATCCCCCTGCAGGGCGCCGACGTCGAGAATGTCGACCACAAGGATGTCGCCGGGCTGGGCACCGTTGACCCAGATCGGACCGCTGAGAACGTGAACGACCTCGAGATTCACATCCTCGATGTCCTTGGGGTCGTCGTTGTTCTTGATCTGTCCGTCGGTCCAGTCCTTGCATTCGATCCGGAACACATCACCAGGATTCACCGAGACCACGGCAGGGATTTCCGGATGCCAGCGGTTGTGCCCGGGCATGTCCTGCTGATCCATCGGCTTGGTGAGATCAACGGAGAAGAGTGTTTTGGGCATCGAGAAGCCGAGGCGCAATTTCCCATCCATCCAAAAGGATGACCAGCGGCCCGAAAGTGTCGCTTGCTACAGGAAACAGGCGGCCGATGTCCGCTTAGGGCATGGAATCAAGAATCATTCTCAAGCCTGCGGAAGGGATTCCACTTATCTCGCCCGCAGGATGGTCAGGTGTCGTCGAAATCTCCCTTTCGGCAGAGATTGTCCTTCAATCGTGAGACCCAGACGCTGGGATCCAACTTGCCGATCTGTTCGGTTCGGCCATCGAAATGAAACAGGAACTGCCAGCGGTCCTTGACCGGAAATGTTCGCTTGGCGTTCAGATCAGTGATCGGATCTCCATAGATATTGTCGTAAGTCTGCCAGCCTGGCTCTCCCTTGACGCTGCAGATCGCCGTGGTCTCGTACATCTGGCCCTTGGCATCGCCGGCGCCTGAGGTGACCTTCACCACGCCCTTGTGCAGGCCATTGGCAATGCCCGGCTGGAACGCCCGCACCAGCTCCACCCGGCTCCCCTCCACCGCCACCAGCAGGTCGCCCGGTTTGGCGTCCTGAACGGCCACCTCCTTCGGCGTGGAGCCGCAACCGGCCAGGGCGAGACCCGTACCAGCGAGCAAGCCGGCCAGCAGTCCTGCCAGGTGCCTACGGGACCCGAAGCCCCCAACAGCGTCGGACAACGTGATCGATCCTTTCTGGGGCCAACCTATGACGACGCCAGCAGCCGCCCCCAGAGACCCGCGACCCCGGCGGGCACGGGCAGGTCGGTGCTGCCGCAGCGCCGGATCGGGCGGCCGCCCAGGCTGTTGATCAGCAGGGCCGCCTCGCTCTCCTGCAGGTCCGCCACCGACAGACGCTCCTCCCGCACCAGACCCAGGGCCAGACCACGGCCCCGCATCACCCCCGGCAGGCAGCCGCTGGCCAGGGGCGGCGTGGTCCAGGCGCCCTGCCGCCGCACCAGCAGGTTGGCGCTGGTGGCGCAGCTGAGCTCGTCACCGCTGCCCAGCAGCAGGGCGTCATCGGCGCCGGCGGCCCGGGCCTCCCGCAGGGCCTGGATGGCACCGGTGTAGGCGAAGGTCTTGCAGCGGCTCACCAGGCTGTCGGCGTTGCGCCGCTCCAACCCGCTGACGATCACCGCCACCGGCGTGGCGGCGGGCGTCCAGGGGCTGAGCTGCAACCAGAAGCGCGGGCGCCCCTGGGGTTCGTCCGGCCCCGGCAGCGCCAGCCCCCGCCCGGCGCCGCTGCCCCGGCTCCAGTTAAGCCGCAGGGCCGCGGTGCCGCTGAGGCCACTGCGGGCCACGGCCTCGGCCAGCAGCTGCCGCACCCGCTCGGCCCCTGGGGGTGGCGCCATCCCCAGGCAGGCCGCCGAGACGCGCCAGCGCTCCAGGTGCTCCGCCAGCAGCCTGGGCTCTCCCCCCTCGACCAGCACCGTCTCGAACAGGCCATCGGCCAGCAGCAGACCCCGGTCGCTCAGGGGCAGGCAGAGACGGTCCGGATCGCCCCAGGTTCCCTCAAGCGTGGGCCCGTCGATCCAGGCGATGGCTGTGCCGGCCGGGCGTCCGGCGGCGCTGCCGTTCATGCCAGGGCCTCCAGCAGCGGTTCGATCTTCCAGCCCATCTCCCGGGCCTCTCCCGCCGGGTCGGAGTCGGCCACGATGCCGCCGCCGGCATGGAGGCGCAGGCGCCGGCCCCTCTGCAGCAGGGTGCGGATCAGGATGCTGCTGTCGAAGCCGCCGTCGGCCCCCAGGTGGAAGAGGGAGCCGCAGTAGGGGCCCCGCGGCACCGGCTCCAGCTGGTTGAGGCGGCGGCAGGCCCGCACCTTGGGGGCGCCGGTGATCGATCCCCCCGGCCAGCAGGCCCGCAGCAGGTCCACCAGACCGCGGCCCTCGGCGAGCCGGCCCAGCACCACCGAGGTGAGGTGGTGCACATGGGCGTAGCTCTCCAGCCCCAGCAGCTGGGGCACGTGCACCGACCCCGGCAGGCAGACCCGGCCCAGGTCGTTGCGCAGCAGATCCACGATCATCACGTTCTCGGCCCGGTCCTTGGGGTCGCAGATCAGCTCGGCGGCGCTGGCGGCATCGGCGGCGGGGTCGGCCCGGCGGGGCCGGGTGCCCTTGATCGGCCGCGTCTCCACCTGGCCGTCGCGGTGCAGGCGCAGGAAACGCTCCGGCGAGGCCGAGATCACCGCCTCCACGCCGGCCACCGCCAGGCCCGCGAAGGGGGCGGGGCCATGGCGCACCAGGCGGAGGAACAGCGCCAGGGGATCGGGCGGCTCCGGCCGCAGACTTTCGCAGCAGGCGGTGAGGTTGGCCTGGAAGAGATCACCGGCGGCGATCCAGTGCCGCAGGGTCTCCACCTGGGCGGCATAGGTGTCCGGGGGGGTGTGCCAGTGCCAGGCATCGCGGGCGATCGACCCGCGCGGTGGTGCGGCCACAGCCTCCGCCACGGCGGCGGCTGTGGCGGGATCCTCCAGCAGCCGCTCCATGGCCGCCAGCCTGGCCGGGTCCTCGCCCTCCAGCCAGAGCCTCCCCTCCTCCCGGTCGAAATGGATCAGGGGATCGTGGCGGGCGGCCCACAGGCTGGCCATGTCGGAGGCCTGCCAGTGCTCGGCCGGCTCCACCCAGGCCCCGGCCTCGTAGCCGAGCCAGCCCAGCCACGGTCCGCCCCGGCGCTCCAGGTCGGCCAGGGCGTCGAAGGGATCGGCCGCCCCCGGGGTGCCCGGCAGCCCCCGGCAGGCCGCGGTGGCCACCGGATCCACCCCGAGCACGCCGCGGCGGCCGAGGGGGCTGCCGTCGCCGTCGAGCAGCACCAGTCCGTCCCGGCCGAAGCGTTGCGCCAGGACCACCGCCAGGGCCCGGGGTTCCAGCCAGGGAAGCGAACCGGACCGCAGGGGAGGGGGACCCGGCCTCAACGGCCGGCTCCGGCGTGGCCGGCTCCGGCGTGGCCGGCTCCGGCGCGGATGGCGGCGCTGATGAGGTCGGGCCGGCCGGCGGCCTCCAGGGCGGCATCACGGATGCGGCAGCTGTCGCAGACGCCGCAGGGCAGCTCGCCGCCGCCGTAGCAGCTCCAGGTGGTCGCGATCGGCACCCCCAGCCGCAGCGCCTCGCGCACGATCGTGGCCTTGTCCCAGACCACCAGCGGGGCCCAGAGACGGGTGCCGCGGCCCTCCCGCCCCGCCTTGCTGGCCAGATCGGCCAGGCTCTGGAAGGCGGCCAGGTAGTCGGGCCGGCAGTCGGGGTAACCTGAGTAATCAACGGCATTGACGCCGAGCACCAGGGAGCCGGCACCGCGGGCTTCGGCCAGGCTCAGCCCCAGGGCGATGAACACCGTGTTGCGTCCGGGGACGTAGGTGCTGGGAATCACCCCCTCAACCACGCCGCCGTCGGGCACCGGGATCGCCGGATCGGTGAGGGCCGAGCCACCCCAGGCCGCCAGATTCACGGCGATCACGTGGTGCTCCTCCAGAGCCAGGGCACCGGCGACCTCGGCGGCGGCGGCCAGCTCGCGCCGGTGGCGCTGGCCGTAGTCGAAGGAGAGGCCGATCACCCGGTGGCCCGTCTCGATCGCCAGGGCCGCGGCGGTGGCGGAATCCAGGCCGCCGGAGAGCAGGGCGATCGCCAGGGGGGCAGAAATGGCGGGCAGGGCAGCAGGGCGGCCCTCATTGTGCAAGCGCTCGGGACAGGGTTGCGGTGGGCAGGGGCGGAATGGCGACCTGACAGCCCGGATGAACCCGCGCTGCCGACGAACGCAAAGGAACTTCGAAAATCGTTACGAAATAGAACTGAAGATACGGCTAAGCGATGCTGATTTTCCACTGAGCGCTTCGGGCGTTTCCGAAATCCTGCCGCTCCAGCTTCCTCCGAGATCCCGCAAGGATCCGTTGTGTTCCAGATCACCTCACCAATGATCCCCAGCAACGTCATGAATCGCTCGATTCCCGCGGGCTTCGCCATGGCCGCGGCTGTGGCCGCCTCTGTCGCCACAGCCGCACCTGCCTCAGCCTTCGTCGTGAACGTCGGTGGCCAGGACTACGACGTCAAGAGCGTCTTCAGCACCTTCGAAGCCAACGCCACCCTGCTCCAGAGCCAGGTCTGGTGGGGGGACGGCAGCCTGGCCCAGCAGTTTGCGGCCGCCGTGGGCACCAACCTGGGGGGATTCTCGAATGGCGGCTTCTCAGGCCCGCTCTTCTCGGTCCAGCTCGGAGCCGGTGACACAAGCGAAGGCTTCTCCTATCAGCCCGCGGACTTTCCGCTCGCGGGCTTGCCCGAGGGTGTGTGGAACTACGGCACGCCCAACTCCACGTTCGGCGGTGTCACGTGGCAGTGGAACTATGCCTACGCCGAACGGGTCTCCCCCTCCTCCGTCCCCGGTCCTCTGCCGCTCCTCGGAGCCGCTGCCGCCTTCGGCTGGAGTCGTCGTCTGAGGAAGCGTCTCTCCGCCGGCTGACCCACGCCCTGCGCCTCCGGTGGCCCGAGCGCTTCCTACCAGCTCCGTCGATCCCGCTGCGGTCGCCGAGACCCTGGGAACGGTCGGTCTGGGCCTGTTCGGCATCTATCTCGCCGCCGTGGGCAGTGTCCTGTTCCCGGTCAGGCTTCTGGATTGGGTATAGCAGCTCACGATGGCCGCCACCCTGGTCGACCATGCCGTCATCCCGCTGGTGGGGCTGACGCTTCTCCATCTCGTCGCCCTGGCGGGGTGGCCCAGTCCACGCCTCCTTTCGCTGCGCCGGCAGGCGACGCGACTGGCGATCGCTGCGGCCCTGGGATTTCTTCTGCTCATCCTCGTGCAGGCGTAAGGGGCCTGGTCGCTGTTCACCGGCGCCAGAAGCGAGAGCACCCGCCAGCTGGAGCGGGCCGTCACGCGATTCGAGGCCCTGCGTGAGGCCATCCAGGGCGCCGCACGGCCCGAGGATCTCCGCCGGCGACTGGAAGCGCTCCAGGGACCTGCTCTGGGCCAGCGGGATCTGCAGACAGAGCCGCTTCCCGAACTGAAGCGGCGATTGCTCGCCAGCCTGGAACTTGCCCAGGCGCAGATGATGCGACGGCTGCAGGGTCCAGGGCAGGGACAGGAGGACGCCCTCTTCCGAAGCAGCCTGCGCCTCATCCCCAGTGCCTTGATCCTTGCGCTCGCCTTTGCCGCCTCGGCGCGACGGGGTGGCCGCGAGCGTTCGCTCCTGAGTGAATGCCGTCCAGGTTCCGGTCGCCGCCATGGCCTTCGCCCCCCCTGGGGAGCCGGGCCCTCGTTCCTTGGCGTTGACGCTCACCATCACGGACCGATCGGGACGGAGGAGCCCCTCGGCCCCGATGAGCCTCGGCTTTCGCCCCCCGGCACGCAGGAGGGGCCCTGAGCCGGCGGATGCCATCGTGAGCTGTGCGGATGTCCACCCCCGCCAGGTTCCCCATGGCCCGTCCCCTGCGTTCCAGCAGCGCTGCCATCGCCCTGCCGTCCCTGCTCGCGTTGGTGCCGGCCCCGGTCCGGTCCATCCCCCGGCTGGACCTGACGCCTTACCCCAAGCCCACCGCCGGCCAGACCCGCTGGGTGATCCAGCTGCCCGGGGTGCTGCCGCCCACCGCCGATCCGCGCCTGTCCCCCAACCCGAGCGACTGGCGGGTGCAGCTGATCGCCGGCAGGGAGGTGGAGGCCGACTGCAACCAGAGGGCCTTCCGCGGCCGCTTCCGCGCCAGCAAGGTGAAGCCCCTGGGTGTCAGCGTCTACACGGTGAGCGACGTGGGGCCGATGGTGTCGACCCTGATGGCCTGCCCCCCCGGCCAGGCGAAACGGACGGTGTTCGTGCCGATGGGCAGCAAGCCCTTCGTGGTGCCCTACGACGCCAGCCGACCGATCGTGGTCTACACCCCCAAGGATCTGCAGCTGCGCTGGCGGCTCTGGAAGGCGGAGAAGGTGCAGCAGCCGGCCCAGGCGCTCTGAGGGCCCGGCGCCGGGGCGCAGCAGCGGAGCCTCAGCGCACCCCCAGCCATTTGTGGCTCTGCAGGCTGAGGCGCCAGGCCGGGTGGGCGCGGACGTAGGCCACCGCCAGCGCCTGGGCCTCCGGCGCGTCCCAGGCGGGCTGGAGCAGCAGCACGGGGCCCGCAGCGGCGGGGGCCCGCAGGCGGCCGGCCTCGGCGGCTACGGCTTCGGCGAAGGACAGGTCGGTCAAGGAGGTCACCACCACCTTGAGCTCATCGCAGCGGGCCAGGACGGCGGCGGACGGGGGGCGGTGCGGTTTGGGCGAGAGGGTGATCCAGTCGAAGCGGCCGCTGAGCTCCCCCACGCCGCTGGTTTCCAGGTGCAGCGGCAGGCCCACCGCGGCCAGGGCCTCGCAGAGGCCTTCCAGGGGCTGCTGCAGGGGCTCACCGCCGGTGATCACCACGAAGGCGGCACCGGCGGCGGCGGCAGCACCGGCTTCGGCCGCCAGTTCGGCCAGGGCCCGCCGCGGGTGGACCGCCTCCGGCCAGGAGTGCTTGGTGTCGCACCAGGGACAGCCCACGTCGCAACCGGCCAGACGCAGGAAGAAGGCGCTGCGGCCGGCATGGAGACCCTCCCCCTGCAGGGAGTGGAAGGTTTCCACCACGGGCAGCACCGGCAGGGCAGGGGCAGGCATCTCAACCGCCGCCATTGGTATCGGCCCGCAGGAGTTCCAGGTCAAGTCCCGCCCGGATGAACTGGCGAAAATCCTGATCCAACGTGACCATCCGGGTGGGGCTGCTGATGGCGAAGGCCGCCAGATAGGCATCCATCCAACATTTCGGTGCGGCCACGGTGAGCCCGGCCAAACGCCACCAGAGCGCCTCGATCCCGATCGGCTCGTCCACCAGGTCCACCTGGGGCAGGGCCTGAAAGGCCGCCAATGCAGCCAGCGCATCCTGATTCGTGATCGACGCCGCTTGGTAGGCCGCGCAGATCGCCGGCGTGGAAACCAGCCGCAGAAAGCTCTGCTGGGTGGCTCGGCAGAACAGGGCGGGTGCGTCAGGCGTGGCCTGAAGCAGCACCGCCCGGGCGGCGTGATGGGCTGGGTGGGACGCGAAGGCCGCCGCCACCCACACATTCACATCAAGCAGACAGGCCGGCACGGCGAAGGTCCTCCAGTTCCAGGCCCTGCTGTTCCAGTTGCAAGGCCGTGGCCACATCGATTCCCGGCCGGTCGCCCGCTGGCTCGCACCGGAACACCGGCAGCCCGGCCGCATCCACCATCACCCCATCGCTGGCAGCGGGCGCAGACACCGTGCCGCCGCCATGGAGGCCCTGACGGATGTACTCGGCCACGAGTTCCTTGAGGGTGCGCCCCTGCTGAAGGGCCCGTTGCTTGGCCTGGCGCACGAGGTGGTCCGGCAGGTCCAAGGTCGTTTTCATCAGCCCAGGGCTGCTTGAAAACCAGTTTACAGGCAAGCCAGCAAGCTGGGTTGCCTGTCGTTGGCCGGCCGATCCCCTGCGGGCCTCAGGCCTGCACGGGCATCGCCTGGGGAGCGGAAGTGGCCAGGGTCTGCTGGCCTTGGCAGGCCACCTCACCGCGCCGCTGCTGGGCCGCCTCGATCAGGCCCAGGAACAGGGGATGGGGCTTGCCGGGGCGGGAGAGGAACTCCGGGTGGTACTGGCAGGCGGTGAAGAAGGGGTGATCCTTGAGTTCGATCAGCTCCACCAGGCGGCCGTCGGGGGAGGTGCCGCTGATCTCGTAGCCCGATTCCAGGAACATGGAGCGGTAGGCGTTGTTGAATTCGTAGCGGTGGCGGTGGCGCTCGTAGACCACCTCTTCGCCGTAGAGCCGCTGGCCCATCGTGCCCGCCGTGAGCCGGCAGGGGTACACGCCCAGGCGCATGGTGCCGCCCAGGTCCACCACGTCCTGCTGTTCGGGCAGCAGATGGATGACGGGGTGCGGCGTGTTCGGATCCAGTTCGGCGCTGGTGGCCCCCTCGAGCCCGGCCTGATGGCGGGCCCACGCGATCACGGCGCACTGCATCCCCAGGCAGAGCCCCAGGAACGGCACCCGCTGCTCGCGGGCCCAGCGGATCGCCGCCACCTTGCCGTCGACGCCGCGGTGGCCGAAGCCGCCGGGCACCACCACCGCATCCATGCCCCGCAGCAGGGCCTCGGCACCCTGACTCTCGATCTGCTCGGCGCAGATCCAGCGGAGATCGAGGGAGGCGTCCCGCTCGAGGCAGGCATGGCGAAGGGCCTCCACCACCGAGAGGTAGGCATCGTTGAGCTGGACGTACTTGCCCACCAGGGCCACCGTCACCGCCGGACCCGGATGGCGCAGCTTCTCCACCAGTTCGGCCCAGCGGGCCATGTCGCTGTCGTGGTCCACCAGGGAGAGCACGTGCAGCACCTGGCGGCAGAGACCCTCGCTCTCCATCGCCAGGGGCACCGCATAGATGCTGTCGGCATCGAGGGCCTGGATCACGGCGCCGGCCGGCACGCCGCAGAAGCCGCCGATCTTGGCCTTGAGCTCGGTGCTGATCGGCCGGTCGCTGCGGCAGACGAGCACGTCGGGCTGGATGCCGATGGAGCGCAGCTCCTTCACCGAGTGCTGGGTGGGCTTGGTCTTGAGTTCGCCGGAGGTGCCGATGTAGGGCAGCAGGGTGACGTGCACGTAGCCCAGATCGCTGCGGCCCACATCGCCGCGGAATTCCCGGATCGCCTCCAGGAACGGCAGCGACTCGATGTCGCCGACGGTGCCGCCGATCTCGGTGATCACCACGTCGGCGCCGCTGTTGGCCGCCACCCGGTGGATGCGCTCGCGGATCTCGCCGGTGATGTGGGGGATCACCTGGACGGTGCCGCCGTTGTAGTCGCCGCGGCGCTCCTTGTTGATCACCGCCTGATAGATCGAGCCGGTGGTCACGCTGTTGAGGCGCGACATGGCCGTGTCGGTGAAGCGCTCGTAGTGGCCCAGGTCGAGATCGGTCTCGGCGCCGTCCTCGGTGACGAACACCTCCCCGTGCTGGTAGGGGCTCATGGTGCCCGGATCCACGTTCAGGTAGGGATCGAGCTTCAGGATCGAGACGCTGTAGCCGCGGCTCTTGAGCAGGCGCCCCAGGCTGGCAGCCACGATGCCCTTGCCGATGCTGGAGACCACCCCGCCGGTGACGAAGACGAACTTGGCGGCGTGGCCCCGCGTGGCGGACGGTGCGGTCATCGGGTGCGGCGCTGATCCCTCAATCTATCGATCCCCTCCAGCCCCCAACCGCAGCCGTCGCTCCCGATGGCCACCCCCTCCTCCCCCATGCTCCTGGGGGGCGTCAGCGGTGCCACCGAAGCCGGCCGTTGCTCGCGCCAGCGAGCGTGGGCCGGCGCAGGCGGCTCCGCTGACGCTCACCCCTCCAGGAGGCTCCTGAGCATCCAGGCGGTCTTCTCGTGGATCTGGAGCCGCTGGGTGAGCAGGTCGGCGGTGGGCTGGTCGTTGGCCTCGTCGGCTGTGGTGAACACCTCGCGGATCGTGCGGGCCACCGCCTCGTGGCCCTCCACCAGCTCGCGCACCATCTCCAGGGCGGCGGGCACCCCCTTGGCTTCGGGGATCGAGGAGAGGCCGGCATAGATGGAGCCGCCGTAGGGGGCGGGGAGACCCAGGGCCCGGATCCGCTCGGCGATCAGGTCGAGGGCGGTCCAGAGCTCGGTGTACTGGTCCATGAACATCAGGTGGAGCGTGTTGAACATCGGTCCGGTGACGTTCCAGTGGAAGCCGTGGGTCTTGGCGTAGAGCACGGTGCTGTCGGCCAGCACCCGGCCGAGGCCCTCGGCGATCTGCCGGCGCTGGGCTTCGGGGATGCCGATGTCGATGGCGGGAGCGGTGACGGTCATGGCGGCGAAGCGTGGGGGATCAGCCTAAGGTGAAGTGAGTCCGCTTAATGGCGGCATGGCCACATCGAGCCCTTCAGGCTGCATGCCGGCGTGGAAACCAAGGCCAAGGGTTAGTAATACTGCCGCACATAGCCATAGGCCTTCTCAAACAGCTCCACTTCCTGATGGAGCTGGTATTTCAGCAGGCATTTCCGCAGGGCCTTTTTGACCTCTCGCTCGCCGGCACTGGTCTGCTGCCAGCCAGGAAAACGGACGAGGCGAACGATCTCGTCGATGTCCGCGACCACGCGCTCCACCATCACTGGGGTGCTTTCGGTGCGGACTTGCTGGAACAGCTCGGTAAGGGCGGCTTTGCCGCGATCTTCGTCTTCCTCAGCCGGCGTGTCGTTCTCAGCGGCCACCAGATCATGGGCGAGGCTGAGCAGCTCCTTGAGGAAGTCGATGCTCTGCAGCAGGCCCTGGGCATGGCGTTCGCGCAGGGCCTCCAGCCGCTCGGAGAGGGCCTTGAAGCGGGGGTTGCCCATGTGCTTGCGCAGCCTGGCAGTGAGCTTGAACTCCACCTCCTTGGCCTTCTTGCGGGGATCCGCAGCGAGCACGGCCTCCAGCAGATCCGCATCCATCACCAGGGTGTCGAGATCGTCGCGCACCGCTTCCACGTGCACGTTCTCGTGGATCAGGGCGATCGTCTTGGCGCCGAGGGCATGCCAGATCAACTTGCCGGTGCCGCTGGTGGGTTGCACCGACACGTACACCTGAGTGAGCCAGCGGTAGTCGGCCTCGAACGGCAGCAGCACCGGATCCGGTGACACCGCTTCCCAGAGCTTGCCGAGAACGGAATACTCCGCGGCGAAGGCATCGCGCACATCGTTGTTGGGCAGGCAGTCCTGGGCGGCCATCAGCCCCTCATATCCCGCCAAGGTGCGGTCGACTCCGGGGAAGAAGGCCAGGCATTTCTGCATCGCCGTGGCGATGTGCTCCTTCACTTCGGCCAGCTTGCCCGCCACGTCCTTGACGCCCTTCTCGTCGAACTCCAGGGCCTTGGCCACGTCGTCGAAGACGCCGAGGTAATCAATGATCAGCCCGTGGGTCTTGCGGCCTCCATAGGGCCGGTTGGTGCGGCAGATCGCCTGCAGCAGAGTGTGAGCACGCAGGGGCTTGTCGAGATAGAGCGCTTGCAGGATCGGGGCATCGAAACCGGTGAGCAGCTTGGCGGTGACGATCAGGATCTTGAGCGGGTCGTTCGCATCCCGGAAGCGGTTGAGCAGCTTCTCTTCTTCGTCGCGGCTGCGGTCGTAGGGCTTATAGAGCTCGTCCTTGCCCGTGGCAGAGATCACGATCTCAGTGGCCTCGGGCGGCAGCAGCTGATCGAGCGCGGCTTTGTAGAGCAGGCAGCACTCCTGATCGAAGGTCACCACCATCCCCTTGAAGCCATTGGGCGCCACGGAGGTCTGGTAGTGCGAGGCGATGTCTTCACAGATGCTGCGCACCCTGTTGGGAGCCTTCACCAGCTTCTTCATGCTGCTGGCGGTCTTGGCGAGCTGATCGCGATCGAGGTCGGACAGGCCGCCAGTGAGATCTGCGAAGGCTTCATCGATAGCCGCCTTGTCAATGTGGAGATCCACCAGGCGCGGCTCGAAATGGAGCTTGAGCGTGGCACCATCGCGGATCGATTCTTCGATGCCGTAGCGGCTCATGTAGCCGCGACTGTCTTCCTCGGCGCCGAAGGCGGCATAGGTGTTGCGATCGGTGCGGTTGATCGGTGTGCCGGTGAGGCCGAACAGGAAGGCATTGGGCAGGGCCGCGCGCATCTTGAGGCCGAGATCCCCCTCCTGGGTGCGGTGTGCTTCATCCACCAGCACGATGATGTTGCTGCGATCGTTAAGCACCCCATCGGCTTCCCCGAAGCGGAAGATGGTGGTGATGATGATCTTGCGGGTGTCCTGCTGAAGCAGGCGCATCAGATCGGCGCGGGTTTCGCCCTTCACCAGATTGGGCACATCGCTGGCGTGGAAGGTGCCGCTGATCTGGGCATCGAGATCGACCCGATCCACCACGATGAGCACGGCGGGATTGCCCAGGGCGGGCTGCATGCGCAACTTCTGGACGGCGAACACCATCAGCAGCGATTTGCCTGAGCCCTGGAAGTGCCAGATCAGCCCTTTGCGCGGCTGCCCGGCCAACACCCGCTCCACAATCAGGTTGGCGGCCTCCACCTGCTGGTAGCGGGCGATCACCTTGATGCGGCGCTTCTTGTCGTCGGTGGCGAAGAGGGTGAAGTGGGCCAGCAGATCAAGCACGTTGGCCGGGCGCAGCAGGCCGTTCACCGCGGCCTTGAGGCCGGCGAGGGTCCCCGGGGCAGCTTCCTCCTCGCCGCGCCAGGGGCCCCAGAGGTTCACCGGGCAGCGGATCGAGCCGTACATCAGCTCCTTGCCTTCGCTGGCCACGGAGAACACGTTGGCGACGAACAGCTCGGGCACGTTGCGCTCGTAGTCGTCGTGCACCTGCAGGGCACCATCCAGCCAGCTCACGGCCTGGCGCACCGGTGTTTTGGCTTCGATCACCACCAGGGGCAGGCCATTCACCAGCAGCACCAGATCAGCGCGACGCTCCGCCGGGCCTGAGCGGACGACGAACTGATTGGTAACGACGTACTGGTTGTTTTCGAGGTTGTCGAAATCGATCAGCCGGATCGACACGTGCTCATGGTTGGCCCCGAACGGCATCGAGCGCTCGCCGCGCAGCCAGGCCGTCATCTCCTCATTGGCCTTGATCAACCCATCGCTGCGCACCGCAAGAACGATGGCGCGCAGTTTGTAGAGCACCTCATCGGCACGATCAGGATCAGCAGCGATCTCGGGGTTGAGGTGGATCAGGGCGTCGCGGATCCAGGGCTCGACCAGGACTTCGTGGGGAAGGCGAGGGATGTGTTCTGCGGGGAGGTGGTGCCAGCCGAGGCCCGAGAGCTTGCTGCTTTTGCGGGCCAGGCCTGAACCTACTAGGGTGTAAGAAGTGGGTCCCCCAGAGAGGATGTGAGTCAGTAAGGACTCCGTAGTGGAGACTTCAGAGAAGGTCATGAAACGTCTGTTAGTATCTCAACGCCGGAAGCGATAAGGCTCGAGGCGGTTGAGTATTTGCACAGAGAAGAAAGGCTGGCGTCTAACAGTTCAAGGTGCGTTATTATCTCGTCTTGCTCTTCGAGGGGCGGGAGCACTATCCAAATCCTTGAGAGCGTCTCTTTCTTTAGCTCCTGATCAGCAACGAAGCTCCGCAGTGACAATTTGCCGTCGTTCAGGGATGCCGACCAGTGCCGCATAAGGCCACAAAAGACAGCTTCCGCAGGACATCTGCCTTTATGCGTTCAAAAGCAATAACATGATGCGGAGCTTTGTTGCTGATCAGGCTTTAGCTTGAGTCTCCCGGCGCCCTGCTTGGTTAGCCATTCATTAATGCTTCTATGGCGAAAAAAGTGATAGATCCATCTCGTCCTGCAGTCTGTAGTGCCCTCTAGTATGTGAGCGTGATTATTGACATTAAACCTGCCTTTGGTGAGCTGGGTCATCGACCATGATCTCCACTTGAGGAAGTGATCTCCGTCTTCACCAAGTAGCACATACTCACCCTCAAGGCGGTATTCACTTATCCTGTCAAGAATCCCGGTTGGCCCGTAATATGGGTAAGGACCTGGGATCTTGGAACGTTCAGAGGAGCTAATTGGCTTTCGAAGACGATTGAGAATGCGAGCGGCTTTTCCTAGTTCCACGCATTTCCAGTTGGCCGGGATTAAGCCAAGGGGAGACTCTGTCATCTGCCTTTCGCGATCTCCCCAAATTCCTTTGGTTGTGCAGTCAATATATGAACGCAGACGCACATCTTGAAGCGACTCGGTCGCTTCTCGTGCGCATTGCCTTGCGTGATCTATCGCCTTGAGCGCTGAGGTAATCCTGAGCTGCTCCTCCAGTGGTGGTATTCCAAACTCTTGCTGCGCCAATGTCTTCCAGTTGATCGTCGGAGACAAAGAGCCTACCGAAATCTCAACTGCACGCCTCATGAATGGATCGCTCTGCATGAAGTAGGGCAGAAAATCCGGAAAGACGGCCTCGGCTTTTGCTCGAAGAACCATTGCGTGAGCAGAGCAGATGCCTTCAGAATCTGCTACAGCCAGCTTGCGCTGATAGGCTCGTCGCTTGCCAAAGATGATGTCTCCTGGCCTAAATCTTAGTTTTGTGCTTTCAACATCATCAGGCGATCCCCAGCGGCGAATCTTGAGGGATTCGCGATCAAGGTGCTCTAGTCCAACGTATCGATCAACGCCTGCCTCTGCAGGGTTGTCCACGCGATCATTGATGCACTCGGCCATCTCCCCAAACTTCACCCGCCGCCACCCCGGCCTCAACTCAGCCATTGCTGTTCCCCTCCGGCCAGTGGTAGCTCACTTTCAGATGGTTGAGATAGTTGTGAGGTAGCCACTTCTCATGCTGTAGCCGCCCCACCACGATGCCTGGAGCAATGCCAAGGGCCTCGGCGCCCGCCTTCACCTCCTGCTCGGAGCGCAGCCCTTGCAGCTTGCGTGCTTCGGCGGGGGGAATCAGCTGATCGGCGGCGAAGCGATTGGCTTCGTCCTCCTGCTCGGCATCCAGGCCATCGAGGCCATCCACAAACGTGGCCTTCTTGCCGTGCTTGAGCACATGGCCGGCCTCATGGAACAGCGTGAACCAGAGGTGATCGTTCGTCTTGTGGCGCAGGCTCAGGGCGATCAGGGCCCGCTCGCTGCTCAGCCAGCGGGTGGCCCCGCTCACCCGGCAACCGGGTGGCGCCGGCACGAACACCACCGCCACGCCAGCGGCGGCGGCCAGTGACTGAAGCCTGGGCACAAACACCCTTGGGTCCGGCTCACGGCTGAGGCCGCGCAGTTGTTGCAGCGCCTCGCGGAATGCCTTGGCCTCGTAGGCGCGGCAGGAGATGGCGGCTGCCTCCGTTTCGGCGCGACGCAGCCAACAGGCCAGGGCTCCCTGCTGGGTCGCGAAGCTCTTGGAGGTGCGATAACTGGCCAACGGCTGGCCATAGCGCTCCCGCCAGGCGTCGACTGAAGCCACCGCGAAGAACTTCAGGCAGGCCGCCACCTGTAGGCCGGCATGGCTGCAGCTCTCCACCCAGCCCTGTTGCTTCAGCCAACTCAGCGGCAGCTCCTTGAGCCAGGCCTTCTGGCTGGCCAAGGCATCGAGCTGCTGCAGGCGCACCAGATCCTGCTGGTAGTTGGCCTCCAGCCGCAGCCAGAAGCCGGCGTCGTGGCCCAGCACCCGCTCCAGCCGCTCGGCCGTGTCGGCCGTGATCGGCGCCCGGCCCTTGAGCAGTTCATTCACATGCTTGGCGCTGAAATCCAGCCGCTGCGCCAGCTCGGCGCGGGTCCAGCCGAATTCCTCCAGCACCTCCTCGATCAGATCTCCGGGAGGCGAGGCCCAGTCGGCGTTGAAGCCGGCGTCTGCAGGGGCGTTCGTGGTGGCGGTGGCGGTTTCAACCATGGGTATCTCCAATCTCGAGAAGGCGAACGCTGGTCACCTGCTGCCAGTCGATGCCGCCAGCGGCCAGGGTTGGCGGCGGCTGATCGGTGGGCTCGAACAGCAGTCGCATCGGCCCGTCGAGGTCGACGGAGTACTGGCCGGCTCGGTCTCCGGTCAGAGCGTGCGGGCGACCCAGTTGCAGCTGACTCACGTTCTGCACGGCCCTGAGCTCGTTGAGGCGGTTCTTGAGGCGCTTGGCGCGCGTGGCGCCCAGCTGTTTGAGCTGGTGTTTCTCCTCCTCGCAGAGGCGCTGGATGGTTTTGCTGGCGAAGGTGGTCTGCATCCTAGGCCTTCACCCCTGGTTTTCCTTCACCGGATCGGTGAAGGGTTTTCCGTCCACCAGGCCATCGAGCATGGCCACCACCTCCTCCATCTGCTGCCAGAACTCCTGCCCCGAGGCTTCCCAGGCCTGCCAGGCCTCCTGCAGCGTGGCTGGCTCGCCCTCGCCAACAGCCGTCGTTGTGGACCGCTTCACGTAGAGCGGGATCGATAGGCTGTGCTCGTTGGCAGCGATCGCCTCCAGGGTCGCCACCGCCGCGAAGCCTTCCTCATCACCGAAGGCGCTGTAAGCCCCAGCGATGCGGGCCTGGTGCTCGGGTCGCAGGAAGCTCACCGCCCGCTCGCGGGCGATCTCGTTCACCGCGTCGATCAGCAGCACCTTGCCGCTGCGCTCCTCCGGCTTGCGGCTGCGGCAGAACACCACGCAGGCCTCCATCGGTGAGTTGTAGAAGAGGCCCGGGCCCAGGCCCAGCACGCACTCCACCAGGTCGGCCTCCAGCAGCCTGCGGCGCAGCTCGGCTTCCTCCTTGCGGAACAGCACCCCATGGGGGAACAGCACCGCGCAGCGGCCGATGACCGGATCCATGCTGCGCAGGATGTGCTGGAAGAAGGCGTAGTCGGCCCGGCCCTGGGGCGGGGTGCCCAGGAAGTTGCGGCCCCAGGGATCGCTCTGCCAGGCCTCCCGGTTCCACTGCTTGATCGAATAGGGCGGGTTGGCCAGCACCACATCAAAGCGGCGCAGGCTGTCGTGCTCGCTGAAGGCCGGCGTGGCCAGGGTGTCGCCGCGGGCGATCTCGCTGTCTTCCACGCCGTGGAGCACCAGGTTCATGCGGGCGATCGAGGCGGTCATGTGGTTGCGCTCCTGCCCGTACAGCCGCAACGTGCGGTGCTCGCCGCCCTTGCGCTTCACCTCCGCCAGGGCGGAGATCAACATGCCACCGGTCCCGCAGGTGGGGTCGTAGATGCTCTCGCCGGGTTGCGGGTCGAGCAGTTGCACCATCAGGTGCACCAGGGTGCGGTTGGTGTAGAACTCCTGCGCGGTGTGGCCGCTGTCGTCAGCAAATTTCTTGATCAGAAACTCGTAGCCGTTGCCGAGTTCATCCTCCGGCACGTGAAACAGGGAAAGCTTCTCGCTGGAGAAGTGCTCCAGCAGATTCTTTAGGGTTTCATCCGGGAGGCGCTCCTTGTTGGTCCATGGAGCATCGCCGAAAATGCCATCCAGCTTGCCGGGGTTGGCCGCCTCTACGGCCCGCAGTGCGTTCTGAAGGGCCCGGCCCACATCCCTGGCTGCAGCGCGCACATCGGCCCAGTGGGCTCCTTGAGGGATCACAAAGCGGTCGTTGGCGGTGGCCAGCGCATAGGCCGTGTCGCCATCCGATTCGTGCATGGCGTCGGAGTAATCCTCATCCCACACATCAGAGAGGCGCTTGTAGAACAGAAGCGGGAATACAAACTGCTTGTAGTCGCCGGCATCCACCAGGCCGCGCAGCAGCACAGCGGCTCCCCAGAGGTAGGCCTCAAGGGCGGATTGAGAGAGGGTGGTCATGGCTGCACCGGCTCCGGCAGGGTGTAGCGCTGGGCTGGATGGTTAGGCATCTGGGGGATGGTGTAAGCCAGCTCGCCGGTTTCAACCATGTCGCTGAGGTGCTGGCGTAGCAGCACCTTGGGGTCACGCCCGCCCAGATAACCCGCCAGCTCCCTTGCCGACAACGGCTTCCAGGCACACAGATCGAGCACCAGGGCACGCAGCAACGGCCGGCGCGGCCTTTCCCCTGCACTGGCCAGCCTGGCGGCCAGCTCGGGAGGCAGCTGGTGAGGATCGGGGCTGAGCTGGTGAGGATCAGAGCCGAGCTGGTGAGGATCAGAGCCGAGCTGGTGAGGATCGCCCTCAGCGCTCGTGGTTGGCAGCAACGCCTCACTGCCCACGTAGTAGGTGCGATTGCCTGACCCCTTCATCACCAGCAATCCGAGATCCCGCAGCCGCCGCAGGTGGGCCGAAGCGTTGAGGGTGTCGTTGCTGCCGAAGGAGCGGAACACGCCGTTGTCGATGGCACCCACCTCCCGCACGAACACCAGGGCCCTGGCTTCGTCGTCGCTGAGCGGCTCGCTGGAGAGCGTGCGCAGCCAGGCCAGATCGGCCGCATCGAGGAAGTGGTGAAACAGGAAGGTGGCCACAAACTGATCGCCCCGCGTGGCGCTTTCGAAGGCCGGCGGCGCCAGCTGGTGCTTGCGCATCAGATCGCGCATGACGCGAATGCCGCTGCCTTTGCTCTCGGCCAGGCGCACCTCATGCAGCACCGCCGCGATGCGGGGATTGCGGCATTCAGATCCGGGTTCACCCAGCAGATCAGGGGATTTGAGCGAGTGGCCCGGGTTGCGGATCTCGATCCGGTTCTGGTAACGCAGGATCTGCACCGGCGAATGGGTGCGGTAGCTGCGGTGCATCAGCGCATTCACGATCGCCTCCCGCACCACCCGCACCGGCAACAGCGTTTCGTCCTGGCGGATCAGCTCGCCAGCCGGCAACGAGAAGCTGGTGGGCAGGTCGTCCATCACCGCTGCCACGGCCCGGGGGATGGCCAGCAGCAGGGGTGCCCGGATCTCCACCGCATCGAAGGCCCGCTCCGGATCCTCGATCCAGCGCCGACCGGGCAGCCGCAGATAATCCACGCGCATCATCAGGAAACAGCGCCGAAGGGCGGTGGCGCGCCCGAACAACAACAATCCCGCCACGGTGGGGCGAAGCACCACGCCATCGGGTGAGATGGCATGCAGAGAGCGCAGCAGATCGTGATCGCTCCAGGCGAGTTCCTCCGCATCCGCTGAACTGCGCGAGCGCAATTTGCGGTAGGTCTCCAGAGCCTCGGGATCCAGATCGCTCAGCTCCGCATCCCGCACGACACTGGCGTCGAAGCTGTCGCCTCCCCTCTGCTGCATCAGGGTCGCAAGGTCGTCCTCCGTGCCCTGATGGTCCGTCGGGCCCAGGCGTCGAAAGGCTCCACGGGGAAGCCCGAGCGCCTTCAGGTACACCGGCTTCTGGGCAGCAGCAGCCTCCTCGACCCGCACCACCACCACCGTGCGGCCCTGGATGAGTTCGGCGCGCACATCAGGGCGGATGGGGTGATTGAAGGCGCTGGCACACTGGCTCACCAGATCGGCCTGCAGCTTCTCCGCGGCCTCCACCCCCACCACCTCAAAGCGTGGCTCCGCGGCCTGGTTGTCGCGTTCAGCCACGCCCAGGAGCAGGGTTCCACCTCCGAGATGGGGCTCGTTGCTGAAGGCGCAGATTGTCTCTAAGACGGCGCGATCGATCTGGCTGGCCCGCTTGGCCTCGATCACGCTCGATTCATCCAGTGCGCAAAGCTCCTCAAAAAGATCAGCTGCGCTTCTCACTTCAGCCACCCTCCTTCCACCATCATGCGCCGAAGCTCATCTTCAGCTTCCCTGCACTTTTCCAACGCTTCCTTGAAGGCTGCCACCGCCTCGGGGAGCGGCGGGATGTCGGCACCGATCGGTGGCAGCACGTAGCGGGATATGTTGAGTGTCCCCCCCTCTTGCTCGATCTCCCCGAGGCCGACTACACGGGCGCGATCCTCCACGTCCTCAAACGCTGAGACCCAAGCGTGGATCTGGGAGGCGTGCTCAGGCTCCAGGAAGTTCTGGGCCCGGCCGCGCCGGAACAGGCTGGAGGCATCCACGATCAGCACCTTGCCGCGGCGGCTCTCAGCCTTCTGGCGCCGCAGCACCAGCACGCAAGCGGCCAGCCCTGTGCCATAGAAGAGGTTCGGGGCCAGGCCGATGACGGCCTCCACCAGATCAGCTTTGAGCAGATGCTGACGGATCTGTCCTTCCACACCGCTGCGAAACAGGGCGCCCTGCGGCAACACCACCGCCATCCGGCCCGTGCCCTCGGCCATGGAGGCCACCATGTGCTGCACCCAGGCCATGTCGGCGTTGCTGTCGGTGGGCAGGCCGGCGAAAGCTCGCCTCCACGGGGCGCTCTCCCAGAGCTCACGACCCCAGGCCTCCAGCGAGAAGGGCGGATTGGCGATCACGACATCGAAGCGGGCCAGTCCGCCAGAGGCGGGATCAGTGAACACCGGATTGCGCAGGGTGTCCCCCCGCTCGACCACGAAGTCTTCGAGGCCATGGAGGAACAGATTCATCCGAGCCGCCGCTGCGGTGGTGAGGTTCTTCTCCTGGCCATAGATGCGGCCGAAGAAGGTTCGCGGGTCGCCCCCTCGAGCACGCACATGCTCGACTGCAGCCAGCAGCATTCCCCCGGTACCACAGGCAGGGTCGTACACCGTTTCCCCCTCCTGGGGATCGACGATGTCGACCATCAGGCGCACGACGCTGCGTGGCGTGTAGAACTCTCCGGCTTTCTTGTTGGTGGCATCGGCAAACTGCTTGATCAGATATTCATAGGCATCACCCATCACATCTGAGTTGACAAAACCATTGCCGATCGACAGCGCCGAGAAGTGCTCGATCAGATCTTTCAGCAGCGCATCAGGGAGTCGATCCTTGTTGGTCCACTGGGCATCGCCGAACACGCCATAGAGATGCTTCTGATTGGCGGCCTCTACAGCCCGCATGGCATTGGCCAGCGCCGTTCCCACATTGCTCGGCGTGGCACGCACGTCATTCCAGTGGGCACCTTCAGGAATCTGAAAACGGTGCTCGTCAGCAAAATCCTCGCCATACTCGGCGAGCATGACTGAGAGCTCTTCATCCCACTGATCGCAGATCCGCTTGAAGAACAGCAGCGGCAGGATGTAGGACTTCCAGTCGGAGCGATCCACCGGGCTGCCACGGAGGATGTTGGCGGCTTCCCAGAGGTGCGATTCCAGCTGGGAGAGGGTCAGGGGCCCGCCAGGTGTGCTCGCACTTGTTGCCACTGGTTTCGTCTGTGCTTCTGTGCTGCCAGCCGCTCTTAGTCCCCCTCCCGGTCCCTTGACTTTCTCAGCCAGCCCCATTCGCACGACAGTGTCCTTTGCTGCCTTGAACTCCTCATCGCTTAATGTGATCCCGAGCAGCTTCTCGATGCTGGAGCGCAGCTCATGGTTGGCGAGCCTAGATCCATCTTCTGGGATGAGCTCGATGATCACATCTGTGACATCCCTATTCAGAGCCTCCGTGTTCATGCAGATACCTCTTCGGTGTTGCTGAATAGAGACGGCGGCAGATCATCCATCCATCCACGCCCGGAAAGTTCTGTAAGTCGCCGACTGAGAACTTCGATCTCCCGACTCAGAGCCACACTCTCCGCCTCCAGGTCCTCTGCCCGCTGCAGCTCGCTGGCATGAGGGATCACGACGGGCAGGCTCTTCACTTCTCCCATGGGCACGAAGGCCACCGCCGTTCCCTGGCCTGCCTTGTCCAAAAGGCTCTGCCCCACGGCACTGCGGAGATACTGCACCAGGGCGGCTGGGGTGAGGGGGGCATTCGGCCGCAGGCGGACGACGCAGAACGCCTGACCGGGCACCGTCGGGTGCTCGAGGTCCTGAACCATGGCCACCTTGCCCAAGCCGCCCTTGATCGACAACAGCACATCCCCCGGCTCCAGCAACTGCTGGCGACCCTTGGCCAGTGCAGCTTCCGGCAACCGGATTCGCTTCGAGCCTTGGCGGAGCTGGCCGGAGTCGTCAATGTCGCCGGGAGTGACCTCCCGAACCTCGATGCCGTCGTCCTCCTGGCGGCCAAGGGAGGCCACAGGCCTTTTGATCTCGGCCAGATCACCCAGGTGCATCGTTGCCCGTGAGTCCAGATAGCGCTGCAACATCCGGTCTTCTTCTGTGAGGAAGTAGCGGCTCACCTGGAAACTGAAGCCGTTTGCCTCCAGTTCCTCGGCCGTGATCAGACGGGTACATGAGCCTTCACCTCTTTCGTTGAGGAGTTGGGCGAGTTCCTTGCACCCGGTTGGATTCCAGCTCTGCTTTGTATTTCTACCCTTCGTAGGGGTTAGCAGATCGTGGGCCGCAATCACCTGAATGGGAGCGCCAGCTGGGCGATCCTGCTTAAGGACCAACAGCAATCCCTCGAGGTTGGTTCCTGCATGGGCCCCAGAAGGGAGCGAAATCACGGCATCCAGCCAATTCCTCTTCACTAACTCCTCGCGGAAGTACTCCAGATCTTTGGAAGTCCGAAAGCCGATTCCTGGAGAGACCAGGGCATAGGTGGTGCCAGCGCAGCGCTGATGAGCCGCAAAGACCCTTCGCGCTTCGCTGTCTCTGATTGCCGAGGGGCAGTCCAGCGGTGCTGGTGGCAGCCAGGGGTCGTCGATCAGCAGTTCACGCGTTCTTTCTCCCCAGGCTGGGGCTGCGATGGCAACAGGCCAATGGTCCTTTTCCGCGATGGACTGCAGTTTCACCTCCTGCGGATAGAGGGTGAGCAATCCCAGAACCCAACGAGCCTGCGACGGATTGGCTGAACACAACAGCAGGGCATGGTCCATCCCCAGGAAAGGGGCCGCTGCCACTCCCATGGGGAAGAGGCAGGCCACCGCATCTCCAGGATGAAAGGCCAGCAGGGCTTCCCAGAAGGCTCCCATGGCGGCAGAGCAGCCCAGCTCTCCACCGCTTCGATTGCTGACTTTCAGCTCCGAGATCGTTTCGATCACGGCCTTGCACTGCAAGTGGTCACCACTGTTCAACGCTCTCCCGACCGGTAACAGGGTGCTCCTCAGGCGCTCGAGAGATTCAGGCGCAAGTCGAGTCGCTGCTGCTGGGGAAGGCAACGACCTACCAGTGCAAACAGCGATGGCCTTCTGGATGGAGCTCCATTGGTCTGCAGTAGCCAGGCTGCGCATGGCATCGAAGTAACCGACCCGATCCCCTTCGGATGCTGGAACCCAGCGGGCCCAGAGCAGCACATCCAGAACGACCTCCAGGGCCTGATCCACAGGAAGGGCGATTCGGAGCTCATCGCAGGCCTTCCAGATCGGCTGCTCCACGCTGGCCCTGCTGAGTGAATTCGACGTCATGGTGGCCATCAGTAGCGGTTGAAGCTGTCGAAGTCGTAGGCAGTGATCAGGGCGCCGCCGCACTCGACGACGATCACGCCGCCCTTGTCCATCGCCCTGATCAGCTCTTAGCGCTCGCGATCAAGTGCCTCGAGGACCGTACGGATCTGCTTGCGGCCCAGCACCAACTTGTCCCCATGGGGGATGCCGTGTTGCTGAGCCAGCTCGACGGTGGCTTCGCGGATGCCGCGCTGGGAGACCCGAGCGCCGTAGTGCTTGGTTTTGGCCATGCCCCTCCTGGGCTTGACGCGCAAAGCATGGCAGCGGTCGAGCGCCCTGTCAAGTGCCGAGCAAAGTGTCAGTAGCTGACATTTAGTCTTGTCGGTCAAGCCTTTGTGTGCCCACCTTCAGGGCAGCAGATCTGCTCAAATCACCCAGCACGTTCTCAAGCGCCAGGAGCGGATCCAAAGGCTCTTCAGCCTGCTGGCCTTGCTCCGACCCCTCGGGCCCGGCAGGTTGTGTTGCTCAGCCCCCGCAGGGGCCGGGCGGGAGGGGCTGCACCTCTACTCCTCCTCCTCCCACGTGCTGGCCACATGCAGCTCCTCCAGCTGCTTCGGCGCCACGTCGGCCGGGGCCTGGGTGAGCAGGCAGCGGGCCTGCTGGGTCTTGGGGAAGGCGATCGTGTCGCGGATCGACTCCTCACCCGCCAGGAGCATCACCAGCCGGTCCATGCCGAAGGCGATGCCGCCGTGGGGAGGGGCGCCCATGTCGAGGGCCTCGATGAGGAAGCCGAACTGGCGCTCGGCCTCCTCCAGGGGCAGGCCGATGGTCTGCAGCACCTGGCGCTGCAGGGCCGAATCGTGGATGCGCAGCGACCCGCCGCCCAGCTCCAGGCCGTTGAGCACCAGGTCGTAGGCCACCGCCCTGGCCGTGGGCAGCTTCTCCGCCCAGCCGGCCGGATCGCCGCCCAGATCCTCAGCGTTGGGGGCGCAGAAAGGGTGGTGCAGGGCTTCGAGGCGGTTCTCGCCGGCGTTGAACTCGAACATCGGGAAATCCACCACCCAGAGGAAGTTCCACTGGTCGTTGTCCCGCTCGGCCGGCACCAGGCCGAGCTCGCGAGCCAGGTACTGGCGCACCCGGTCGAGGGCCTTGTTGACGGTGGCGGTGTCGCCGGCGCCGAACAGCAGCAGGGTGCCTTCCGTGGCGCCGGTGCGCTCCAGCAGCTCCGCCTTCCTCTCGGCCGTGAGGTTGTCCTTGATGGCGCCGATCGTGTCGATCTCGCCGCCGGCCCGCACCCGGATGAAGGCCAGGCCGCCGGCCCCCGCCTTCTGGGCCTCGCTGAACACATCCCCGCCGGGCTTGATGCGCACGTTGCTGACGGCCTCGTTGCCGCCGGCCACGGCGATGCACTTCACCGAGCCCCCGGCGGCCACCGCGCCGGAGAACACCTTGAAGCCCATGTCCCGGACGATGTCCGAGGCGTCGGTGAGCTCCATGCCGTAGCGGGTGTCGGGCCGGTCGGTGCCGTAGCGCGCCATGGCCTCATGCCAGGTGAGGCGGGGGAACGGCCGGGGCAGCTCGATGCCTTTCACTGCCTTCCAGATCGCGGCGATCAGGCCTTCGTTGAGCGCCAGGATCTGCTCCTGGTCCAAGAAGCTCATCTCCATGTCCAGCTGGGTGAACTCCGGCTGGCGATCGGCCCGCAGGTCCTCGTCGCGAAAGCAGCGGGCCAGCTGGTAGTAGCGCTCGATGCCGCCCACCATCAGCAGCTGCTTGAACAGCTGGGGCGACTGGGGCAGGGCGAACCACTCACCGCCGCAGACCCGGGACGGCACCAGGTAGTCGCGGGCGCCCTCGGGGGTGGAGCGGGTGAGCACGGGCGTCTCCACCTCGATGAAGCCCTCTTCTTCCAGGTAGGCCCGGGCCGCGCGCACGGTGGCGTGGCGCAGCCGCAGGTTGCGGCCCATGCGCTCGCGGCGCAGGTCGAGGTAGCGGTGGCGCAGGCGCAGCTCCTCGCGGGTGTTCTCCTCATCGTGCACCGAAACCGGGAAGGGCAGGGTGCCCTTCACCTCGTTGAGCACCGTGATGCCGTTGGCGAGCACCTCGATGGCACCGGTGGCCAGCCGTTCGTTGAGGGATTCGGCCGGCCGGGCCCGCACCTTGCCCTCCACCCGCAGCACGGTCTCGTTGCGCAGCCGCTCGGCCACGGCGAAGGCGGCGGGGGACAGATCCGGATCCACCGTGATCTGCACGGTGCCGCTGCGGTCGCGCAGGTCGATGAAGATCACACCGCCGTGGTCGCGGCGCCGGTCGACCCAGCCGCAGAGCTGGACGGCCTCACCGATGGCGTCAGTGCGCAGGTCGCCGCACCCGTGGCTGCGCATGGAGGCAAACAGAACGAATCCGCGAGTTTCCCACAGGGCCACCACGACCCCGTCGTCCTCAGCCGCGGCGGTAGAACGGCCGCTTCACCACCACGGCGGGCTCGGCGCGCCCCCGGATCTCCACCGCCAGCGCGGTGCCTGGCTTCGCCGCCGCCGCCGGCACGTAGGCCAGGGCCACCGCTTCCCCCAGAGTGGGGGACCAGGTGCCGCTGGTGACCTCCCCGACCGGCTCCCCATCGAGGAGCACCGGATAGCCGTGGCGGGCGATGGCCCTGCCCTGCAGCTTCAGCCCCACCAGCTTCCGGTTCACCCCCTCGGCGGTCTGGCGCTCCAGGGCGGCGCGGCCGATGAAGTCCACCGGCATCTCCAGGTGCACCAGCCAGCCCAGGCCCGCCTCCAGTGGGGTGGTGGCCGCATCCATCTCGTTGCCGTAGAGGTGCATCGCAGCCTCCAGCCGCAGGGTGTCGCGGGCGCCGAGGCCGCAGGGGGTGACGCCGCCTGCCACCAGCCGCTGCCACAGCGCCACGCCGGCCTCCCGGCCCAGCAGCAGCTCGAAGCCGTCCTCGCCGGTGTAGCCCGTGCGGCCCACGAACACCGGCGCGCCGTCGATGGCCAGCTCCCGGTGGCCGAAGCGGGGCAGCCCCGCCAGGCTCGTGCCCACCAGGGCCTCGAGGCGGGCGGGGGCCTCCGGGCCCTGCAGGGCCAGCAGCACCCCGTCGCCCTTGCGGTCGCGGATGGTGATCCCCTCGGGCTCCAGCTGGCTGGTGATCCAGGCGGTGTCCGCCTCGGCGCAGGCGGCGTTGATCACGAGCACCACCTCATCACGCTCCCCCTCGGGGCCAGCGACGCGGCCACGGTCGTAGACGATCAGGTCGTCGCGGATGCCGCCGGCCTCGTTGAGCAGCACCGTGTAGCAGGCCTCACCGGGGCCGATGCGGAACAGGTCGGTGGGCACCAGCCGCTGCAGCGCATCCTTGGTGCCCTGCCCGCGCAGGGTGAGCACACCCATGTGGGAGATGTCGAAGACGCCGCAGTGCTGCCGCACGGCGTTGTGCTCCTGCACCAGGCCGGAGAACTGGATCGCCATCTGCCAGCCGGCGAAGGGCACCATGCGGGCCCCGGCGGCGACGGCGGCGGCGTACAGGGGTGTGCGGCGCAGGAAGGTGGGATCCATCGGTGGCGACCGGCCGGCCAGGGATACGCCGGAGCTCGGTGGCGCGATCCTATGGAGCGGCCGCGGCCCCTACAGGAGGGAGCGCCTCCAATACCGAAGAAAGCCTGTGATTCGGCTTCCACCCCTATCACACCGGCAAGGAACTGCGTACCTTGAATGCCCCCAAGGTTCCAGAGGATGGGCATCCGTCCGAGCTGCCGCAGCTGCCGCCACTGCACCCCTCCCGCCGGGGTGGAGCTGGGATGGTGCCAGCTGCGTCAGCTCCCCATCCACCCGGAACTGGTGGCCGAGCTCTGGTGCCACCACTGGACGGCGCGCCCGCCCCGGCTGCCGGTGGTGTCCCCCGAGGCCGCCCTGCGGCAGCCACGGCTGCCGGTGGCCAGCCAGCAGCTGAGCCTGGCCACCGGCCTGTCCTGAAATCCGACCGAAAGCTGAACAGTGTTACGTAAGATTCCGTTTCGCTTTTGCTCTGCCGATTCACCTGCCCTTCCAGTAGCGGAACGCTCCGTTTTGCCCTAAGAAGGCTGAACAGCGTCCACCACGACCACGGAGGTCCCCAGCATTGAACAGAACCACCACAGCCCCATCGCCCATCGAACTGATGGCCGTGCACATGGACTGTGAAACCTTCACCCTCCCCACGGGAGCCCATGTCTTCAACCGTGGCGCCAGTGCCAACGCGATCTATGCCGTGCGTCGCGGCATCGTCGAGCTGGTGGGCGAGCAGGGCGAGAAGACCTGCTACCGCCCCGGTGAGCTGTTCAGCTACCAGGACATCACATGGCGCGAGCTGAGCCACCGTAGCGACGCTTTCGCCCGCACCCCCGTGGAGATCCTGCGGTTGGATCGCCTGCGCTTCCTCAACCTGCTGCACAACCACCCCACCATGGCCGTGCAGCTGATCGGCCAGCAGCACACCCGCCTGCGGGAGCAGCGCGCCAGCGGCACCTGCTGCTACTGAGCGCCGGACGCTCGGTCGGCCCCCGGTGGCGGGCCGAGCAGCAGCAGCAGGCTGCGGGTCACCTTGGCCGCCAGCACGGCGCTGACGCCGCTGGGATCGAGCTGGGGGGCCAGCTCCACCACATCGGCGCCCACCAGCCGGTGCTGACGCAGCTCCTCCACCAGCAAGGCAAACTGGGGCCAGTGGAAACCGCCGGGTTCGGGCGTGCCCGTGCCCGGCAGCACGGCCGGATCGAACCAGTCGAGGTCGACGGTGAGATACATGGGCCGGCCCCGCAGCGGTGCCAGCGCCGCCGCCATCGCCTCGATCGGCACCAGCCGGCCGGTGGCGTGCAGTTCCCGGAACTCCTCACGGGTGCCGCTGCGGATGGCGATCTGGCGCAGCTCACCGCTGGGGAGAACCTCCAGGCAGCGCCGCATGGCGCAGGCGTGGCTGTGGCGGGATCCGAGCCATTCCTGCCGCAGGTCGGCATGGGCATCGAGCTGCACCAGCACCAGATCCGGATGGCGCTGCGCCACCGCCGCCACCGCCCCGCTGCTGATCGAGTGCTCACCGCCCAGCATCAGCGGCGCCAGGCCCAGGTCGAGCACCGCCGCGGTGGCCCGCTCCACGGCCGCCACCACCGGTTCGGGGGCCCCGAAGGGGATCGCCACCGCCCCCAGGTCGGCGAAGGCCAGATCCTCCAGATCGCGGACGAGCTGGGGGTCGTAGCTCTCCAGGCCGCTGCTCACCTCCCGGATCGCGGCCGGCCCGAAGCGGGCGCCAGGGCGGAAGGAGGTGGTGCCGTCGTAGGGAACGCCGAACAGGCCCACGCTGCAGCCTCGGGGGTCGCGGCGGGCCCCCATGTAGATCGCTCCTTCGGTATCGAACAGGTCGGGGGTCATGGCCCGCTCGCCGCGTCGTCCAGGGCCCGCTCCACGAAGGCCGGCACCGCCTCGAAGGCCCCCCGCTGCCAGCGGGGCGACCAGATGCTGCAACCCGGCGCCACCACCTGAGCCCGCTCCGGCAGCGGTTCCCGGTAGCGGGGGCCGTCGGGGCAGGCGAAGGTCCAGCTCCACCAGCCGCTCGGGTACATCGGCACCCAGCCATACAGGGGATCGGCGTGGCCGAACACCTCCCGCAGCAGTCGCACCGTGTCGATGTGGACCTGGCGGAACGCCTCCGGGGATTCACTCTGGGTGGCGAACACACCGCCGGGACGCAGCAGGCGGCGGCAATGCTGGAAGAACGTGCGGTTGAACAGGCCCTCGGCCGGTCCGGCCGGATCGGATCCGTCCACCAGCACCACATCGTAGCTGGCGTCGGGGGCTTCGGCCGCCCAGGCGATGCCGTCGCCGACGGTGAGGTGGAAGCGGGGATCGCTCCAGGCGCCGCCGCCCAGGCTGGGCAGGTGGCGGCGGGCGAGTTCCACCACCAGCCCGTCGATCTCCACCATGTCGAGGTGGGCGACGCCGGGGTGGCGCAGGCACTCGCGGGCCGTGCCGCCGTCGCCGCCGCCGATCACCAGCACCCGCTCGATGGAGGCGGCGGCGCAGAGGGCCGGATGGACCAGCGGTTCGTGGTAGTGCCGCTCCTGCCGTTCCGCCGTCATCCAGCAGCCGTCGAGCAGCAGGCCCTTGCCGTAGGCCTGGCTGTCGATGATGGTGATCCGCTGGTAGGTGCTGGTGCGCTCCTCCACCACCGTGGCGGCCAGCCCGTAGCGCACCCCGCCCAGCTCCTCGTCCACCCAGGCGCCCGGGGGGAAGGTGTCGGCCGATGGCTGTTGCGGTCCCATGCGGTTGGCTCGTGGCTTTCCAGCTAAACCTTCGAGTGGACCCCTTGTCACGGCGGCATGGCACATTCCAGACGCCACCTGCTGCAACTCCTGGGTCTGGCGGGCGCCGGACTGGCCCTCGACACCCTGGGGCCCCGGGCAGCCGCGGCGGCGGAGGTGGCGGCGGCGGACGGCACCCTGGCGGAGCGACTCTCGGTGTGCCGGCCCAGCGGCAACCCGCTGCAGGAACTGCTGCGCCGCAACCGCGACTTCTGCCGCACCTGGCAGGCGGCCGAGCTCAGCGAGAATCCCCTCGACCGGGCCACCCTGCTGCACGACAGCTGGCCGCTGCACTGCCAGGTGCGGCCTGATGCCCTGGCCGCCGGCCAGCGGCCCTGGGCCTCGGTGCTCTGCTGCGCCGATTCACGGGTGGCGCCCGAGTGGATCTTCGCCTGCGGTGCCGGCGAGCTGTTCGAGGTGCGCAGCGCCGGCAACACGGCCTTCGACGCGGGCGTCGCCTCGCTGGAGTACGCCGTGGCGGAGCTGGCGGTGCCCCTGATCCTGGTGATGGGCCACAGCGGCTGCGGGGCGGTGACCGCCGCCATGGCCAGCACCCCGCTCACCCCCCTGCTGGAGGAGCTGGTGGCACCGATCCGGGCGAACCTGCAGCCGGGAGCCGACTTGGTGCAGGCGGTGCGCCGGAACGCCGCCGCCGCCGCCGCCGCCTTGCCCCGGCGCAGCGCCCTGCTGAGGCAGGCGGTGGCGGCGGGGCGGCTGACCATCCAGGCCGCCTACTTCGACATCGGCAGCGGCGAAGTGAGCCTGGTGTGAGCGGCGATCTGCCCCTCGGCGAGGGGCCGGGGCTCCCGCCCGGCCTGGTGATCCCGGCGGCCGAGCTGGGCTGGCGCTTCTCGCGGGCCTCCGGGCCCGGCGGCCAGGGGGTGAACACCACCGACTCCCGGGTGGAGCTGGTGTACGACCTGGCCGCCAGCGACGCCCTGCCCACCGCCCTGCGGGAGCGGGCCCTGCGGCGGCTGGCGAGCCGGCTCACCCCGGCGGGCCTGGTGGTGGTGGCGGCGGAGCACCGCTCCCAGTGGCAGAACCGTCAGGCGGCCCAGAAGCGCCTGGCGGAGCTGCTCCAGGCGGCGATGGCACCACCGCCGCCGCCCCGCCGGCCGACCAAACCCAGCCGGGGCTCGGTGGAGCGGCGGCTGAAGGCCAAACGGCAGCGGGGGTCGCTCAAGAGCCGGCGGCGGCAGGGCCCGGCTGAGGAGACCTAGGGCCGGGATCCTGCTCAGCGCGGATCTGGGCCTTGGCCGCCTGCCAGTGGCCCTCCAGCTCGGCGAGGCCGCGGCCGGCCAGATCGCCCCCCAGGACCGCCTCCACCCGGGAGAAGCGGTCGAGGAAGCGGCGGTTGGTGCCCGCCAGTCCCTCCTCCGGGTCCAGGCCGCACCAGCGGGCCACGTTCACCAGGGTGAAGAGCACATCGCCCAGCTCCTCCTGGGCATGGGCCCGGTCGCCGCTGGCCACCGCCTCCCGCAGCTCGTCCAGCTCCTCCTGCACCTTGGCCCACACCCCATCAATGGCCTCCCACTCGAAGCCGGCGGCGGCGGCCTTGCGGGAGATGGTCATGGCGCCGGCCAGGGCGGGCTGGCCACGCAGCTTCTCGGCCAGGCGGTCGCTGAGGGGGCTGGCGGTGGCCGGCACCCGGCGCTCGGCGGCCTTGATGGCCTCCCAGCTCCGGCGCACGGCCTCCGGGTCGACGGTCCGCTCCGCCGCCGGATCGAACACGTGCGGATGGCGGCGCACCAGCTTGGCGGCGATGCCGCGGGCGATGGCGTCCAGATCGAAGCGCCCCGCCTCGCTGGCGATGCGGGCGTGCAGGACCACCTGCAGCAGCAGGTCACCCAGCTCCTCGGCCAGGTGGTCGTCGTCGCCGCGGCGGATCGCATCGGCCACCTCGTGGGCCTCCTCGAGCACGTAGGGGATCAGGGAGGCGTGGGTCTGGGCCAGGTCCCAGGGGCAGCCGCCCTGGGGATCCCGCAACCGATCCACGATCGCCACCAGTTCCGAGAGGGCCGCGAGGGTCGCCCGGTCGTCTGGCGAGGCGGCGTTTGGCCGGGGATCGGTCATCGCGGGGGGGGATCAGGCCAGGGAAGCCACCGCCTGCCTGAGGGCATCATGGCGGCTGAGGCTGGTGCGCTCCTCGGGCAGCTTGGCGTAGAGGCCGAGCTTCTCGAGTCGCTGGCGGGTGGTGCCGCTGGCACCCACCACGAACACCTGGCGGCCCTTTTCGATCGCCTCCTCGACGGCCAGTTCGACGGCCAGGGCCGCGGTGACCCCGAGGTGGGACACCTCGGTGAGATCGAACACCACGACCCTGCAATCCCCGATGGCGTTGTGTTCGCGGCCGATGGCCTTGGCGACCCCGAAGATCATGGCGCCGGTGAGCTGGAACAGCAGCACCTGCCCCTTGCCCTGATCCAGCAGGGTCTTCTCCTCCGGGTCGAGCAGCAGGTCACCGTCGCCGGTGGAGACCGACTTGACCGACTTGCTCTGCAGCGCGCTCATCTTGTCGATCGTGAGGATGTTGGCGATGAACACGCCGATGCCCACGGCGGCGATCAGATCCACCAGGACGGTGAGCGCGATCACCAGATACATGATCAGCGCCCCGGTGATCGAGATGCGGTGGGCCCGCTTGAGGAAGCCCCAGTCGACGATGTCGAAACCGACCTTGAGGGCGATGCCGGCGAGGACGGCCTGGGGGATCTGGCTCGCCAGGCGGGCGCCAGCCAGGATCACCAGCATCAGGATCAGGGCGCGGCTGATGCCGGAGAGGGCGCTGCGGCCCCCCGCCTGGATGTTGACCACGGTGCCCATGGTGGCGCCGGCTCCGGCGATGCCGCCGAACAGGCCGGAGGCCAGGTTGCCGAGCCCCTGGCCGATCAGTTCCTTGTTGGAGTCGTGCTCGGTGCGGGTGATGCTGTCGGCGATCACGGCGGTGAGCAGGGCGTCGATGCAGCCGAGCATGCCCAGCACGGCGGCGTCGATCAGCATCACCCGGAGCTGGGGCAGGGCGAAATGCGGCAGCTGAAGGCTGGGGAACCCGGAGGCGATCTCACCGATGCGGCGGATGCCCTCGCCGCCGGCGTCAGCCCCGGCACCGCCGGTGAGCAGGGTGAGGGAGAGGACCGTGCCGAGCACCAGGGCGATCAGCTGGGGCGGCGCGATCTTCTTGACCTTGGCCGGGGTGAACCAGAGGATCGCCAGGGTGACCACCGCCAGGGTGACTTCCGCCGGGCGGGCGTTGGCGAACAGGGAGGGAAGGGTGGTGAGGGTGCCCATGACACCCCCCTTGGGGATGGCCTGGCCGAGAAAGGGGCCAAGCTGCAGCACCATCAGGATGATGCCGATGCCGCTCATGAAGCCCGAGATCACCGTGTAGGGCATCTGGGTGATGTACCGACCCAGCTTCAGCAGACCGAAGATGATCTGGAACACGCCCGCCAGCATCACCACGGTGAAGGCCATGGCCAGACCGTTCTCCGGATCCTGGGCGGTGAGGCTGGCGATGACGGCCGTCATCACCACCGTCATCGGTCCGGTGGGCTCGGAGATCAGGGTGGGGGTTCCGCCGAACAGGGCCGCGAACAGCCCGACCAGCACGGCCCCCCAGAGGCCGGCAGCGGCGCCGGCACCCGAGGCCACACCGAAGGCCAGGGCCATCGGCAGGGCGATCACCGCCGCCGTGACCCCTCCGAACAGGTCCCCCTTGATGTTGCTGGTGCTGATGTGGTTCAGCAGGCGGAGAGTGGGCGGCCGAGGGGACGCCGAATCGGTGGCCATCACTACAGACAGGTGTGGTGGGCGCAACCATAGGGGTTACTCACCCCCTCTGGGTGTCGTCGGCCGTCTCAGGGCCAGGTCCGATGAGAATCGCAATCTTGCGCCAGCTCGGCCAGCCCTCCCTGTCGTCAAGCTTCCGCCTGTCTCGCTGTGAACCCATCCGGCGGCGGTAGCGCCGTATCGGCCCTCAAGAAGGGCGCCCTGGCGATGACAACCGCCACGCCATTGATGCCCTGACGATGCGAAGCCGGACGCACATCTTCAGAAGCTCCACCATTTCCTCCCTAGACCAGAGTCCTTGAAACAGCTGGGTTTTCCCCATAGCAGGACGTAGTCACCAGACCAGCCTCAGCTTCACTCTTCATCCTCGCAGCCAGCGGCCAGAACACATCTCAACAGGCAGCAGGAAAGTATGTCCTCATCGCCGAGGGGCCGTCGCGGACATCGCTTCTTCCTGGGACGCTGTAAAGGGAGTACAGGCGCATAGCAGAACTCTTACCCTGGGTTTCTTGCACGCCATTCTTCATCCAAATTCGCAGTGATAACAATGTCTTATGGCTGTCATCGCCCCGACATCGGCTTTCCGCGCCTGCTACCTTCCACTCGTTAATTACAGGAGTTACGAACTCACAACGTGGAATTCATCTCCGATTTCATCCCGCTTTTCCTGAAGCAGCTTCAGTCCCCGACCCTCGGATTTCTGATCGGGGGCATCATCGTTGCCTCCCTGGGCAGTCAGCTTGCCATCCCGGATTCGATCTACAAGTTCATCAGCTTCTTCCTGCTGATGAAGATCGGCCTGACTGGCGGCATCGCCATTCGCAATTCGAATCCCAGCGAAATCTTCCTGCCGGCGCTTGCAGCGGTGCTCCTCGGCATCGTCATCGTCTTCATCGCTCGCTGGACTCTCGGCAAGATGCCAGGCATCAGTGTCCCGGACGCTGTGGCCACCGGGGGGCTGTTCGGCGCGGTGAGCGGATCCACCCTGGCGGCGGTGCTGCCGCAGCTGGACACCGCCAAGATCCCCTATGAGGCCTGGTCGGCGGCCCTCTACCCCTTCATGGACATTCCGGCGCTTGTGACGGCGATCGTGGTGGCGAGCGTCTACCTGAGCAAGAAAACCGGCCACACCTCCGAGCAGGTCGAGATCTGGCCGATCATCAAGGAAAGCATCCAGAGCTCGGCCGTCACTTCTCTGCTGCTGGGTGTGGCTCTGGGCATTCTCACCAAGCCGGAGCCGGTCTACGAGAGCTTCTTTGACCCCCTGTTCCGCGGCTTCCTGTCGATTCTGATGATCATCATGGGGATGGAGGCGGCCCAGCGGATGAATGAGCTTCGCAAGGTGGCCCAGTGGTTTGCCATCTATGCGTTCTTTGCCCCCATCCTGCATGGTTTTCTGGCCTTCGGCCTTGGCCTTGTCATCCACAAGATCACCGGCTTCAGCATCGGTGGCGCGGTCGTCCTGGCGGTGATCGCCGCTTCCAGCTCGGACATCTCCGGCCCCCCCACCCTTCGTGCCGGTATCCCCTCGGCCAATCCTTCGGCCTACATCGGTGCGTCCACGGCCATCGGAACGCCTGTGGCGATCGCCGTCTGCATCCCACTGTTCATCGGGATTGCAGAGGTGCTTCTCGGCAAGTAAAGTCTGCCATCACAACCAACTCTTTCATCACAACCAATCAAGAGACGAAGATCATGAGTCAACAGGTCTGGAAACTGGTGATCGTTGCAGAGGAAATCCTCTCCAAGAAACTCATCAAACTCATCAAGGCAGCCGGTGCCACCGGTTACACGGTGAATGCCGCCGGTGGTGAAGGCAGCCGCAACGTGCGCTCCACCGGAGAACCCAGCGTGTCGCACACTCTCTCCAATGTGAAGATCGAAGTACTCACTGGCACCCGCGAGCTGGCCGACAAGATCACCCATGAGATCGAAGCCAAGTATTACGCGGACTTCTCGATCATCACTTACATCTACCAGGTGGAAGCCCTGCGGGATCACAAGTTCTGATCCGCCAGGCCGCCTGGATCACTCCGTTCCATGGCCCCAGGAGGCCCAGCTGGCCCAGGCCCTCGCCTGCCCGTCTGCGCCCCCAAGGATCACGGGCATTGATCACCACTGCTGATCGGACCGATCACTGTCTCCAGTGGGTTCTGGCGTGTTCCAGGCAACCGATCGCTCTCGATTCCACTAAAACTGCTGCCACCCTGCTCTCCCCCGGATGGATTTTTTGCCAACGCTGCTGATGGAAGTCGGCAGCCACCAGGTTGAAGTGACGGAAACCCTGATCGGGGTCGGCCGTTTTCTCGTGATTTTCGTGGCCGCCCGCTTCATGGCGGAACTGATGGTGCGGCTCCAGCTGCCCACCATCCTCGGCGAACTGGTCGCCGGGGTGATCATCGGCGCCTCCGGTCTCCACCTGGTGGTGCCCCCCGAGGCCCAGGCCCAGCTGAGTGCCGGCCTGCTCGGGCTGGTCAGCTCCCTGGGCGGAGTGACGCCGGACACGGTCTCCTCCATCTACAACGAAACCTTCTCCAGCCTCCAGGTGGTGGCCGAGCTCGGCCTGTTCTCCCTGCTGTTCCTCACAGGCCTGGAAAGCGAGCTGGATGAACTGGTGGCCGTCGGCATCCAGGCCGGCACCGTGGCCTTCACCGGGGTGGTGCTGCCCTTCGCCCTCGGCACCGCCGGCCTCTACTACCTGTTTCACGTGCCGTTCATTCCGGCGGTCTTCGCCGGTGCCGCCATGACGGCCACCTCCATCGGCATCACGGCGAGCGTGTTCGGGGAGCTGCAGTGGCTGAAGCGCAAGGAGGGCCAGATCGTCATCGGCGCCGCCGTGCTCGACGACATCCTCGGGATCGTCATCCTGGCGGTGGTGGTCTCCCTGGCCGGCGGCGGTTCCTTCACCCTCGGACCGGTCGTGAAGCTGTGCGTCGCGGCGGTGATCTTCGTGGCCGTCGCCCTGGCGCTCAGCCGTTTCGCCGCCCCCGCCTTCGACTGGGTGGTCGACCACCTCAAGGCCCCCGGCGATGTGGCGGTGGCCAGCTTCGTGGTGCTCACCCTCTGCTGCTTCGCCGCCCAGGCCATCGGCCTGGAGGCCGCCCTGGGGGCCTTCGCCGCCGGCCTGATCCTCAGCGCCTCCAAGCACACCCACGACATCGAAGCCGCCGTCAAACCGCTGGTCGCCCTCTTCGCCACGGTGTTCTTCGTGCTGATCGGCACCGGCATGGACCTCTCGGTGCTCAACCCCTTCGATCCCGCCAACCGCGAGGGGCTGGTGGTGGCCCTGTTCCTGCTGGTGGTGGCCGTGGCCGGCAAGGTGGCCGCCGGCTGGACCTACACCACCCAGGAGCCCACCAACCGGCTGGTGGTGGGTCTGGGGATGATGCCCCGCGGCGAGGTGGGTCTGATCTTCCTGGGCCTGGGCACCCAGGCCGGCATCCTCACCCCGGCCCTGGAAGCCGCCATCCTGTTGATGGTGATCGGCACCACCTTCCTGGCACCGATCCTGCTGCGGCTCGTGATCGGTGGTCAGAAGGAGGCGGCACCTCAGCCCGGCTGAGCCGCCTTCCGCCCCATCCGATTCACCGCCCGGCCGGGTATTCCCCGGTAGTCTCCACCACCTCCCATGGGCGTTGCCGTTCCGAACGGTCCCACCACCACCCTGGTGCCGCCGTTCCCGGCCCTCCGCCGCGGTCGGCTCGACACCCTGCAGGTGAACCTGGGCTACCGCTGCAACCAGAGCTGCAGCCACTGCCATGTGAATGCCGGCCCAAGCCGCACCGAGATGATGGACCCCTCCACCATCGCCCTGGTGCCGGCGGTGCTGCGGGCCCGGGGCCTCACCACCCTGGATCTCACCGGCGGCGCCCCGGAGCTCCACCCCGGCTTCCAGGACCTGGTGCGCCAGGCCCGGGGGCTGGGCGTGACGGTGATCGACCGCTGCAACCTCACGATCCTCAGCGAGCCCGGCCAGGAGGACCTGGCCGCCTTCCTGGCCCGGCAGGGGGTGAAGGTGGTGGCCTCCCTGCCCTGCTACCTGGCCGACAACGTCGACCGCCAGCGGGGTGAGGGCGTGTTCGAGCGCAGCCTGGCGGGGCTGCGCCAGCTCAACACCCTCGGCTACGGCGATCCGGGCTCCGGACTGGAGCTGGATCTGGTGTACAACCCCCAGGGCCCCAGCCTGCCGCCCCCCCAGGCCGCCCTGGAGGCCGACTACCGGCTGGAGCTGGCCGAGCGCTACGGGCTGCGCTTCAACCGCCTGTTCACGATCACCAACATGCCCATTCAGCGCTTCGCCGCGGTGCTGCGCCAGCAGGGCCAGTTGGACGACTACATGATGCTCCTGCGCCAGCACCACAACCCTGCCAACCTGGCCCAGGTGATGTGCCGCTCCACGGTCAGCGTCGACTGGCAGGGGTTTCTCTACGACTGCGACTTCAACCAGATGCTCGGCCTGCCGGTCGGCGGTGGCCAGCCCCGGGCCCACCTGCGCCAGCTGCTGGATCAGGCCCTGGAGGGCGAGCCGATCGCCGTGGCCGACCACTGCTTCGGCTGCACCGCCGGCGCTGGCTCCAGCTGCGGCGGTGCCCTGAGCTGAAGCCCCGCCCCGCCAAACGCCGCCCCAACCCCCGCAACCCTCCCCCGATGACCAGCGCCACCGATCTGCACCGGAACGTGCAGGAGTACTACGGCACCACCCTGAGCAGCAGCGCCGACCTGCGCACGAGCGCCTGCTGCGATGCCAGCAGCGTGCCGCCGGCGCTGCGCCCCCTGCTGGCCCGCATCCACCCCGAGGTGCTGAGCCGCTACTACGGCTGCGGTCTGGTGGCGCCGCCGCTGCTTGACGGCCTGCGGGTGCTCGACCTGGGCTGCGGCAGCGGCCGCGACGTGTACCTGCTGGCCCAGCTGGTGGGGGCCGGCGGCGCGGTGGTGGGCCTCGACATGACGCCGGAACAGCTGGAGGTGGCCCGGCGCCATGCCGACCACCACGCCGAGGTGTTCGGCCACGCCAATGTGCGCTTCCTCGAGGGCCGCATCGAGCAGCTCGACGAGCTGCCCCTGGAGCCCGGCAGCTTCGATCTGGTGATCTCCAACTGCGTGGTCAACCTGTCGGCCGACAAGCTGGCGGTGCTCAGCGGGGTGCGGCGGCTGCTGAAGCCCGGCGGCGAGTTCTTCTTCGCCGATGTGTATGCGGATCGGCGGGTGCCCGAGGCCCTGCGCCACGATCCGGTGCTGCACGGGGAGTGCCTCAGCGGCGCCCTCTACTGGAACGACTTCCTGCGGCTGGCGCGCCAGGCCGGTTTCGCCGATCCGCGCCTGGTGGACGACCGCCGCCTGGAGATCACCGACCCGGAGCTGGCCGCACGCACAGGCGCGATCCGGTTCTTCTCCGCCACCTACCGGCTGTTCAACATCGAGGCGCTGGAGGACGCCTGCGAAGACCACGGCCAGGCGGTGATCTACCGCGGCAGCATCGCCGGCCACCCCGACGCCCTACCCTTCGACAAGCACCACCAGATCGAGACCGGCCGGGTGTTTCCGGTCTGCGGCAACACCTTCCGGATGCTGGCCGAGAGCCGCCTGGCGCCCCACTTCACGTTCATCGGTGATTTCAGCCGCCACTACGGCCTGTTCGAGGGCTGCGGCAGCGCCCTCCCCTTCGACGCCACCGCGCCGACTACCGCCGACGGGAGCGCCGCTGCGCCGGCCCCCGCCCCTGCCAGCGGCGGCTCCTGCTGCTGAGACGACCCCACCGGCGGCCCAGGGCGCGCAGGGGCCGCGGCAGCCGCGGGATCGGGTCGCCGTCCTGGAGCAGATGCAGCCAGCTGCTGGCCTCCAAGCCCACGACGGCGGCGATCAGCAGGGGCCGGTGGGAGCCCCAGAGCTCTCCGCCCCGCTGCAGCAGCTCCCCAGGCGCCGGGGCACCCAGGGGCTGGAGCGCCGCGCAGGCCGCGACCACCAGCACCGCCAGCCACAGCAGCCGCAGGCCGGTGCCCAGCAGGGGACTGTGGGAGAGCAGGGAGCGGTGGCTGAGCAGGCGCCGGTAGGGCCACCAAAGCAGCCGCAGGGGGCCCCAGCGGCGGGTGGCGTTGGAGCGGGTGTCGAGGTCGGGGGAGAGCCAGAGGCCGCCAAGCAGGAAGGCGCCGGTGGCGACGGCCACCCCCGCCGGCCCCAGGCCAGGCCACCACAGCAGGCCGAAGGGCAGGGCCAGCCAGCGGGTGGCGCGATCGTGGCGGCGGCCGCTGGCCATGGCCGGGCTCCGGACGCTGCCGGCAAGGTACCGGGCTCCGGCCTCCGGCCCCAGCCCCGGCGCCTGCCCGGTTGCGCCCCCTCCGCCAGAATGGCAAGACCGCCCGATTAGCTCAGTGGTAGAGCGCCTGCCTTACAAGCAGGATGTCGCTGGTTCGAAACCGGCATCGGGCATCGCCAGAAACGAGCGGGGATCTGGAGTTTAGGCAAGTCCCCACAGGCTGGCTTACCGACACAAGTCCGAGACCCGCTGCAAGAGAACGGGTCTCATCGCATTGGGTGGGCAGGTAGCCATGAGCGCGTGGGGCTGCGAAACCAATCCAAGTCCCCGTGGCATCCCGTGCCCGGCTCCATGCTGAGCTGATCGCTGTTCTCTGTCAACACTGCCCGGCCCGCGACCTGCGTCATCTCGTACTCCTGAGCTGGATGGTGGCCGGGTTGTTGCTGAGCCAGACGGTCTGCTTTGACCACTGGAAGACCCGCCTGCCATTGGGGCATTGCCTGGCCTTCAGCTGGCAGCGGCGCTGTCAGCGCTGGCTTAGCAACAGCAGAATCGATCCTGAAACCCTCTATGGCCCGCTGGTCTGGCAGGCCCTGGAGCATCCCAGTGCCAGCATCAGCGCGGCGGTGTCGATCGGCCTGTTGGAGAAGGCTGATCGGCTTCTGGCTGGGTTCGGGGCGATCGCGCTGCTGGCCAATCGGGCCTTTCCCTGCGCTGAACTGCTGGGCTGGCTGGAGAAACAGCCTGGATGGACCTGTGTGATGCGCCTCCCCGGCGACACCGAGATCCACGGCACCGCCGCACCTCTGGGTTGCCAGGTGCGGCGGTTGCGGCTGCGCCGCGGGCAATGCCGCGGTTTCCGGAACGTGCGGCTCTGGGCGGATGGATCTCACACAGCCAACCTGCTGCTCGCTCATCCCACCGGCCTGGCGGTGGAGGAACCCTGGTATCTGATCAACAACGCAGAGCCCTCTCTGGCTCCGCTCTGGAGCTATGGCCAGCGCTTCTGCTGCGAACGGCTGTTCCGCGATCAGAAATCCGGTTGCTTTCAGCTGGAAGACAGCGGCCTGCGGGACCCGCAGCGCATTGATCGACTGCTGCTGGTGGTCGCGATCGTTTTGCTGGCAGGGAGTCTGCAGGGTTATGCCCTCAGCCTGGCGGGGCTCAGGCGGCAGGTGGATCCCCACTGGAAACGCGGCATGAGCTTTCTGCGCCTTGGCCTGGGTGCATTGCAGATGCTCGCCTCAGACGCCACGAGCGGACTGATGGCCTGGTTGCCGATCCCGATCCGGGAGCTGGAGCCCTGCATCCCCAGCCGCAGGGCCAGGCGACAGCAAGCACAGGTTTAGTTCTCCAGCGTGGAGCTGCCACCGAGACCACGATCACGTCCAGCAGCGCATCACACCCCCGACTGGCTGTCGAGTAAATCTCGCCCTTGAGATGTGTCGGGCGGCCAGGGTGATTACACTTCAATCAAGAAGGGGTTTCGCTGGCTCCGAGGGGGCGACTTCCGCCTTCCATGAGCCGTCTGGACGCTAAAGGTAGCGTCCGCAGCCTGACCAGACGCTATATCCAGCCCCTGAACAGATACGGCAACCAAATGGAACCGCTTTCGGACAGAGCCTGCAAAGCAGGCCTAGGGAGATTCTCTTTTGACTACGACACGCTTGGTTGAGAACGGGCGTGCCGAGGACGTAGAACTCCCACTGATTTACGTCGCGAGGTTCGATCGATGCCTGGTCGATGTGGGGACGCACGGCGAAAACGTAGACGTCCGCTGGCCTGGCTGCTTCCAGGGTTGATTCAAGGTGTGTCACAGGCACCCTTGCCGGGGCTGTCCGCATCCGTTGAGGTCGGCGCAACCGCCACCCTCCTGTGTCCGAAAGCCCCTCTG
>NZ_JACJSZ010000080.1 GCF_014698445.1 Microcystis elabens FACHB-917
ACTGGAAACGCGGCATGAGCTTTCTGCGCCTTGGCCTGGGTGCATTGCAGATGCTCGCCTCAGACGCCACGAGCGGACTGATGGCCTGGTTGCCGATCCCGCTCCGGGAGCTGGAGCCCTGCATCCCCAGCCGCAGGGCCAGGTGACAGCAAGCACAGTTTTAGTTCTCCAGCGTGGAGCTGCCACCGAGACCACGATCACGTCCAGCAGCGCATCACACCCCCAACTGGCTGTCGCGTGAATCTCGCCCTTGAGATGTGTCGGGGAGCTAGCTGGCCAGCTCTTGCAACGCCAGCCGCTGAAGCAGAACGCCTACGCAGACCCGTCCATCGTGCCAGTATGTAGCCGAGGATACGTTTCACTCGCAGGGTAGGGAGCTGCTGAGCCCGCTTTTCATTTCGAGACTCATCAACGGTGTCTGATACTCGACACTTGCAGCCGCAATGTCCCTTTCCCAAGCCTGCTGTGCTAAATTTTTCTGGTGAGTGGTTTCGCTACGGTGGGACCCTTAGCTGCCCCCCCCTTCACCAAATCATGACTCTTTTCACAAAAGCGCTCAAAGCAACATTGATTGCTTCCATGCCAGCAATCATTTCGGCTCAGCCTGCGATGGCACAAGCCCTTCCAGATGCATCTTTTGCTGAAGGATGCAACGGAGGTGCGTTTTCTGTCTCTGGCACCGTTCAAGACTTTCTCAATTTTTCTAAGAATGGTGAAAAAGGTTGTCAAGTGATTGACAAGCTTTATACTTTCGAAAAAGATGCATTCGCCAGTTTTGACGCCGAGAATACTCTTTTACAAATCGCCAATTCTACGTTTAATCCACTTTCTCATATTATTAAGCTTTCTAATGCTAGTGGATTTCAGCCCGGCCCCTACTCTTTTAACTACGGGATTTCGGTAGTGTCGAGTTCACCTCTCTATATTGCTGATTGGTTTGCCAGCGCTGAACCGGTTGATCCTTTCGCCTCGTCTTACAAGCTTATTACCGACACCGATTTAACCGGCCCTCTATCTGTTGTGTTTCCGCCAAACTCAATTACCACTAAACTTCCCTTCCCAGGTCAGCCCACCAGCGTCAAATTTACAAATCTTTTGACTGTGGATGAAGGATCTACCGGTCCTAATGGCTTTACAAACACAATTACCCAAGCTACTCCAATGAATCAAGTTCCAGGGCCACTGCCCATCCTTGGGGCTGCCACAGCGTTCGGATTTAGCCGCAAGCTGCGGGCTCGCATCAAAGCTCTCGCTTGAAATCATTAGTTAATCCACTTTCTGCCCCCATCGGATTATCCGATGGGGGCTTTTTTGTATCCATAAACAGCATTGTAATGCGCTTGCTCGCCCCTTGCTGGGCGTCAGCCCTCCCCCAGCTGGTTGTCCTCCAGGCCTAAGGGATTTCAAGGCAGAAGTAATCCGACTATGAGGCCCCAAGCCAGCCCCCGAGTGGTTCAGCTTTCGGTGTCGGAAGTGAGAAGATGCTCGTATCGAGCATTAACCGTTCGGACCATAGATTTGGCCCGGTTCCGGGAAGATGATGCGACCGGCTTCTCCGCCAACCAACAACGCTTGCAAGGTGGCTGAGGGCAGGTTAGTTGGCAGGGATGCATAGTCCACTGAGCGCCTCATCAGCATGTTGCAGCTATTCGCAACGGTGGCCGTCCACGGGAGTGCGTGGAAGAACTCACGTGCCATGAATCGTTTGAGGCAGCCGAGAATCTTGGTTTTTGAGAGTCCTGAGTCCTTCTCCAATCCGGCGAGCCGCGTAGCTTTGGGTCTGCTTGTGCCAGCGGAGTCGCACCACTGCGATGCGGTGTAGTTCAGCATTGGTCTGGCAGTTGCCGCTACGATTCAGAAGTTGACGGTTGGTCTTGCCGGCACTGGCCGGCAAGGGGCAGAAGCCACAGAGGGCAGTGAAGACAGCCTCTGAGCGAATCCGCTTAGGGTTGTTTCTGGCCGCTGTGACCAGGATCGTGGCTCCACCGACTCCCTCGCGAGCCAGGATGCGTGATGCAAGTTACTGCTATACCAGTCCCTTGATCGCGACGAGATCGAGGGATTGCCGACCCAATGGAAAAGGCGCCCTTGCGGGTCAATCGTCGTGAATGCAAACGGCATGCCAGTTCCGGAACGGGTGGTGGAGAACTGGCTGAACAGCGCCAGCAGCCGGTTTTCAATCACCTGCGGTGTGATCGGCGGAATCTCGATCACCACCTCATCCACCCGCTCGATCGGCAGCAGCTCAGCCCCGACCAGGTGTGGCCCGGGTGACTTCCGCGCATGCGGCCACTGCCCTTGCGGCGCGCCGGAGGCTTAAACCCAGGGGCAGCTCTGTTGCCAGGCCGGTGAGCTGGCGACGCAGTGCAGCTCGTCGTTCTCCTGCCTGAGAGCCTGAATCTTCTGCTGCTGGGCGAGGGTCAGCGTTCTGACGCCGGCTGGTGTTGCCAACCAATCCGCATCTGGAATCCCGCCATGAGGAAAAAATATTATAAGCGGTCTCTACCTGAGATGCAACCGAGAATCAAGCTGCCGTGAAGGGGTCTGCGTTGCCGGGTTCGTAATGAGCAGTCCCGCCTTGTGAACAAAGACAGCTTGCATACCCCTAGTGTGCCTTCGGCACGATGGCCAGCCAGCACCTATGCAAGCTGGTTTCGGATAATCAATCTTGTCATTGGCTCGACTGCCGCGATTGAGGGCAAGGCCAACCGCCACAGATGGTCCATGACATCGCCAAGCTGCTCGACATACCGGGAATCCGCCCGGGGTGGGTCCCATGCCCAGACCTTAAGCAAGCGATTTGTAGTAAACACGTTTAAGTCGTTTTGTCAATACTGCATATCCGCCTCCGCAGAAGTACCTAAATTATGCGGAGCCCGCTAGATTAGATGCCTCTAAGTAGACCACCAACTGTTGGCCATGAACATTTTTTCGCCTTCAATAAAATCTCACCTAGTACTCTCTCAGGAAATCTTTGGCAATTCCGTCTCGGCTGCTACCAATCATATTGTGGATTATATTACAGAGAGGCGCCTCTTCACGGCGGCCAAGCGCTTCGATGCATTGAATTCTGGTATAGATTGCCACCTAGGCGGCAATGAACCTGGCTGTATCACTAGTTCATGGAGGGCGCAATACGACTGCATCATCAATTTGCCTAGCTCAGATTGTTTGTCACTTGGGAGCCAAAAACAATTATATCCTGAAATCGGTGATCTTGCTAATTCACTAGTCACCTCAGCGTCTTACACCTCAAGCCTATCGTCATTCAACGGCACAAATCTCTGGGATACCTGGAACCTTTCTGCGCAAGATGGCAACAATCGTGACTCCGCCATAGGTGCCTATGGCTGGTCCCCGACCATTGTGCGTTTTCCCTCCATCTCTGTGGCTGGCAAGCCAGACATTGTTAGCGAAGAAGATACCACCAATCTCCCATACACATTCAAATGCACTGCTTCCAACCCCACTCCGCTGTCCGTTGACCTCACCCTCAGCGGCCAAGCCAGTGCTGCGGTTGATTTCTCCCCAATACTCAGCTCCCCCTTCATCGTCACGGAGGCCCAAGAGCAACTTGATCCCCCCCTTTCCAAAGAAACTTGCCCTGAAATCTTGGTTCAATGGGAGTTAAATGCGACGGAAGAGCAGCGAAGCTTAGCCCTTGCAAGTCACGAGGGCATTCTACAGCAGCTGATTCATACGGCAGTTATGCAGGCTTCTGGCGATGGGGTCATGGAAGTGATCAAGCTACTGCCTGGCACCAATGTAGATCTGGTTTTAGATGCTTACAAACACACGGCGGGGGTGCGCTACGCCGAATTGAATCGGGTCATGCAAACCCAGGCAGTCAGCAATGACCCTTACTACACCAATGGTTCACAGTGGGGAGCATATAGCAATGACTATCCGCTACAAGTAGGACCTGCAGGCACAACCAACATTTACGGAAGCCAAGCGGAACTTGCTTGGGGCAAAGGGTTTACAGGATCCAATTCAGTTGTGGTTGGGATTCTTGATCAGGGGCTTGATTATACACACCCCGATCTTGCTGCAAATATCTGGTCAAACCCTTATGACCCAGTGGATGGAGTAGACAATGACGGCAATGGCTACATAGATGATATCCGCGGCTGGGATTTCCTCCGAGGAGACAAAAACGTTATTGACCCCGGCTCCGATCCCATCAACCATGGAACTCACGTTGCTGGCACAATCGGTGCCATTGGGGGCAATGGCATAGGTGTTGCAGGAATTAACTGGAATGTATCGATGATTCCTCTGAAATTTATCGGAACCTCAGGTGGAGCCATCTCAGACGCAATTAAAGCGCTTGATTACCTAACAGACTTAAAAGCTCGGCACAACATCAATGTTGTAGCTGTAAATAGCTCTTGGACGGATACATCTAGGCTATATTCTCAAGCTTTGCAGGATGCAATCTCTCGCGCAGCCGTGCAAAATATCCTTTTTGTGGCATCTGCTGGCAATACTAGCTCGGACAATGACGCGATTACTCATTATCCTTCCCAGTACGACACATCATCAAGTGCGGGCTATAATTCTGTCATTTCCGTCGCTGCAATAAATAGCGCTGGTTTGCTGGCGAGTTTCTCAAGTTACGGCAGCAGCGCGGTTGATTTGGCGGCGCCTGGCCAATCCATCATTTCCACGACTCCTGGTAACAGTTACGGCAGTAGCAGTGGCACCTCCATGGCAGCCCCCCACGTCACTGGAGCAATCGCATTATATGCCGCAAGCAATCCAAGTGCATCCGCACAACAAATACGCTCCGCTCTTCTGGGAAGTACGACCACGACAACCTCATTAACCGCGAAAACGGTGAACGGAGGTAGGTTAAACGTCGATGGCTTCATAAGCGCAGGTCAAAATCCGATTATTTCAATCAAGCCTTCCGCCTGGTTAGCACCGGAGGGGAATAATCAACCAACTCCATTCAGTTTTCTTCTTACTCGCACTGGGGGTGCAGGTGCCGTTACCGTGGACTGGTCAGTTGCTGGAGTTGGGCCTAATGGAGCCACCAGTGACGACTTCCTTAATGGTGTACTTCCGACCGGGAGCGTGAGTTTTGAACCTGGTGAGGTTGAAAAGACCATCACCGTCTACGTACAAGGAGATATGCAGGAGGAACTGGATGAAGATTTCGAAATCTCCCTCTCTCCAGCCACCGGGAATGCCTACCTGGCCAACCCAGCGGCAACGGCAAGAATATTAAATGACGATGGCCTCATCGCCGCCTGCAATCCAGAGTCAATCACAATTTACTCACGTGGCGCAAGCATTTCATCCGTGATTGACGTTGGCGATTGGGGCACTAGTGCAATTAAGTCTATCGAGATCACCCTCTACGGAGTCTGCCATACCTACCCAGATGACGTTGACATTTTGTTGGTTGGTCCAACTGGGGCCAAATCATTGCTGATGTCAGATGCTGGAGGGTCCAATCAGCTTAACAATGTTACTCTCACCTTTTCATCGCAAGCATCCACTTACCTGTCAGATTCCAGCGCCATCACCTCTGGAAAATACAAGCCTACAGACTTTCAGCTTGGTGATGTCTTCGCCTCTCCAGCTTCTTCAGGTCCTTACACAGCAGATCTATCTGTTTTCACCGGCACCAACCCTTCGGGAACGTGGACTTTGTACACTGAAGATGACAGCCCCGGAGATTCTGGCACAATTGCCTATGGGTGGTCCTTATCCATTCAGTTTTCCCCCGCCATCTCTGTTGCCATTTCATCAGCCTCCGTCGCAGAAGATGGCACCTACAATATCGTCTATACCTTTTCGCGCACCGGACCAAACTCCTCTGAGCTGACCGTTTATTACACTCTCAGTGGCACCGCCACTGCTGGCGTTGATTTCTCCACCCTGCCCAGCTCTGGCTCTTCTGCGATCACCTTTGCGGCTGGTGCCTCCACCGCCACCCTCACCATTGATCCCACCGCTGATCTCGACGCTGAATCTGATGAGACCGTCGAACTCACCCTCGTTTCAGGCAGCGGCTACTCCATTGCCACCACGGACCCTGTCGTTGCCAGCATCATCAATGATGATCTGCCCGCCATCTCTGTTGCCATTTCATCTGCCTCGTTCGCAAAAGACGGCTCAGCCTCGGTCGCAGAAGATGGCACCGACGATCTCGTTTATACCTTCTCGCGCACCGGACCAAACTCCTCTGAGCTGACCGTTTATTACACCCTCAGTGGCACCGCCACTGCTGGCGTTGATTTCTCCACCCTGCCCAGCTCTGGCTCTTCTGCGATCACCTTTGCGGCTGGTACCTCCACCGCCACCCTCACCATTGATCCCACCGCTGATGTCGACGCTGAATCTGATGAGACCGTCGAACTCACCCTCGTTTCAGGCAGTGGCTACTCCATTGCCACCACGGACCCTGTCGTTGCCAGCATCATCAATGATGATCTGCCCGCCATCTCTGTTGCCATTTCATCTGCCTCCGTCGCAAAAGA
>NZ_JACJSZ010000081.1 GCF_014698445.1 Microcystis elabens FACHB-917
CACGATGCCCTGCACCACGGGATAGTCGCGCTGGGCGATCGCCTCCTGCAGCCGGAAGGCGATGCCCGGCCAGGAGAAGGTGACCTCGATCAGCAGGGCGCCGCCGATCAGGGAGGCCACCGTGATGCCGGTGATCGTCAGCACGGGCAGCAGGGCGTTGGGCAGGGCGTGGTGCAGCACCACCCGCCGCTCGCTCAGGCCACGGCTGCGGGCCGCCTCCACGTAGTCGGAGCCGAGGGCGCGGCGCAGGTTGAGCCGCAGCGCATTGGTGAAGATGCCGCTCAGCAGCAGGCCCAGGGTGGCCGCCGGCAGCACCAGATGGCGCAGGCTCCCGGCCAGCTGGCCCCAGTCGCCGGCCCGGAGGCTGTCGAACAGGTAGAAGCCGGTGCCCTCCGGCGGCATCAGGGTGGCGGGGAAGCGTCCGCCCACCGGCAGCCAGCCCAGCCAGACGGCGAACACCAGCTGCACCACCATCGCGGCCCAGAAGGGCGGCAGGGCGTAGGTGCTGATGCCGTAGAGCCGGCCGGCCAGATCGATGCGTCCCTCCGGGCGGGCGATGCCGCTGAACCCCACCGCCAGCCCCACCACAGCCGCCAGCAGCAGGGCCACCACGCCCAGTTCCAGGCTGGCCGGCAGGCTGGCCTGGATGATGCCGGTCACCGGTTCGCCGTTGGTCAGCGACGTGCCCAGGTCGCCCCGCAGCAGATGGCCGAGGAACCGGCCGTACTGCTCGGCCAGGGGCAGGTCCAGACCGAGCTGGGCCCGCAGGGCGGCGCGGGCCGCCTCCGGGGCGCGGGTGCCCAGCAGGGCATCGATCGGATCCCCCGGGGCCACCCGCAGCAGCAGGAACACCAGGGAGGCGATCAGCCACAGCATCACCGGTGCCAGGGCCAGGCGGGAGGCCAGGTACCGGGCCAGGTCGGAGCGGCGGCTCATGGCACCCGGCCCGCGGGAGCGGCGGACAGGCGGTGCAGATCGCCCAGCACCACCCGGCCGGAGCCGTCGAACCGGGGCCGGCTGATCCCCGGTCGCCCCCAGGCCACCGGGGCACTCAGCCATACCGGCAGGTAGGGGCTGGCGGCGGCGACCCGGCGCTGGATGGCCACCAGCAGGGCGATCCGCTCCGGGCCGTCGAGCTGGCTGCTGCGCTGCAGCTCCGCCTCCAGCCCCGGGGCGGTCCAGAAGGTGCCGCCCAGCACGCTGTTGCCCTCCAGGCAGCGGTTCCCCTCCGCCTTGCTGCAGGACAGCAGCGGCATCAGGAAGTTCTCCGCATCGGGGTAGTCGCCGATCCAGTCGTAGAAGAGCATCGTCAGGGCGCCTTTGTCGAGCTGGGAGTAGGCGGTGGTCGACTCCATGCCGCTCACCTCGAGCCTCACACAGTCGCCCAGGTCCCGGCGCAGCTGGGCCTGCCAGGTGAGGGCGAACAGACGGTCGGTGGGGATGTCGGAGCGGTAGGTGAACGGCAGGGTGAGCACCCGCCCCGTGCAGTACCCGGCCTGGCGGTAGAGGGCGCGGGCCCCGGCGGGGTCGTAGGCCGGCCAGGCGGTGGGATCGGAGCCCGGCAAGTCGGGGGGGACCAGCTGCCGCTGGGGGGAGCGCAGCTCCAGGGTCACCCGGCGCACGATGGTGGCCCGATCGAGGCTGCGGGCCACGGCCTGGCGCAGGACGGGTCGGTTCAGCGGTGGCTGGTCGGTCAGCAGGGACACCAGGCTGATCTCCTGGGAGGGGCCGACGGCCTCCCGCAGGCGACCGGCCGCCGCGTCCCGGTGCAGGGCCTGCTGGTGGTCGATCTCCAGGCCGGTGCTGAGCAGCAGGTCCACCTCGCCGCTGCGCAGGGCCCCGAACAGGGCGGTGGAGTTGCTCAGGGTGACCAGATCGATGCCGCCGTTGGCCGGCCGCCGGCCCCAGTAGCCGGACCAGGGCACCAGGCGCTGCTGCTGGCCGCCGAAGAAGGCCAGTGCATAGGGGCCGGTGCCCACGAAGCGGTCGTTCAGGGGCCGCTCCCGGTACCGCCGGTAGGCGGTGGGCGAGACCGGGGTGAGGAAGATGGCGCTCAGCAGCCGCGGCAGCGGGCTGAAGGGGCGCTTCAGCACCAGCTCGATCTCATGGGGAGCGGTGACCCGCACGCTCTCGACCCGTTCGCTCAGCTGGTAGCCGAGGGTGCCGATCGCCATGAAGCGACGCAGGGAGAAGGCCATGGCGGCGGCATCGAAGCGGGTGCCGTCGTGGAACAGCACCCCCTGGCGCAGGGGGATGCGGGCCCGCAGGCCGTCCGGGCTCAGCTGCGGCAGGGCCGTGGCCAGCCGCGGCTCGATGCGGCCGTCGGCGTCGATGGCATAGAGGGGATCCCCTATGCCGCTGAGCACCTGCATCACGCCGATCCGGGAGGCCTGGACCGGATCGAGGGAATCGATGCGACTCCTGGTGGCCACGATCAGGGAGTCTGAGTCCCTGGAGAAATGGCAACCCCCCAACAGAGGGAGCAGCAACAGGGTCGGCATGAGCCGCTCAAGAGGCACCACCAGCCGGCGGTCACCTGATGTCATCAAAGCCGGATTCTCCGATGCCGAGATCAGCCGCGGGAGGAGCGCCGGCGGCGGCGGCGGCCGGGCAAGGACCGGAATCGCATCGACACGAGTTGCTGCAGGGTGGGGGAGGTTGGACTGAGCTGAGCACCGGCAGCAAAGCCGATGAAGAAGCCAAGAGAGGCCAGGACAGTACGTACGATCGCCTGGATAGCGGCCCAGATCTGTTCAGGCCCCGTGACGCGGGCGAGCTGGTCGGTGTAGAGATTTTCAGAGCGGGCTAGGTTGCTGAGTATCGCTTCTTTGACGGTACCCAACGGACGCGACAAATCCTCAGGGGCAAGGCGAAGTTGCGAACCTTCAATGCTGGAGAGTTTTTTCTGAAGATCCTCAGTGCTGGTGGCCGCTTCGATCGCTTGCTTCAGGGGCGCAACCCGGCGTTGAGCTTGCCGAACAAGGGTTTGTTGATTGCTTTTCGCTGTGGTGTAAGCCCGCCAGGTGGCAAACCCCTGAAGCGGGATCAGAAGTAGAAAGCCGATGGCGGCAGCAAAGGCCAATCGGCGAATAAAAGGCAGGCGCTGTTGATAGAATTTGTTGGCGGGGTTGAAGATCACAGCCAGGTGAATGCAGGCGAATCCGATCAAGGGAATCGACCCAAGAGAAAGCAGGCGGGCGGTGAAGCGAAGCTGCCAACTTGGATTTAGCAACCGCAAAGGAAGTGCATCAACGACGAGATAGCCGATAAAGACAAGAAACAGACCCTTCCCAATGGCCATAAACAGATCGCTCATGGCTGCTCTGGCTTCCAGTTGAGGGTCGCCGGGTTCGGCGTTGCTATCCGCATCTGGGTAGATGTTCTGGCCGGTGAGGGGATGGAGCATCTTGGAGCGCAATCCTGATGTGACAGCAATGAAATCGAAGCTGAACCAGCTTTCTTAAAGAGTTTACCCCTCGGCACCAGGGCCTCTGTGTTCTGTCCGGAGAGCCACCCTTCAAAGCGTCCGCAGGCTGGCGGCGATGGCCTGCGCCTCTGGGAAAGAAGCGATGGCGGCAAGAGGCTGGCGCAGGCTGGATTCCAGTCCCTGTGGGGGATCGTGGCAATCACACCCGCTTCGTGGCGCTTGAAGAAGCACAGATCGTTGCAATGGAACGTGCCGGCGCCATCCGCAAGATCGCAGCGTCTCCAGCTGGTGACAGAGAGAAGGGAAGGGCTCGAGCCACGCCTGAGGGCCACCCACACAGCGGATGCCGGCGATGTTGAGGATGTCGGCGACCTCCGCCGAAGCGATGGAGCCTGCCCCTGCTGCAGGCCCGTAGAACATGAAGCGGCCCGCCGGATCCCCCTCCACGAGAAGGGGGTTGTTGTCCACTGCGCTCCGGCCAGCGGGTTCTCCTTCGGCAAGAGAGTGGGCGCAATCGTACATAGAGCTTCTCAGCGGCTTCCTCTCCCGGCTCAATGTGTTCGCCCACCGCCAGAAGTTTGACCACGAAACCCAGCTGGTCCGCACACGCGATATCCCTCCCGGCCGTCCAGCCGCTCGATGCCCTCCGTGGGCGATGCCGGGACGGAGCACCGCGCCACCGAAGGCCAGGATGGTGATCTTGGGGGCGGTGAGGTAGGCGGCGCCCTGTTCGGCCATACAGCTGAGGATGTAGTTGGTGGTTCCGTTGATGATCGGTATGCCACCGGCCAGGGCCGCCTCAATCAGGACGTACATGCCACGCGCTGCCACCGCTGCGGTGATCTCCTGGCCATGGCGGGCGATCACTGCCATGTTGGCGGTCACCGCCGACTTCCCGCTGGAGATGGCTCGCAGGATGGGGGAACGGGACGGCTCGTGCCCCCATCACCTCCACCATGATCTGCACCACTGGGTCGTCCACCACCACCCTGAGCCAACAGGGAAGGGATAGCTGGCAGTTTCTGGAGCAGGACTGGATGCTCATCACCGCGGTGATTGATCCCATCCCTGCTGCCAGATCCCTGATTTCGGCGAAACAAAGCACTACTGATTGATCGCTCAGCGGTGAGCTGTCAGGCATGCAATCCTCAGGGGCGCATCCGACCCTCTGAACGCATGCGTGGTGTTTGCATTTCATGGTGCTTCTCCTGGCCCAGTCTGGCCGGCAGGGAAGCTCTGATGTGGGCTGGACAGTTTCAGGAGCCAAAGTCAAGCACTCCGGCACCTTGGAGAATTGACGTAAGTTAGCTGTAACCATGCTGAAGTGGTTATGGGCTACTTCGCTGTGCCATGGCATAGTCTGACCTCAGATGGTCGAGCGTAGCTTCCGGCTGAGAGGCTCAGATGATCGCCAGATCGTCGAGAATCCCTGTGTATCCAGTGATTTCAATAATATTGTCTGTGATGGCGTGGAAGCCAGCGGTGGAATCGTTAAGGGCCAGGAAGGTGCGCAGTCCTGATCCGGCACCGAAGGTGAAAACAGATGCACCACTGTCCGTGAAGTTTGCAGGGTTGAGCAAGCTCCCGATCGTGCTGGATGTAAGGCTAGTACCAACGGACCCGAGCTTGCGCAGGTTGGAAGCCACGACAACATTGGGGCCATCCAGGTTATCAGTGCCGATGGTGAAGTCTGTGATGCGCTCGAATCTCAGGCTGGTGGTTCCTGACATAAGGGCATCGCCTGCTGCGTAGCTGAATCTGTCACTGCCAGCGCCGCCGGTGACGACGTCTAGACCTGTTCCACCAATGAGTGTGTCGTTACCGCTGCCACCGTCCAGCCAGTCGTTGCCGTCACCTCCCGTGAGGATGTTGACGGCGGTATTACCGATGAGGCTGTTATTGAGGGCGTTACCGGTGCCATTGATGGCGGCAGTCCCGATGAGGGTTAGATTTTCGAGATTGGCACCCAGCGTGTAGGAGAAAGCTGCTCTGACAGCATCGGTGCCTTCTGAGGGATTCTCGATGATTACGTCGTCTGGGTTATCGAGCACGTAGGTGTCGTTGCCGGCGCCACCAATGAGTGTGTCGTTACCGCTGCCACCGTCCAGCCAGTCGTTGCCGTCACCTCCCGTGAGGATGTTGACGGCGGTATTACCGATGAGTCTGTTATTGAGGGCGTTACCGGTGCCATTGATGGCGGCAGTCCCGATGAGGGTTAGATTTTCGAGATTGGCACCCAGCGTGTAGGAGAAAGCTGCTCTGACAGCATCGG
>NZ_JACJSZ010000082.1 GCF_014698445.1 Microcystis elabens FACHB-917
CGACGCCCTCTGTGCCGCCATCCGCGACTGGACACTCGCCCAGATCCCAGGTGGGGCAGCCGATCTCGACCAGCTGGTGTGTGACGGCAAGACCCTGCGGGACTCGATCGAGCCCACGCCCGCCGGCGAAAACCATGAGCGAGCGGTGCTGCGGCAGCTGCTTGGGGAGTTGGAGCTGGAGGGTGTGCTAATCCAGGCGGATGCCCTGCACAGGCAGCAACCGTTTTTCAACCCCTGCAGGAGCAGGGGCCGACGTCCTGCTGACGGTGTAGGCGAAGCCTTCCGCCAAGCGGTGAGCCAACCGGAAGACGTTGCACCGCCAGATCCGCAGCCAGTTCCAGGGAACGCGCAAGATCCCTTTCGTGGCAACGGATCACGAGGTCGGCCACGGTCGCGCGATCACGTGGACATTGCGGGCGAAAGAGGCCCCAGAGCACATCCGCTCGGCCTGGAGCGGCACCAGCTGGATCGTGGAGGTGGTCACCGAGGGCACCAGGGATGGCCAGCCCTTCCGTGCCACCCACCTGTAGTGGTTCACCCGGCGCACCTCTGGGTGCGACACCAGCCTGCGCACCACGCCAGAAGCCCTGCTGCGTCTGGTGCGGGACCGCTGGAGCCTGGAAGGCTGGCACTGGATCCGCGAGACCCAGCTCCATGAGGACGCCCATCGCTACCGGGGCAACGGCGCCGGTGAGCTGGCCGGTCTCCGGACGGCTGCCCTCAACCTTCTGCGGCTGCATGGTTTTGAGTCGATCCGCTCCGGCTTGCAGGCGGGGTGTCACGACATCAAGGCGCTGCTGGCGATGGCAATGCGCCAACCAGAAACAAGGCCCTGATGATACTTTGAATCAGCCCTGTGGCTGCTTCTGTGGCCAACATGTTCGTGGAGGCATCCGAGCTGCGCTTGGGAGCAATGTCAAAGCCAACGCTCGAGAGCTACTCCTGCGCTCGCGACTGAATGTAGCCCGAAGTCTTGACCTAAACATTGATGCTATAATACGTTCGCAGATCATAGGCATCCCACTCTGTACGAACGACGCCATCGACGCCCAGCGCAAGCGCCACGAAAAACTCAGCAAGGATCTCGCACCTCGAGTTACTGATCAGGTCAGAACCAGACCATTGCCAGAATTGCTGCAAGGAGACGTCCAGCGGTGGACGATTCGCGTGCAGTGTCGCTGCTCCGCTCTTGAGCTCAGATTTGATTCGCCCAAGGCTCATTGGCAAACGGATCTCATCAGGATAACGCTGCCCCTAAGTGGCAGGTAGGAACTTTAGAGTGTACGCAGCGACTTGTTGGCGGCCTGTCCACTCAGGGGATTTGCTGGACTAGGCCGCTGCGCGGTAGACTCAACATCCACTGCAGCAAAGGCTCTGCAAGCTGCCGTGATGCTGATGGATTGATTGCAGGCGCTCTGCGCTGCAGGCATAGCCTGCAGCGCTAGTTGGTCGCCCAGTTCCACAGTGAAGGATGCACGCCCTCATCGGCCTTTCTTGTTCTGGTTCTGCAATCCCAGCCTGAGGCGTGCTCATCACAGGAGGTCTCTGCCTGAGGTGCAAGCGGTAATCAAGCTGCCGTCAAGGGTTCATCGGGGCCATTGTTCACCGCATGCAGTCCCACCCTCTGAACGGGTACCGCGCGTCAGAAGAACGGATGCACGGCCAGCCTCGACTTCCGGATAGGTAGTTGAAACCCAACTTTGACGGTGAGATCTTCGTCAATGGGTGAAGTGGCTCTGGCGCTTTGGGGAAAACAACAACTGTTTAGACGAGTGCTGAGATAATGCAGGGAATGGCGATGCCCAGAGCGGCCAACAGAAATCCGGCCAGTGGAGTCCGCTGGCTGGGGGCTTCCTGCTTCCCCGCGAGCAGGTCGTGGTCGGGAAGGTGCCCAAATATCTGATGGAGCGCATTGAAACCATCCTGCGGGGATCGCCCCTCCCGGCCAGGCGCTCTAAGCGCATGCAGGGGCACGGCAGGTGGGTGCGAGCCCGCAAGGTCAAAAGCAACCAGCGCCGGTTGTATCAGCAGATCGTTTCCAGGCTCCGCAGCCACCGGCACTTGCCTGTGGTGATAAGCGATGACGACGACAGCCATGGCCGCCAGGTGCGCTGAAGCCTCCGTGCCCGCAATGCCACAGACACCATCCGTGAGCGCCGGGCTGGCGCCATCTGGCTGATCGAACTGGTGAGCACTGGCCGGCGTGACGGCAAGCCGTTTCACCACGTCCATTTGTTCATCACCACCCTGCGCACCAGCGCAAAAGCGTTGCTCAGGCTGGTGCAGCAGCGCTAGGCGCTCGAAAACCAGTGACAATGGCTGCACGACACCCAGCTCGGCGAGGACGCCCTTTGCCAGAGCCAACGCAATGGGATGCAGGTGTGGGCTCTGCTGAGAACATTGGCTGTAAACCTGCTGCGCTGCAATGGTTTTCTCTCAATCCGCGTGGGTCTGATGGCCATGGCTCATGACATCAGCCGAATGCTCGGCCGGGCCGAAATCAGCGCCGCAGATACGAAATGTTGAGACTTTCAGTCAGCCCTGGGCGTGCCGGGTTTCATTGCCCTCCGTCGCGGTTGGTGGCGGAATGAGCGAATCCGAGTTCGGTAGCGAGCCTGCGCCAACATGGAAGGAGGTTATGGTAATGTGATAAGAGTAGAAAGGTCAGTAGCGTGGAAAAGCTTTATATACTCTCGCCATCAGGGTTAATCAATTCCGAAACTGGCTTAGGTTTGTGCGGCAATATCGAATCTCTGCTAAAGAAGATTCCCAGAGATATCCTGATTGATTGTCGTGACGTGCAATTCATGGATAGTAGTGGACTCGGCTCTCTAGCAACCGCTCTCAAGCGGGTGCGGGAGCATGGCAAGCAGTTGTATCTATGCAGCCTCAACAGCCAGTTACGCATGGTTCTGGAACTGACCGGAACTTATCGGTTGATCACCGTCTTTGCGAGTAGACACGAATGCATTGAGTTCGTATCTAATTCTCAGCCCGATGGCTGAGCCCGCTCCAGTCTCCGCATCAGCTCAGGTCATAATGGACCTAAATACAGAGTAATCATCGATAAATGGTGAACCACCGGTGCTGGCCGCAATGATCTCAAAGAGTCCATCCAGCCCATCTTCGCTGTGGAGAAGAGATCGGTTTTCCTCGATCAAGTCCATGAACTCTGGCAGAGATCCCATTGGGCCGGCGGGCCTGGGCACTTCATAGAGCCCATCGCTGTACACCAGCAGACAGCTTCCCTTGCAAACTGCAACGGTATCGCTACAGAAAGTAGTCTCTTCGAACAGCCCTAGCGCCGTGCCCTTGCCCCATAACCAGTGCATCGGCAGCGACCAATCGCCTGGGCAGAGCAGGGCTGGGGGGTGACCCGCAGAGGCGAAACGCAGGGTTCTGGTGGATAGTCGGAACACCCCAAACCACATCGTGAGGTAGCGGCCCTGGTGCTGATCCATCTGGAAGGCTGCGTTGAGGGCCGTCAGCACCTTTGCAGGGTCCCGCATGTCTACGGGCAGTGTGCGTGATCTCAGCTGGTTGTGGACCGAGATCGAAGGAAAGGCTGCTGCTAGGCCATGGCCGGAAGCATCGATGAGGTGCATCACGAAGTGATCCTCGTCGAGCCAGAAATAGTCATACGAATCGCCCCCCAGCTCATTGGACGGAACAAAACGGGAGTCCACTCTCACAGGGCCTCTGATCTCCCCGGGCAGCAGGGATGTAACATAACTGACTGCTTCCGCCAGCTCCTTATCGAGGCGTTGCTTCTGTCTCTGCAGCTCCTCGGTCAGCAGCCTAAGGCGTTCATTGGCCTGGTACAGGCGGATGCCGGAACGCACGCGGGCCAGCAGTTCGTCTGGGTCGACCGGTTTACTGAGGAAATCATCGGCGCCAGAGTCGAGTCCCATGACGCGATCCTCCACCAGGGATCGTGAAGTCAGCAGGATGAAATGGGCCGTATCAAGGTCGGCTTCCGCCTTGAATGTCCTGCACACATCCAGGCCATCCATGCCCTCCATCAGCCAGTCGCAGAGGATCACAGTGGGGGGGCAGAGGCGTGCCTGTTTCAAGGCTCGCTCCCCCGAATCGGCGATGATGATGCGATAGCCCTGCGCTCTGAGATGGATCTCGAGAAGCCGCGAATGGATGCGATCGTCATCCACCAACATAATCGTGGCCGGGTCGGAAGCCGGTTCGCTGGAGGAAGGCTGATCGAGACGCGCCATCAGATGACCATCAGGGAGTCGACGGGACGGCGACCTCTCAGGGCCTCACGCGTCTGTCCGGCCTTGATCAGCATCTGATCCACCATGTTCTGGGGCCACTGAGGCGGATCGGAACGCAGACCCTCCTCGACCTGGCCACTCAATGAAGCCAATCGCAGGGCTCCGAGGCTGGCGCTGGGGGACCGCAGCGCATGGGCAGCCGTGATCATTGCCTGGGTGTCCTGGCACTGGTTGGCTATCACGATGGCAGAGACAAGACGCATCGTATCCTCAAGATAGGCATCGATCAACTCGCGAAGCACGCTATCGGCCTCGGAGCCGAGGATTTGCTGCAGTTCATCCCAGGCCGCGGGATCGATCACCTCTACATGACCATCACAGACCGCCGATTCACTGCGCTGATCCATAGTCCGGCCATCTGTGCTGAGGGGATCGACGCTGCGGCGTTAGCGCTCCTGAATGTGTCACAGCTCCGTTGGGACGATCAGCTTGCAAAAGTAATCCAGAAAGATATGATAGGAGGAGAGCCGCCCGAACTGCCTGTGGGATCATGAGCATCGGCGCCGCAAGAAATGAGCTGCTCCGCTGCAGCCGCTCCGACGGCACGGTGTAGCTATTGGATACGGGCCGGGCGGAGCTGATGAAGCTCATGGGCTTGCTGAGCATCAGGGCCAACGTGCCGGTCAGACAGCCGGGAACAGCGCCTGGCGACAGTCCACCCGCTGGCTTTAGGAGTCTGCGGAGAAACCAGTCCTACGCTGTGCGAGAACAGTAAGGCTGCCAACATAGTGCCCCGTCCGGAAATAACAGCTAGAATTCGGGTACCCGTTCAGGGGGCGAGATGGCTCATCTCGAACTTCAGCCCTGCTGAACCCTTGACGACAGCTTGATTCCCGGTTTTATCTCAGGCAGAGACCGCCTG
>NZ_JACJSZ010000083.1 GCF_014698445.1 Microcystis elabens FACHB-917
AATCTGAAGAGTTTGCTGCAGCGTCTGCTCGTGGCCGGAATCGGTTGCAAACCGCAGCCCGAGCGGCTGCTCAGGTCTGCGGAGGTTTGTTGCTGATCAGGTCATGACAAGACCAAGGTGGGCTATGAGATCCCCTTCGACAGGCACTTCTATGTGTTCACCCCACCCCGGCCGCTGGAGGTGATCGACGCCGAGCTGAAACAGGTGACAGATCGGATCCTGGAGATGATCGGGGGCTTACAGCGTAAGCTTCCCCAGGTATCCGGCCTACAAGGACAGCGGGGCAACATGGTGGCCGCCGGCTGGGCCCATGAAGAGCCTCAGAGCCATGTGCTCAGATCGTGGGGGCTGACGGGTTGGCCCGCAAGAAATTGCAAGAGATCGGTCGAGGGCCGCTTCGCACCCAGAACAGAGACCAGCAGCGCAGGCTGGCGTTCGATGGCGGCGCAAGACGGCCCCTCGCTGGCCCAGGAAGCCAGGCCAGGGACGGCTTTCTCTTGCACTTTCTCTTGCAACCATGAAAAAGGGTTCCCAGCTTTGCCGAGAACCCTTGGTATCATTGATCGGGGCGACAGGATTCGAACCTGCGACCTAGTGCTCCCAAAGCTCACTTTTGGTCGTTTCCGGAACACCTGACGCAGTCGGAGCTCTCGCCTAAAAAGCCAGTCTGACACTGGGTTGAAGGGTGCCACCGGTTGGCTCCCGATGCCGCAGCGTGCCAACCTGTGGGGTGGAATCTCTCCCAGAATCTCTCCCATGCCCCGCCCGAATGACTGGGTAACGCTTCTGAGGGCAGGTCTCTCCCACAGCCTCTCCCAGGAGGGATGCCGCTCTGGGATCACGGTCAATGAGAAGCGGGGCAAGGCGCGCGTCAATATCTCTGAGGCGCTGGGGCATGGCCGCCGCCGTCAGGTGCCGCTGCCGATCGACTGGTCGGCTGAGAACGTCGATGCGATCAGGGATGCTGCCCTGGCCGTTTATCGCAATCTTGTTGCTGGCAAGCCGATTGAGCCTGTCATCGCGGGCCTTGTCGGCAAGGACGATCGGGACAGCGGCGTGGAATCCGCGGGCACGGAGGCGGGAACGATCAACTGGCCGGCATTGGTGGAGGCCTTCCGCGAGCGCAAGCTCGGCAGTGGCGAGATCAAGCCAACGACCTGGACCAACACGTATGTCCGCCGGATGCGATTGATCCTGGCGGCGGTCGATCGTTGCCAGACACCGGTGCAACTCCTGGAGGCCATCACCGCTCCCTGGGCGAGCCAGCCTGGCTGCCGGGGGCGGCAGCTTCAAGTGCAGCAGACCGCTGCACTCCTGCGCTGGGGCGTTGATACGGGGCGTCTCCCTGCAACCTGGGCGCCTCCTCTTGATCTGACTCCCTATGTGGGACGACGGCGAGAGACGGCCTCCGTGACAACGCCACTGACGGTGGATGAGATTCAGGCGTTGGTGGAGGCGATTCCTGATCCCAAGTGGCGCTATGCGTTCCAGCTGCTCTCCGCTTATGGATTGCGACCTGAGGAACTGCAGCACCTTGAAGTGCGTAACGGGCGTCTCTGGTGCAACTACTCCAAGGTCTCCAGTCGGGGCAAGACCGAGCCACGGCCGCTGCGGTTGTTGCCCTGCGATCCCTGGGCTGCAGCCTGGAATCTGCAGGCCACCTTCCGCTCTGATCGACTTCCCCCGATGAAGCCGGGCCTGGGTGCCGATTCGATGGGTTTATACATGCGCCGCCGTGAACTCTGGCGAGAGCTGCGGCGTCGCTACGAAGAACAGGGCGAGAAGCTGGTGCTCTATTCCTGCCGCCATGCCTATGCGCATCGGGCCCATACTCTCTGCCCGATGCTGCCCACCAAATTCGTGGCGGCAGCCATGGGGCACAGCCTGGAGACGCACCTCGCCGCCTACAGCCGCTGGATCGGCGACGACGAAGTGGATGCCGCCTTCGAGCGGGCGTCGCAGCGGATGGAGCAGGACCTCCGCGCTGGCTGAGGTCCTTTGCGCCGTTCCCTCTCGGGCTGCTGGGCTTCAGCTGAGCTGCTTCTCCAGGCGCTCGGCAGAACCCTGCAGCCCAGCAAGGATCGCACCGGCCAAGGGCTCCGGGAAGCCGCTTGGCAGCTCCTGCTGCATCGTGGCGATCACCTCAGGGGTGCGGGCCACCAGGTTGGCCACCAGGGCCTCGGCCTCGGCGGCAAGGCCCATGCGACTGGCGGTGCTGATCAGATGGCGGAGTTGCACCTGCATGGGCTTGCTGGTGCGACTTTTTGTGCCGTGCCAGCCCATCGCCAAGCGCAGATCCTGCTCCGGCCACTGGCCGGCTGCCTTGCCGATCACCGGCCAGGCCGAGAGCACGTCGTAGAGCGGGGTGAGCCGGTAGCTGCCGCCGGGCAGCAGGAAGAGGCTGAAGTTCTTGGCGTGGCCGTCGATCGCCCGCAGCATCCAGAACAGCACCTGGGCCTGAAAGAAGCAGCGCAGATCCTCTGCTGCCTGGGCGGACTGGGCCAGCAGCGCGGCGATAGCCACCATGCCCGGGCCGCCCTGGTTTTCGTATTTCTGCTCCGGCGGTGTGCCGGTGGCCTGGCACAAATCCTCCACCGGTAGGCGCAGCCAGTGGCTGCCGCTTGCGTGCAGCCGCCGATCGAAGCGCTCCACGATCAGGCAGCGCTGCCCCGCGAAGCTGGCCAGACGGCTGGGGGCTACCTGCAGGCCGTAGGCCGCCAGGATCCGGCCGCAGAGCCACTCGTTCTCCACCGAGCTGGAGAAATCGATCTGGCCGCTGCCCACCCGGCCCATAGGCAGCTTGAACAGATGGGTGGTGGGCGTGCTGCCCCGCGGCCGGCACCACCGGTTCTGATGCCAGAGCAGGGCTGTCTTCTCCTGGGCGCCGGCGATCGAGAGGCGCAGTTCCCCTTCAGCGAGGGCCGCGCTGCCCGGCAGTGGTTCAGCCACCACACCCTGCAGCAGGGTGCCGATCGCTTCATCGCTGAGGGGGGTGGCCTCGATGCGATCCAGGTCGGTGGGTTCTTCCTCTGGCGGCAGCAGCTGCACCGCTCCGGCGCAGTCGCGCCCCACCGCCTCCAGCAGATCAAAGGCACTGGTCCCTCTCAGGGAGAAGCGCCGCTGCAGCCGCCTCAGGATGGCGTCGTTGTCGGGCAGCAGGTTGGCGAACCATTGCTCCACCACCTCCCCTCGCAGGGCAGGCGCACCGAGCCCAACCGGCAGCGAGAGCGACAGGGGCCGGAACTGAGGCGAGCTCAGCCAGGCAGGGTCGTAGACGAACTCCTGCGGGCCCCGTCCCGGCACGCGCCAGTCGCCCACCCGTTCGCCGTTCATCCAGACGGCCAGCTGTCGCGTTTGGCTGGGCCTGCCCATCACCACTCCACCGGTTCCGGGCGGCGCCGGCGGGGCCGCACCACCAGTTCCAGATCGAGGGCGGCGAGGATCAGCAATAACCGCTCCAGGGTGAACCGCCCAGGATTGAGCTCCAGGGCCGAAAGGCGTGCCTGACTGATGCCGCCGGCCCTCTGGGCCAGCGCCGCCTGACTGAGACCTTGCTGGCGGCGTAGTCCGATCAGCAACTGGGCCAGCTGGGCTGGCACTCGGATGATCTGCTCCTGCCCCGCCATGCCCTCAGCCGTCCTCCCCTCGGATGCTGCGTCTTCAGCGGCAGGCTCCCTGGAGGGCATAGGTTCACTTGGATTCCAGATAAAGACAGGTTACTCGGAAACCGCGTAGCCGTAATCCAGTTGGAAAAGAAGTGGCCTGGTTGCTTCTGCGAGGGCTCAGCGCTCCAGCAGCTGCCCGAAGCTCCACGTCTGAGCGAATCCTGAGTGCAACAGCGGGCTGGGCAGGGCTCAGCCCCGCAGATTTCTCTTGCTCCATCCCGTGATCGCCGCCTCGACGTTCTCGAGGTGCCACTGCAGGGGCCCCCGGCTCTGGGTGCAGCCCCAGCGGCGGAAGTGTTTGCCTGGTTGGAAGACGCCCCGCAGCCTCAACCGGCGGAGCGTTTCACGGCTGATGCCGAGCCATTCGCAGGTCTCCGTCGTACTGAGCCAGACCCTTGCTCGCCCTGGCCCAGAGGTGGTGGTGATCGGCTTCATTCAACCCTCCCCCTCGAGTAACGACACCACCGCCGGATCCCAGAGGATCTGCAGCCGGCGCTCGCCCCGGCTGCAGAGCGGCAGGGCAACGCCCCAGTCGCGGCCGGCTTCTGTGAGCTGCCAGTCGTCCTCGTCGTTTCGCAGCTGCAGGCCGCTGGCCGCCAGCCGCTGGTTGGTGCTGCGCAGGGTGCGATCGAGGCGGTCTGCCAGTTGATCGGTCGTCAGCCAACCGACGCGCGCGCGTTCTTTGAGCAGGTGTGGATGCCCAGGCCAGGACGGATGTACCTGCCGGTCACGCGGAGCGTGGAGGGCATCGGCACGAGGGGATGAAACCCGGTGCCTTGCTGCCTCGCTGGCAGGGAGGCCATTGGCCTGGATGCGCTCCAGGGCGCTGAGCAGGGCCTGTGCGTGCGACACCCCGGTGAGTTCGATGATCTCATCGGCTTCCCGCAGCACCGCGGCTGCGGTCTGCCGGCGAATCGCTTCGATTGTGCTTGCTTCCTGCGGCGCTGTTTGGCCGTGACTGCGCTGGATGGCAGGCAACACCCCATGGGTGAGCCAGCGCCGCATCCGCGGTGCGCTGGGGTTGTCGCTGTTGAGCAGCCTGCGCAGCAGCGTGGCCTCATCGATCAGCGCCAGGGTGAAACCACC
>NZ_JACJSZ010000084.1 GCF_014698445.1 Microcystis elabens FACHB-917
TTACTCCTCTCAATCAGAAGCGACGGTGATCATCCCAGGCTGCACGTCTGATTCAGGCAGAATCCTGAAGGAAAGCTGAGATCCGGGCCGATCTATCTCCCGTAAAACGCTGGCCAATCGCGACAAAGGGCTAGTCCAACAACTGGATAAGATCGCGGCTTTCGCGCGATCTATCCTTGTTCGTTAGACAGCCAATTCTCTCACAGCCGTAGCGGCATCATTCCATCGAGATCCAAAGTCAGATTCATGGATCCAGAATGATCTCAGTTCCCCGTCTCAGAACTCTTTTGCAGTGATTGGCACGATTTTACTATTTCCTTGCACTACATCCAGAGTGAGAGTCATTGTTGAGTATCGGACACCCTCAGAATTCTTGGTCTCTTCCAGTGTAAAAGCCTCAGTCTTGCTTGCAGTCTTGGTTTGAACATCCATCCTCCTAATCTCATACGCACCAGGAATAAGATCCTCCATGGTGAACTCCTCATCGGCCTTAAGATATACCTCTCGACTTATGACCCAAGCCGAGCCATCTTTCCGGTAGAGTCTGACATGAAAGTTGCTGTCGCTATTGTTCTTCAATGTAACTTCTGAGTAGCCGTCACTATCTGCCACCTGTTTGCCTGGTAAGTAGCCAGTGCTGAGGGGTAGATAAGTTGGTGGTATTGGTGGAGGCTCTGCTTCAACTGGTTTAGAAATACTTGGCGTGGCTGCAGGAGGAGAAGTGGTCTCTTTTGTTTGGTACGTATACTTTGGTGCTCCTTCAATAGCTTTTTGTCTCTGTCCTTCCAAATAGCCATTCAGTGCGGTTAGCCCAATCGTCCATGCTATTGCGCACATACCAACTGCCTTCCATTGATCGCCAAGTCTTGGCAGAGCCCTATCCCACACATGGTCAAATCTTTTCCCATCGGCAAAAGGCTTACAGTTCTCCATAATACTCTGACAAATAGATAGGAGCGAGGCGACTTCTTTATTCAAGGTGGCCTTAAGGTACTTATGAGCATCGTCTGCCAAGAGATAAGCAAGATCTAGGCGCCCATTCTGGAGAAAGTACCAAGACTGATGAAGCAGAATCCTTCCGTTGTTCTCTGGCGGCTTGCTACCACCAGCCATATTCCCAATAACAGACATGGGGGTGAAGATAAGGCCCCATATTCCCCACCATCCAAAGATAAGACTCTTTCTTGTTGCTTGTAATGCTGCGTTACCTGCACATTTAGTACACATGACTCCCTGTACGGGCGACCTGATGCTACTAAAAAAGCTAATGGTCTCCCAAAAAACAACATATCTAGGCTGGGCGCTTACGCAATTGCAGATAGAGCATCGCATTGGCTCGAATGTATTGTCTGACTCTGTGGTGTCATTGACAGTCGAGGATTTTACGCTAGGCACCTCTATGCATTGCGCGTCGTACTTCGATCTCTCTTCAGCGTTCCCCAGTATCTCGTAAGCTTTCTGCAACTGAACAAAGCTCTCATGAGCATTATCTAACTTATTTACATCGGGATGAACCTCTAAGCACTTCTTTTTGTAAGCCTTTCTGATCAATTCCTGAGTGGAGTTGGGCTCAACTCCAAGTACACTATAATACCCTAGGATGTCTTGAGCCCCCGAATTCTTGGTATCTCGTCTTTTATAGCCAGCATCCTCGGTAAAGAAGTGTCTTTTTGCAAATCTGTCTATGGCGTCTATCTCAATAGCTGCATTGTATCCGTTGATTCGCACAAGGAAGTCACTGCAATGAATACACATACTGTCTGCACTTATATGCTCTATGCGCAAGAATGCAGAGCGAGCAATATTGAATTGGCCATTTTCGCAGTAAAATCTAAGTTCCTTGTCTTGAGCAATAAACTCAATCTGCTGCAAGATCCCTCCTCTAAGCAGCAACTGTCCTTCGCGACTATACTTCTCTATGGCGACACGACTTCTGCCGAAACTAATTTTATTCCCAATCTCGTTTGATGCCACTTCCCTGCTTTAGGTCAACGAACGTATGATGCCCAACTGACTGAGCTGTGCTCACTCTGTATTTTCTTGGGATCGGCCGATGATACTAACATTAGAGCAGTCTTGTCGGATCGATAGCGAAGTCGCCTAAGCCGGCGGGCAAAACGTCTGGCTCCCAAGACTGTGTCATTGACATACAGTAACTCTTGCCATCCGAGTTCGCAACCTCCATCGGTCTGTCTAACGCTCGCCATCACCTGGCCGCAAGGTGTGATCAGCGAAGTAAAGAAGCTTGCGGAGGCGGCTCAGGTGAATGGCGGTGTTAGCTGACCAGAGCCTTTGCTTGGGGCGCTGGCGCTCCTCGAAGCAGGCCTTCCACACTTAAATCCTCATCGACATCTGGCCAGTGGATTCCGTAGCCAGCCCCTGCAATCTCCCAGTTGTCACGCTCCTCGGAGGTTGCATGTAGAAGCCTTGGGAACCAAGCCAGCGGTACCGAGATAGAACGACCGTCAGCTAGGTCGACGATCAGCGTGTCTTCTGTCAACGCAACGTCAGTGACCTGCTCACCAGGGTTAGCCATGAAACTCCTCCCATGCTTTCAGCAGGATAGCTCTGTTCAAGGTGACCAGCCGCTCAATTTCACGCAGCTCTCTGGCGCTGAAACCAAGACTTGAGGACAGTGCCACAGGAACAAGCCAGACTTTGCAAGACGCCTTATCTCTATCGACATGAACATGGGGCGGCTCGTTTGGCTCGTGACTGTAGAAGTAGACCCTGTATGGACCGCTTCTGAGGATTGTCGGCATCCGAAAGCGCCACCATTACATCAACGATACCGACCTCGGCCTTGCTGTGCAGCTAACGCTCCAGATCAGAAGCGGGCAGAGATCCATCGCGTTACTGCCCAGTGTTTACTCCCGCCTTCTGAATCTGGTTGTTATATTTCACCCTGGCAAGTCTCTGACTGGCATGCTTCCTGGCCTCATCAGGTCGCCTGTTGCGGCTTTAGCAACCAAATGCGACCATCTCCTATGGAAGCTTTCTTCATCTTCACTGTCTATCGGCAATGGTCCATAGGCAACAGCTTTGCTATGCATTCCATGACTGCATGCAAGGTCAATATCCTGAGAATAGCCTTCTAGAGCATATGGCTCTTCATTAGGGCTTTGGTGCTGTGCAAAGGTCCAAAAAGCAACTTCGTACCATCGGTAGCCATTGCCATCATGTTTATCTACATACAACAAGGAGGCTGACCACGCATAAGATGACCGCCTAGACTGAACTCGAATTATTGACCAACCAAGAACATCCCAACCTGTTCTAGGGTACAGCGGCTGATTGATGTAATGTGAATCCACCAAGGATTCTGGAGAGCCAAAGAAATCTAGCGTGGCTTCTCCAAACGCCAATCGGGAATTGCTCAAGATCTTAACGCTTTCAGATGCCTCTCTCAATCTAAGAAATAGTGATCTGTTCAGTTCTTCTAATGTTAGCTTCGCCTCATTATACAGGTCTTGGCGCTCTTTCCGCAAGGTTGAAGCGGCCAGTACCATGGCTTCTTCTTCTGCTTCTCTTTTTGCAACATGCTCGGCTGCAAGATCAATAACTGATGAACTTGTCAGGGAAGAATCACTGGCTAAGTCTATCTCGGATAAGACATTAAAGCATCGTTCAAGTGTTGGCCGCGCATTTGGTGGCTTTCTAAGCATATGAGAGACAAAAGCGGAAAATCGTGGAGGTAAATCACGTAATGGCTCAGGAACGCCATGTAGGTGACCCTCGCGAATGTCATCCAGTGAGCCAGTAAATGGCGGGCTACCTGTAAACAAGGCATAGATAATGCAGCCAAGAGCGTATATGTCGGTTGCTGATGATGGCCGTTCTCCCTTCCACTGCTCTGGAGCGGCATAGGTGGGAGTTAGGCTATTTCGCAGAGTCTGCAGCGAGGTTGAGTCCTCCACAAACTTTGCAATGCCAAAATCTGCAATCTTCCATCTCCCCTCATGGTGTAAAATATTGTCGGGCTTGAGGTCTCTGTGGGTAATCGTTGATACTTCTTTCAGTCCTTCGATGATTTGCCTTATTACCTCTTGGGCAAAGCTGACCTCCACGGCGCCACAGGCTTCGTTTATCTTGTCCTGAAGGCTATAGTCGCAGACTGTCATCACCAGAAAGTATCTGTCAGATTCCGAGTCCTGGCCTGCATCAAATACTGGAACAATATTCTCGTAGTTGCCATTCATTAGCTGTTTTCCAATCACTAATTCTCTGTGGGCTGCAACATCTGCACTTATTTTGAGCCGTTTTACTGCAACATCTCCATCAGGGCCTTTTCCGCGAAAGACCTCACCAAAACCACCGGCCCTTCCGAGAGGTTTCGATTCATCGTATTGCCAATGGCCATTTGGTAGGCGTATTGTGTGAGCAGTCATGTCGTTGGCCTTGAATTTGTCTACGTGAAGGGTGACTTAAGTAAATATAACGCTGCCCCTGAGTGGCAGGCAATGAGAATCTGGTGCCTGAAGTTAATTCATGGTGGCCTGTCCACTCCAGGGGCTTGTTCGAAGGTGTCGCATCTCTACAGGATTCGTTTGCGGACCTACGCCTCAT
>NZ_JACJSZ010000085.1 GCF_014698445.1 Microcystis elabens FACHB-917
CTGAGCGGATGGCTGGCCGGGATCCGCTCCTCGATCGAGACGTAGGAGAACAAGGAGCCGCTGCGCTCCTGTTGGCCTCGCATCAACGAATGGGCAGTTGACCCATTCTCGCAGAGGTGGTCGGGTTTTTCAGCGAACTCTTAAAGCCGGGGCTGTCGCTGGAGGGTGGCTTGAAGGAATTGCGGGAGCTGCGGCCGATCCGCTCCTGGAGCTTGGCCAGTTCCGTCGCCAGGGTGGTGAGTTGGCCACGCGGATGTTCGTTCTCACGCAGCTGGGCCAGGATTAAGGACCGGACGGCGGATGGAGTCGGCAGCCAGTCCGCCTCTGAAATCCCAGCCGGAGGTGTGCTCATCACAAGCGGTCTCTGCCTGTGATGCAAGCGAGAATCAAGCTGCCGTCAAGGGTTCAGCAGGGCCAATGTTCGATCCGAACCGTCACACCCCCTACGTGTACAGCGAAACAACTTTGCTGCAGAGTCATAGAAATGTGTTAAAATCCAAATCAGAGTACTTCAATGATAGTGAAAGCTTCAAAAGCAGTAAACAAAAGTCCAGTCTCTGCGATCCTGCTTTTGGCAGCAATGCTCGGCATGGAGTCCGTAGCACTCGCCACTACTAACCCGAGAGCGAATCAGCCTAGGACATCAGTTTATGACTAAGCCAAAGCGGTCATGCCGGACGATCTATATCCGGCCTATAGGCTGCTAGATCGAATCATGAGCACAAATCTTTCTGTAGATCAGAAGGCGACTATCGGAATGCGTAGCATTGATCATGCAACCTGTAGAGAGCTTCTTAGCGAAACAGCTATCTGTGGAATTGCAGTTGATCTGCCGGATGTACAGCGTTCAGATAGCTTTTTTGTTTGGGCGCTTCAAGTCGCTTCCGCTGCGGGAGGTCAACCCAATGCATACGCGAGTAGCTTCAATAACCGAATCATTCTGAATAGATCCTTGAACGATGCCTTTGAAGGCAATTTGCCAGCCAAGGCTTGTGTGATTGCTCATGAATTGGCGCATATTCAAAAGGATCATTCAAAATCAACCAAGCAAGCGCTTCAAGGATGGAATGACGAAGCGGCAGCGAAGATCAGATCTGCGACAGTCAATGCAAGGAAGGCACAGAACTCCAGTAACTTCTGGAACACCTTGGCCATGGTCGCCAACGCAGCCAATGCAGGATTGAATTCCGGAATGGGCAACTACTCATTGGCTTCCATGGCTAATTCTAATAACCAGATGCTGACCAATAGGATGGCCGCTGACTCATTTGAAGGCCAAGTTATGGTTAGTCGCATCATGCAGGCTGCTCAAGCTGCTGCACCTCAGGTTTATCAAGCATTGTCTGGGCTTGACGGACTTTCCGGGCGCATCGTTGATCGGACCATGAAGGATGTGAGGGCTTATCTGGGTGAAGTGAACCTAAAGGCTGCTGGCCTTTCTCGTGAACAGGAGTACGAAGCCGATGAGATGGCAGTTCAGTATCTTGCCAATGCAGGCATTAGCCCTAAAGGATGTATTGAAATGATTGGCATCCTCCATCGAGGGAAGTACAGGCCAGTTGCGAAGGAGTTAGATACACACCCAGGTGAGTCTGAGCGCAGGACGAGAATTGAACAAGCTATTCTGCTATATGAGTCGACATACCGATCAGCAGTAGCGCGTTCTGCAGGAGTGTCGCCGCTTGCCTTTCGCTATGACGACAGGCAAGAGCTCGTATCTGTCTTTCCTCGCTCAGTCGCGCCAAGCGCAAGCGGGGGAACAGTAACCGTTGATCGCTTTTTGTCTGACCCAGACGCGGCGCGCCGTGATGCCCCAGCTGGCAAACCAAAGGGGACTCCGAAAGGATCTGGCTCCAAGGCAACCACCGCTCAACAGCCTGGAGTCTCCGCGGTCAATCAAGTTTTATCACCATATGAAATGATGGAGATTGAAAGAGAGAAAGCAAAGAAGCGATACGCGGAGATGCAGGAGTGGTATGAGAAAAGATCGCGATAGTCTGGCCCTGCTTTTTAACTTGCTGGCACTAACACAGAGATTAAATCCTGACGGTGAAGTGTTCGGCCACTCCGATGCCTACGCCAAAGGCAGCATGTCTGGCTCCTCCGAGAACGCCACCCTCAACGGCAGGGTGCGCCTGGCCAGTCCGCTGGACCGCGTCGGCAAGTGTCCAGATCAGCCGCGAGCGGAGGACCGAGAAGCCCAGATCCTTGACGGACGCCCCCGAGCCCTCATCCAGGTGGCATCCTGAAGGCTGAGAACTGCGCTCCCCGTTGCCCCACGTTGCTGAAGGCCCGCTGGGAGACGCTGGGACCGAATAGGAGCTGCACGACGAGTTCATTGGGGCTCTGGAAGCCCTGGGCGGCCAAGCAGGCAACGGCAGGCTTCGTGAACTGCTCGGCTGGGACGAGACCGTCTACGACGCAGTCAAAACAAAGCTGGTGAGCAAGGGGAGCGTGGTTCCTGGCCGGGGCCGAGGTGGCTCAGTCGCTATCGCCTCCATGGCCGGCACAGGGGTTGGGGTGGCATCTTCTGGAGGTCATCCCTCAAGGTCGTCGCGTCCTGTGGTCAGAGCCCCGCCCCTTGGCCCCAGCCCACCGGAAAGCAGAACCTCTCGGCCTTCATCTGGTCGGTAGCTGACCTGCTCCGAGGCGACTACAAGCAAAGCGACTACGGCAAGGTGATCCTGCCGTTCACGGTGCTGCGCCGTCTGGACTGCGTGCTGGAGCCCACCAAGGCTGCCGTGCTGGAGGAGAAGCCCCTGCGGCAGGGTCAGGGCCTAGACCCCGAGCCCTTCCTGCTGCGCAAGGCAGGACAGAACTTCTGCAACACCTCCCAGCTGGACATGAAGGTCCTGATGGGCGACCAGGACAACATCGGGGAAAGCCTAAGAGCTTACATCCAGGCGTTCACCCCGGCGGTGCGGGACATCTTCGAGAGCTTTGAGTTCCACCTGCAGGTGGACCGGCTGGAGAAGGCAGGGCTTCTGTACATGGTCTCCGAGAAGTTCGCCCAGATCGACCTCCACCCCGACAAGGTGAGCAACGCCGAGATGGGGCTGGTGTTCGAGGAGCTGATCCGCAAGTTCGCGGAACTCTCCAACGAGACCGCCGGGGAGCACTTCACCCCACGGGAGGTGATCCGGCTGATGGTGAACCTGATCTTCATCGAAGATGACGACGCCCTCACCCAGTCCGGCATCGTTCGCAGCCTCTACGATCCGGCCGCTGGCACCGAGGGGATGCTGAGCGTCGCCGAGGAGTACCTTTCAAGCTATAACCCTACGGCCCGGCTGGTGCTGTCCGGTCAGGAGCTGAACCCCGAGTCCTACGCCATCTGTAAGACGGACATGCTGATCAAGGGGCAGGACACCAACAACACCTGCTTCGGCAATACCCTGTCCGACGACCAGCTGCCGGAGGCGAATTACGACTACATGCTCTCCAATCCGCCTTTTGGGGTGGAGTGGAAGAAGATCCAGAAGGAGATCCAGCGGGAAGCGGAGCTGATGGGCTTCAGCGGTCGCTTTGGGCCGGGACTGCCCCGGGTCAGTGATGGCTCGCTGCTGTTCCTGATGCATCTGATCAGCAAGATGCGTCCTCCCATGGAGGGCGGTAACCGCTTCGGCATCGTCCTAAACGGCTCACCGCTGTTTTCTGGGGGGGCGGGATCCGGGGAAAGCGAGATCCGCCGCTATGTGCTGGAGAACGATCTAGTGGAGGCGATCATCGCCCTGCCGACAGACATGTTCTACAACACAGGCATCAGCACCTACATCTGGATCCTGAGCAACCGCAAGCCAGAGCCCCGCAAAGGCAAGGTGCAGCTGATCGATTCCAGCAGCTACTGGCAGAAGATGCGCAAGAGCCTGGGCAGCAAGCGCAAGGAACTGAGCTCCGAGCACATCGAGGTGATCACGCAGCTATTCGGCGCCTTCGAGGAAGCAGAGAAGGATGGTAAGCCGATCAGCGAGATTTTTCCGAGCGATGCCTTCGGCTACCGCACGATCACGGTGGAGCGGCCACTGCGGGATGAGGCTGACAAGGTGGTGGTGGGTCAGAAGGGCAAGGCGAAGGGAACGCCGGTGGCTGATTCCAGCCTGAGGGACACCGAGAACGTACCCCTCTCAGAAGATGTTGAGACGTACTTCGAGCGTGAGGTACTGCCCCATGTACGGGACGCCTGGATCGATCATGACACCTGATCAGCAACAAAGCGCCGCAAGCCCCTGGCCACCCGCCAACCAGACGCTAGGTTGGTACTGGTGAACTAGTGGAGGACCCTCGCGTGGCCCAGAACAAGGTTCAGTACCAGGAGGGGTTTTCCCTCTCAGAATTCATTCAGGCCTATGGGACAGAGGAGAAGTGCCTCGCGGCCCTGGAGCTTGCCCGATGGCCCGAGGGCTTCCGTTGCCAGCGGTGTGGGGAGAGTGAGAGCTTCGGCGTGATCCACGACGACCGCCGCAAAAGGTACCAGTGCAATCAGTGCCGCCACCAGACGACGGCAACAGCGGG
>NZ_JACJSZ010000086.1 GCF_014698445.1 Microcystis elabens FACHB-917
TAGCAGGCCCGCTCGATCCTGCGGGATGACACCGTGCCCACGCAGTAGGCGTAGAGCAGCAAGAGCGTCATCATCCTGGGGTCAAACCCCTTCTCGCCGCGCGGATCCTTGGCTTGAGCTGGGATCACGATCGCCGAGAGATCCAGCTCATCCACCAGGTCCAGCAGGAAATACACCTGGTGGTCAGCTGAGAGCCAGTCACTCGGTGACGGCGGCAGCAGGCTCGTCTGGCCTGGCTGCCAGGGACGGAAGGTTTTGGGCTTGCTCATCACCCACTCTCTCGCCCAGATCCATTGCTGTCACTGGGATCTGGGCAGATTCACGGGTGTCTGTGGAGAAGAGCAGGGTGGTCTATGCGCAACAGGCTCCTAGGAGTTCGATCCCGAGGGGGCCACCGCGAGGCAGCTGGGCCAGGGCCTCTTTGAATGAAAAAAGAGCCGCAGATCGCTCCATGGGCGAACTGTAGCTACTTTTTCATGCGTCAGTCGCTGGCAACAATGGAGGAGGAGCAAGACGCGGCGCCCACGATCCAACCGATCAACCCCATCCGCAACGAAGCCGATTACGAGCTCGCCCTTCAGGAGATTGACCGTTGTCTGGATGCAGCAGCAGGCAGTTCGGAAAGAGATCGGCTTGAGGTGTGGACTGTGTTGGTTGACGACTATGAGCCCAGGCATCACCCCATCAGTTCACCCGATTGATCAAAAACCCCGCCCTCAGCTGTGCAGGGCCTCGAGGACGTTGGCAACGTGGGCCAGCGCTTCGATCCGTTGCAGGTCCAACCGTGGCGGTTGTTCGCCTAAGTCGTGGTTGGGTTGCTCGATCCAGTGGCGCATCAGGGCATGATCCCCGCCGAAGTGGGCGTGGAGGCTCCGGTAAACCCGCAGCAAGAGCAGCGCCAGTTCACCTTCCTTGTTGAGCCCCAACACCAGGGCTGCACGCCCGCAAGCCTCAGCCACCAGCTGGGCATCAGATTGGGCGAGTGGACTCCTTGGCATGTCAGCTCAGCACCCCTCGCCAGCGAACGGGTCGAACAGCGGCACTTCGAACCGACGGAAGTCGGCCACGTTGCGGGTGACCACCGTGAGCTGATGCACCTTGGCGATGGCGGCGATCATCGCGTCTTCATAGAGGGTGTCGGATTGGCGATGCATCAGCTGGGCCCAGCAGCGGAAGGCCGGGCCGTCCAAGCTGAGGATGTTGAAGGTGTCGCACACCTGATCCAGCCAACGTTCGATCTCCTCCGCCTTGGCCGGGTCCTGTTCGCGGGTGCGTTCAATGCCGGCCTGGATTTCGCCGATGGTCACGCTGGCGAGGTGAAGGTCGGCGTCATCGACGCTCTCCAGCCAGGCAAGAACAGCGCCATGGGGGCGGGCCCGGCGCAGTTCGGACACCACGTTGGTGTCGAGCAGAAAGGCCATGGCCTACAGCTTCACCACGGGCCGGCGGCGGGCGGTACCGCGTGGAGGCACCAGCTCTTCCGTGCGCGCCTCAGGTGCGAGCAACAGCTGTTTGAGGCTGGGCCTGGCAGCGGCCTGCAGACGCCGCCACTGCTCAATCGGCACCAGCACCGCGGCTTCCGTGCCGCGCCGCGACACCACCTGGGGCCCCTCACGCTGGCAGGCATCGAGCAGCTCACTGAAGCGCGCCTTGGCGTGCTGCACGGGCCAGACGGTCATGATGCCCCTCTACTCTGACTAGTTAGATGACCAGTCTATAGGGTGTCGAGCAAGCTCATGTGGTGACGGCATCTGATGACGACATCACCATGCGCACGATCGTGGACCTGCCCGATCCGGAGCGTGCCCAGCTGGATGCGCTGTGCAGGCAGCGGGGGTTGTCGCGGGCGGAGGCGATGCGTCAGGCGCTGCGGCTGTGGCTGGCGCAGCAGCAACCCGGCCACAGCGCCGTGTTCGGCCTCTGGCGCGACCGCCCTGAAGACAGCGTGGCGCTGCAGCAGGCGCTGCGGACCGAGTGGAGCGAGCGCTGATGCTGCTGCTCGACACCAACATCCTGATCGATGTGCTGCGGGGCGAGGCGGCGGCGCTGGCCTGGCTGGAGGGCTTCCCGCGGCTGCCGCTGGATGACGTCATCGCCAGCGAAACGGTGCGGCTGTGCCAGCAGCATGGCCTGAAGGTGCCGGACGCCATCATCCTGGCCACGGCCCGCTGCGCACAGCTCACCCTGGCCACCCGCAACAGCCGAGACTTTCCGCTGACGCTGGGTGGTGTGCTGCATCCCTATGTGCTCTGAGGCTCAGATGCCCGGCCTACCCTGAAGCGATGGCAAGCCCAGCCCCCGCGATCGACGCCGAGCTCGAGGCGGTAACGGTGGCCCTGGCGGCGGTGGAGCCCCGCACGAAGCGACTGCTGCTATTTGGATCCCGGGCGCGGGGGGATGCCCGGCCCGATTCCGATTTTGATGTGCTGGTGGTGATGCCCCAGGCCACGCTCACGCCGCAGGAACGGCAGCAGGCGACAAGGTCGCTGCGTGCTGCCCTGCGGCCGCTGCCGTTGAGGGTGGCCGTGGATCTGGTGGTGGTGGGAGCAGCGGACGCCGAGCGCCTCGCGGGCTCCCGCTGGCATGTGGTGGCACGGGCCCTGCGGGAGGGGAAGGAGCTGCATGTCGCCGGCTGAAGACGCGCTGCTGTGACTTTGCTGTGCTGGCCCGCTACGACGCCAAGCCCACACCCTTGCCTGGGGAGCGGCTTCGGCTGCTGGAGCTGCTTGAAGAACTCCACTTGGACGTGCGGGAACGCCTGAACTGAAGCCCGTGCTGATGTAGGTGGTGATCCGCTGCCCCGACGCTGGCGCCAGGGCAACCAGCGCTTCGAGGAACTATTGAACAGGCCGGAGGCCCGGCGGGGTGCTCTGGAAACTCAGCCGCAAACCTCCCAGGAGCCCGCCGTTGGGCTCGATGGGTTCACCCTGAAGAAGGCGGAGTGCGCGGCAGGTGGTCCGGGCACGGCAGAGTCCGCGACCCTGGTGCGAAGGGCTGTGCAGGCCCAGCTGGATCGGCTGGAGATGCCTTGCTAGGTGTAGCTGGAAGGGACACCGATGAACGATGTGTTGTAGCGTTACGAACAAGTGGTTCTCAGACCCGAGAACCAGGGATAAGCTCAAGAGAGCATGGCCTGAGACCCGAAACCAGCCAGTCCTTTTCAACAGCTGCCAGGGAGCAGAAAATAATGGCTCGCGGAAAGCATCTGTCTGAACCCCCTGGTTCTCGGAACCTGCCAAGAAAGAGTTAGACCGAACCGACCATGAAGACATGAGTGCACAAGATCGACGACTTAGCCCCTTCATAAACCACCTATCAACAGACGTAGAAACCGGATTTGTTGGGAGGAGCAGAGAACTGGAATATCTTCGAGACGTATTCCTCACCGGCGCTCGAGGTGTTCAAATTGTCGCTCCCCCAGGGTCCGGCAAGACCTTGTTGGCAAGGGTGTTTTCAGGGCGATTCTCAGAACAGTTGTTCCCTGCCGGGATTCTTACAGCTACTGCGGCTTGGATAGAAAGTCCAGACAACCTGCTTTATCGGGTACTCCAGGAAGATCTTCTAGCACCGAAACTGATAGTCGTAGACGCAGCAGAAACCCTTGATGACAGGGGAATTCAACGGATTCAGAGTCTCCTGCAATGTAGTAGTCAGCTACGCCTTCTTGTGACATCTCGTCGCCCAGTACTGCCATTAGGCGCTGACTTCCATCAGTTGTCATTAGGAAGTATAAGCAGGTCTGAGTTCGAGAAGCTTCTTCATCTCAGAAACAAGTCCAAAAATGATCAGATTGATAACCAAGTGGTTGAAAAGTTGTTCGATCTGGCCCAAGGAAACTTACTGCTAGCAGATCTGGCCGTAGCTGCAGTTAATCAGGGAGTCGAAGCCTCTTGGGTAGATCTGTTGGATCATCTGCGCAACTTTCAGGTGCCTGGAGTTTTGGGGCCAGACGGTCAACCAATTAATCAGAAGTCGAAGGAATATCAAAAAATAATCATAGATGTAAATGCGGCAAATAGTGAAATAATGCGCCTACTCCAGCAAGATCCCGAACTGGCATGGGAATTGCCGCCGCGTAAATTTGAAGAGATCGTAGCCGAAATTCTCAGTAAACAAGGCTACGAGGTTGAGCTTACCTCAGCTTCCAGAGACGGAGGCTTCGATATCTGTGCTGCTCGACAAGATGGTCTTGGTAAGTTTCTCTACCTGGTTGAGTGTAAGCGCTATGTGCCTCCCAATAAAGTTGGCGTTGCAATTGTTCGCTCCCTTCACGGTGTTATCCAGGCAAATAGAGCAACTGCCGGAGCGATTGTCTCAACCTCATATTTCACGGCTGGTGCAAAAGACTACCAGAGAAAGATCCAGCACCAGTTGCACCTCCATGACTATCTAGGGCTTGCTGAATTTCATTTGCAGACCTTTCAGGTGCGTAAAGGGCGGCTCGCTCAGCCCGCACAGCCAAGCGTACGGGACATCAGTTTTACTCCTAGA
>NZ_JACJSZ010000087.1 GCF_014698445.1 Microcystis elabens FACHB-917
TCGTCCAGCAGCAGCCGCATCAGCTCGGCGACGGCGATGGAGGGGTGGGTGTCGTTGAGCTGGATGGCCCAGTGGTCGGGGAACTCCTGGACGGGAATGCCGCGGGCATCGAGGCTGCGGATCATGTCCTGCAGCGAGCAGCTGACGAAGAAGTGCTGCTGCTTGAGGCGCAGCTGGCGGCCCTTGGCGGTGCCGTCGTTGGGATAGAGGACCTTGCAGAGGGTCTCCGAGCCCACCTTCTCCTCCACGGCGCCGTAGTAGTCGCCGCTGTTGAAGGCGTAGAAATCGAAGGATTCGGTGGCATCGGCGCGCCAGAGGCGCAGCCGGTCGCAGGTGTTGACCCGGTAGCCGAGCACCGGCACATCGTGGGGGACGCCGATGGCGTGCTCGGCGGGGATCCAGCGGACCCGGTAGGCGCCGTTCTGGTCGCGGTAGCTCTCGGTGTGGCCGCCGAAGCCCACGAAGCAGGCCTGGTCGGGGTGGGGGATCTCCCAGGGCCAGCCGGCCTTGAGCCACTTGTCGGTGATCTCCACCTGCCAGCCGTCGCGGATGAGCTGGTCGAAGATGCCGAACTCGTAGCGGATGCCGTAGCCGGTGGCGGGGATCTCGAGGGTGGCGAGGGATTCGAGGAAACAGGCGGCCAGGCGGCCGAGGCCGCCGTTGCCCAGGCCCGGTTCCTCCTCCACGTCGAGGATCTCCTCCATGTCGTTGATGCCGAACTGGCGCAGGGCCTCGGCGGCCTCCTTCTGGATGCCGAGCATCAGCAGGTTGTTGCCGAGCTGGGGCCCGATCAGGAACTCGGCGGAGAGGTAGGCGACGATCCGCTTGGGGTTGGCGCCGATGGCCTCGATGCCCGCCAGGTAGCGGGTCATCAGCCGATCGCGCACGGCGTAGCTGAGCGCCATGTAGAGGTCGTGGCGGCTGGCGCTGGGGGCCAGCTTGCCCAGCGTGTAGAAGAGGTGCTCGGTCATCCCCTCGAACACGTCCGTCGCCGTCAGGCCACTGCGATCGGGGTCCGCGAAGCAGCCGGGCGTCGGCAGGCTCAGGTTGCGGGGTTGCTGGTCGGTCATGGCGGTCGGCGCGCGGTGGTCCCTCGGGCACAGGCCTTGCCGTGCGTCCCAAGACCGTAGCGGTGGCTGCCATTGGTCCCGCCCGGCTGTCGTGAGATCAGCAACGGGGGCCGTGATCGGCGCCGACGCCCCTGGCGTCCGATGGCCGCTGCTTCCCTTCATGGTCGCGCCCAGCGCTCTGCTCGAGGTCGGCAACGCCCAGATCGAGACGGTGGAAACCCTGCTGCAGGTGGGGCGCCATCTGGTGATCTTCCTGGCGGCCCGGGCCCTGGCCGAGCTGATGGTGCGTCTCGGGCTGCCCACGATCCTCGGGGAACTGCTGGCGGGCGTCCTGGTCGGCGTCTCCGGACTGCATCTGATTCTTCCGCCGGCCGTCCATGTCCAGCTCAACCAGGGGATGCTCTCGCTGATCGGCAGCTGCGCCGGGGTCAGCCCCGAGGCGGTGGCCGGCATCCACACCGAGAGCGTCCCCACCCTGGAGGCCACGGCCAGGCTCGGTCTCTATGCCCTGCTGTTCCTCACCGGCCTGGAGAGTGAACGCGATGAACTGATCGCCGTGGGCACGCAGGCCACAACCGTCGCGATCACCGGGGTGCTGCTGCCCTTTTCCCTGGGCACGGCAGGCCTCTACTACCTCTGCCATGTGCCCCTGTTCCCCGCGGTGTTCGCCGGCGCCTCGATGACCGCCACCAGCATCGGCATCACCGCCAGCGTCTTCGGGGAACTCCGGTTCCTCAAGACGCGGGAAGGCCAGACGGTCATCGGCGCCGCCGTGCTCGACGACATCTTCGGCATCGTGATCCTGGCGGTGGTGGTGGCCCTCGCCGCTGACGGGTCGCTCTCCGCCGGTCCGATCCTGCAGCTGGTGCTGGCGGCGGCCTTCGACTGGGTCCTCGACCGCCTCAGGGCGCCGGGGGAAGTGGTGGTGGCCGGCTTCGTGGTGCTGGGCCTGTGCTGTTTCACCGCCGAGGCGATCGGCCTGGAGGCGGCCCTGGGGGCCTTCGCGGCGGGTCTGATCCTGAGTGCCTCCAGGCACACGGCAGCGATCCAGGAGTCGGTGAAGCCCCTGGTGGCCCTGTTCGCCACCGTGTTCTTCGTGCTGATCGGCAGCGCCCTGGATCTGTCGGTGATGAATCCCTTCAACCCCGCCAACCGCGAAGGGCTGATCGTGGCCCTGTTCCTCCTGGCCGTTGCGGTGGGAGGCACGGTGGGCCTGATCTTCCTGGGTCTGGGCAGCCAGGCCGGCATCCTCTCGGCCCCCCTGGAGGCGACCATCCTGCTGATGGTGATCGGCACCACCTTCCTGGCCCCCCTGCTGCTGCGGCTGGTGCTGAGCGGCGTCGCGGCCTCCGCCGACGGCGCCACGGAGCAGGCCGCCTGATCGCGTCAGGGCCGGCGGTCGTTGTCCCGTCCGGCCGCCAGGCCGATCGACAGCCCCGCGAGCACGGCGATCAGTCCCAGGCTTCCGGCCCAGCCCGGACCAAGGGCCCAACTCAGCAGCAGCTCCACCGCCAGACCCACCGCCAGGGCCAGCAGCAGGCTGCCGCCCACCAGCACCAGCTGCTGCAGACCCTCCTCCAGGGAGGCCTCGGCCAGGACCTGCTCCAGCCGGGCCAGGGGCACGCTCAGGGGCAGATAGAGGGCCAGGGCCCAGAGGGCGACCCCCGGCAGCAGCGGGCTCAGGTCGGCGAGGCTGAAGGCGTCGGACATGGCGGCAGGCGCAGGGGGCAGGGCCGCACGCTGGCCGGTCTTCCTAGCATCGTCGCTCATTGCGCCGCCGCTGCGTTCATGGCTTCGTCACCCGAGACCTCCTGGTCGTTCCTGGGCCACCGGGTGCATGCCCTGAAGGAGGCTCCGGAGCAGCCCACCGGCCCGGCGATCCTGCTGGTGCACGGCTTCGGCGCCTCCACCGACCACTGGCGCTTCAACATCCCCGTGCTGGCCCGGACCCACGAGGTCCATGCCATCGATCTGCTCGGCTTCGGCCGCAGCGCCAAACCCGCCGGCCTCGCCTATGGCGGGGCCCTCTGGCGCGACCAGCTCTGCGCCTATGTGACGGAGCGGATCGGCCGGCCCACCGTGCTGGTGGGCAACTCCCTCGGCGGCTTTGCCGCCCTCGCCGCCGGTGCCGCCCTCGCTGAGCGGGCCGCCGGCGTGGCCCTGCTCAATGCCGCCGGTCCCTTCAGCGACGAGCAGGCGCCGCCGCGGGGCTGGGGGGCCATCGCCCGCCGCACCATCGCTGCGGCCCTGCTCCGCAGCCCCGTTCTGCAGCGCCTGCTGTTCGAGAACATGCGCCGGCCCGCCACCGTGCGTCGCACCCTCAACCAGGTGTACCTCGACCGCACCAACGTCGATGACACGTTGGTGGAGTCGATCCTGCGCCCCTCCCGCGACCCCGGCGCCTTCGGCGTGTTCCGCACCGTCTTCGACATCCCCCGCGGCCAGCCCCTCGACGAACTGTTCGCCGAGCTCACAGCGCCGCTGCTGCTGCTCTGGGGCATCCGCGACCCCTGGATCGATGCGGCCGGCCGCCGCGCCAGCTTCCAGCGCCACGCACCGGCCCGCACCACCGAGGTGGTGCTCGAGGCCGGCCACTGCCCCCACGACGAGGTGCCCGACCAGGTCAACCGGGCCCTGCTGGCGTGGCTGGCGGATCCGGTGGCAAGCCCGGTTCCCGCGCTGACCGCGGGCTGAACCCGGCGGCGACCCCCGGTCGGTACATTTCCCCCATAAAGGGGGGCCGGGTTGATCGCCGCCGTCACGAGCACCGGAGCCGCGGGAGCGGCCATCGGCCCAGCGTCTGGAGCGAGCGGCCCGTCCACGGGATCCGGCGGGAAGGCCAGTGGTTTCGCCTACCGGCCCGACATCGATGCGCTGCGGGGAGCGGCGATGCTGGCGGTGCTGGTGTTCCACCTCAACAAGAGCTGGCTGCCGGGCGGCTTCACGGGGGTGGACATCTTCTTCGTGATTTCGGGCTATGTGGTGACCTGATCAGCAACAAAGCGCCGCAAGCCCCTGGCCACCCGCCAACCAGACGCTAGGTTGGTACTGGTGAACTAGTGGAGGACCCTCGCGTGGCCCAGAACAAGGTTCAGTACCAGGAGGGGTTTTCCCTCTCAGAATTCATTCAGGCCTATGGGACAGAGGAGAAGTGCCTCGCGGCCCTGGAGCTTGCCCGATGGCCCGAGGGCTTCCGTTGCCAGCGGTGTGGGGAGAGTGAGAGCTTCGGCGTGATCCACGACGACCGCCGCAAAAGGTACCAGTGCAATCAGTGCCGCCACCAGACGACGGCAACAGCGGG
>NZ_JACJSZ010000088.1 GCF_014698445.1 Microcystis elabens FACHB-917
GGGCGAGAGGAGAGGAAGCCTTATTGCGAATGGCTCTCAACCTAGGGGAACCACCGCCACTTTTGCAAGCGATTCTCAATAGCAGCTGGTGGTTGCGAAGCAGGGCGGGCCACGGGCACCCGGCCCTATCGCCCGACGGTGCCTAGCGTCGGGAGCAGCTTCCGGAGGCGCTGCCGTGATCCCCGATGCCCCGTGGCTGCTCGACCGCGAACGACGCTGCCGCCGCGACGGCAGTGGCCTGACCACCGCCGATCTGGTCGGTTGCTGGCGGCTCGAGCGCATCTGGAACAAGGGGAGCCGCCAGCCCGCGTCGACGGCCGCCGCCCTGCTGCGGGGGCTGGGGGCCCGGTTGCGGCTGTCGGCCGACGGGGCCGGCGTGGAGGCTGGGGCCCTGCGGCTGGCCAACAGCGTGCGGCTCGGTGCCCTGGAGCTTCGCTTCGAGGGCACCGGCCGCCTGGAGGGCCGCCGGCCGCTGCTGGTCTTCAGCTTCGAGCGCCTGCTGCTGCTGCTGGGCGGGCGGGTGCTGATCGAGCGGGCCCTGCCCCAGCCCGATCCGCGGCGCCGACCCTTCTTCGCCCTGATCGCCGCCGAACCCGCTGGATGGCTGGCGGCCCGCGGCCGCGGCGGCGGTCTCGCCCTCTGGCTCCTCGAGGCGACGGAGGGAACCGGGAACGCCGTAGCGAATCCGCTGGACTGACCGGCCGCCGCCCTGGCCGGGCCGGCAACGGCCCTGCAGCAGGGATGGCCCGTCAGGGGCCGGCCGGCGAGCCGAGCGTCCCGCTCCGCTCGAGGTTGGAGCCGAGGTCGGATTCCAGGAACTCCCTCACCACGTGGCCCATGCCGCTCAGCCCCGTCAGGGCCGACTGCAGGGCCGGCAGGTTGATCGCCACTTCGTCATTGGGGTAGGCCCGCAGGAATCCCACCGCCGACAGGCTTCCCGAGCCGGCCTCGATCCCCAGGATCGTGGCCGACCGCAGGGCCACCATCCCCACCTGCGGCCCCCTGAGCGGATAAAGGATCCCCGACAGCCGCTCCAGGGCACTCTCGCCGAAGCGGGTGCTCAACAGCCGGGTGGTCTGGGCGAGTGGCAGCGTCACGCGGTGGCTCAGCAGCCTGCCCACCTCGGCGGGATCCCTGCCGCCCAGGCGCAGGGCATCCCCGAGCAGCCCAACGGCCTCTCCGGTCCGGGCCAGCCGTTCCAGGTCGGCGACGGGGATCGAGCGGCGGAACGCCCCACTGACGAAGACCACCTGCTCGGCCGCTCCGGCCGCGGGGGCGGCCAGGATCACAAGGGCGGCCAATCCAGCGCGGCCCCAGGCGCGGGCCGTCAACGGGTGGGAAGCCAGGCGGAGCATCGATAGGGTGGCCGGATCCAGGGACGCCGTCTCAAGTGTGGGGCCGACGGCCGACCCCGGCGCTTCAGGGGTTCCAACTCGCCAGCCGGCCGCTCACGTCGCCGAGGGAGAGGCCGTCATGGCCCCAGCCATCAGGGCCGCTGGGCCGGGGCGCCGGGGCCGGCTCCCACGGCGGGTCCGGCGTCGAACAGCAGCGACATCGGTGGATTCACCGCGAGTGTGGCCTTCACCCGCGGGTCGGGCGTCCGCCAGCGGCAGGGCCGTGGTGGCGCCCCAGGCCTGGCCCAGCACCATCACCGAACCGGAGTCCACTCCGTCCGCATGGCCCCGCCGGTGAGGGGAATGTCCTTGCCCGGAAACTGGACGTCAATGAGTGTGAGTCTGGCGACTCAGGGCTGGCAGAGATGGAGGACGCTGATAGCCAGGATCATGGCGTTCATCAGCAGGAGGCGGGCCAGCAGGAAGCGGATCACGTTCTTGCGTTCGCTCATCCAGGCGTCGAGCCATCCGAAGGGCTTGGGGGCGGTGGTCAGGTTCATGGTTGGCTTCGGCTCACTGGCTGGGGGAGAGGCGGGACTGCAGCCAGGCCATCCGGCGGTCCGGCAGCAGGCCGATGCCGCTCGTCACGATCTCGGCGGGACTGGCCGCCTGGGGGGACGTGCCAGAGCCGGAACCACCGGAGGCTCCACCAGACAAGGTGATGAAACGACGGCGAGAGGTCATGGTGTTCGGATGCGCCTCAGGGTGAAAAAGGAGGGCGGCCGACCATGGGGACCAGTGGAAGCAACCGTCCTGTGGCCTCAACCCCTGGTGGGAGCCAAGGCGAGGCCTGAAGTGAGACAGGGATCGACCTGGCGTGAGCAAGGGATGGTCGATGGTGTCGGTGGTCCCCATGTCTGCAAGCCGGAAACATTACAGGCTGGTTGATCTTGTCTGCGCTTCCCATTCAGCAATCTTGCCCATTGCTGGTATCACGTTGGCTTCGGTATTGCGTTGAGTGATCGATGGCTGAATCGTATGCATGTGTGGTGTCGAGATGATCTGAATCGGCGGGTGCAGGTGTTTCTCGGAACACATGTCCTCACGTCTCCCCATGGGTTTACGCTCTTCCTGGCGGAAACGAAGGCCGCCTCAGTTCCTGTGGTGGATCGGTGGCGATCCGCCCATGCCGGACCCTGAGCTCCCGGCGGACGGGATGGTGGCCTCAGCAACCCACTCCTCCGCCGCTTCCTTGGGCGACGGTCTCCCAGGACGTCCCTCCTGCCGGTGCCGCCCCGTGACGGTGACCGCTGCCGTTCGGGCCGAGTCCGGCCTGCTTCTGAGCATGGCGCATCCGGGCGGAGACCTGGGCTTCGGGATCGACGCCGGCAAAGGTCGGAGGCAGCCAGACCCGGACCACCATCAGCAGGGCCATGGTCGCCAGAAACAGGCAGACCGCCAGAATCTGCTGCCAGTCGGTCTCCAGCACGCCGCGGACGATGACTTCACGCAGCACCGAAACGATGGCGATCTCGACGGCGACCCCGATCGACACCCGCTGTTCCTGCAGGTAGATGATCAGCAGCCGGAACAGTTCGACCAGAATCAGGATGAACAGGAAATCGGCGGTGACCTCGTGAAAGGCCGCCGACGTGATCAGGGTGGAGAAGGTGCGTTTCAGCTGCAGCACCATGACCCCGAACAGACCGAGGCAGAGGGAAATCGCGATCAGATCCTGGATGGTCTCGAGGGCCAGGACGATCTGCGTGCGCCGCAGCTGCTGATGCCAGGGGATGCTGCCTTGAGGCTCAGAAACCGGCTTTCTGGTGGGCTGGTGGTTCATCGCGGAGGGTTCTCGGGAAGGGCAGAGGCGATGCGGAGAGCGGCGCGGCCATGCCGGGAAGGGCGCTCAGGCCGGCGGCGCGGGGCAGCAGCAGATCGGTCTCGCTGAGCCTGACGACCTGGCCCAGGCTGCGAAACCGGGTCAGGGCCTTGGTGACGGTGACCCTGGTCATGCCGGCGATGTCGGCCAGGTGACGATGGGTCAGGTTCATGTCCTCGAGCGAGAGGGTCGTGCCGCGGCTGCAGACTCGCCCGAAGCGGGCACCGATCCAGTGCAGCAGGTGCAGCAGCCGTGTGTCGGCCGGTCGGACCCGATGGATACGCAGCAGTTGAGTGGTCTGGGTGAACAGATCACGCATGAAGTCCAGGCTTTCGCCTTCACTGGGTTCCCACGCGACCACTTCCACCCGGGTGAGGGAGATCAGCTCGTAGGGGGTCATCCCACAACCGGTGGGCGTGATCACTTCGCCCGGTCCCCAGATGCCGAGGGTGATGGATTCACCTTGCTCGTTCCATGTATTGGCCCGGATGTAGCCATCGTCGATGCGCCAGCCCAGATCCGCCGGCACGTGATCATCGGCCCGAAGCTTGAGGTGCAGGGGTTGGGCGTTCATGGTTCGGTACATGGCGCGGCAGGAGGGGGGCGGGTGATGAAAAATGGCGAAACGGATGAGCGATGGAGTGCCGCCGGGCGCCTCCTGAAAGAGGTCCTGTCGGAGTCCGAGAACGTTACTGACCATTTCTGCCGGATGGTTGATAACGGAGCGCAGGATTGCCAATCCTGGAGATAAGCACCGGTGATCGGATTTTCCGCCTGTCAGCTGTGCCCTTCCCGGCCGTGATCGTCCCCGTTCCCGCTGCCGCCCACGCCCCCTATGCCGGCCGTCGGGTCAGCCTGGCCACCTGCCATGGCAAGGAGCGGGTCCTGGCAAGGCCCTTTCGCAGCGCCCTGGGACTCACCGTGGTCGTTGCCCGTGGATTCAACACCGACCGGCTGGGCACCTTCAGCGGCGAGCGGCCACGCCCGGCCGATGCCCCGGAAACCTGCCAGCGCAAGGCTGAAGCCGCGGAAGCGATCCGCCATGAGCAGGTGGCGCACCTGGATGAAACCGGTGGACCGATCGGCAACGCGGACGGCAACAACCCCGAGAGGAAACGGGG
>NZ_JACJSZ010000089.1 GCF_014698445.1 Microcystis elabens FACHB-917
GAGCCGGGCGTGGGAATCCACGAGGGATTGGTTTGGTGTGACAACCCCAACCTCTCATGGCTCCCTGCCCACCCAATGGCTTGAGACCCATTCCGGCACAGGGGCTTCCGGAGTTGTGTCCGTCAGTCAGCCTACCTGCTGTACGACTGCGCCTGCGGCACCGGCGGCATGCTCACTGTTGCCGAGGAGACACTGGCAACCATCGCGAGCAAACGTGGCGAGCAGGTGAGAAGCCTGCTCTATGGCCAGGAGATCAACCCTGAGACCTATGCCGTCTGCAAGGCAGACATGCTGCTCAAGGGCGAAGGGGAAAATGCCGACCAGATCATCGGTGGCGCCGAATGGTCAACCCTGGCGCACGATGCGTTTCCGGCGCGCGAGTTCGACTTCATGCTCGCCAATCCGCCCTACGGCAAGAGCTGGAAGAAAGATCTGGAGGCGATGGGCGGCAAGGACGGGATGCGCGACCCGCGTTTCAAGGTGATGCACGGAGGGGAGGAACTCTCCCTGGTCACCCGCACGAGCGATGGCCAGATGCTGTTCCTCGCGAACATGGCCTCGAAGATGAACAGTAAGTCGGCGCTCGGGAGTCGCATTGCAGAGGTGCATAACGGCTCGTCGCTCTTTACCGGTGACGCCGGCCAAGGGGAGAGCAACATCCGCCGCTGGTTGATCGAGAACGACTGGCTCGAAGCGATCGTCGCCCTGCCTCTCGACCCTTATTACAACACGGGCATTGCCACCTACATCTGGGTGCTGACCAACAAGAAGCCCGCCCACCGCCAGGGCAAGGTGCAGCTGATCGATGCCAGCAGCTGGTTCAAGCCGCTCAGGAAAAACCTTGGCAAGAAAAACTGCGAGCTTTCACCGGAAGATATTGACCGCATCAGCACAACCTTCCTTGAGTTCAAAGAGAGTCCTGAATCGAAGATCTTCGCCAATGCTGCTTTTGGCTACTGGAAGGTCACTGTGGAGCGCCCCCTGAGGCTGCACAGCCGCATCACCCCGGCGGCGTGAACCGCCTTGCAGATCGCCTCCGGCGATCAGGAGATCCGGCAGGCCCTGCTCGATGAGTTCGGTGATGACTTGGCTAGCAATGTTCAAGCGCTTCGTAGCGAAATGGCCTTGTTCCTGGATCGCTGGGGCAGCGATGACGATGACTCCGATGACGATGAGGACGCACCCAAACGAACGCTGCCGGAAAAGAAACGCAAAAAGCTCCTCGACGCCAGCACCTGGGAGAGGGATCAGCGGTTGGTGGATGCTGGGCAGGTGTTGCTTGAGATGTTCGGTGATGAACTCTTTGAAGATCACAATCACTTCAGAACAGAGGTGGGCCGTGCACTCAAGCTTCAGGGAATCAGGCTGGGAGCGGCGGATCTCAAGGTGCTCTACAGGGAAGTGAGCTGGAGTGAAGAGTCGGCTCCACCCGTGATCGCCAAAGTGCACAAGCCCGGTAAGCAGGCTGCTGACCCTCTGCGTGGCTTCTTTGAAGACACCATCGGCGGGAAGCCAGCCATTGTTGAGTACGAGCCCGACAGTGATCTGCGCGACACCGAGCAGGTCCCCCTCCTGGAGGAGGGTGGGATCGAGGCCTTCATTCGGCGCGAAGTGTTGCCTTACACCCACGACGCCTGGATCAAGGAAGAGGCCACCAAGATCGGCTACGAAATCAGCTTCACCCGCCATTTCTACAAACCGCAGCCCCTGCGCACGCTGGAGGAGATCAGCGCCGACATCCTCGCCATCGAGAAAGAGGCCGAAGGATTGCTGGATGGGCTGCTGGTGGGGGCGGCGTGATGGGAAGCCATGGGCAAGGCTGCGACACCTATGCGCCCCAACACGCCTCCATGCTGAAGGCTGCATTTACCATGGTGCTCAAATATGCCCATGGGAACGGCTGCCGACACCATGCTGCAAGCCCGCTCCGATCGTGCCGGTACCTATCGCAGCCAGCCCTCGGGCTACCGAGCCTTTCATCCGGCGCCGCTGCCACCCGATCCGCCGCTACAGCTGAGCGGCGAGCTGCAGGTGCTGCTCTCCCAGGCCGATCGGGCACTGGGCCGGCTGGATGGGTCGGTGGAAACCCTGCCAAATCCCGATCTGTTCGTGTTCATGTATGTGCGCAAGGAGGCGGTGCTCTCCAGCCAGATCGAGGGCACCCAGAGCTCCCTGCAGGATCTGCTGGCGGCGGAGGCCAACCTCTTCGGCGCCGAGAGCCTGCCGCGCGATGTGGATGAAGTGGTGAACTACGTGCGGGCGATGAACCATGGCCTCCAGAGGCTGGCCACGCTGCCGGTGTCGATGCGGCTGATCGCCGAGATCCACGCCGAACTGCTGCATGGCGTGCGTGGCAGCCGGCTGACTCCTGGTGAGCTGCGCCGCAGCCAGAACTGGATCGGCCCCGGCGGGTGCAGCCTGGCCACGGCCACGTTTGTGCCGCCACCCCCGGAGGAGCTGCCGCAGGCGCTGGGCGCTCTGGAGCAGTTTCTCCATGCCCAGGACGATCTGCCGGCCCTGATTCGCATCGGCCTGGCCCATGCTCAGTTCGAAACCATCCATCCCCTTCTGGATGGCAACGGTCGGGTGGGACGGCTGCTGATCACCTTCCTGCTCACCGAGAACGGCATCCTGCAGAAGCCGGTGCTCTACCTCTCCCACTACTTCAAGCGGCACCGCCAGGCCTACTACGACCATCTGCAGGCGGTGCGCGAGCAAGGCGACTGGGAAGGATGGCTGGCCTTCTTTCTGCGGGGCGTGGCGGAGGTGAGCCAGGAAGCCAGCCTCACGGCCCGCCGCATCCTGGCGATGCGGGAGCAGCACCGCACCCTGATCACCGACCACCTGGGCCGCGCCGCCGCCAACGGCCACCGGGTGCTGGAAAGCCTGTTCGACCGGCCGATCGTGAGCGTGAACGCGATCGAACAGTTGATCGCCACGACTTACCCTGCTGCCAACTCGCTGGTGGCCCGGCTGGAAGCCCTGGGCATCCTGCGAGAGATGACGGGCCAGAAACGCCACCGCCGCTTCTGCTACCAGCCGTATATCGAACTTTTCGGTGAGTCGCCGCAGGAGGTGGTGGCGTGATTGGGGATCTGCAGCCGTATGCGGAGTACGAGGACTCAGGGCTGCCGTGGTTCGGGCAGGTGCCAAGTCATTGGCTCGTTTCCCCACTCGCCAGGCTTGCAAGGCTCAAGACCGTCATTAATCAATCAGATCGGCAGCTCCTATCTGTCTACTTGCAGCGTGGAGTTGTGAGGTTTAGCGACGTCGCCGAGAAGAGAACAAACACCACTAGCGAAGACCTTAGCAAATATCAAGCAGTCGATCCTGGCGACTTTGTGCTCAATAATCAGCAAGCCTGGCGTGGCTCGGTTGGTGTCTCTGATTTCTCAGGGATAGTAAGCCCCGCCTATCTTGTGCTCACGCTCTCTAATCAATATTTACCCCGCTATGCGAATTCACTCTTTAGAGATCAGAGCATGGTTGCTCAGTACCTAGTCTGCTCAAAAGGCGTCGGGACTATTCAGCGCAACTTGTATTGGCCCCATCTCAAACGGGTAGGAGTGAATGTCCCCCCGCCAGATGAACAAGCAGCAATCGTGCGCTTTCTCGACTGGGCGAACAGCCGGCTGGAGCGGGCGATCCGGGCGAAGCGGAAGGTGATTGCGCTCTTGAATGAGCAGAAGCAGGCCATCATCCACCGGGCCGTTACTCGTGGCCTAGACCCCAGCGCCCCCCTCAAATCATCTGGCATCCCCTGGCTTGGGGATATTCCGGCACATTGGGAGGTGGTAAGAATGAAAAATGTTTGCAGCATTCAGGGTGGCTTTGCGTTCAAAACTGAACCTGATCAGCAACAAACCTCCGCAGACCTGAGCAGCCGCTCGGGCTGCGGTTTGCAACCGATTCCGGCCACGAGCAGACGCTGCAGCAAACTCTTCAGATTGAACCGGCGGTTGAAGCGATAAGACATCTCTGCAAGATAGCGATCTCCATACTTCTTGAAGTTAAATGCATGATGAGTGCCACTGAGCGCCGTTTTGACATTCCCCATGATTGTGTTTAGCCATTGAAATAGCGGCACATCCTTTGGTTTCCTGCCGCCTATTACTATCGGTACGTGCTCGCAGTTTGCTGCACCTACAGCACGGAAGCAGGCCAAGCCATCAGAGAACACGACGCTTCCAGGCGCAAGACTATCCAAAGACCAGGCTGCAATGGCATCGCTTGTAAATCCACTCACTCGATTGAGCCTGAGATGAATAGGCCGGTTTTCATCGCTCATTTCCAAGGCTGCGACGAAGGGAACCTT
>NZ_JACJSZ010000009.1 GCF_014698445.1 Microcystis elabens FACHB-917
TTGGCTCCATAGAAGCGGAAGACGTTGCTGCCCAGGTCGATCGCCACCGAGCCATTGTTCACGCTGCTCAGGTCGGTGAGGCTCACCACACCGGCGGCGCCGGGCACCAGGTCGATCGCCTGATAGGCAGTGCTTTCGGCCCGGTAGCGGGAGAGTGGGTCGAAGATGCTCATCAGCTACAATAAAGAAAGACTATATATTAATATAATGACCGCACAGATTTTCTTGTCAACCAACAAGTCTCCAAATTGCAAAAAAACTTAACAATGCGAGCAATCGGGCATGATTTGTTAAATTATCATATATTCTTGAGCACCCATCGTTGCAAGCCTTGTACTCGCTCACCGTCCACTTTTCTCATTTACTTGTTATTGTCAATTCCCTGTTCCATCTGCCCATTCGGCAGGCCGCCTGATGGGCAGTTCTCTGAGCCCCACCTTGGCATTCCCTCTATGCCCTGATCAACCTCAGCGGCTGAAATGGGCCTTGGCGTCGTAGAGGGTTTCGGCGTCGATCAGGGCAATGCCCCGCTCAGAGGCGAACCGCTCGGTGTTGCGCTTCACCTTGCCGCGCACGAAGAAGGGAATCTTGTGCAGCTCCGCTTCGCCATCGGCGCTCCAGCGGGCCTCGCCCTCCGGCGCTGCGATGGAGGTGCCGGCAGGCGTGGTGGCAGCAGGGGCTTCGGCGACAGCCGTCGCTGTGGCGCTGGCGGGGGCCGTCGCGCCGCTGGCGGCCCCATGCACCGGATCGGCGGCGGGGCTCACCGAGGGAGCGCCATCGCCGAGGTGGCTGCGGTGGCCGTCGACGAACTCAAAGTCGTGGCGGAACATGCCGATCAGGTGCTCCTCCAGGCCCATCATCAGCGGGTGCACCCAGGTGTCGAAGATCACATTCGCCCCCTCCCAGCCCATCTGGGGGGCGTAGCGAGCCGGCACGTCCTGCACGTGCAGCGGCGTGCTGATCACCGCGCAGGGGATGCCCAGCCGCTTGGCGCTGTGGCGCTCCATCTGGGTGCCGAGCACCAGCTCCGGCGCCGCCTCGGCCATCGCCTTCTCCACCGCCAGATAGTCGTCGCTGATCAGCGCCTCGAGGCCCAGCTCCTTCGCGGCGGCGCGCACCTCGCGGGCCTGCTCGCGGCTGTAGGTGCCCAGGCCCACCACCTCGAAGCCCAGCTCACGGCTGGCGATGCGGGCGGCGGCCAGGGCATGGGTGGCGTCGCCGAAGATGAACACCCGCTTGCCGGTGAGGTAGGTGGAATCCACCGAGCGCGAGTACCAGGGCAGGCGCGAGGCCCGCTCCCCCTCGCCCAGCTCCGGTTCCGCAAGCCCAAGCAGAGCGCAGATCTCGCGCAGGAAATCTTCCGTGGCGCCGATGCCGATCGGCACCGAGCGCACCGTGGCCATGCCGAAACTGCGCTCCAGCCAGCTGCAGAGCGGCGCCGCCAGTTCCGGGTAGAGGCACACATTCGCATCGGCGTCGGGGATGCGCCGCAGATCGGCGGGCCGGGCCCCCAGCGGCGCCACCACGGCCACGTCGATGCCATGCTCGGCCAGCATCTTCGTGATCTCGCGCACGTCGTCGCGGCAGCGGAAACCGAGCAGGCTGGGGCCGAGCAGGTTGACCCGCGGCCTGCGCCCTTCGGCACGCCAGCGCTGGGGATCGATCTTGGCGCTGCCCGGCGGTGGCACCTGCGCCTTCAGCAGCCCCCGCACCAGCTGGTAGAGGGTTTCGGCCGCACCCCAGTTCTCCTTCTTCGAATAGGCCGGCAGCTCCAGATTCACCATCGGAATGCCACCCAGATCCATGCCGGCCGCCAGGGCGCCAGGCTGGTCCTGAATCAGCTCGGCGGTGCAGCTCTCGCCCACCAGCAGGGCCTCGGGCCGGAACCGCTCCACCGCCTCGGCGATCGAGCGCTTCACCAGCTCGGCGGTGTCACCGCCCAGGTCGCGGGCCTGGAAGGTGGTGTAGGTGACGGGCGGCCTGCGGTCGCGCCGCTCGATCATCGTGAACAGCAGGTCGGCGTAGGTGTCGCCCTGGGGGGCATGCAGCACGTAATGCACCCCCTCCATCGAAGTGGCGATGCGCATGGCGCCCACGTGCGGGGGGCCTTCGTAGGTCCAGAGGGTGAGTTCCATCGGTGCTTCAGGCGAACGAGAGGGCGGCGCGGCGGCGCAGGGAGCGGGCGAACAGTTCGGCCAGATCGCCGGCCTGATCGCAGCCGTGAATCGGGCTGAACACGAGCTCGATCGACCATTTGGTGGCGATGCCCTCGGCCTCGAGGGGATTGGCCAGGCCGAGGCCGCAGAGCACAAGGTCGGGACGGGCGGCCCGCACCCGCTCCAGCTGCCGGTCGACATCCTGGCCCTCACTCAGCCGGGTGGCGGGGGGCAGCAGGGCCAGATCGGCCGCCATCAGCTGGCGGTCGAGGTAGGGGACACCCACCTCCACCAGCTCCATGCCGCATTCCCGGGAGAGAAAGCGGGCCAGGGGGATCTCCATCTGGGAATCGGGCAACAGGAACAGCCGCTTGCCGGCCAGTACCTGCCGGTGGGGCTCCAGGGCGCGGCGGCCGCGCTCCACCAGGGGATCCAGCACTGCCGCGAAACGGTCGGCGGGAACGCCGAAGGCGGTGGCGGCGGCGGCCATCCAGTCGCGGCTGCCCTCCACACCGAAGGGATAGGGGGCGCTCAGCAGGGTGGCGCCACGGTGCTGCAGGGCCCGGGCCGTGGCGCTCAGGAAGGGCTGGGCCAGCAGCACGCGGGTGCCCCTGCCGATCGGCGGCAGGTCGGTGGAGCGCCGCGGCGGCAGGCTGCGCACGGTGGGGATGCCGAGACGCTCGAAGATGAGGCGGAAGCGGTCCTCCACCGCATCGGCCAGGGTGCCCACGATCAGCAGCTGCTCCTCGTCGGAGGAGGGCAGCAGCGGCAGCATCGCCAGCAGGGCGTTGTCCTCCCCCTGGGTGAAGGTGGTCTCGATGCCGCTGCCGGAGTAGTTCAGCACCCGCACCCGGCCCAGCAGCTGGCTGCTGAGCCGTTCGGCCGCCTTGGCCAGGTCGAGCTTGATCACCTCGCTGGGGCAGGAGCCCACCAGGAACAGGGTGCGGATCTCGGGCCGGCGCTCCAGCAGGTCCTTCACCAGACGGTCGAGTTCCTCGTTGGCGTCCGCCAGGCCAGCCAGATCCTTCTCGCCGAGGATCGCCGTGCCGAAGCGGGGTTCGGCGAAGATCATCACGCCGGCCGCCGACTGGATCAGGTGGGCGCAGGTGCGGGAGCCCACCACCAGAAAGAAGGCGTCGGGCATGCGGCGGTGCAGCCAGACGATGGAGGTGAGGCCGCAGAACACTTCCCGCTGGCCGCTCTCCTTGAGGATCTCGCCGGGGAGGCCCCCGGGGATGTCGCCGGTGGGAGGCTGGACCGGTGGAGCGGATACACCCATGGAGGGGATCGCCGGATAGGGAGCCTCCATGGGTTAGCGGGGAGGGCGGGGTCCTCGCCCGGGTGCTTTACATCTTTTCGGGATCGTGTGCGGATTCCCGCGTTCACAGCCGACGGCGGAAACCCTCGCTGAAGCCGATGCTCCGCTCCTCCCGCTCGCCATCGGCACTGCGGGTCAGCTTCCACACGTTGCGCCCCAGGCGGCGGGCCGTGAGGCCGCCCCGCTCCACCAGCGCCGCCCCCGGCCGGGCCCCCATCAGCTGGGTGACCTCGGCGGTGCTCAGGGGGGCGCCGGTGCGGATGGCCAGGTCGGTGATCTCGAGCCGCTGGCGCAGGGCCGCCAGATCGACCGGGTGGTCGGCGTCGGCGGCGTCCTTCCAGTCGGTGAAGCCATCGGCGCCGACGGCGCCCATGCGCCGCATCAGACCGAGGCCGATGAAGGCGAGGGCCTGCTCCGGCCGCACCCCCTGGTCAAGGGCGCGGGTGATCCATTCGGACACCGTGTCCTGATCGAGGGGATGGCGCAGGGGCTGGGTCTCGCCGGCCACCCCGGCGGAGGAAGCGCCGGAAGTGGCATCTCGAGTGGCAGAAGCGGTGGCATCGGAAGTGGCGTCGGGAGTGGCGGAAGCGGTGCGCCGGGTGGCCATGGTCGCGCCTGGAAAGGTTGAACCTGAAGGTATCGGTTGCCTTCGGAGTCGCAAGGCCCGGGACATCAGCCATCAGGATGAAGAGAAGGCCCCATTCGTGTCTCCATCGCTTCGAGACGCGTTGCCGGCTTGCCACTCCCATGGACCGTTCGCTGCCTCGACCGCGTCCACCGATTCCCTGCCACCGGGGCAGCACGGCGGCACCCGGTGAGGATCCCATCGAAATCGCCCCGGGCGTGCGGCTGGCCCACGACCACTTCCAGTGCCATCCTATTTCATCGCCAACGGTTCGGACGGCGTTCTCATCGATCCGGGTTCGCCGCTCACCATCGAGGGCACCCTGTCCAAGCTGCGCGCCATCACCGATCTCGACGCGATCCGCTGGCTCGTCTTTCACCATTCCGATCCCGACATCTGCGCCGCCCTGCCCAGGCTCGGAACCGTTCTGAAGCGCCCTGACGTGCAGGTGGTCACCGAATGGCGCGCCCACGCCCTGATCCGCCACTAAGGCCATGGATTCTCCACCTATCTGGTGGAAGAGAACGGCTGGTGTCTACCCCTGGAAGGAGGACGTCGGCTGGAATTCCAGCTCACGCCGTTTCTCCATTTCCCTGGCGCGATGGTGTCCTATGACACGTTCAGCCACACCCTCTTTTCTTCGGACCTGTTCGAAGGTTTCGTCCCCGACAACAGCGTGCTGGAGTCCAGCGATGCGTCCTACATCATCAAGAACGCCCGGCCCTTTCATCATCACTACATGCCCAGCCGGGAAATGCTCAGCGCCGGCCTCGCCCGCATCCGCTCCCGCTGGCCACGGATCGACCTGATCGCCCCCCAGCACGGCCACATCATTGCCGCTTCGATTATCAATGAGTTGTTCACCGCCATGGCCGCCACCGAATGCGGTGTGTATTGCCTGGCTGACGCTGACGTGGACCTGAAACGGCTGCTCCGCATCGCCGAGGCCCGGCGCCAGCTGAGCGATGCCCTCATGCACCAGAGCAGCCCTCTGGGCATGGTCCATGCCATGGCCACCATCCTCGAATCCTCCGGCCAGCCCGGAGAGTGCGAGCTGGCCATGAACATGCCCATCGACGGCTGGACCACCTGGGATGCCTTCACCGACCATCCCGAACTGCGGGAGCCGCCCGCCGACTGGCACCACATCTGCCTGCTCGGCTGTCCCGCCATGGTGCTGGCCCTGAAGAGCGAGGGGGGGGGCAGCACACGTTCGATCCCGACATGGAACGGATGCTGCGGGAGTTCACCGAATCGATGCGCCCCTGGGTGGACCATCTGCTGGAGGACCAGCGCAAGGCCGTCGAGGTGGCCGCCCTCAACCTGGCGGCCCTCACTGATCCGCTCACGGGGCTGGCCAACCGGCGGGCCCTGGCTGAGGCGACGTTGCCGGCCAGCTATTCCCTGATCGAGCTGGATCTTGACCATTTCAAAGACGTGAACGACACCTTCGGCCACGAAGCCGGCGACCGGGTGCTCAAGCAGCTGGCCCGGGTGCTGAACGCCTCGGTTCGGGAGCAGGACCACACGCATCGTCTAGAAGGTGAGGAGTTCCTGGTGCTGTTGCCGGAAGCCGACCGGGAGACGGCCCTGCTGGTGGCCGAACGGATCCGCCTCTCGGTGCGGCAGCTCAATCTGGAGGGGGCGGCCCCCGGAGTGCGCATCACGGTCAGCCTGGGGGTCAGCACCAAAAAGGCCTCCCAGCCGTGCGACTTCTCCCGGCTGATGGAGCAGGCCGATCGGGCCCTTTATGCGGCCAAAGGCTCCGGCCGCGATCGGGTCTGCATGGCCGATGGAACCAGCCTGGGCTGCGCCTAGACCAGGACACCCCCGCCGCCGGCCCGCCCGGGAGTACCCTCCCTGTCTGGACTGTCCCTGGCGGCGGCCAGGAATCCCGGTGCTTCAACCACCCCGGGGATCGCAACGACCATTTGTTCCGGGGGTTGGCGCCTCGCGCCGTGATGGATCCGCAGAGTGCCCGTTCCTTCCTTCGCGACGACCGGTCGGACGCCCGCAGGAAGGCGGCGAGCCTACGGATCACGGGTACCGATGTGAGCGGCGAGGCCTCCGGGGCCAGCTGCGTGATCACCACCGACAGCGAAGGCCGCCGCCTGGCGCGCCAGTCGAGCCATGTGCAGTCGATCGAACTGCGCACCTACGTCTTCCTGGATTCCCTCCAGCCCCAGCTGGCGTCGTACATGGGCACGGTGTCCCATGGCTTCCTGCCGATCCCGGGGGATGCCTGCCTCTGGCTGGAGGTCTCCCCGGGCATGGCGGTGCACCGGGTCACCGACATCGCCCTCAAGGCCAGCACAGTGCGGCTCGGCCAGATGGTGGTGGAGCGGGCCTTCGGCTCCCTGGCCCTTTACCACCGCGACCAGAGCAACGTCCTCCACTCCGGGGACGTGGTCTTGGAGGCGATCGGCAGCCGGGTGGAGCTGCGCAGCCGCTGCGAGGTCACCTGGACCGAGATCATCCGGGCGATCACTCCCGACCACGCCGTGCTGATCAACCGCCAGAACCGCCGCGGCTCGATGATCCAGGCCGGGATGAGCATGTTCATCCTCGAGACCGAACCGGCGGGCTACGTGCTGATCGCCGCCAACGAGGCGGAGAAGAGCTCCAACATCACCGTGGTGGACGTCAAGGCGGTGGGGGCCTTCGGCCGGCTCACCCTGGCGGGCAAGGAGGGCGACGTGGAGGAGGCCGCTTCCGCCGCCATGCGCGCCGTGGCCCAGATCAACGCCGGCGCCCGCGGCTGAGCGGCGGCGGCCTGCGGCTGAACGGCGACGGCCCGGGGCCCGGCCGGCTCAGGCCAGCCCCAGCAGCAGCCGCAGACCCGGGGCCATCGCCCGGGCCGCCTTGCCGCGGCTGCCGAGCCGGCTCCTGAGATGCTCGCCCATCTCGGCATAGCTGCAGCCGGCCTCCCGCACATGGAAGATCGGGTCGTAGCCAGCGCCGGGGCCGGAGGGTTCCCGCAGGATCAGGCCCCGGCAGACCCCCTCCGACTCCAGCACCACCTCACCGGCGGGGTTGGCCAGGGCCATGGCGCTGACGAAGCTGCCGCCGCGGTACGGGGAATCGCCGAGCTCATGGAGCAGCCGGTGGATCCGCTCGTGGTCGGTGGGGGCGTAGCGGGCCGAATGGAGACCGGGGCGGCCATCGAGGGCATCCACCTCCAGGCCCGAATCATCCGCCAGCGACCAGCAGCCGGTGAGCGACGCCACCGTGGAGGCCTTGAGTCGGGCGTTCTCGGCGTAGGTGAGGCCCGTCTCCTCGATCGCCAGATCCCTGGGCTGCTGGCGCACCTCCAGACCCGCCTCCGGACCCACCCCCTCGAGCATGGCCGTGATCTCGGCCACCTTGTGGGGGTTGCCGCTGGCGATCACCAGCACCGGCGGGGAAAGGAGTTGGGACAAGCGGGGCCCACGGGGGGCCCCATTGTGGTGCAGCGTGGTGCGGGAAGGGGTGGGGCAGGACGGGTTGAACATTCCACCCCCGGAAAGCTCCAGGGTTCCTGCCCCGCGCGGACGATAGGGAATTCGCCACCGATCGGACGGACGGGCGGAGCAACGTTGCGCGACCGGTGACGGTCGACGTGGCCATTCGCCCCTAGGTTGCCCCCACCCTTGGGGCGCCGGAGGGCGATGCAGTCGAGCCTGGTCCTACAGAACCTTCTCTCCGCGCCGGTTCTCTTCTTCTTCCTGGGAATCCTGGGGGTGCTGGTGGGCTCCGACCTGGAGATTCCCTCGCCGCTGCCCAAGCTGTTCTCCCTGTATCTGCTGCTGGCCATCGGCTTCAAGGGGGGCATGGAACTGGCCCAGAGCGGCCTGGGCCCCCAGGTGCTGCTGACGGTCGCGGCGGCGGTGGCGATGTCGCTGCTGGTGCCGCTGAGCAGCTTCCTGTTCCTGCGGCTGCGCCTCGACGGCTACAACGCCGCCGCCATCGCCGCCTCCTACGGATCGATCAGCGCCGTCACCTTCATCACCGCCGAGAGCTTCCTCAATGTCGTTGAGGTCAACTTCGATGGCTTCATGGTGGCGGCCCTGGCGCTGATGGAATCCCCGGCGATCGTGGTGGGGGTGATCCTGGCGAGGCTCTCAGCACCGACGGAGGATGCGGAGATCGCCGCCGATCAGCAGAACGGCGGCGGCAACCTGCGCTGGCGGGAGATTCTCCAGGAGGCCTTTCTGAACGGCTCGGTGTATCTGCTGATCGGCAGCCTGGTGATCGGATATGTGGTGGCGGCCTTCAGTCCGGCGGGCCTGGCGAAGATGGATCCCTTCACCGAAAAACTGTTCTACGGAGCCCTGTGCTTTTTCCTGCTCGACATGGGGATCGTGGCGGCCCAGCGGCTGCGGGACCTGAAGCAGGCGGGGGCTTTCCTGATCGGCTTCTCCCTGCTGGCCCCTCCCCTGCACGCCCTGCTGGGGCTGCTGGTGAGCCTGCTTCTGGGGCTGGGCCAGGGCAACACCCTGCTGTTCATGGTGCTCTGCGCCAGCGCTTCCTACATCGCCGTGCCGGCGGCGATGCGCATGACCGTCCCCCAGGCGAACCCGAGCCTCTACATCTCCACCGCGCTGGGTCTCACCTTCCCGTTCAATGTGGTGATCGGGATTCCCCTCTACATGGCGCTGAGCCGTCAGTTCATTCCCCTCGGCTGAAGCCGGCCGTCCCCTGTCCGCCCCGTCCCGACCCGTCGCCCCGCCCCCATGAAGCGCATCGATCTCTTTCTCAGCGAACGGGAACTCAACCGTGTCTGCCGCACCCTCATCGCGGCCGGGGCGAAGGGCTATTCGGTGATGCGCCATGTGACCGGCATGGGCCCCTCGGGCGAGATCTCCGAGGCGATGGACTTCAGCGGGCTGGGGGCCAATGCCCATGTGATCGTGTTCGTGGAGGACGATCTGCTCGCGGCCGTCGGCACCGCCCTGCGTCCCCTGCTGAAGCGCTACGGCGGGGTCGGGTTCGTCTCCAGCGCCGAGCCGCTCTGATCCGGCATCGAGCCGCTGGGACCGGGCGGGAGGGGCTGCGGTGGCACCGGCGGCGGGACGCGGCGGGCGGGGGGCAATCACGCCAACCTTGCTTTTTGTGTTGCACTGATCAGCTGCCCTTATCAGCCGATCCGGAAACCTTGATGGCCGCCCGGCTCCCAATCGCTTGACGGAGGGTTTGACGGAGGAGCAAGGTTGCGAACGAACATTCCACCCCCCTCCTCCAGGAGCAGGTAATGGCAAACGAAACCATGGGCATCGCCCTCGGCATGATCGAGACACGCGGTCTGGTGCCCGCCATCGAAGCGGCGGACGCCATGACCAAAGCCGCCGAGGTGCGCCTCATCGGTCGTGAATTCGTCGGAGGCGGCTACGTGACCGTCCTGGTCCGGGGTGAGACCGGTGCCGTCAACGCCGCCGTCCGTGCCGGCGCCGATGCCTGCGAGCGGGTGGGCGACGGCCTGGTGGCCGCCCACATCATCGCCCGTCCCCACCGTGAGGTGGAGCCGGCGCTGAACAGCAGCTTCGGCCTGGGATCGAAGGACTGAGCGGTCATCTGACCCTCTGAGTTATCCATCCGAACCCATCCGAACAAACCCATGAGCAAGAAGTACGACGCCGGGGTCAAGGAGTACCGCGACACTTACTGGACTCCCGATTACGTCCCCCTCGACACCGACCTGCTGGCCTGCTTCAAGTGCACCGGCCAGGAAGGCGTGCCCAAGGAAGAAGTGGCTGCCGCCGTGGCCGCCGAGTCCTCCACCGGCACCTGGTCCACCGTGTGGTCCGAGCTCCTCACCGATCTCGACTTCTACAAGGGCCGCTGCTACCGCATCGAGGACGTCCCTGGTGACAAGGAGTCCTTCTACGCGTTCATCGCCTATCCCCTCGACCTGTTCGAGGAAGGCTCCGTGACCAACGTGCTCACCTCCCTGGTGGGCAACGTGTTCGGCTTCAAGGCCCTGCGCCACCTGCGCCTGGAAGACATCCGCTTCCCGATGGCCTTCATCAAGACCTGCCCCGGCCCGCCGAACGGCATCCACGTCGAACGCGACCGGATGAACAAGTACGGCCGTCCGCTGCTGGGCTGCACCATCAAGCCGAAGCTCGGCCTCTCCGGCAAGAACTACGGGCGGGTGGTCTATGAGTGCCTCCGCGGCGGCCTCGACTTCACCAAGGACGACGAGAACATCAACTCCCAGCCCTTCCAACGCTGGCAGAACCGTTTCGAGTTCGTGGCCGAAGCTGTCCAGCTCGCCCAGGAAGAGACCGGCGAGAAGAAGGGGCACTACCTCAACTGCACTGCCGCCACTCCCGAGGAGATGTATGAGCGGGCCGAGTTCGCCAAGGAGCTCGGACAGCCGATCATCATGCACGACTACATCACCGGTGGCTTCACCGCCAACACCGGTCTGTCGAAGTGGTGCCGCAAGAACGGCATGCTGCTCCACATCCACCGCGCCATGCACGCGGTGATCGACCGCCATCCCAAGCACGGCATCCACTTCCGTGTGCTGGCCAAGTGCCTGCGCCTCTCCGGCGGCGACCAGCTGCACACCGGCACGGTGGTGGGCAAGCTCGAGGGTGACCGTCAGACCACCCTGGGCTTCATCGACCAGCTGCGCGAATCCTTCATCCCCGAAGACCGCACCCGCGGCAACTTCTTCGATCAGGACTGGGGTTCCATGCCCGGCGTGTTCGCCGTGGCCTCCGGCGGCATCCACGTGTGGCACATGCCCGCCCTGGTCGCCATCTTCGGAGACGACTCCGTGCTCCAGTTCGGTGGTGGCACCCACGGTCACCCCTGGGGTTCGGCCGCCGGCGCCGCCGCCAACCGGGTGGCCCTCGAAGCCTGCGTCAAGGCCCGCAACGCCGGCCGCGAGATCGAGAAGGAAGGCCGCGACATCCTCACGGAAGCCGCCAAGCACAGCCCCGAGCTGGCCATCGCCCTCGAGACCTGGAAGGAGATCAAGTTCGAGTTCGACACCGTCGACAAGCTCGACGTCGGCTGATCCGACACCACGGCCTCACGCCCTGCCACCGCTGACCGACGGTGCTCCCACCCACGGTCGGCGGGGCCGGGTTCCCCAACCCATTCCCCAAAAGGATCCCCATGCCCTTCAAGAGCACCGTGGGTGACTATCAAACAGTCGCCACCCTGGAGACCTTCGGCTTCCTCCCGCCGATGACCCAGGACGAGATCTATGACCAGATCGCCTACATCATTGCCCAGGGCTGGAGCCCCTTGGTCGAGCACGTCCACCCCAGCCGCTCCATGGCCACCTACTGGTCGTACTGGAAGCTGCCCTTCTTCGGTGAGAAGGATCTCGGTGTGATCGTCAACGAGCTGGAGTCCTGCCACCGGGCCTACCCCGACCACCACGTGCGCCTCGTCGGTTACGACGCCTACACCCAGAGCCAGGGCGCCTGCTTCGTCGTGTTCGAAGGCCGCTGATCCAGCGACCACAGCGGATCCCGGCCGGCGGTCGGGATCCATCACTTTTGATCATCCATTCACGGGGCGGACATGGCCAGAACCACCAGTCGGGAAGCAGCTCTGGAGCGCCGCAAGGCCCTCACCAACGGCGGCAAGAAAGCTTCCGCCCAGTTCATGTCCTCCCCGGGACGGGTGCGTACGGCTGCCGACGCCCGGCGCAGCCGCACCGAAGCGGAGACGGCCGCTCCGGCGGCCCCTGCCCCCGCCCCCACCCGTGTCCCGGCCGCGCCGCGGCGGAGTCCTTCGGCCTCTCTGGCGTCGACCTCGGCCTCCGGCCATCGCAGCAACGCCAAGCCGTTGGCGAACCCCAGCCGGAATCTGGTGCTGGAGCGCCGTGAAGCCCTCTCCCGCCGCGGCAAGCGGGCCGACACCTCCAGCGACCGCACCCGCCAGGAGGTGATGCGCGCCGCAAAGGCCACCGCCGCCAAGACCAGCGCCCCCGCCGCGGCCGCCGCCCCCGCCGCCGCCGCCGCCCCCGCCCTGAGCGGCAACGGGTCCGGCCTGGGCTCGTCCCTGGCCAGCCGCGGCGGCGGCGAGCGCCGCAACGGCACCAAGCGCACCGCCCAGCACAACCCCAGCCGGGCCATTGTCATGGCCCGCCGTGAGGCCCTCTCCAAGCGGGGCAAGTCCGCCAACGCCCCCACCAGTTCCGTCGCCGCCTCGGTGGCCCGCCAGGCGAACCCCGACATGACCAGTCGCGAACTGGCCCAGAAGGTGCGCGAGCTGAAGTGCAAGGTGGGCTCCGCCGGCTGCGCCCGCAGCGGCGGCAGCCGGCCCACCGGCCCCCGCCGCGGTCAGGCCAAGATCGATGCCGCCGCCGATGCCCACTGGAAGGTTGGGGCCAGCCAGACCCTCTCAGGCCAGACCGTCACCGGCACCCAGGCCAACCGATCCCCCCGCACCACCGGCAACGAGGCGGCCACCTGCCGCACCATCACCGGCACCGAGTACCTCGGCGCCGAGGTCTTCCAGACCTTCTGCGGCACCCAGCCCTCCACCCCGATCCAGCCGCCCAAGGTGCGGGTCACCGACACCAGCCACGGCAACCGGGTCACCGGCAACGAGGTGGGCCGCAGTGAGAAGGTCACCGGCGACGAGCCCGGCACCTGCAAGAACGTCACCGGCACCGAATACATCTCCGCCAACCAGTCGGCCGCCTGGTGCGGCGGCGTCAACCCCTCCGTGCGCAAGGTGGGCCGCAGCCAGACCCTGGGCGGCCAGCCCGTGAGTGGCGTACTGGTCGGCCGCAGCGAAAAGGTCACCGGCGACGAGCCCGGCTCCGGCCGTCAGCTCACCGGTGACCAGTACATCGGCGCCGAACCTCCGGCCCCCGGCCGGGCCCCCACCAAGGTGAGCAGCCTGCAGACCCTCCGCGGCACCGGCATCACCGGTACCCATGTGGGCCGCAGCGAGCATGTCACCGGCGACGAACCGGGCTCCTGCCGGCTGATCACCGGCGACGAGTACATCGGCAGCCAGCAGTACGAGCGCTTCTGCGGCACCAAGCCGGCCCCGGAGGCGGCCAAGGTGGGCTTCAGCGTCACCAACAGGGCGATAGTGGTGAGCGGCACCCGCACCGGCCGGAGCGAGAAGGTGACCGGCGACGAGCCCGGCACCTGCAAGGCCGTCACCGGCACCCCCTACGCCGGTGTCGAGCAGGCCGGCGCCTGGTGCCCCTCCGACCGGGTGAAGGAGATCCGCCAGCGCACCCCGGTGCGCATGGGCACCGTGATGACCGGCATCCAGCCGGGGATCGGTGGTGTCATGACCGGTGCCGAGCGGGGCGCCTGCGAGGACGTGACCGGCACCCCTTACGTGGGTCCCGACCAGCTGCGGGAGACCTGCGGCGCCGCCGGCAGCCAGGACCCCGACTTCCCCCAGCCGCTGGCCAGCCAGCCCTGGCAGCAGTTCAGCGTCCAGTCCCCGGCCCGGGCCGCCCAGAGCGCCCGCCAGCGGACCGGTGGGGTCACCGGCAACAGCTACGAGCAGGGCAACCGCATCACCGGTCCCTTCGACATGGCCGCCGACAAGGTCACCGGCACCGAGCAGTTCCGCTTCGACCGTCCCGGCCAGGAACGGGTGCGCCTCCGCCCGCCTGCGGCGGCAGCGACCGTGACCGCGGACGAGGATGCCCGTCCCACCTCCCGGGTCACAGGCGAGGGCATCTCCGCCGGTCTCAACATCACCGGCGACGACTGGGACCGGGGCAAGCACGTCACCGGCACCGAAGGGGCCTCGGCCCGCCGCCGCAACCCCAGCCGTGTCGGCCCGATGTCGGCGATGCCGGGCTTCCAGCCCAAGCGCAACGAGTCCCTGCCGGAACCCACCAACAAGATCACCGGATCCAGCGGCAGCACCAGCGCCGGCTCCCTGATCACGGTCTCCGGCGGAGCCCGCGGCTGAATCCCTGATGCCCCGCCGCCCGGCCCCCACCCTCCGATCCCCCGCTCCCCGAGCCCCCCGGCGTCGGCCCGACGCCTCCTCCGGTCCCGATCTTTCGCGGCGCCTTGCGGCGGTGCGACGCGGCCAGGGGGCCACCGGCAGCGCCCATCCGCTCACCGACCAGGCCGCCAATGCCGCCCTGGAGAGCTACGACCGGGGCGTCAAGGAGGCCTTCGACCGGATCGTGCCCGTGCTCAAGCGGCTCTCCGCCCTGCAGCACGAGGATGACTTCGTGGAGCGGGCCCAGGCCCTGGCCCAGGCGGAACTCGGCTTCAGCCTGCCCCTGCCGATCCTGGAGAAGGCCTGGGTCAGCCAGCTCGACATGCGCAGCCTGTTCGCCTGGTGCGTCTTCGAGACCTACGAGCAGACCAGCGACGGTTTCTTCCGCGACGATCCGCTCCACGGCCAGCCAGGGAGTGCGGCCGCCGAGGACTTCAACGCCTTCCTGCTGTCCTGCGGCTTCCACCTGCTGGATGTGACCCCCTGCGCCGACGGTCGTCTGGCCCATGCCATCGCCTTCGCCCTGCGGCTGCCCTTCAGCTCGGTGCGGCGCCGGCCCCATGCCGGCGCTCTGTTCGATGTGGAGAACACGGTCAACCGCTGGGTCAAGACCGAGCACCGCCGCTACCGCGAGGGCGTCCCCAACCCCGCCCACGACGACACCCGCTACCTGAAGGTGGTGCTTTACCACTTCAGTTCCCTCGACCCGGCCCACGAGGGCTGCGCCGCCCATGGCAGCGACGACGCCCTGGCGGCCAGCTGCGGGCGCCAGCGGCTGATGGAGTTCCAGCAGGCCGTGGAGAACAGCTTCTGCTGCGGCGCCTCCGTCGACCTGCTGCTGCTGGGGATCGACACCGACACCGACGCCATCCGGGTGCACGTGCCGGGCATGGACGGCAGCACGCGCCTGGATCACTGGCTCGATGCCGCCACGGTGTACGAGGCCACGCGCCATCTGCACCCCGAGGAGGCGCGGCGGAGGATCGCCGAATTGGCGGAAGACGCGGCGGCCAGCACCCCGGATCCTGGGATGGTGCGCCTGATCGCCCGGTTGCTGGAGCACAACATCTCCCAGATCGACTATGTGCGCGAGTACCACGGCGGCCACTACGCCGATGCGGGCCATGCCGAGCGCTTCATCGGCGTGGGCATCGGCTTCAAGGAGATCCACCTGCGCAACCTCACCTACTTCGCCTACATGGACACGGTCGAGGAAGGTGCGCCCGACATGGACGTGGGCGTGAAGATCTTCAAGGGCCTCAACGTCTCCCGGGGTCTGCCGGTTCCGGTGGTGGTGCGCTTCGACTACAACGGCAAGGTACCCGGTGCGCGGGAGCGGGCCGTGCGCCACGCCCGGCGTGTGCAAGAGGCGATCGAGAACCGCTACCCCGACCTCTTCGCCCAGGGCCTGCTCCATGCCCTGCTCACCGTGCGCGACCAGGAGCTCCATGCCCCCGCCGAGGCGGTAGGTTCCACCATCACGATCACCACCGCAGGAGGGCACTGACCATGTTGATCTGCAAGGTGGTCAAGCCCCTGGTCTCCACCAACCGCATCCCCGATTTCGAGCACAAGCACCTCCAGGTTGTGCAGGACGGCAGCACCCAGAAGGTGGCCGTCGACGCGGTGGGCTGCATCCCGGGCGACTGGGTGATCTGCGTCGGCAGCTCCGCCGCCCGCGAGGCGGCGGGGAGCAAGTCGTACCCGAGCGACCTCACGATCGTGGGGATCATCGACCACTGGGACCCCGAGGCCGGCAAGGCCAGCCCGCCACCGAGCAGCGCCCCCAGCGGAGCCCCTGCGCCCCAGGGAGGCAAAGCCTGATGGAGATCATGCAGGTGACCGGCTCCCTGGTCTGCACCCAGCGGGTGCCGGGCCTCGAGCACTGGAACCTGCGGGTCCTGCGCAGCACCAAGGGCAAGCTCAGTGTCGCCGTCGATCCGGTCGGGGCCTCCCCCGGCAACTGGGTGTTCACCGCCAGCGGCTCGGCCGCCCGCTTCGCCTGCGGCAACCCCGAGACCTACACCGATCTCACCATCGGCGGGATCATCGACTTCTGGGAACCGGACGGGTAGGCGCCCCTCTCATCGCCTCCTTCCCCGTTCCCCTTCTCCCCGCCCGTCCCATGGCCAGCCGCACCCCCCGCTCCGGTCCCGACGCCACCCCCACCTCCACCGCGGCTGCCCCGCCGGCCCCGCCGGCCCCGCCGGCCCCGCCGACGGCCGCTCCAGCAGCGGCGGGAGGGGCCGCCACCGGCGGCAGCCCACCGGCCCTGCCGCCGGCGGTGGTGGCCAAGCCGGCGGACCCCAAGCCGGCGACCAGCACACGGGCCCCACGGGCGGCCCGCTCCAGTCCGGCGACCCGGCCGCCACGCCGGGCCGCCGCCAAGGCCGCCACTCCGGCCAGCCAGCGCTCCGGCGCCTCCAGCCCCGGCCGCCGCGGCAGCGGCGGCGCCGGCACCCCCCCTACGACCCCCACTCCCCGTACCCCCTCCATGGCCCCCACCATCCACGGCATCGCCCTCGGTCTGATCGAAACCCGGGGCCTGGTGCCGGCGATCGAAGCGGCGGACGCCATGACCAAGGCCGCGGAAGTGACCCTGATCGCCCGCGAGTTCGTCGGTGGCGGCTACGTCACCGTGATGGTGCGCGGTGAGACCGGCGCCGTGAACGCCGCGGTGCGGGCCGGGGCCGACGCCTGCGAGCGGGTCGGTGACGGCCTGGTGGCTGCCCACATCATTGCCCGTCCCCACAGCGAGGTCGAGCCGGCCCTGGCGGCCTCCGGCGTCGGCCGCAGGGGCTGATCCCCATGGACGCCGCCCATCCGCGCGTCCTCGGCTACCTCGGCCGCGCGTTGAGTCTCGAGCTGTCCGCCGTGCAGCAGTACATGACCCAGGCCTCCCTCGTGGAGCTCTGGGGCGACACCCACGCCGCCGAACGGTTCCGCCAGGAAACCGTCGAGGAGATGCGGCACGCCGAACGCCTGGTACAGCGCATGCTGCAGCTCGGGGTGGCCCCCGCCGCCTCCCAGCTGCGCCCGGTCGCCCACGCCGCCGACCTGGAGGGTCTGCTGCGCCTGAATGCGGTCCTCGAGGAGGACCTGATCCAGCACTACGGCGAGGCGATGCGCTTCTGCCTGCTGATCGGCGATGGCAACAATGAAACCTTCTTCCGGGCTCTGCGGGACGAAGAACAGCAGCATGGGGAAGAGCTCGCCGCCTGGCTCGGCAGTCTTGGCGCCGCCCCGTCCAGGGCCCTGCAACGGGCCACCTTCTGAGGTCCCTCCCCCTCTTGCCGGACACCCTTCCCCTGTCGATCCAGCTCAGCTGGCTGATTCCCCTCTACGGGTTCAGCGGCATGCTGCTGTCGCTGCCATGGGCGGCGGGCTGGATCCGGCGCAACGGCCCCCGTCCGGCGGCCTATCTCAATCTCCTGGTCACCCTGCTGGCGGTGCTGCACGGCAGCCTGGTGCTGCAGGCCGTGCTGGCCCTCGGCCCCCAGCATCTCGACATCGCCTGGTTCTCGGCGGCGGATCTGGATCTGCGCATCGGTTTCGACCTCTCGCTCACCAATCTGGCCGCCCTGGAACTGGTGACCGGCCTGAGCCTGGTGGGCCAGGTGTTCACCCTCGGCTACCTCGACAAGGAATGGTCCCTGGCCCGCTTCTACGCCCTGCTCGGCTTCTTCGAAGGGGCCATGGCCGGGGTGGTGCTGAGCAGCAACCTGTTCATGAGCTATTTCCTGCTGGAGATGCTCACCCTCTCCACCTACCTGCTGGTGGGCTTCTGGTACGCCCAGCCCCTGGTGGTCACCGCCGCCCGGGATGCCTTCCTGACCAAGCGGGTGGGGGATGTGCTTCTGCTGATGGGGGTGGTGACGCTGTCGGCCTGGGCCGGATCGCTGGAGTTCAACGATCTCTACGCCTGGTCGGCCAATGAGACCCTGCCGGCCCTCGGCGCTTCGCTGCTCGGCCTGGGCCTGATCGCCGGCCCGATGGGCAAGTGCGCCCAGTTCCCGATGCATCTGTGGCTGGATGAGGCGATGGAGGGCCCGAATCCGGCCTCGATCCTGCGCAATTCCGTGGTGGTGACCTGCGGCGCCGTGGTGCTTCTCAAGGTGATGCCGCTGCTGCTGATCTCCCCGGCGGCCATCGACGTGCTGCTGGCGGTGGGCACGATCAGCGCCCTGGGCGGCGCCCTGGTGGCCATCTCCCAGGTCGACCTCAAGCGGGCCTGCTCCTACTCCACCACCTCCTATCTGGGGCTTGTGTTCATCGCCATCGCCCTGCAGCAGCCCTTCATCGCCCTGCTGCTGCTCTTCTCCCATGCCCTGGCCAAGGCCGTGCTGTTCATGAGCGTCGGCAGCATCATCGCCACCACCAACTGCCAGGACCTCACCGAACTGGGCGGCCTCGGCTCCCGCATGCCCGCCACCACCACCGGCTTCCTGGTGGGGGCCGCGGGCCTCACCGGCCTGCTGCCCCTGGGCTGCTTCTGGAGCTTCGGCCTGATGGTGGAGGGGCTGGGCTCGCGGGCCCCGTTCTTCGCCGCCGTGGTGCTGCTCACCAACGCCCTGACGGCCCTCAACCTCACCCGGGTCTACCGCCAGGTGTTCCTGGGCGCGCCCCACCCCAAGACCCGGCGGACCCCGGAGGTCAACTGGCTGATGGCCCTGCCCATGGTCAGCGTGGCCGTGCTGGTGCTGGTGACGCCCCTGGCCATGGCCCGCATCGACCGGGTCCCCGGCATCGGCGCCTTCTCGGGGGGCACCGCCCTGGTTCTGGTGGGCAGCGGCCTGGCCGGTCTGCTGGTGGGCAGCCTGGTGCCCCTGGACACCTTCTGGTCCCGCTCCGTGCTGCGGCCCCTGCGGGTCCTGCAGGACCTGCTGGCCTTCGACTTCTACACCGACCGCATCTACCGGGCCACGATCGTGGCCTTCGTGGCCGGCCTGGCCCGCCTCACCAACGGGTTCGACCAGCTGGTGGTCAACGGCATGGTCAACCGCATCGCCACCGTTTCGATGGGCTCGGCCGAGAGCCTCAGGCTGGGGGTGAGCGGCCGCCTGCAGACCTACGTCTTCACCGTCGTGGCCGCCATCGTGCTGCTGGTGGGCAGCCTCTCCTGGCTGGGGGGCTGATCCGGCCATGCTGAGCGCCCTGCTGCTGATTCCCTTCGCCGGCGCCCTCGGCCTGCTCTGCTGGCCTGGGGAACTGGCCACCGAGCGCATCCGTCGCGCCGCCCTGGCGCTGCTGGGCCTGCAGCTGCTCTGGAGTTTGCGGGTGCTGCTGGCCTTCGACCCCGGCCAGGCGGGCCTTCAACTGCAGGAGTCGTTCGCCTGGGTCGACAGCATCGGCCTCGACTACCGCCTCGGCGTCGATGGCCTGGCCATGCCCCTGGTGCTGGTGAACGCCGCCCTCACCCTGGTGTCGGGGATCTGCACCCGCGACCTCAGCCAGCGCCCCCGGCTCTACTTCGCCCTGCTGCTGACGATCAGCGGAGCGGTCAACGGGGCGTTCCTGTCCGAGAACCTGCTGCTGTTCTTCCTCTTCTATGAGCTGGAGCTGATTCCCCTCTGGCTGCTGATCTCCATCTGGGGCGGCGCCAACCGCAGCTATGCCGCCACCAAGTTCCTGATCTTCACGGCCGTCTCCGGGGTGCTGATCCTGGGCGCCTTTCTCGGCCTCTCCCTGTTCACCGGCCAGGCCGACTTCAGCATCAACCCGGTGACCACCACCCAGCTGGGCATGGGCACCCAGCTGGCCCTGCTGGGGGCGCTGCTGATCGGCTTCGCCATCAAGATCCCCCTTGTGCCGTTTCACACCTGGCTGCCCGACGCCCACACCGAAGCCTCCACCCCCGTGTCGGTGCTGCTGGCGGGGGTGCTGCTGAAACTGGGTACCTACGGCCTGCTGCGCTTCTGCCTGGGGATGTTCCCCGAGGCCTGGGCCCTGCTCGCCCCCTGGCTGGCGGGCTGGGCGGCGGTGTCGGTGCTGTACGGCTCCCTGGCGGCCATCGCCCAGCGGGACATGAAGCGGATGGTCGCCTACAGCTCGGTGGGGCACATGGGCTACATCCTGCTGGCGGCGGCGGCCGCCACCCCGGTGAGCATGCTGGGGGCCGTCTTCCAGATGGTCAGCCATGGGCTGATCTCCGCCCTGCTGTTCCTGCTGGTGGGCATCGTCTACCGCAAGACCCGCACCCGGGACCTGGAGGTGCTGCGGGGCCTGCTCAACCCCGAGCGGGGCCTGCCGTTCACCGGCACCCTGATGATCCTGGGGGTGATGGCCAGTGCGGGCATGCCCGGCATGGCCGGTTTCATCTCAGAATTCCTGGTGTTCCGCGGCAGCCTGGGCGCCTTCCCGGTGGCCACCCTGCTTTGCATGGTGGGATCAGGCCTCACGGCGGTGTATTTCCTGCTGCTGGTCAACCGGGCCTTCTTCGGGCGCCTGGCGGTGACCCCGCCCAGCGGCGATCCGGTGGCGGACTCCCGCCTGGAGGTGCGGCTGCCGGCGGTGGCCCTGCGGGAAACCCTGCCCGCCCTGGCCCTGGCCAGCGGGGTGGTGGCCCTGGGGGTGCTGCCCTTCGGCCTGGGCCGGCTCAGCGAACAGGCCACCACCGCCATGGCCCGGTTGCCGGCTCTTCTCGCGACGCTCCAGGGGGCGGCGCCGCTGTCATGAGACCGATCCCCCGCTCCCCCAAACCACCCCTGACCTACGCCGGCGGGCGCCCCACCAGCGACGATCTGGTGGAGACCCTGCTGGCCGGAGACACCCTGCTGGCCGAATCCCCCGACCACCTGCTCCAGGTGGTGGATGTGCTGGAGAGCTACGGCGAGGTGCTGGATGCCTACAGCATCAACCTCATCTACCAGGCGGAAAAGCAGTTTCTCAATCCCTTCCCGGTGTTCCGCTTCCTCGACGGCGACCTCAGCCCTGCAAAGATCTGGCGCCACCTGCTGCACGACCGGATCAACTTCGAGTATGCGGAGTACTGCCAGAAGGCGATGCTCTGGCACGGCACCGGAGGCCTCGATGCCTATCTCGACAGCGAGGCCTTCGCCGCCAACTGTGCCGCCATCGTCGCCCGCAAGACCCGGCGCGATCCCCTGCTGGCGACGCTCAACCCGCTGTTCCCCCAGTTCCTGAACGAACTGATCCGCTCGGCGGCCACCACCCACGCGCTGGGCCAGTTCTGGCGGGTGATGAGCGATCTGTTCCTCGATCTGGCCCGGGCCGAGCGGGACGGGCGCGTCGATTCGATCGCCGCGGTGGTGACCTTCATCAAGGAGGGCCTGGTGGCGGCGGCGGCGGCGCCGATCAACTACGCGGTGGAGATCGCCGACACCTCCTTCTGGGTGCTTCCCCCCGAGGCCGGTCTCACCTTCCTGGGGGATGTGGCCGTGCCCTATGTGGAGGCGGTGTTCCTGCGCGGCACCCCGTTCCTCGGCACCGTGTCGTTCAACGCCCAGGCCCAGCAGATCTCCCCCGACCAGGCCCAGTTCATGTACGGCGCCCTCTACGCCGACCCGCTGCCCACCATGGGATCGGGCATCCCGCCCAGCCTGCTGATGCAGGACATGTACCGTCACCTCCCCGAACGGCTGCGCAACCGATACCTGGCGGGCATCCGCGGCGACGGGGACATGCGGGTGAAGATCTGCATGAGTTTCCAGAAGGCGATGTTCTGCGTCACCAACGCGGCCATCGCCGGCACCTTCCCCCACCCGCTCAGCACCGAGGTGCCAGCGGAGCAGGCCGCCAACCGGGCCCATGCCGCTGCCTGGGCCGCCCGCCTCTGCGTGGCCCGCACCGACTGCCTCGACGATCCGGGCTGATCTAGGGTCGGACCCATGGATCAGCCCTGGACCCGACGGCCCCGTCCCGATCGGCTCGAGCGCCGCATCGAGTTCGATGACTACGAAAGCACCCGCGGCTTCCTGGAGCGCCTGAACGGGCTCTCGGAGCAGGAGGGCCGCTTCCCCGACATCAGCTTCGGCCGCACCTACGTGAACCTCACCGTGCGGGCCGAAGCCGACGAGGACCCCATCGGCGAACCGGAGGAAACCTTCGCGCGGGCCATCGATGGTCTCCTCTGAGGGCACCGCTGCCGACGGGGACGACGGGGAGGCGCCCCAGGAGACGCGGCTGGTGGATCTGCGGGCGGCCTACGACGCCGCCGGCATCAAGGAGGTGCTCGACCAGCTCGACCGGGAGCTGATCGGCCTGCGGCCGGTGAAGGCCAGGATCCGCGAGATCGCCGCCCTGCTGGTGATCAACCGGGCCCGTACCCAGGTGGGGCTCGACACGGCGCCCCCCAGCCTGCACATGTCGTTCACCGGCCGCCCCGGCACCGGCAAGACGACGGTGGCCGAGCGGATGTCGAAGATCCTGCACGGCCTGGGCTATGTGCGCAAGGGCCATGTGGTGACGGCCACCCGCGATGACCTGGTGGGCCAGTACATCGGCCATACCGCCCCCAAGACCCGGGAGATGCTCAAGAAGGCGATGGGCGGCGTGCTGTTCATCGACGAGGCCTACTATCTCTACCGGCCGGAGAACGAGCGGGACTACGGCGCCGAGGCGATCGAGATCCTTTTGCAGGTGATGGAGAACAACCGCAACGACCTGGTGGTGATCTTCGCCGGCTACAAGGAGCGGATGGATGTCTTCTACCAGAGCAATCCGGGCCTCTCCTCGCGGGTGGCCAACCACATCGATTTTCCTGATTACACCGCCAGCGAACTCCTGGAGATCGCCCAGCTGATCCTGGCGGCGGAGAACTACCGCTTCAGCCCCGAGGCCGCCGCCGCCTTCGCCGAATACATCCAGCGGCGCATGCAGCTGCCCTTCTTCGCCAATGCCCGCTCGATCCGCAACGCCATCGACCGGGCCCGGATGCGCCAGGCCAACCGCCTGTTCAGCGGCATGGGGCGGGCCCTCTCCAAGACCGACCTGATGACGATCGAGGCCGAGGACATCACCGCCAGCCGGGTGTTCCACGGGGAGGTGGAGGGGCTGGATCCGGCCCGGCCCCTCACCGGCGCTGGCTGAGCCTCAGCGGCGCTGGCGGCAGGCGATCTGCAGCAGGTCGCGCACCTGCTGCACACGCCGCGCCAGGGCGGGATCGGTGCTGAGCTTCTTCTCCACCTGCTCCACCGCGTACATCACGGTGGAGTGATCCTTGCCCCCGAAGGCCTCGCCGATGCGCGGCAGCGACAGATTCGTGTTCTGGCGCATCAGATACATGCCCACCTGGCGCGACTGGCTGACGGCCCGCTTGCGGCTGGGGCTGAGCATCTCCTCGATGCGCACCTCGAACACCTCCGCCACCTTCTCCAGAACCTGCTGGGGGGTGACCGCCACCTCGTTGCCGACCGGATCAAGCATCGGGGCGAGCGATTCCACGGTCATCGGCAGGCCCGTGATCGAGGCGAAGGCCACCGCCCGGGTGAGGGCCCCCTCGAGTTCGCGGATGTTGGAGGTGAAGCGTCCGGCGATGTACTGAATCAGCTCCCTGGGCAGGGCCACATGCTCCGCCTCCGCCTTCTTGTGCAGGATCGCCATGCGGGTCTCCAGATCGGGGATCTGGATGTCGGCGATCAGCCCCATCGAGAAGCGGGAGATCAGCCGCTCCTGCAGCCGGGGGATCTGGCTGGGGGGGCGGTCGCTGGCGATGACAATCTGGCGGCCGGCCTCGTGCAGGGCATTGAAGGTGTGGAAGAACTCCTCCTGGGTGTACTCCTTGCCCTCGATGAACTGGATGTCGTCCACCAGGATCAGATCGGCCGCCCGGTAGCGATCCCGGAAGGCCTGCATGCCGTCCTTGCGGATCGCCTGGATGAGGTCATTGGTGAAGGTTTCGGTGCTCACATAGAACACCCGCGCCTCCGGATCGATCTCCAGCCGGTAGTGGCCGATGGCCTGCATCAGGTGGGTCTTGCCGAGTCCCACCCCGCCGCAGATGAACAGGGGGTTGAACTCCCGGCCCGGGGCCTCGGCCACCGCCAGGGAGGCGGCATGGGCCATGCGGCTGTTGGCCCCCACCACGAAGCGGTTGAACACGTAGCGGTTGTTCAGGCCCGCCCCGGGGCGCTGGTGGACCGGCAGCGACCGGGCGGGGGGAGCACCGGGGGTGGCACTTGGGGTGGCACCGGCCAGGGAGCGCTCGGGGGGCGGCGGCGGCGAGCCGGCGCCGTTCTCGGCGGCGATGTCCGGGGGGCCGCCGCCCAGGGGTCCGGCCTCCGGGGCCACCTCCACCTCCACCTGCACCTGCCGGCCGGCGTGCTCGCTGGCCACCGCGGCGATCATCACCAGGTAGTTCTTGCGCAGCCAGCCGCAGGCGAAGCTGTTGGGGGCCTCCAGGCGCAGCAGCCCATCGGCGTAGTCACGGCACCGGGCCTGGCGGATCCAGGTCTCGTAGGTGGGCTTGCTCAGCCTGCCCTGAAGATCCTGGCTCACCCGGTGCCACAGCTGATCACCCTGCTGCACCAGGAGCCCACGACGCGATGGTCGAATATAGGCATCCCAGGCCAGGAGGTTCGTCTTTAATGACTCCCTCAGCGCCGAGCGCCCACCTCCGATGGTCCAGCCCCGTTTCCTGTCACGCCTCACCCTGCTGGCGGCCGCGGCAGGCCTGCTGACCTCCTGCACCGGCGCCCGCCTGGCCCTGCCGGGAGTACGCCAGCCCGAGCAGCCCCCGATCAGCGATGCGGCGCCGGGCCCCTCCCTGCAGCACAGCAGCTCGGTCATCGTCGACGCCGTCGAGAAGGCGGGTCCGGCAGTGGTGCGCATCGACACCGTCAAGCGCACGGTGAACCCCCTCGGGGGCATCTTCGGCCGCGGTCCGGCGATCCAGCAGCAGCAGGGCCAGGGATCGGGCTTCATCACCCGCTCCGACGGGGTGCTGCTCACCAACGCCCATGTGGTGGAGGGCGCCAGCGAGGTGAGCGTCACCCTCCCCGACGGCCGCAGCTTCACCGGCAAGGTGCTGGGGGCCGATCCCCTCACCGACGTGGCGGTGGTGAAGGTGGTGGCCTCCAAGCTGCCGGTCGCCACCCTGGGTGACTCCAACAAGGTGCGGCCAGGGGAATGGGCCATCGCCATCGGCAACCCCCTCGGCCTCGACAACACGGTGACGGCGGGGATCATCAGCGCCATCCAGCGCACCAACGCCGTCGGGGAGGGCCAGCGGGTGCCGTACATCCAGACCGATGCGGCCGTGAACCCCGGCAACAGCGGCGGCCCCCTTATCAATGACCGGGGCCAGGTGATCGGCATCAACACCGCCATCCGCCAGGCGCCGGGAGCGGGCCTGAGCTTCGCGATCCCGATCAACACGGCCCGGCAGATCGCCGCCCAGATCCTGGAGCGCGGCTACGCCAGCCACCCCTACATCGGCGTGCGCCTCCAGGCCCTCACCCCTCAGCTGGCCAAGGAGATCAACGCCACCACCAACGAGTGCCGCCTGCCGGAGGTGAACGGGGTGGTGGTGGTCGAGGTGATGGGCAACAGTCCCGCGGCCAGGGGCGGCCTGAAGCCCTGCGACCTGATCGAGAAAGTGGGCGACAAGCCCGTCCGCAACGCTTCGGAGGTGCAGCTGGGGGTGGACCGGGGCAAGGTGGGCGAGCCCCTGACGATCACGGTGCAGCGCAACGGCTCCCGCCAGAACCTCACCGTTCGGCCCGCCGAACTGCCGCGCGAGGGTTGAGACCGCCGAGGGAGAGGGGCGGCGGTCCCCCCCAGCTGGTGATGCTGGCCCGCTGGCCGGCGCCCGGCCGCTGCAAGAGCCGCCTCGTCCCCGGGGTGGGGACGGGGCGGGCGGCCGCGATCCAGGCCCGCCTCACCCGGCACGGCCTGGCCGCCGCGGCCGAGGCCCGTCGGCTGTTGGCCAGCGCCGCCGGCAGCGAAGGCCTCGGGGCCGCGCCGAGGCTGGTGCTGGCCACCAGCGGCCTCGGTCCCGGGGCCGCCGGTCGCTGGGGTCGCCGCCTCGGGGTCGACCGGGTGGTGGACCAGGGGCCGGGCAGCCTCGGCTTGCGGATGCAGCGCCAGATGCGGCGCGGCTGGCGGGAGGGGGCCGCCGCGGTGGTGCTGATCGGCAGCGACCTGCCGGAGCTGGCGGCCGACGACCTGCTGGCCGCCTTCCGGGCACTCGAGCACAGCGCCCTGGTGCTGGGTCCCGCCGGTGACGGAGGCTACTGGCTGATCGGACGGCGCCGACCGACGCCCCAGGTGTTCGCCGGCATCGACTGGGGCAGCGACCGGGTGCTGGAGCAGACCCTCGCGCAGGCCCGGCGGGCGGGCTTGAGCACCGCCCTGCTGGCGGAGCGCCACGACCTCGACCGCCCCGCCGATCTGGACCGCTGGCGATGAGCCCACCCCTGAGTGTGGTGATCGCCGCCCTCAACGAGGCTCAGGGTCTGCCAGGCCTGCTCGCCGATCTGGCCACGGCGCCGGCCCTGGTCCAGGAGGTGCTGGTGGTGGATGGGGGCAGCACGGACGCCACCGCGCGGCTCGCCGCCCTGGCCGGTGCGGTGGTGCTGCACGAGGGGGGGGGCCGGGGCGGGCAGCTGGCCGCCGGGGTGGCTTGCAGCACCGCCCCGTGGCTGCTGCTGCTGCATGCCGACGTGCGGCTTCCGCCGCGATGGGCCGAGGCCCTGGCCGCCGCGATCGCTGCAGGGGAGAGCACCGCCTGGGCCTTCCGGCTGCGCATCGCCGACGACGATCCGGCCCTGCGCCTGGTGGAGCTGGCGGTGGCGCTGCGCAGCCGCTGGCGCCAGCTGCCCTACGGCGACCAGGGACTGCTGCTGGCCCGGCGCCTGCACGACGCCGCCGGCGGGATCGCCCCGCTGCCCCTGATGGAGGACCTGGAGTTCCTGCAGCGGCTGCGGTCCCTGGCCCGGATCGCCCTGCTGGCGCCGGCCCTGCGGGTCAATGGCCGCCGCTGGCGTCGGCTGGGGGTGTGGCAGACCATGCTGGCCAATGCCCGCCTGCGGCGGGACTGGCGCCGCGGCACACCGGTGGAGGAGCTGGCCGCCCGCTACTACGGGCCCACCCCTCAGGGGGCGTACCAGAAGGCGCAGCGGCGCTGCAGGGGCTCCAGCTCCCAGCCCTGAGCGGCATAGAAGCCCACCACATCGGGGTCGGCGAACAGGCTCACCCGGTCGATGCCCATGGCCCGCAGCTGCTCGAGCACGTAGTCCATCAGCTCCTTGCCCAGGCCGGCGCCCTGGTAGCGGGGGTGGACCGCCACATCCCAGACGGTGGCCTCCACCACCCCGTCGCCGGTGCAGCGGGCGAAGCCCACCAGCCGCGGCAGGCGGGCGTCATGGCGCCAGAGTCCCACCTGCAGGAGGCTGTGCTGCAGGGCCTTGCGCACCCGCCGCAACGGGCGGCGGCTCCAGCCCACCGCATCGCAGAGCGCCTCCAGCTCGATCAGGTCGATCGGGCGGGTCTGGCTGAGCACCAGCTCCAGGCTGGGGTTGGGGCAGGCGCAGAGGCGGTGTCCGGGCCCATAGAGGTCGGTCATCAGCGGAAGGGTCCCGGGCACGGCGAGAGGGCTACGCGTTCTGAAGATCCTGGCGGATGCCGGCCGGACTGCGGCAGGGTGGGTGATTGACGCAGTAACCGTCCTGAGCGTCCCCCCCAGCAGCTCCGATCGAACCCCGGCGGTGCCGGCGTCGCCGGCACCGGTGTCCCCCCTGCTGGTGGGTGTGCACGGCTGGTTGCTGGCGGGCCGTCTGTGGCACCCGCTGCGGCGGGAACTGGTCCCCCGCTGGACACTGTGGTGCCCCGACCTGCCCGGGTTCGGCACCAGCGACCGGCCCAGGGGATTGCAGGCCAGCCTGGCCAGCTACGGGCGCTGGCTGGCGGAGGCCGTCCAGCGGGAGACCGCCGGGCGGCCGGTGGTGCTCCTGGGCCACTCCCTGGGGGGCAGCGTGGCGCTGCATGCAGCACCCCTGCTGGGGGAGCAGCTGCGGGGCCTGGTGCAGATCGCGGCAGGGGGCGGCGTGTTCCAGCCCCGCCCCTTCGCCCGGGTGCGTCGGGGCGGGGCCGCCTTCCTGCGCTGGCGGCCGGCCTGGCTGGCCCGGGTGCCCGGCACGGAGGCGATCCGCAGCCCGCTGCTGGCCGACGGCCGCGCCGCCCGGGGACTGCTGGCCTGCAGCACCAACCGGGGCGCCGTGCGTCAGCTGCCGAGGCTGGCCGCGGCGCTCACGGTGCCCAGCCTCTGGATCGCCGGCAGCCGCGACCAGGTGATGGAGCCCCGCTACGTGCGCCATCTGGCCGGCTACAGCCCCCGCCACCAGCTGGCGATCCTCTCCGGGGTAGGCCACCTGCCGATGGTCGAGACCCCCCGCGCGCTGGCGGCCCTGATCGACACCTGGCTGGAGGACGACCTGGCCCTGCCGGCCCAGCCGTCCGGTCTTCAGAGGGTGGCCAGTCCCTTCTCCTGCAGTTCGGCCAGCTGGGCGTAGAGCCCGCCGACGGCCCGGAGCTCCCGGTGGTTGCCCTCCTCGATCAGGCGGCCGCGGCGCAGCACCAGGATGCGGTCGGCGGCCTCGACGGTGGCCAGGCGGTGGGCGATGACGATGGCGGTGCGGCCGCTGAGAAGGGTGTCGAGGTCCCGCTGCAGGGTGGCCTCGGTGGAGGGATCCATGAAGGCCGTGGCCTCGTCCATCACCAGCACCGACGGGTCGCGGATCGCCACCCGCGCCACCGCCAGCAGCTGGCGCTCACCGGAGGAGAGGTTGCCGCCCCTCTCCCGCAACTCGGAGGCCAGGCCGTCCCCCAGCCGGGCCAGCAGGGGTCCGAGGCCGAGCTCGCCGCAGAGGCGCTCCAGATCGGCATCGCTGATGGCCGCATCGAGGCGCAGGTTCTCGGCCACGTTGCCGCTGAACAGGAACGTGTCCTGCAGCACCACCCCCAGGCGCCGTCGCAGGGTGGCGATCGGCAGTTCGCGGATGTCGACCCCATCGAGGCGGATGGTGCCCTGCTGCGGTTCGTAGAGCCGGCAGAGGAGGCGGATCACGGTGGTCTTGCCGGATCCGGTGGGGCCCACGATCGCCACGTGCTCGCCGGGGGCGATGCGGAAGGAGAGGTCGGTGAGGATCGGGTCGTCGGGGCGGTAGGCGAAGGAGACGTTCTCGAACTCCACCTCGCCGGGGCTGAAGCGTTCCGCGCCCGACACCACGGCGGCGTGGCTGCGCTGGCTGGTGGGCAGATCGGCGATCTCGATCGGCTGCTCGAGCAGTTCCCCGATGCGCTCCACTGCGGTGAGGCCCCCCTGGATCTGGGTGAAGCGCTCCGCCAGCTGGCGCAGGGGGTCGAACACCCGCTGCGAGAAGAGGATGAAGGTGGTGAGGGTGCCCAGGCCCATGGCACCGCCGGTGACCATGGCGCCGCCGAGGGCCAGCACCATCGCGACGGCCGCCAGGGCCACCCATTCGATGAAGGCGGAGATGGCGCTGTCGTAGAAGATCGTCCCGGTGACGGCCCGGCGGTAGGCGTCGGTGGTGCGGGAGAAGCGCTCGCCGTTGACGGCCTCGCGGCGGAACATCTGCACCACCTCCAGGCCCTGGAGGTTCTCCTGCAGGTCGGCATTGAGCTGGGCCAGCTCCTCCCGCACCCGGTAGTTGGCCCTGCGGTAGCGGCCCTGCAGCCAGAGAACGCCGAGCGTCACGGGGATCTGGCTGACGAGCAGCAGCAGCCCCAGTCGCCACTCGATGGAGAGCATGGTGAGGCCGATCACCAGCAGGGTGACCAGATCGGAGAGCACCCCCACGGCGCCGCTGCCGAACACCTCGGCCAGGGCATCCACGTCGCTGGTGAGTCGGGTGAGCAGCTTGCCCACCGGCGTACGGTCGTGGAAGCGCAGCGACAGGGCCATCGCATGGCGGAACAGGTCGTCGCGGATCCGCGCGGTGAGGCGCTGCCCCACCACCTGCACGTTGTAGGTCTGGGTGCCCTGGAGGGAGAGACGCACCAGCACCGCGACCAGCAGCAGCAGCACCAGCACCCGGAGGGCGGTCGGCACCGGCAGGGGATTCAGCCAGGCCATCACCGCCTCGCCCCGGAGCTTGGAGATCACCTGGCCCACGAGGAGCGGCTGCACCGAGGCCGCCAGGGCCAGGGGAATCAGCAGCAGCAGCGAAAGCAGCAGGCGCTGGCGATCCCGGGCCAGATAGGGCAGCAGGCGCCGCAGACGCTGGCGGTCGAGACGGCTCATCGGGCCGGCACCGGGGCGGGCATCCCGGCGGTGGCGACCCGCTCCACCAGAGCCTGGAGGGTGCCGTCGTCGAGCCGCAGGGCCAGGGGATGGCCGATCAGCCGGGCCGTGCTGGTGAACAGGTCCTCGATGGCCACCAGTCCGTTGTCCCGCAGGGTGCGGCCGGTGGCCACCAGATCGACGATCGCCTCGGACATGCCCGTGATCGGCCCGAGCTCCACCGATCCGGTGAGGTGGATCAGCTCCACCGGCAGATCCAGCTGCTCGAAGAAGGCCTCGGCGCAGCGGGTGAACTTGCTGGCCACGCGGCAGTGGGCCGGCAGATCCGCAGCCCGGCGGTAGCCGCTGTTCGCCTTCACCGCCACCGCCATGCGGCAGCCGCCGAACCCCAGATCCACCAGCTGGGCCACCGGCAGCTGGTGCTCCCGCAGCACGTCGTACCCCACCACACCGAGCTGGGCCTGCCCATAGGCCACGTAGACCGGCACGTCGGCGTTGCGGACCAGCAGGGCCCGGGCCGTGCCGCAGCGGCTGGGCACCATCAGCAGACGGTTGTCCTCCTCCAGCAGGGCGGAGAAATCGAGGCCGGCCGCCCGGAAACGGCGCACCGAGTCCTTCAGCAGGGCGCCCTTGGCCAGGGCGACGGTGATCGGGGACCGCTGGTCGGCGGTGATCATGGAAGCCAGCAGCAACCTGGACTGTAACGATGCCGGATCCCGCCGAAGCGGCCGTCGACGCCGGACCCCCGGTGCCACGTCCGGCGCCACTCCCCGCCCCGCTGCAGGTGGCGCTGCTGCCGGTGCTGCGGGACAACTACCTGTTCGTGCTCCACGACGGGCGTGAGGCCGCCCTGGTGGATCCGGCAGTGGCGGAGCCGGCGATCGCCTGGCTGAAGCAGCGCGGGCTGGAGTTGGCGGCGGTGCTGCACACGCACCACCACAGCGATCACATCGGCGGCACCCCCGGGCTGCTGCGGGAGTGGCCGCGGGCCGCGGTGGTGGCGGCGCGGGACGACCGGGAGCGGATCCCCTTCCAGACCCGGGGGGTGGCGGACGGCGATCGCTTCACCCTGCTGGGCCAACCGGTGGAGGTGCTGGCGGTGCCGGGCCACACCCGCGCCCACATCGCCTTCCACCTTCCCCTGCAGGGGGAGCTGTTCTGCGGCGACACCCTGTTCGCCGGCGGCTGTGGCCGGCTGTTCGAAGGAACCCCCGCCCAGATGCACCGTTCCCTGCAGCGGCTGGCCGCCCTGCCGGAGACGACCAAGGTGTGGTGCGCCCATGAGTACACCGAGGCCAACCTGGGCTGGGCGGCGGCGCAGCGGCCGGAGGACCCCGCCATCGCCGAACGGCTGGCCGCCGTGCGGCAGCTCCGTGCCCGGGCGCGGCCCACGATCCCGAGCAGCATCGGTGAGGAGCGTCGCACCAATCTGTTCCTGCGGGCGGTGGATCCGGCGGAACTGGCCGCCCTGCGCCGCAGCAAGAATGACTGGACGGGCTGATCCGCGACGGCGGACCGTCATGTGTTGCACAACACAACGCCAGGTGCTTTCGCTCTGGTGATGCCATTGGACGGGTAATCTTTTCGGGTCGAACTTCCAGCGGACAGCATTGATTCGGCTTTCATCCGATTGGACGAGGTCCTCGAGGCCGACGGTTCGATCAGGCTGAGGAAGGTGGTGCTGTCGGGCCGCCTCGACATGCTCGGGATGGAAGAGATTTCCCTGAAGCTCACCTCGCTGACGGCGATCAAACCCCTCCCGGTGATCGTCGATCTCCGGAATGTCAGTTTTCTGGCCTCCATTGGGATCCGCAGCATCATCAGCAGTGCCCGCGCCCTCGATCAGAAAGGTGGCCGCATGGTGATCCTGCTGGGCGACAATGACCTGGTGAGGGCTACGCTGGAATCCACAGGCATCGATGATCTGATTCCGATGGTCGCTGATGCGGAGCTGGCCGAGCAGACAGCGCTGGCCTGAGTCCGGCTCCATGGCGTCCCCCCCGCCCGGCACCATCAGCCTCGACCTGGGGCTCAGTTCTCTTGAACTGCGGCGCTGCTCCGACTGGCTCCAGGACAACTGCCGGCGGCTGGAGGTTCCCCCGGGTCCCACCGGCAAACTCGACCTCTGTCTCAATGAGGTCCTGGCCAACCTGATCGACCACGGAGGAGCCCGCCGGTCCAGCTGTCCGGTGCAGCTCACCCTGGAGCGGACCGACCATGATGACCGGGGGGTCGCCACACTGACCATCTGCGATGCAGGCCCGGCCTTCGACCCCCTGTCCGTCGGCCAGGGTCCGCGCCCCCGCAGCCTTGCAGAGGCTGAGCCCGGCGGCCTGGGACTGCTGCTGGTCAATCGATTCATGGATGAGCGCAGCTACCAGCGGGAAGGGGGCAGAAACGTGCTTAAGCTCGGCATCCACTGGTTGAACAGCCCCTCACCGGTATGAGCGTTGAGCCCCCGCTCTCGGCCCCGTCGACAACGGCTTCCCTGCCCTTCAAGGAGATTCCACTCTTTCGAAATGTCAAGAAAAAACATCTGAAGGCGGCCGTCAGTCGTTGTGAGCTGCTGCCGCTGACGCCGGGCCATGTGCTGCTCAGCCCAGGTCAGCCGAACGATGACATCTTCATCATCATGGCAGGAATCGTCACGGTTCATCTGGGCGGCGATGGTTACCGGTGGGCGGCGATGGTTACCGGGGCAAGGGGATCGCGATTCCTGTAGGGCAGTGCATCGGCGAGTTCTCCGCCATCGACGGACGGCCGGCTTCCGCCCTGGTAAGAGCCGAGGATGAGGCGATCGTGCTGAGGATTCCCAAACATGTCCTCTGGTCACACATGGTGCAGTTGCCGGGAGTCGCCTGCAACATGATGATCTCCCTGGTGGACCGCACCCGGCTCACCAACCAGCTGACCCAGGAGGCCCAGCGGGAGGCCCTGGAACTCTCCCATCTGCGCAAGGAACTGGACCTGGCCCGCGACCTGCAGCGGGCCATGCTGCCGCCCCAGGGGACTCTGTTCGGCGAGCACCCGGAGATCGAGCTGGCCTGTCTGATGGAACCGGCCACCACGGTGGCCGGGGATTTGTTCGATGCCTTTTTCATCGATGACGACCGGCTGTTCCTCTGCATCGGCGACGTCTCCGGCCATGGTCTCGGCGCCGCTCTGTTCATGGCCCGCACGGTCGGTCTGCTGCGGGTTCTCGCCAACAACGAATCGTCACCGGACGCGGTGCTTCAGCGTCTCAATCACAGCCTCAACCAGGGGAATGACGCGGCTCTGTTCGTGACGATGTTCTGCGGTTATCTGGATGTGGCCTCCGGTCGGTTCACCTACTCCAACGGGGGCCATTGCCCGCCGCTGCTGCTGCAGGGGGCTGGATGCCGGCCGATCCCCCTGCCCCGGGGGTCACTGCTGGGGGGGGGTTCCCGACCGGAGCTACCGGAGCCTGGTCCTGGAGCTCGAACCCGGCGACCTGCTGATGGTGTACACCGACGGCGTCACCGAAGCGGAGAACAGCATCGGCGGCGAACCCTTCGGCGTACCGGAGTGCCAGCGTCTCCTCGAGGGGGGGGGCCAGGCCCCCCTCGAAGCCCTGATCGACAGGCTGCGCGAGAGTCTGCGAGGCTTCACCAGCAGCGACCACCTGGAGGATGACGGCACCCTGATGCTGCTGCGGCGACGGACGACCGCCGGCCTCAGGAAGACGTGAGGGGAGGCCCCGGGGTGCGTCCGGCCGGCAGCGTCAGCAGCGGCCTTCCACCGGGGAACAGCAGGGCCGTCTCCCCGGCTCGGAAGCACAGCCGCCCTCGGCGGCCATGGGGGTGGTCGGCGTCGAGGGGCGCCCGCCAGCGCAGCCGCTGGTCGCCGAGCTGCACCTGGTAAAGCCATTCGCGGCCGAGGAACTCCCTGCCGGTGATCCAGGCGGATCCCTCCTCCCTGGGCAGGAACTCCAGGGCCTGGGGTCGGACCATCACCTCGACGGCCTCGGATCCCCCGCGGCCCTGATCCCCATCGGCGAGGGGCTCGAGCTCACCGAGGGCCGTCTGCAGCCGCCACCCACGCCAGCGGGCCGGCAACAGGTTGGCCTGGAGCACGAACTGACCGACGAAGGCGGTGGCAGGCCGGTCGACCAGCTCGCGGGGAGGGGCGCACTGGTGCAGCACCCCGTCGCGGAGCACGCCCACCCGGTCGCAGATCGCCAGCGCCTCCTCCGGGTCGTGGGTCACCATCAGCCCGCTGGCGCCGCAGCGGGCCAGCACGGCCGGAAGCTCGCTGCGCAGCCGCAGGCGCACCTCCACATCCAGGTTGGAGAAGGGCTCATCGAGCAGCACCACCGAGGGGGACGGCGCGAGGGCGCGGGCCATGGCCAGGCGCTGGCGCTGGCCGCCGGAGAGCTCATGGGGATAGCGCCGCTCCAGCCCCGCCAGCCCCAGCAGATCGAGCAGCCAGGCCACCCGGGCGGTGTCCTGGCCGCGGCGCAGGCCGAAACAGGCGTTGCGCCAGGCATCCAGGTGGGGGAAGAGGGCATCGTCCTGGAAGACCATGCCGACACCGCGCCGCTCGGGGGGGAGCAGGCGGTCCGGAGCCGCCACCTGCTGGCCGCCGATGCGGATGCTGCCGCGGCCGGGGCGCTCGAAGCCGGCGATCAGGCGCAGCAGGGTGGTCTTGCCGCAACCGGAGGGGCCCAGCAGACCCACCAGCTCACCGGCAACGAGGGCGAGGTCGATGCCCTGGAGGGTCCAGGCGCTGACGTCGCGCCCCGGGTAGCGGTACCAGAGGTCCTCGATGCGGACATGGGCTCCGTGACCGGCCTCTCCGGCGTGGGAAACCGTGCCGGCGGCCGTGGCGGAAGGGGTGGCTGCCGCGGTGGCAGGAGTGACGGACGGCTTGGCGATGGCGTGAGCAATAAGATCCCAGTCCCGCATTGTTACCCGTCATGAGCACCAGCGCCGGCGAGGGTGACCAAAGGCACAGCCCCTTGTCTCATCCGGTCAACACCCCGGCCGCCCCCGCCCCGGTGGGCCCCTACAACCAGGCCGTGCTTGCCGGTGGGGTGCTTTACTGCTCCGGCCAGATCGCCCTGGACCCGGAGAGCGGCAGCCTGGTGGGAGACGGCGACGTGGAGGCCGAGACCCGCCAGGTGCTGAGCAATCTGCAGGCAGTTCTGGCGGCAGCCGGCTGCCGCCCCGATCAGGTGGTGCGCACCACGGTCTACCTGGTCGACCTGGGCGATTTCGCCCGAGTGAACGCCCTCTACGCCGAGCTCTTCAGCGAAGGCGTCGCTCCGGCCCGGGCCTGCGTGCAGGTGGCGGCCCTGCCCAGGGGCGCCCGGGTGGAGATCGACGCCATCGCTCTGGTCGCCTGAGCCGGCTCCCAGCGGAGGCTCAGGCCTGGCCGCTGGCTGGGGGGGACGGGCTGAGGCAACCTGGAACGATGGAGACCCCGTTCGGCACCTGGTTTCACGAGGTGGTGGTGATGACACCGGGCCGCTTCGAGGAGGCCGTGGATGCGGTGCTGGCGGTGCAGCAGTTCAAGACGGTGGTGCTCCACCTCAGTGCCATGGCCCCGGAGGAGGCCCAGCGCACCATCGATTTCGTCTCCGGCGGCGTCTTCGCGCTGGACGGGCAGTCGGAGCGACTGGGGGACACGGTGTTCCTGTTCGCCCCGGCCCTGGTGACGATCAGCCGGGACGGGGACGAACCGGCCTGAGGCTTCGGTGACCGGCACCCCCGCCCTTGTGGCCCCTCTGCCGGGGCGATAACACGGGCGTTGGCGTCGTGCTGTCCATGAAGCGTTCCACAGGCCAGGTCCCGCTGGTCCTCGCATGGGCCCTGGGGCTGGTCCTGGCCGGTTCCGCCCCATCGGGCCGGGCCGCCCAGTCTGCCCGGGTGGTGACGCCCGGCAGCGGCCGGATGGTGCTGGTGCGCACCGACCGCCAGCTGCCCGTCACCGGCGATCCGGTCTGGGAGCTTCAGCTGCTGCTCCCGGGCCAGCCGCCGCGTGCCTACGAGGCGCTGGTGGGCCGCGTGCGCCGACAGGAGAGCGATCGCCACCAGCTGGGCAGCAAGGCCCCGCTGCCGCGGGGCCGCTATGCCGTGAGCGAGATCATCCCGGTGGAGCCGACGGATGACGTTGAGCTCGGTCGCTTTCTCTGGATCGGCCTGGAGCCCGACTTCCCCACCGCCCGCCGGGGCCTCGGCATCCATCACGACCCCAGTGCCGGCCGGGGGCGAGGCAGCGGTACCGACGGCTGCATCGGGCTGATCCATGGCAACGACCTGCTGGTGCTGGGCGATCTTCTGCGCCGCAGCGGCACTATGGAGCTGGTGGTGAAGGACTGAAGCCGGAGCGGGAGCCGCGTCAGGGGCCCGCCGCGGCGAGGGCATTCAGGAGCGGCCGGCCAGGGCCTCCTTGAGCCGGGGCTCCAGCTCGTTGCGCTGGGCGGGATCCCCCACCAGCATCAGGGTGCCGGTTCCGGGCCACCAGTTGAGGCGCAGGTTCGAGACGCCGTCCTCGATGACCAGCATCTTGAACGCCCCTTCGTGCACCCAGTGACCGAAACAGCCGAGGCCCTCGACCAGTGACTGCAGTTCCTCCAGGGTTCCGTTGAAGGTCACAGGGCCTTGACGATTGCCGCGAGTTTACGGAAAACGGCCGAATCCGGTCCGCCACCTGCCGCCGCTCCGGCGACGGACCAGGGGTCCGTCCGCGCCCCAGAATTGAGAGGTGGCTCGCACGGCACGGCCATGAAACGCATCGTTCTGATCGCCGGGTTCGAAGCCTTCAACACCGGTCTGTACCGCGAGGCGGCGGACCAGGCCATGGCCCGCTGCCCCCAGCTTGCGATCGAGGTCTTCAGCGACCGGGACATCGGTGCACGTCCCGGCGAGCTGAGCGCTGCGCTGGCGGGCGCCGACGCCGTCTTCGCCAGCCTGATCTTCGACTTCGATCAGGTGGAGTGGCTGCGCCAGCGGACGGAGGCGATCCCGATCCGCCTGGTGTTCGAATCGGCCCTCGAACTGATGGCGCTCACCCGCTTCGGCCGCTTCACGATCGGCGGCGGCAGCGCCGGCATGCCGAAGCCGATTCAGTCCCTGCTGGCCAGGTTCAGCGGCGGACGGGAGGAGGACAGGCTCGCCGGCTACATCGGCTTTCTCAAGGTGGGGCCGAAGCTGCTGCGCTTCCTTCCCTCCCGCAAAGCCCAGGACCTGCGCCACTGGCTGGTTCTCTACGGCTACTGGAACGCCGGCGGCACCGCGAACGTCACCGCCCTGTTCCTCTACCTGGCCCGCCACGGCCTGGGGCTGACACCCGGAGCGATCCCGCCCCCGGTGGAGACTCCGGCACTGGGCCTGCTCCATCCGGACCACCCCGGCCCCTTCCTCAGCCCCCGGGAGTACCTGAGCTGGTTCCACCGCACCCGGCCCGAGAGCCGGCCGGACCGCCGGAACTGGCCGGTGGTGGGGCTGCTGCTCTACCGCAAGCACGTGGTCACCGATCAGCCCTACATCCCCCAGCTGATCCGTGCCTTCGAGGCCGCGCAGCTGGTCCCGCTGCCGGTGTTCATCAACGGAGTGGAGGCCCACATGGCCGTGCGCGACTGGATGCGGGGACCCGGCGAGGACACCGGACGGGAGGCGGTGACCGTGGAGGCGATCGTCTCCACCATCGGCTTCCCCCTCGTGGGCGGGCCGGCCGGTTCGATGGAGGCGGGCCGGCGCGAGGAGGTGGCCCAGCGCATCCTGCGGGCCCGCAACGTCCCCTACGTGGTGGCCGCCCCGCTGCTGATCCAGGATCTCCACTCCTGGACCCGCCAGGGCATCGGCGGCCTGCAGGGGGTGGTGCTGTTCGCCCTGCCCGAACTCGACGGGGCCATCGATCCAGTGCCGCTGGGCGGGCTGGTGGGGGATCGCATCCACCTGATTCCGGAACGGCTGAAGCGGCTCACCGGACGGCTGAACGCCTGGATCGCCCTGCGCCGCAAGCCCCCGGCCGAGCGCCGGGTGGCGATCGTGCTCTACGGCTTCCCCCCCGGCTACGGCGCCACCGGCACCGCCGCCCTGCTCAACGTGCCGGCATCCCTGGTGGCACTGCTGCGGGCCCTGGCCGCCGCGGGCTACGCGGTCGGCCCCCTGCCCGAAAGCGGCGAGGCCCTGATCTCCCGGGTGAAGGAGGCCGACGAGACCTGGATCTCGCACCTGCCCACCGGCGAACGCTTCGAGGACACCGACACCACCACGGTGGCGGTGGACACCCTGCGCGCCTGGCTGGGGCCATGGCACACCGCCCGCATCGAGAAGCAGTGGGGGCCGCTGGTGGGCACGGGTCTGCGCACCCTGGGGGATCGCTTCCTGCTGGGGGGCGTGCGGCTGGGGAACCTCTGGATCGGCGTGCAGCCGCCGCTGGGGGTGGCGGGCGATCCCATGCGGCTGATGTACGAGCGGGACCTCACCCCCCACCCCCAGTACGCCGCCTTCTACGGCTGGCTGCAGCACGGCTTCCGGGCCGACGCGGTGCTGCATTTCGGCATGCACGGCACGGTGGAGTGGCTGCCGGGCTCCCCCCTGGGCAACACCGGCTCCTCCTGGCCCGACCTGCTGCTGGGGAACCTGCCGCACCTCTACGTCTACGCGGCCAACAACCCCTCCGAATCGATGCTCGCCAAACGGCGCGGCTACGGGGTGATCGTGTCCCACAACGTGCCTCCCTACGGCCGGGCCGGCCTTTACCGGGAACTGATCGCCCTGCGGGATCTGATCGCCGAGTACCGGGAGGATCCGGAACGCAACGCCGCCCTGCGCGAGGGCATTCTCAAGCAGGTCGCCGACAGCGGCCTCGACGCCGACTGTCCCGCCCCCGGGAGCGCCGACACCGACCCGGAAGCCTTCGGCGCCTGGCTGGTGCGGCTGGGCACCTACCTGCAGCTGCTGGAGAACCGCCTGTTCTCCAGCGGGCTCCACAGCCTCGGCGAAGCGCCGGACGCGGAGCAACGGCTCGGCTACCTGAAGGCCTGGGTCGGCGATGGGCTGCCCTCCGATCTCCTGGAGGCGATCGCCGCCCTGCCGCCGCAGGCCGACGAGAAGGCCCTGCGGCAGCGGGCCAGCGAGCTGGAACGCCGCCATCCCTGCCCTGCCGCTCTCAGCACCGACGACGCCGGCGAACGGTCAGGGCGTCTCCTCGAAGCCCTGCGCATCTGCCAGCTGCTGGCCCGCAGCACCGAGGAGATCACCCAGTTGCTGCGGGGTCTGGGGGGGGAGTACATCCCACCCGCCCCCGGCGGGGACCTGCTGCGCGACGGCCCCGGAGTGCTTCCCACCGGCCGCAACATCCACGCCCTCGACCCCTACCGCATGCCTTCGCCGGGAGCCCTGGCCCGGGGCCAGGCCATCGCCCGGCGCATCCTGGAGAAGCACCGGGCCGAGAACGACGGCGCCTGGCCTGAGACCGTGGCGGTGATGCTCTGGGGGCTCGATGCGATCAAGACGCGGGGTGAATCGCTGGCGATCCTGCTGGAGCTGGTGGGGGCCGAACCGGTGAAGGAGGGCACCGGACGGATCGTGCGCTACGAACTGAAACCCCTGGACAGCCTCGACCACCCCCGCATCGACGTGCTCGTGAACCTGTCGGGAATCTTCCGCGACAGCTTCGTGAACATCGTCGAGCTGCTCGACGACCTGTTTCGCCGTGCGGCGGCGGCGGAGGAACCGGTGGAGAGGAACGCCATCCGGCGCCATGCCCTCGAACTGCAGGCCCGGGGCATCGAGAACCCCACGGCCCGGCTGTTCTCCAATCCGGCCGGTGACTTCGGCTCCCTGGTGAACGACCGGATCACCGACGCCAACTGGGAGAGCGGCGAGGAGCTGGCGGGCACCTGGCAGGACCGCAACGTCTTCAGCTACGGCCGCGGCGACAGGGGCCAGGCCAGGCCCGAGGTGCTGGCCTCGCTGCTGGGCAGCACCGACCGGGTGGTGCAGCAGATCGACTCGGTGGAGTACGGCCTCACCGACATCCAGGAGTATTACGCCAACACCGGGGGGCTCAAACGGGCGGCGGAGGTGGCCCAGCAGTTCCGCCGGCCGGGGGGCCGGGTGGCGGCCAGCTTCGTGGAGTCCTTCTCCCGGGACACCACCCCCCGCGACCTGGAGGAACTGCTGCGACTGGAGTACCGCACCAAACTGCTCAATCCCCGCTGGGCCGCCTCGATGGCGGCGATGGGATCGGGCGGCGCCTACGAGATCTCCCAGAGGATGACGGCCCTGATGGGCTGGGGCGGCACCACCGGGTTCCGCGACGCCTGGGTCTACGACCAAGCCGCCGACACCTACGCTTTGGATCCGGCGATGGCGGAGCGGCTGCGCCGGGCCAATCCGGAGGCCTTCCGCAATGTGGTGGGCCGGATGCTGGAAGCCAGCAGTCGCGGCCTGTGGAACGCTCCCGCCGAAAAACTGGAGAAGCTCCGCCAGCTGCACGACCTCACCGATGCCGAACTGGAGGGCGTGGCCGTGGCCGCCGTTCCCTAGTGGCGGCGCCGGCACGGGACGGTCTGCCCAGCTCCTTTCCCCTGAATGCGGTGGTGGGTCACCAGGCGATCCGCACCGCCCTGCTGTTACTGGCGGTGGATCCGGACCTGGGGGGGGTGGTGATCGCCGGACGGCGCGGGACCGCGAAATCGGTGATGGCCCGCGCCCTGCACGCCCTGTTGCCGCCGATCCGGGTGATCCGCCATTCCTGCTGCAACGCCGACCCCCGGGCGCCGGCGGACTGGGATGACGCCACCTGGGCCCACCGGGCCCGCCTCAGCCGCACGCCCGTCAGTGAATGGGTGCCCGCCCCCTTCGTGACGGTGCCCCTGGGGGTCAGTGAGGATCGCCTGCTGGGGTCGGTCGATGTGCAGGCCTCGATCCGCAGGGGACGGCCCGTGTTCCAGCCGGGGCTGCTGGCGGCGGCCCACCGCGGGGTGCTGTACGTGGATGAGATCAACCTGCTGGAGCGGGGACTCGCCGACCTGCTGTTCGCGGTGGTGGCCGCCGGCTTCAACCAGGTGGAGCGGGAGGGGATCAGCTTCCGCCATCCCTGCCGTCCCCTGCTGATCGCCACCTACAACCCCGCCGAGGGGGAACTGCGGCCCCATGGGATCGACCGCTTCGCCATGGTGCTCAGCGCCGATGCGCCGCTCTCCCTGGAGGAACGGGTGGAAGCCGTGGGACGGGTGCTGCAGCACAGCGACGACCCGGCAGGCTTCTGGAGCCGCCACAGGGCGGGGCTGGAGGGGCTGAAGCGACGGGTCGCGGCAGGTCGACGCCGGCTGGGGCGGGTGCGCCTGGCGCCGGCGCAGGTGCGCTACCTGGTGGAGGAGGCGAACCGGGCGGGCACCCAAGGCCAACGGGCCGAACTGTTCGCCGTGCGGGTGGCCAGGGCCCACGCGGCCCTGCAGGGACGGCTGGTGGTGAACGCGGAGGATCTGCGCCGGGCGGTGGAGCTGGTGATCCTGCCGAGGGCGGCCGTGGCCACCGTTCCCCCCGCCACGCCCCCAGCCCCTCCCGGGGAGGACGAGCGGGAGCGTGCTGACGGGTCGGCGGCGGAGGAGGTCCCGCCAGCCGACGCCGCCGCTGAGGAACCCCTCTCCGGAGCGGTCCCGGAGGAGTTTCTCTTCTCTCCCGAGGGGGTACCGCTCGATCCGAAGCTGCTGGAACTGGCGGTCCGCAGCCAGCGGCGCCATGGCAAGGCCGGCGGACGGGGCGTGGTGCTCTCCCAGGAGCGTGGCCGCTACGTGAAGCCCGTGCTGCCCCATGGACCGATCCGCCATGTCGCCATCGACGCCACCATGCGGGCGGCCGCGCCCCATCAGCGGGCCCGGCGGCGCAGGACCCTGCCCGGCCGGCGTCACGGGGCCACAGGCCGCCTGCTGCTGCGCGAGGAGGACCTGCGGGTCAAGCTGCTGGCCCGCAAGGCCGGTGCCCTGGTGATCTTCGTGGTGGATGCCTCCGGTTCGATGGCCCTGCACCGCATGCAGGCCGCCAAGGGAGCCGTGCTGCAGCTGCTGGCCGAGGCCTACCGCAGCCGCGACCAGGTGGCCCTGATCACCTTCCGTGGCCGACGGGCCGAGGTGCAGCTGCCGCCGACCCGCTCGATCACCGCGGCGTCCAGGCGGCTGGAGCGGCTGCCCTGCGGTGGGGGTTCGCCCCTGGCCCATGGGCTGGCGGTGGCGGCACGGATGGGGCAGAACGCGCACTCCGCCAAGGATGTCGGCGAGGTGATCCTGGTCCTGATCACGGACGGGAAGGCCAATGTGTCTCTGGGTCGATCCCTGGCCTCCAGCGGGGCCGATGGCCCGGAGTCCATGGGCCTGGAGGGCATCCGCCTCGAAGTGCTGGGCCTGGGGGACGCCATCCGCCGGCTGGGCATGGAGCTGCTGGTGATCGACACCGGCCCGCTGCACGGGGCCAGCGGGCTGGGTCAGGAGCTGGCGCGGCACGCCGGCGGCCGCTGCGTGCCCCTACCGCGGGCCAGCCAGCGGCAGATCGCCGCCACCGCTCGCGGTGTGCTGGGGCGGGGATCGCCGCTCCGCTGACGTCCCGGCCCCATCCTGCGGCGGCAGGCGCTGCCAGCCCGGCAGCCAGGCGCTGCGGTCTCCCAGCTCGCGCTCGGGCACCAGCAGCCGGAAGGTGGGGTCCAGCACCGCCTGGAGCTCCAAGGTGCGCTCCCGGCCCCGGCCCCGCTGGCCCAGCAGGGCGAAGTGGCGATAGCCGCCGCAGCCGGCGGCCCTGGCGGGCTGGCAGGTCCAGGCGGCGGAGAGCTTCATCGGGCGGGGTGGGCAACGGCCCTCAGCGGGCCGGCGGTGGGGTGGACTCCTCCAGCACCGGGTTGCGCAGCACGCCGATGCCGTCGATCTCCACCTCGACCGTATCGCCGCGGCGCAGCCAGCGGGGCGGATCGGCCGCCATGCCGACGCCGCTGGGGGTGCCGGTGAGGATCACCGTGCCGGCCGGCAGCGTGGTGCCGGCACTCAGAAATTCGATGATCTCCGACACCGTGAAGATCATGTCGGCGGTGCTGGCCGCCTGCACCATCGCGCCGTTGAGGCGGGTCGTCAGCGTCAGGGCCTGGGGGTCGGGGATCGCCGCGGCGGTCACCAGGCAGGGGCCCAGGGGCGCGAAGGTGTCGAAGCTCTTGCCGCGGCACCACTGGCCGCCGCCGAGCTGGGGCTGCTTCTGCCAGTCGCGGGCGCTGACGTCATTGGCACAGGTGTAACCGAGCACTGCCCCCAGGGCCTCGGAGCGCGGCACGTTGCGGCAGGTGCGGCCGATCACCACCGCCAGCTCGCCCTCGTAGTCGACCTGGTGGCTGGCCAGGGTGGTGGGCAGGGTGATCGGCGCATCCGGATGCTGCACCGCCCCCGGCACCTTCATGAACAGAACCGGCCAGGTGGGGATCGCAGCGCCGGTCTCAGCGGCATGGCGGCGGTAGTTGAGGCCGATGCAGAGGATGGCGCGCGGCTCGAGGGGGGCCAGGATCCTGGCCGCCGCGGCCGGCTCGCCCGTGGGCTCGAGAGCGCCGAACAGGTCGCCCGCCAGGCGCTCCAGGCTGCCGTCGGCATGGCGACAGGCGAGGTGGATGGCGCCCGCCGCCTCCTGGTAGCGCACGATCTTCATGGGGACTGCAGTGGGGGCTTCAGGGGGACGGCAGGGCGGGCTTCGGGGAGGATCTGCCGGGGCGCGCCCGTGGGCAGCCCGGCTCCCGCGGCGACCACTCTGGCCCGTGGACCCGTGGATGATGGGGTCACCAGCGGAACCAGGAGCACGCCGTGGTCGCCGAACCCCGTCGCCAGCGGAGCACCACCCTCCGGGGCGCCGAGCTGCTCAACGATCCGCTGCTCAACAAGGGCACGGCCTTCAGCCGGGCGGAGCGGCGGGAGCTGGGGCTGGAGGCCCTGCTGCCCTGGCAGGTGGAGACCATCGAGGCCCAGGTGGAGCGCTGTCGGCTGGCCTTTGGCGCCATGGGCAGCGACCTGGAGCGCTACGCCTATCTCCAGACCCTGCGGGAGAGGAACGTCACCCTCTTCCACCGCTTCCTGGCCGACCACATCGAACTGGCGATGCCGATCGTCTACACCCCCACGGTGGGACAGGCGATCCAGCACTTCAGCCACACCTACCGCAGCCCCAGCCAGGGGATCTATCTGGCGGCACCGCAGCAGGAACGGCTCGAGGAACTGCTGGCCCAGGCCTGCGGCAGCTCCGACGGCCACGGCCCGGACCTGCTCCTGGTCACCGATGCCCAGGGGATCCTCGGCATCGGCGACCAGGGGGTGGGGGGCATCCAGATCTGCCAGGGGAAGCTGGCCGTCTACACCCTCTGCGCCGGGCTCGATCCGGCCCGGGGCCTGCCGGTGATGCTCGACGTGGGCACCGACCGGCCCGAACTGCTGGCCGACCCCTGCTACCCCGGCCTGCGCCGCCCCCGGCTGCAGGGAGAGGCCTACACCGCCTTCCTCGACCGCTTCATCGACGCCGTCCAGGCGGTGTGCCCCGGCGCCCTGGTGCACTGGGAGGACTTCGGCGCCGCCCACGCCCGCCCCGTGCTCGAGGCCTACCGGCAGCGGGTGCCGAGCTTCAACGACGACATCCAGGGCACCAGCAGCGTGGCCGCGGCGGCGATCCTGGCCGGCCTGCGGGGCCTCGGGAAGCCCCTGGCCGACCAGCAGATCGTCATCTTCGGGGCCGGCAGCGCCGGCTGCGGCATCGCCGAACGGCTCTGGCGCCTGCTGCAGCGCCAGGGGCTCTCCGTTGCCGAGGCCGCCGACCGCCTCTGGCTGATCGACCGCGACGGGCTGATCCACACCGGCACCGAAGGCCTCAGCGGCGGCGCCCGTCCGTTCGCCAAGGGCCCCGAGGCGCTGGCGGCACGGTTCGGGGCGGCGGCCGCCGCCGGCGGCCCGGGACCGGGCCTGCGGGCGGTGATCGAGGCGGTGCGGCCGGGGGTGCTGATCGGCACCTCCACCGCCGCCGGGGCCTTCGACCGGTCGGTGGTGGAGGCGCTCTGCGCCGGCGGCGGGCGGCCGATCGTCCTGCCCCTCTCCAATCCCACCCCCCTGGCGGAGATCACCCCGGAGAACCTGCTGCGCTGGAGTCGGGGCCAGGCCCTGGTGGCCACCGGCAGCCCCTTCCCCCCGGTGGCCTGCGACGGCAGCGCCGGCGAGCCGATCGAGCGGGTCATCGGCCAGTGCAACAACTGCTTCGTGTTTCCAGGCCTGGGCTACGGCGCGGTAGCGGTGGGCGCCACGGAGGTGAGCGACGCCATGATCGACGCCAGCATCGAGGCCCTGGCCGGGGTGATCCCGGCCGCGACCGACCCCGACGCACCCCTGATGCCCCCCCTGGTGGCCGTCCAGGCGGTGTCCAGGGCCGTGGCAGAAGCGGTGGCGATCCAGGCGGTGCGTGAGGGCCTGGCCCGCCACGCCGCCACCCCCGAGGCCGCCCTCGCGCGCCTCGACGGCTGCCGCTGGAGGCCCGAGTACGTCGAACTGCAGGGCCGAGAGAAACGTCAAGCTGCAGATTAGCGTCAACCAATGATAGCGTCAGCAACAAGATAACCGCCTGATCCATGCATCACAGAACACTGGAAAAGCGCTTTCATTCTTTCGGCGAGGGTCTTGGTTATCTGTTGGCAATCGGCAGCTTTCTCTTCATCCTGCTGTCCCTGCTTATCTATGCCGTTCCCTCTGTTCAGGAATGGCAAAGCCTGGCCTTCGCACCCATCCGGCGCATCGCCATGGTCAGCCCACCCTTCGCCGACCTGGCCATGCTCACCCACAGCGCCCGCTGTGAAGGCAGCCTGGTCGATCGTTTTGAGGGGGTCGTGAACTGCGATCCCTACGGACGGCTGTTCACCTACCCCCCGATGGCGCTGTGGATGTTCAACGTTCTCGGCCTTTCGAGCGCCAGCCTGGGCTGGCTGGGGTTGGGCCTGGGTCTGGCGGGGGCCCTGTTCATCGCCGACTTCTTCTTCGCCCTGATCCCATCGACCCTTGGGGCGGGCCTCCTGCTGACCCTGGCCTACCTGTCGCTGCCCTTCCAACTGATCCTGGAGAGGGGAAACAACGATCTGATCGTCTTCCTGCTCCTTGGTCTTCTGGCCCACGCCATGGCAGGGGAGAGGCGGCGATCCGCCGCCGCCGCCGCCGGCCTGGCCTTCCTGGCGGTGGCCACCAAGATCCTTCCCCTGTTCGGCATCGTCGGCACCCAGATTCTTCAGCAAAGATCGGGGACCGGACAGGGACCTTCTTCACGCAACCTCCGCTGGGCCCTCCTGGGGGCGGTGGCCGGACTTTCCCTGGTCCTGCCCTGGATCGGCCTGATCCTGAGGAATTCACCCAGCCCCGCCGGAGCCCTGCTCAGCCATGGCCTGCTCGCCGGGCTGTCCACCTCCGGCAGCGTTGCCGGTCTCCCCGGGTCCAGCTGGCTGCCGATGAAGCTGGCGTTCCTCGTGGCGGGGGCCGCGGGCGCCTGGCGGCAGGGCATGCCCCGGCACCTGCGGACCTTTCTCATCGGAGGGGTGCCCGGGGTCGCGTCCCGGCGGATCGCCGTGACCCTCTGCCTGTTCACGGCGACCTGGATCGGCACCTACCTGTTCACCCGATCCTTCGATTACAAGTTCATCTTCCTGATGCCGGCGCTTGGCGTCAGCGGGGCCCTGCTGTGCCAGGGCGGCAGCGAGGGCGGCCGGCGGGGCTGGATCACCCTGGTCCTGGTGCCGATCCTGTGCGCCTGGTTCCTTCCCTATCTGAGCATCACCTTCCTCCTGCCCCTGGGTGAACAGCTCGAGCTGGCCAACGACAACGTGCTTCTTCCGCTCCTTGCCGGCGCCCTCTCCACCACCCTGCTCGGTTGCCGGTCCCTGGCCGGCCGCCCCCCCAGCCCCGCCATGGGCCCGCAGGGGCATGGGGATCAATAAGTCCTGTGTCACGCCCTCGCGTCGGCGCCGGCCCACGGCCTAGCACCTTGGGCACCAACCCCCCGTGCGATGGGCTTCTTCGTCCAGCTCACCGACGCCATCGCCGCCCGTCAGTCGCTCCTGGTCACCGGCCTGGACCCCAACCCGGAGATGCTGCAGGCCTGGGCCCATCGGCGCGGCATGGGCGGCCGCTCATTCCTCTCCCAGGCGCGCCATTGGATCAAGGCGGTGGTGGAGGCGACCGCCGACCACGTCTGCGCCTACAAGCCCAGTCTCGGCTTCTACCAGGCCCTCGGCCCGGTGGGGCTGGACCTGCTGCGGGAGGTGCGGGAGCTGGTCCCGCTCGACATCCCCCTGATCATCGACACCAAGCACGGGGACCTGAACAGCTCCTCGGCGCTGGCGCACTACCTGTTCCGTGAACTCGGCGCCGATGGCGTCACCCTCTCCCCCCTGGCCGGCCAGGACATCGCCGCCCCGTTCCTGCTCTATCCCGAGAAGGCGGTGGTGATCACCTGCCACAGCTCCAATGCCGCCGCCCGGGTGCTGCAGCACCACCCCGACGAGAGCGACCCGCTCTACCTGCGCATCGTGCGGGAATGCCAGCTGTGGGCCACCCCCGATCAGCTGCTGCTGGAGGTGGGCACCAGTGACCCGGCGATCCTGGCCAGGGTGCGCCAGGAGGCCCCTGAGCGCTTCCTGATCCTGCGCAGCCTCTGGGGCGAGGAGGACCGGCTCGAGGCCCTGCTGGAGGCCGGGCTGAGTCCGGCCGCCGACGGCCTGCTGATGCCCCTGCCCCAGAACCTCCTGGTGGAGGACGACATCGCCGTCCGGGCCGCTGCCCTGAAGCAGCGCATCAGCGAACGGCGGGACCGCTGGCTGGAGGGGCGGGGGCGGGACCAGAGCGATGTCTGCAGCCTCTGGCTGCCGGCCCGACAGAACGAGGGCTCGGCGCCGGTCGGGACGGCCACGGACGCGGAGGCCATGGCAGACCCCCTGGCCAGCCTGATCCTCGACCTGTTCGACATCGGCTGCCTGCTGTTCGGCGACTACGTGCAGGCCTCCGGGGCCGTCTTCAACTACTACGTGGATCTGCGCCAGATCATCTCGGATCCCAACCTGTTTCACCGGGTGCTGCATGCCTACGCCGGCCAGCTGGGTGAACTGGTCTTCGACCGCATCGCCGGCATCCCCTACGGCTCCCTGCCCACCGCCACCGGGCTGTCGCTGCAGCTGCACAAGCCTCTGCTCTATCCCCGCAAGGAGGTGAAGGCCCATGGGGCCCGCCGCCTGATCGAGGGGGACTTCGAGGAGGGGGACCGGGTGGTGGTGGTGGACGACATCCTGATCACCGGCACCTCCGTGCTCGAAGGGATCGCCAAGCTGGAAAGCTCCGGCCTGGAGGTGGAGGACGTGGTCGTGTTCATCGACCACGGCGGCCAGACGGACACCAGCGCCCGCGAGCGCCTGGCCCGGGCCGGCTACCGCTGCCATGCCGTCCTCGACATCGCCCGCATCACCGCCGTGCTGCATGCCGCCGGACGGCTCAGCGATGCCCAGGCCGCCACCCTCGGCCATGCCCCCCCGGCGAGGGCCATGGACGTCGAGGGGATCCTGGCCGGCTCGTAGAGTGCACCAGCACCCATGCAGAACCCGGGTGCCCCCCTCCGCCATGCCCCAGGTTCAGGGTCAGCCCCCCACGATCGGCGAGCTCGAGGCGAAATATTCCCTGTATTGCAAGGCGATGCGGCTGCTGCTCAAGGAAGGCCGCACCATGGAGGCGATCCAGCGGACGGTCTGCTGGAGTCGGCTGGAGCAGCTGCACATCTGCCTTCCCAGCCGCTATAAATCCCCGGATTATCTCTACGCCGTGCTGAAACGCGATCTGCGCTGATCATGGGGCTGCCGCCGCGCCTGCCAGGATCAAGCGGCGATCTGGGTCGGTGCCCAACCAGGCGTTTCCGTGAAGTCCATCTCCGACCCCTTCCTGCGCCGGCCGGTGCTGACGCTGGTGCTCAGCCTGCTGGTGCTTCTCGGCGGGTTGATCAGCCTACCCGGGCTCAAGGTCGAGAACCTGCCGCCGATCGCCCCGGGCCGGGTGTCGGTGAGCGCGAGCTATCCGGGTGCCAGTCCGGAGGTGGTGGAGCAGGGGGTGACCACGCTGCTGGAGCGGCAGTTCAACGGCCTGGAACGGCTCGATTCGATCCGTTCCACCAGCTCGGCCAACGGCAGCAGCATCTCCCTCGGCTTCGAGGGGGGCAACCCCGAGCTCAACCAGATCAACACCCAGAACGAGGCGGCGGTGGTGAGCCGCCAGCTGCCCGCCCAGGTGGCGCGCTTCGGGGTGCAGGTGCGACGCACCTCCGACGACCTGCTGATGGTGCTGAGCTTCAGTGCCAGCCGCGACCGGTACGACGACACCTTCCTGAGCGGCTGGGTGGATCAGGTGATCCGCGACCGGCTGCAGCGGGTGCCGGGCGTCGGTGAGGTGCGACTGTTCGGCGGCAGTTCGCTCGCCTTCCGGCTGTGGCTGGATCCGCTGCGCCTGGAGGAACGCAATCTCACCATCAGCGAGGTGCGCGACGCCCTCGAGGAGCAGAACGTGCTGGCCGCCCTCGGCCAGGCCGGCGTGGCCCCCTCCCCCGCCGATCAGCTGGTCACCCTGCCGCTGCGGATGGAGGGACGCCTGCGCTCCCCCCAGGAATTCGAGGCTCTGGTGGTGGCCCGCAGCGCCAACGGGGGCATCACCCTGCTGAAGGACGTGGGCCGGGTGAGCCTGGGCAGTGAGAACTACGAATCGATCGCCACCGACCTGAACGGCAAGACCGCCGTGGCCGTGGGGATCTTCCAACGGGACGGCAGCAACGCCCTGGAGGTGAGCCAGGGGATCAATGACGCCCTGACGGACCTGGGCTCCCGCTTCCCGCCCGGGGTGGATCTGCAGGTGATCGTCGACGAGGCGGCCACGATCCGAACCAGCATCGATCGCACCACGGCGAGCCTGCGGGACGCCGTGCTGCTGGTGTTCCTGGTGCTGCTGCTGGGGCTGGGCAACAGCCGTCTTGCCCTGATCAGCGCCGTGGCGGTGCCGGTGGCCCTGATCGGCTCCCTGGCGGTGCTGCGCCTCAGCGGCGACTCGATCAACACCCTCACCCTGTTCGGCATGGTGCTCGCCAGCGGCCTGGTGGTCGATGACGCCATCGTGGTGAGCGAGGACATCGGCCGTCGCCTGGAGAACGGCAGCCCCCCCCTGCAGGCTGCCCGGGAAGCCATGGCCGAGCTGGGAGGCGCGGTGATCGCCACGTCCCTGGTGCTGATCGTGGTGTTCCTGCCGGTGCTCACCCTGCAGGGCACCCTGGGCCGCCTCTATGCCCCGATCGCCCTGACGATCGGCGGCACCATCGTGTTCTCCACCTTCAACGCACTCACCTTCACCCCGGTGGCCGCCAGCCGGCTGCTGCATGCCGAGCGCCGCGAGCCCGGCTGGCTGCTGCGCTGGATCGATCCCCCCCGGCGGGCCCTGGAGCGGCTGGAGCTCCCCTACGACCGGCTGCTCACCCGCGTACTCGGCTGGCGGCGACGGGTGGTGGTCGGCCTGCTGATCGGTCTGCTGCTGACGGGCCTGGCATTCCAGGAGCGGCCCAAGGCCTTCATCCCCCAGGAGGACAGCGGCCAGCTGCGGGGGGTGGTGCTGCTGCAGGACGGCATCGCCCTGCCCCGCACCCAGCAGGTGATGGAACAGGTGCGGGCGGTGGTGGACGAGGAGCCCCTGATGCGGTTCGCCAACTTCTACGCCGGTCGTTCCTTCGGCGACAGCTCCCCCAACAAGGGCATCTTCTTCCTCAGGCTCCGGCCGATCGAGGAACGCCCCGGCGCCGACCAGAGCGCGGCCGCGGTGGCCGAACGGCTCAACAAGCGCCTGCGTCAGACCATCACCGACGCCACCGTGATCGTGAGCGAATCCCCCACGGTGCGGGGCTTCAGCAGCGAAAGCGGGCTGGAGTTCGACCTGCTCGACACAAGCGGCGGCCGCCTCAGCCTCGGGGAGTTCCAGCAGGAGGCGGAGGCCTTCATCGCCGCCGCCCGCGACAGCGGCTCCTTCGACCAGGTGGGCACCCGCTTCAGCGCCGACGCCCCGTTGCTGCGCCTCCTCCCCGACCGGCTGCGGATGGCCTCGCTGGGGGTCGATCTCGATGAGCTGGTGAGCGTCCTGGGCGCCAGCTTCGGCAGTGACTACGTCAACGACAGCTTCGAAGGGGACCAGGTGCGACGGGTGATTGTGCAGCTCGAGGGAACCTCCCGCCGCAATGCCGCCGACGTGCTCGCCCTCCAGGTGCGCAGCCGTGGCGGCCAGCTGATCCCCCTGGCCCAGGTCGTGCGGGTGGAGGAGGGTACCGGCCCCACCACCATCAACCACACCCGCCTTGTGCGCTCCATCAGCATCCGGGCCAAGCCCGCCCGGGGGGTCAGCAGCGGCCAGGCCATCACCCTGCTGGAGCAGCTGCAGCGGGACCGGAGCAACGACGCCACCGACCTGGAGTGGGCCGGCCTGGCGCGGGAGGAGGCCCGGGCGGGCGGCGGCAATCTGCAGGTCTTCGCCCTGGCGGTGGTGGTGATGTTTCTGGTGCTGGCGGGTCTGTACGAGAACTTCGCCGACCCCTTCATCATCCTGGTCACGGTGCCGATGGGGGTGCTCGGGGGGATCCTGGGACTGGCGCTTCGCGGTCTGCCCCTCGATGTCTACGGCCAGATGGGCCTGCTGGTGCTCGTCAGCCTGGCAGCGAAGAACGCGATCCTGATCGTCGAATTCGCCAACCAGCGCCTCGCCGAAGGCATGCCGCTCGACCAGGCCATCCACGGTGCCGCCGTTGCCCGGCTGCGGCCCATCCTGCTCACCGCCTTCTCGTCCCTGGCCGGCTTTTTGCCCCTGCTGTTCGCCAGTGGGGCCGGCGCCGCCAGCCGCACCAGCATCGGCACGGTGGTGTTCTTCGGCCTGCTGGTGGCCACGGGGCTCACCCTGGTCCTGGTGCCCACCCTCTACCGGATCGTCAAGGGCTGGGAGCTGGGCCTGCGGCCCGGCGGCCTGGGCCAGCGCCAGCAGGCCTGACGCCGCTGCAGGATGGGGGCAGCACCGCCCCGGATGGCAGATGCCCCCGAAGCCTCCCCTCTGGCCCGACCGCTGGAGCGCCGGGTTGGCCCTGGCCGAGCGGCTGCTCGACCGGGAGGCGAAGGGATGCACCACATCCCTGGTGGCCCTCCCCCGGGGCGGGGTGCCGCTGGCGGCGGCCTTGGCCGAATCGCTGCACCTGCCGCTGGTCACCTGGGCCGTGCGCAAGATCGCCGAGCCCTGGGCGCCGGAGGTGGCCGTCGGCGCCATCGCCCGGGGGGTGGTGCTCTGGGCCGACGAGCCGCCCGGCGCCCGGCCACGGAGCCACACCGTCCTCCGCCGCGACCTGGAGAGGGAACAGCGCCTGGAGCTGGAGCGCCGGCGGGAACGCTTCGGCGATCCCCCGGACGCTGCGCTGGCGGGCCGCCACCTGATCGTGGTCGATGACGGCATCGCCACCGGCCTGACCGCCCGGGCCGCCCTGCAGTCCCTGCGCCTGATCGCTCCGGCCTCCCTGAACCTGGCGGTGCCGGTGGCCGACCGCCGCCTGTTGCCCGGCCTCGGCCGCCTGGTGGAACGGCTGGAGGTGCTCCATGCCGTGCCGGAGCTGCGCTCCGTCGGGGAGTGGTACGAGCGCTTCGAGCCGCTGGACGATGCCGAGGTGCTGCGCTTGCTGGCCCTGGTCCTTCGGCAGGGCGATCAGACCCTGTCCGCCCAGCAGGTCCAGCAGCCCCACCTCCACCAGGTTGTCGTCCTGGCGGCGCAGAAACCCGCGGTCGGGGGCCACCCAGGAGGCATTACGCCGGGCCAGCAGCCGCTGGAACAGATCGGGCCGCGTCGGTACTCGGCGAGCAGCAGTTCATCGAGGCGGGTGAGATCGACGGCGCGCCAGGCCTGCTTGAGGGTCTCGAGGTGCGGCCCCACCGCGTCGAGTTCCTGCAGGGTGAGTTGCAGCAGCTCCAGCTGGTCCCCCCGGCAGCCCGTCGAACAGCTCGAATTGCTGGGACGGTGTCTCCAGCCCTTCGATGGGCTTGTGATCAGCCGCCGCCCGGGACTGGAGCTGGGCCTCCTCACCGCTGGAGACGTCATGTCATTCCGTATTCAGCTCGGCGGAGGCCAGCTGGAGGGCCACAGCCCCGGGCTTGAAGCGGTCGATGACCTCGGCGGGCAACCCCAGACCGGCCATGCGGGGCTGCAGGGACCGCCAGCTGCCGGCAGGGAGGTTGGAGCGCAGAGAACGGCCTTCGGGATCCATGGTCCTCTCCACCAGCTCCGCGGCCAGGGCCGCCGGGCTGATGGCGTCCATGTCGAGCTCCTGGGCCAGCTGCTCAGCATCTCCGCAGGACTGGCCCTAGGGCAGTGGTGGGGCATTCTGGTCGCGGCGAAGCTGATACAGGGAGCCGGTGATGAACACCGTGCCTGCCCCGCACCCGCCAGAGCGTGCCGATCCCGTTTCCCACCGCCGGGGCGGCCATGGACGCCGGGGAAGGAAGCTGTGCCAATAACAGGGCTACCAGGGCAAGGCAGCGACGCAGCGCCGACGCCGGCACGGGGCGGCGGATGCGAAGAATCTCGGCACTGCCGTTAGCGACGGTCCCGGAGAGCGTTTCCTCACGGCCATGCTGATCAGGGCTTTCGCTGTCGAACGGTGCTGCTCGCCGCCTCCCAGCCGATCTGGTCCCTGCCGCTGGAGAGGGTCTACCCCGCCCTGCAGGCCTCACCCGAGGGCCTCAGCAGCGAGGAGGCGACAAGGCGAATGGTGCGCTATGGGCCCAACCGGCTGCCTCCCCTGAAGCGGCGACCGCTCGCCCTGCGCTTCGTGGATCAGATGGTTCACTTCATGGCCCTGCTGCTGTGGGTGGCGGGCGGGCTCGCCTTCGCCGCCCGCACCCCCCAGCTGGGCTGGGCGATCTGGGCGGTGGTGCTGATCAACGGCCTCTTCTCCTTCTGGCAGGAATTCCACGCGGAGCGCACCCTGGCGGCCCTCACCAGGGCCCTGCCCAGACAGGTGCAGGTGTGGCGGGACGGCGCGCTCTGCTTCCTGCCGCTGGAGGACCTGGTGGCCGGGGACCGGCTGCTGATCGAGGAAGGCGACAAGGTACCGGCAGATGCCCGGGTGAGCCGGGCCGTCGGGCTCTACGTCGATCTCTCGGTGCTCACCGGCGAGTCCCTGCCCGTGGCCCGCGACAGCGCCCCCCTGCCGGAGAACCGTTCCAGGGCACCGGTGGCCACCAGCGAACGCTCCAATCTGCTGCTGGCCGGCACCACGGTCACCTCGGGGCGTGGGGAGGCGATCGTCTATGCCACCGGCGCCGAGACCGAATTCGGCCAGGTGGCCCGGCTGGCGGCCGCCACCCAGCGCAGCGCCAGCACCCTGGAGGCGCAGGTGGGTCGCATCGTGCGCACCATCACCAGCATCGCCCTGGCGACCGGGGCGGTCGTGTTCACTCTCGATCTGCTGTTCGTCGGCATGCCCCCCCTCGAAAGCCTGGTGTTTGCGATAGGGATCATCGTGGCCTTCGTACCCGAGGGCCTCCTGCCCCAGGTCACCCTCACCCTGGCGCTCAACGTCAAGCGGATGGCGAAACGCCACGCCCTGGTCCGGCGTCTCTCGGCGGTGGAGACCCTCGGCTCGGTCAGCGTGATCTGCAGCGACAAGACCGGCACCCTCACCGGCAACCGCATGGCGGTGGAGGACACCTGGCTGGCCGAGGCCGCAGAGCCGCTGCGGCGGCTGCTCCTGCGCGGAGCCGCCCTCTGCTCCAATGCCCGCCTGGAGCGATCCGTCCCGAACGCCGGCGCGCCCCCGGAACCATGGCGGGCCGTGGGGGATCCCACCGAAACCGCGCTTCTGCTGGCGGCTGCCGCCGCCGGGCTGACACCCGAGGAACAGCAGAGGCGCCATCCCCGCCGCCGGGAGATCCCCTTCGATTCCCACCGCCGGCGCATGACCGTGGTGGTGGACTGGAACCCCGAAGCCGACGACCTTCCCCCGTTGGCCCCCACCCCCCCGGCTGCGGCCACACAGGCCCTGGTGATCACCAAAGGGGCCCCCCTGGAGGTCCTCGAACACTGCAGAGGCTGGATTACCGCGGGAGGGTACGAAGCTTTTGACGCCGCCCGGCGCGGGCAGGTGATGGCGGCCAACGACGCCCTGGCGGCCCGGGGCTTCCGGGTGCTGGCCCTCTCCCTGCGGCCGGGCGATGCCTCTCTCGACGACTCCCCCGCTGAGGAGCTGGAGGCGGAGCAGCTCTTCCTGGGCCTTATCGGTCTCTACGACCCGCCGCGGCCGGAGGTGCCCGAGGCGATCCGGCGGTGCCAGGAGGCCGGCATCCGGGTCACCATGGTGACGGGCGACTACGGCCTGACGGCCCAGGCGATCGCCCAGCAGATCGGTCTGCTCGATGCCCCCGCCTCTGCTCAGGAGCATGGAGCCGTCCACCCTGGCAGCAGCCACCACCGGGCCGGTGCCGATCCGGTCCGGGTGATCGAGGGGGCCACCCTGAGCCGGGTCAGTGACGTGCAGCTGCGGCAGCTGATCAAGTACCGCCAGCGCCTGGTGTTCGCCCGCATGGCCCCGGAACAGAAACTGCGGCTCGTGCAGGCCTACCGCGCCCTGGGGGAGGTGGTGGCCGTCACCGGCGACGGGGTCAACGACGCCCCTGCCCTGCGGGCGGCCGATGTGGGCGTGGCCATGGGCTGCAGCGGCACCGACGTGGCCCGGGAAGCGGCCGACGTGGTGCTGCTGGACGACAACTTCGCCACCATCGTGGAGGCCGTGCGCTATGGCCGCTCGGTGGTGGCCAACATCGGCAAGTTCATCACATACATCCTGGTGGCAAACGTGTCGGAGGCAGTGCCCTTCCTGGCGATGGTGGTGCTGCGGATCCCTGCCGCGCTCACCGTGCTGCAGATCCTGGCTGTGGATCTGGGCACCGACATCCTGCCGGCCCTGGGCCTCGGGGCCGAACTGCCCGAAGCGGGTCTGATGCGGCGCCCCCCCCGTCCCCACGATCGGCCGCTGCTCAACCGGGCCGTGATGGTGCGCGGCTATCTGGTGCTGGGCATGGCGGAGGCCCTGACGGCCCTGGCCGGCTACCTGCTGGTGTGGCAACAGGCAGGCGTCGACTGGAGCACGCTCCGGACCCTGGCCCCCCAGCTGCTGCACGGCACGGCCCCGGCGGCCACCCTGGCGATCCAGGACAGGGCCGGCACTGTGGCCTTCTGCCTGATCGTGGCCGGTCAGATGGGGGCACTGCTCTCCTGCCGCAGCGACACCCGCCCCGCCTGGGAGATGCTGGAGTTTCCCAACCGACTGCTCGTCCTGGGTCTGCTCAGCGAGCCCGTCGTGGCGGGGACCCTGGTGCTGGGGCCTCCCCTGGCCGCGATGTTCGGCATGGTGCCGTTCCCCCCGGGCTGGCTAGCTCTGATGGCGCTCGCGCCCCTGCTGGTGATCGCTGCCGACGCCCTCCACAAGCGCTGGCAGCGTCCATCGGGTGCCCCGCGGGCTGAAGGGGGACGTTCAGCGGTGTCCTGACCCTGGGCAGGTCCTGCGGCCGGCAAGAGAAAGCAAGGGCCTGTGGGTTTGAAGGAATGTGAGCGGCCTGGCCCGTCAACCGGCCCCGACGCAGCTCGGAATAAAATGAGATCAGAGAGGGGCCGTCCTCACGGGCCCCTGCCTTCCGACCCAGCACCGGCCCGAGTCCCCCGCGGCCCGAGCCACCCGTCGATCCCAGGCAGCCCGGACATGTCCCTCTGATCGTTCCGACAGAGGAGTCAGCACCATGGCCATCATTCCCACCGAAACCCTCAGGGACGTCGAAGAACTCTTCGACCGCTACACCCGCTCCCTGCCCTGGCCCTGGCCCGGAAGTCGTGCCGGTGCCGGCGGCCTCCTGGCCGACTGGCATCCCCGGGTCGACATCGTCGAAACCGAAGGCGGCTACGAGATCCAGGCCGACATCCCCGGGGTCCGCAAGCAGGACCTGAAGGTGACCGTCGACGACGGCGTGCTCACCGTGGAGGGGGAACGGCAACAGGAGAAGAAGGAAGAGAACGCCCGCATGCACCGTGTCGAGCGCTCCTACGGCCACTTCTCCCGCAGCTTCACCCTGCCGCAGGACGCCGACAGCTCCGGCCTGCAGGCCACGGCCCGCGAAGGGCAGCTGACGGTGACGGTGCCGCGCCGGGGGCCCGCCCCGGGCGCTGAGCCGACCCAGGTTCCGGTGCAGTAAGCATCGGGGCCGGAAGCAACGGGGCCGGAATCAGCAGATCCTGGGGAGCAGTTCCCCGCTCAGCGGCACCAGCACCCGTTCGCTACCGAAGGGGGTGCGCAGCAGCACACGGCCCCGGGGCATACCCCCGGGGCCTTTGCCGTTTGAGCCCCCGCTCACCGCTCCGATCCAGGCACCGCCACCCGGCGCCAGTACCGCCAGGGCCCGCTCCCGTTCGGCTTCGGGAACCACCGCCACGAACCGGCCCTCGTTGGCCATTTGGAGCGGATCGAAACCGAGCAGCTCACAGGTACGGCGCACCGGCTCGGCCACCGGGATGCGCTCCTCCTCGACCAGCAGCTCCAGCCCTCCGGGGGCCGCCAGTTCCTGCAGGGCGCTGGCCAGCCCCCCCCGGGTGAGATCCCGCAGGCAGTGGAGCCGCACCCCCGCGGCCAGCAGGGCCTCCACCGCCGGCCACAGGGGCATGCAATCGGTCGCCAGGGGGGGCTGCAGGTCGAGGCCATGGCGGGCGGCCAGGATCGCTACTCCGTGGCGGCCCAGATCACCGCTCACCAGCAGCTGGTCGCCGGGAGCGATGGCCAGCGGATCGATCGGATCGGCCACCTCCAGCACGCCGATGCCGCTGGTGTTGAGGAAGGCCCCGTCGCCCTTGCCCCGCTCCACCACCTTGGTATCGCCCGTGACGATGCTCATCCCGCAGCGCCGGGCGGCCTCCCCCAGGGACGCCACGATGCGGCGCAGCACGGCCAGCTCCAGCCCCTCCTCCAGGATCAGGCCCAGGCTCAGCACCAGGGGCCGGGCGCCGGCCATGGCCAGGTCGTTGGCGGTGCCCGTCACCGCCAGGGTGCCGATGTCGCCCCCCTTGAACTCCAGCGGCTGCACCACGTAGCTGTCGGTGGTGAAGGCCAGGCGGCCGTGGGGCAGGGCCAGGCGGGCGGCATCGTGCAGCACCTGGTCGGGGTCGGCGTAGAGGCAGCGCAGTTCGGCGTCGATCAGCTGCTGCATCAGGGTGCCTCCGCCGCCGTGGGCCAGCTGGATGCGCGGCGTGGCGGGCAGTCCCGGCTCAGCCACGGCGGCCGTAGCGGTGGTAGGCCGCACAGGCCCCCTCCGAGGACACCATCGGTGCCCCCAGGGGATGCTCCGGCGTGCAGGCGCCCCCGAAGGCCGGGCAGTCCATGGGCCGGGCGCGGCCCTGCAGGATGCGGCCACTGATGCAGACCCCCTCAGCCCCAACCGCGGCCCCCGGCTCCACGCCGGCCTCGGGCCCACCGGGCAGGTGGGCGAAGCGGGCCCCGGCCTCCAGGTGGCCAAAGGGCGCCCGCAGCCCCAGTCCACCCTCCGGGATAAGGCCGAAGCCCCGCCAGGGCCGGTCGACGGGCTCGAACACCGACGTCAGCAGGGCCCGGGCCGCCGGATTGCCCTGCGGCCGCACCACCCGGCCGTAGGCATTGGCCACCCGGGCCTCGCCCCGCTCCAGCTGGCACACGCAGGCCACCAGTCCCCGCATCAGGTCCAGGGGCTCGAAACCGCTCACCACCACCGGCACCCGGTGCCGATCCGCCAGGGCCTCCAGCTCAGCGGTGCCCATCACGGCGCAGACATGCCCCGCCGCCAGGAACCCCTGCACCTGGTTGCCCTCGGACGTGAGAATCGACGCCATGGCGGGGGGCACCCGCACATGGGCCGCCAGCAGGGAGAGGTTGGCCACTCCCGCCCCCACCGCCTGGCGCACCAGCAGGGCCGTGGCCGGGGCCGTGGTCTCGAAGCCCACCGCCAGGAACACCACATGACGTTCGGGATGGCGCCGGGCGAGGACCAGGGCCTCCAGGGGGGAGGTGAGCAGGCGCACGTCGCCCCCCTCGGCCCGCACCCCCAGCAGATCCCCCGGCCCTCCGTCGGCGCCATCGCCCGGCACCCGCAGCATGTCGCCATAGGAGCAGACAATCACCTCGGGCCGCCGGGCCAGGGCCCGGGCGGCATCGATCGTGGCGCCGGGCGTGACGCACACCGGGCAGCCGGGCCCGTGGATCAGCCGCAGCCCGGGGGGCAGCAGCTGGTGAAGGCCCCAGCGCACGATGGCGTGGGTCTGGCCGCCGCACACCTCCATCAGTGTCCAGGGACGGGTGGTGATCGCCGCCAGCTCGGCCGCCAGCTCCCGCACGGCGGCCACCTCCGCCGTCGCCGCCAGCGGAGCGCTCACCAGGGACCGGGCGCCGCCGCGGCCTCGGCGGGCAGGAAGGTCTGGACGGCGCGCATGTACTGGGAACGCTCGTACTCGCTCGGATCGGGGCAGCGCTGCTGGCTCATGCAGCCGATCAGCTCCCGGGCCGTGGCGTGCTCGTGCTCCAGCAGCCACTGCTCCAGCTCCTCCTCCAGGCCGGTGAGCCGGGCGGGACCGTGGCGCAGAAGGGCGGCCACCACCTGGGTGATGGCCGCACCCGCCATCAGCAGGCGCACCACGTCGGTGCCGCGGTGCACGCCGCCGGTGGCCGCCAGATCCAGCGGGTGCCGGCCGTGCAGCAAGGCGATCCAGCGCAGGGGCAGCCGCAGATCGTGGGGGGTGGAAAGCAGCAGGTTGGGGCGCACTTCCAGCTCCTCGATGTCGATGTCGGGCTGGTAGAAGCGGTTGAAGAGCACCAGGCCATCGGCCCCGGCGGCGGCCAGCCGCTTGGCCATGGCGCTGAAATTGGTGAAGAAGGGGCTGAGCTTCACGGCCAGGGGCAGGGTCACCTCGGCGCGCACCTCGGCGACGATCTCCAGCACCTGGTTCTCGATCGCGGCGCTGGAGAGGTCGGGGTCGGTGGGGACCGAATAGATGTTCAGCTCCAGGGCGCTGGCGCCGGCCGCCTCCAGGCGCCGCGCCACCTGCACCCACTGGCCGGGATGGGCGCCGTTGAGGCTCGCGATCACGGGCACCGTCAGCCGGGAGCGGGCCTGCTCCAGGTGGCGCAGGTAGAGGTCGTGGCCCACGTGGAAGATCGAGGGCTCGGGGAAGTAGCTGAGCGCCTCCCCGTAGCTGTCCGCACCCTGGATGGTGACCCGGTGCAGCTCCAGCTGGTCGCGCTCGATCTGCTCCTCGAACAGGGAATGCAGCACCACGGCGGCGGCGCCGGCCTCCTCAAGCCGCAGCAGCTGGTCGATGTCCTCGCTGAGGGGTGCCGCGGCCCCCACCACCAGCGGACTGCGCAGCTCCAGCCCCAGATAGGTGACGGAAAGATCGGGACGGTTCATGCTGGTGCCTCCACCTGGGCGTCGGCCAGGGCCCGGTAGGCGGCCCAGCGCCGGTCCACCTCCCGCTGGGCCGCTCGGGCCAGGGCCCGGGCCCGTTCCGGCTGGCTGAAGGAGAGCATGCGGAAGCGGTTCTCCGTGGCCATCGCTTCAGCCAGGGGTCGGGTCGGGCCCCGACCATTGATCTGAAGGGGGTTTTCCCCCCGCTCGCTGCGGCGCGGGTCGTAGCGATAGAGCAGCCAGCGGCCGGAGTCCACCGCCGCCTTCTGCTGCTCCATGCCCCTGGCCATGTCGATGCCGTGGGCGATGCAGTGGGAGTAGGCCAGGATCAGGGACGGTCCCGGGTAGCTTTCCGCCTCCAGGAACGCCCGCACCGTGTGCTCGTCGCGGGCCCCCATGGCCACGCTGGCCACGTAGACGTTGCCGTAGCTCATCATCATCAGCCCCAGATCCTTCTTGGGAGCCCCCTTGCCGCCGGCGGCGAACTTGGCTACTGCAGCCCGGGGGGTGGCCTTCGACATCTGGCCGCCGGTGTTGGAGTACACCTCGGTGTCGAGCACCAGGGCATTGACGTCCCGACCGCTTGCCAGCACGTGGTCGAGGCCGCCGAAGCCGATGTCGTAGGCCCAGCCGTCACCCCCCACCAGCCAGACGCTCTTCTTCACCAGGGCATCGGCCAGATCCAGCAGGCGGGCGGCCTGTGCGGCCAGGGGGGCCTGGGGATCCACGGCGACCAACCGCCGCTTGAGCTCCTCCACCCGCTGTCGCTGGGCCACGATGCCGGCTTCATCGTGCTGGTCGGCGCCGCGGAGCGCCTCCACCAGGGCTTCGGGAAGCACGGGGTCGGCCCGCTCCGGTGCCGGTCCCAGCCGTTCCAGCAGTTCGAGGGCCATCTGGTGTTGCTGGTCGATCGCCACCCGCATGCCCAGGCCGAATTCGGCGTTGTCCTCGAACAGGGAATTGCTCCAGGCCGGTCCGCGCCCCTCGGCGTTGGCGCTCCAGGGGGTGGTGGGGAGGTTGCCGCCGTAGATCGAGGAGCACCCCGTCGCGTTGGCCACCAGCATGCGGTCGCCGAACAGCTGGCTGGCCAGCTTGAGGTAGGGCGTTTCACCGCAGCCGCCGCAGGCACCGGAAAACTCGAACAGGGGTTGCTGCAGCTGCTGCTGACCGATCTTGTGCAGGTTGAGATCGCCGCGGGCCATCTCCGGCAGCCCCAGGAAGTAGTCCCAGTGGCCGCGGGCCGCCTCCCGCAGGGGGCGCTGGGGCGCCATGTTGATCGCCTTGCGCTTCGGCTCGGTGCGGTCCCGCGCCGGACAGACCTCCACACAGATGGCACAGCCGGTGCAGTCCTCAACGGCCACCTGAATCGTGAAGCTGCGGCCCGCCAGATCGGGATCCCGGGCCGGGGCCTGGCGGAAGCCCTCCGGCGCCCGCTCCAGGGCCTCCGGCGCCACCGCCTTGGCCCGGATCACCGCATGGGGACAGACCATGACGCACTTGCCGCACTGCACGCACAGATCGCTCTCCCACACCGGCACCGACGCGGCGATGTTGCGCTTCTCCCAGTGGGCCGTGCCGGTGGGCCAGGTGCCGTCGCAGGGCAGGGCACTCACCGGCAGGGCATCGCCGCGCCGCTCGAGCAGGGGCCCGATCACCTGGCGCACGAAGGCGGGGGCCCCGGCGAGCCGGTCGGCCGCCGGCGGTGCGGGCGGGAGGGCCTCCTCCTCGGGCAGCTGGCGCCAGTCGAGGGGCTGCAGGTGCTCGAGGGTGGCATCGAGGGCGCGCAGGTTGATCGCCACCACCGCCTCCCCCTTGCGGCCGTAGGTCTTGCGGATCGAGGCGCGGATCTGCTCGATCGCGTCCTCCCTGGGCAGCACCCCGCTGACGGCGAAGAAGCAGGCCTGCATCACCGTGTTGATGTGCTGGCCCATGCCGGCCTCCCGAGCCACCCGGTAGGCGTTGATCAGCCACACCGCCAGCCCCCGCTCCCGGATGCCGCAGCGCAGCGAGGCCGGCATCCGCCGCCAGCTCTCCTCGGGCGTGAAGGGACTGTTGAGCAGCAGCACGCCACCGGGCTCCAGGCCGGCCAGCAGGTCGAAGCGGTCGACGAAGTCCCACTGGTGGCAGGCCACCAGCGTGGGGCGCTCGATCAGATAAGGGGCGCGGATCGGCCGGGGGCCGAAGCGCAGGTGCGAGACCGTGACCGACCCCGACTTCTTGGAGTCGTAGACGAAGTAGGCCTGCGCGAACAGATCGGTCTGCTCGCCGATGATCTTGATCGTGGCCTTGTTGCCTCCCACGGTGCCGTCCGAGCCCAGGCCGTAGAACACGGCCCGCACCTGGTCGGCCCCATCGACGTGGAAGTCCGTCGCGACGGGCAGCGAGCGGTGGGTGAGGTCGTCGTCGATACCGACCGTGAAGTGGTTGCGGGGCTGAGGCAGCAGGAGGTTGTCGAACACCGCCTTCACCATCGCCGGGGTGAACTCCTTGGAGGAGAGGCCATAGCGGCCGCCCACCACCAGGGGGAGGGGGCGATCGCCGTGGCAGGGGCGCCAGGCCTCGCTGAGGGCCGCCACCACGTCGAGGTAAAGGGGTTCGCCGCCGGACCCGGGCTCCTTGCAGCGGTCGAGCACCGCGAGGGATCGCACCGTCGGCGGCAGGGCCGCCGCAAACAGGCTCGCCGCGAAGGGCCGGAACAGGCGCACCTTGAGCACCCCCACCCGTTCGCCGGCGGCGGCCAGGGCCAAGGCGGTCTCCTGGGCGGTTTCGCAGCCGGAACCCATCAGCACCACCACCCGCTCGGCATCGGCGGCCCCCACGTACTCATAGGGCCCGTACTGGCGACCGGTGAGGGCGGCGAAGCGCTCCATCGCCTCCACCAGATGAGCGGGAAGGGCGTCGTAGAAGCGGTTCACCGACTCCCGCGCCTGGAAGTAGACGTCGGGGTTCTGGGCCGTGCCGCGCAGCACGGGGTGGTCCGGGGAGAGGGCCCGCCGGCGATGGGCCGCCACCGCCTCCATCGGCACCAGGGCGTGGAGGACCTCGTCGGCGATGGGGTGGATCTTCTGGATCTCGTGGGACGTGCGGAAACCGTCGAACATGTGCAGGAACGGCAGCCGCGCCTGCAGGCTGACCCGGGTGGCGATGGCGGCGAAGTCGCCGGCCTCCTGCACCGAGGCCGAGCAGAGGATGACGCAGCCCGAGCCGCGGCAGGCCATCACGTCGCTGTGGTCGCCGAAGATCGAGAGCCCCTGGGCCGCCAGGGAACGGGCCGCCACGTGCAGCACGGCGGGGGTGAGCTCGCCGGCCAGCTTGTAGAGATTGGGCACCATCAGCAGCAACCCTTGGGAGGCCGTGAAGGTGGTGGTCAGCACCCCCGCCTGCAGGGCGCCGTGGACGGTGCCGGCGGCACCGGCCTCGCTCTGCAGCTCCACCACCGCCGGCACCGTGCCCCAGAGGTTGGGGCGGCCTTCGGTGCTCCAGGTGTCAGCCCACTCCCCCATCGGTGAGGCGGGGGTGATGGGGTAGATGGCGATGGCCTCGTTGAGTCGGTAGGCCACGAGCGCCACGGCCTCGTTGCCATCCACGGTGATGGTCATGCGGGATCGTCCTCGACGAAACTGAGGGCCAGGCCCACGTGCACCAGCACCCGATCACCGACGGCCGCCTCGGGCAGGCAGGCCAGGCTCACCTGCTGGCGCACGCCCCCGAAATCCACCTCGGCCATGCGCCAGAGGCCGTCGTCGTCCCCGGTCCCGGGAGCACCCGGCCCGGGCTCTCCCGCCGGCCGCTGGATCCGGATCGAGACGATACGGGCGGGCACGGCCAGGCACATGGGCGGATCACGGCGCGTGGTCTCTCCCTCCGGTTGTAGGCCCGGTGGCCGGATCTGCCCACGGCCACCGCAGCGCCCAGAGCTGGCCGAGGGCCAGCCCGCCGTCATTGCAGGGCACGAGCTCAGGCCAGTACGGCCGCAGACCCCGGGCCCGCAGGGCGCCGATCGCGCCCTCCAGCAGCAGCCGGTTCTGGAAGCAGCCGCCGCTCAGGGCCACCGGCGCGCCCCCGACAGGGATCGCCGTGGTGACCGCCAGGGCCCCCGCGGCGCTGGCGGCCGTCCCGGCCAGGGCCGCCACCAGGACGTGGTGAAAGCGGGCGGCGCAGACGCTCGCCGGCGTCCCGGCCGCGATCGCCGCCAGCAGGGCCAGCAGCAGCGGTTCCCAGTCGAGCCAGCCCAGGGTCGGCCCCTCGGGACCGGTGGCCGCCGCGAGGGCACCGGGCGGTGCCAGGGGAAGGGTCCAGTCGCCGGGGGCGCCGGGGAAGGAGGCGGCGGGGGCAGCGGTGGCGGCACTGGCGGCCCCCTGCAGCCGCAGTCCCCCTTCGCCCTCATGGCTCTGCACCTGCACCAGGCCCAGCAGGGAGGCGACCGCATCGAACAGCCGACCCATGCTGGTGGTCAGGGGGCTGTTGCAGCCGCCGGCGACGGCCTGCAGCAACAGGCGGCGTTCGCCGGCTGCGAAGGCGGCCAGGGTGTGGCGGGCGCCGGGATGCCCCAGAGCCCCGGGCCCGGCGGCGGCCAGGAGCCCCAGGGCCGCCCGGCGGGGTTCCGCCATGGCCCGCTCACCGCCCGGCAGGGGAAAGGGCCGCAGGGCCACGCAGCGCTCGCAGGGGAGATCCCCGGGTCCGCCCAGCAGCAGCAGCTCCCCGCCCCAGAGCCGGGCATCGGCGTTCGCCGCCCCCCTCCCGGCCGACCCCGTCCCGGCCGCGGAATCCGCCGGTGGGGCATAGCCCAGCCCGTCCCAGGTGAAGGCCAGCAGCGGCGGCACCAGACCATGCTCAGCCAGCACGGCCAGGCCATGGGCCCGGTGGTGCTGCACCGGCCGCCGTGGCCACGGCTGGGCGGCGGCGAACTGGTGGCTCAGGTAGCCGGGATGGGCATCGCAGGCGATCGCCGCCACCCCTTCTCCCCAGCGGCGATCGATCGCCCCCAGTCCGGCAAGCAGGCGCGAGAGCTGGCGGCCCTCGGCCAGGTCCCCCAGGTGGGGGGACAGCCACACCCGACCCTCCAGGGCCAGGGCGGGCGCGCACTTGAGGTCGCCGCCCAGGGCCACCGCACCGGCGGGCCGGCCACCGGACGCCTCGACGGGCACCGATCCGAGGGCCAGGGGCTCGGGGGCGTAGCCGCGGGCCCGGCGCAGCAGGGCGGGCCGGCCGTCGATCACCTGCAGCACCGAATCGTCCAGGGGCCGGGCGATGGCGCGGTCCTGGACGAGGAACGCATCGGCGATCGGTTCGCGGGCCCCGGCTCCGGCCCCCAGCCGCCGCAGCGCTTCGGCGGGCTCGATGCAGAGGGGTTCCCCGCTGGGGTTGCCGCTGGTGGCCACCAGGGGCCGGCCGAAGGCACGCGCCAACAGGTGGTGCAGCGGCGACGCCGGCAGCATCGCCCCCAGGCACGGGCTGCCCGGGGCCACGCCCGGCAGGGCATCGAGGGCCCCGGGGCGGCGCCGCAGCAGCACGATCGGGGCGGCGGGGTCCTCCAGAGCCCGTCGCTCGGCAGCGTCGATGCGACAGAGGGGGGCCAGGGCCTCGGCCTCGGCCACCAGCAGGGCGAAGGGCTTGGCGGGCCGGTGCTTGCGACGTCGCAGCCGGGCCACCGCCGCCGCGTCGGTGGCCGCCACCAGCAGCTGAAACCCGCCCACCCCCTGCAGGGCCAGGACCTTCCCGCCGGCGAGCAGGTCACAGCAGGCCTGGATCAGGGCCGAGGGGCTGGTGCCCCCACCGGCGGCCAAGCCCGCCAGGGGCGCCCCGGAGCCGTCGAGGAGCGCCAGCCGCGGCCCGCACACCGGGCAGGCGATGGTCTCGGCATGGAAGCGGCGATCGGACGGATCCTCGAACTCCCGGCGGCAGGCCAGGCAGAGGGCGAACGGCGCCAGGGTCGTGTGGGCCCGGGACCAGGGCTCGGCCGTGGCGATGCTGAAGCGGGGACCGCAGTCGCAGCAGCTGATGAAGGGGTAGCCGAAGCGGCGATCGGTGGGATCGGCCAGCTCGGCCAGGCAGGCGCTGCAGGGGGCCCGGTCGGCCACCAGCGTCGACGCGACCAGATCAATGCCGAGCGGCCCGGCCTGGCCGGCCAGGATCCGCACCCCCGCCTGCAAGGGCCCCTCCATCGGGGGGCCGGCCGCCGACCACACCGGATCCAGGGGATCGAGGCGGGCCCGGGGGGGCAGTTGCCGGGGCAGGCGCTGCAGGAACACCTCCAGAGAACGGCGGTCCCCCTCCAGCCGCAGGCGCACCGCCCCCGGGCCGTTCTCCACCTCGCCACAGAGCTGGAGGTCTTGGGCGAGGCGGTGCACCAGGGGCCGGAAGCCCACCCCCTGGACCACCCCGCGACACTCCAGCTGCAGCTGGACCCGCCCCGCCAGCTGCAGCATGGTCAGCCGGCGAGGGCCACCCGCTCCAGGCCCAGGGCCGCCAGCAGCTCGGCGATGCCCTCCCCGGTGCGGGCCGAGACCTCGACGATCCGGGCCCGTGGGGCCACACGGGCGATGTGGCGGCGTGCCTGGGGACCGTCGAAACCGCAGGCCACGGCCAGATCGCACTTGCTGATCACCACCACATCGGCGGAGTGGAAGATGGCCGGGTACTTCAGGGGCTTGTCCTCCCCTTCGGTGACCGACAGCAGCACGACCCGCTGACTCTCGCCCAGGTCGAAGGCGGCTGGACAGACCAGATTGCCGACGTTCTCGATCACCAGCAGCTCCAGACCCTCCAGGGGCTGGCCGCGGTGGGCCAGCTCATGGAGGGCCCGGTGCACCATCGCCGCCTCCAGGTGGCAGGCCTGGCCGGTGGTGATCTGCAGGGCCGGCACCCCGACGACCTGCAGACGGCGGGCATCGTTGTCGGTGGCCAGATCCCCCACGATCACCGCCATTGGATGGCGCGCCGCAGGGGAAGGGGGAGCCAGGTGCCGGGCCAGCCGCTCCAGCAGGGCGGTCTTGCCGGAGCCCGGTGAGGAGAGAAGATTGATCACCCGCACACCGGCGGCAGCGAAGTGCTTCCGGTTGGCGGCCGCCTGGGCATCGTTGTGGACCAGCAGGCGCTGCTCGAGCTGCAGCTCCCGAGGAGCCTCGATGGCGGGGGCGACCGGTTGGCCGCAGTTGCAGTCGACACACATCGCTGGATCGTCCCCGGAAGGCGTGGGCACGGAACAGCCCCGTCGGGGCCCGGCCTCACCCGGAAAGGTTAGGCACGCTGCTCAGGCGGGGCCGTGGCCGGGCGGCCGCGATCACCAGAGGCCGCGGACCGGCCCTGGAGCCGGCTCGGGCTGGAAGACTGGGGCAGGCGCCGGTGCGGGCTGGATGACGGGTTCCGGTTCCGGGGTGGGAGCGGGCGCAGCCGCCACCGGGCGGGCACCGAAGCGATAGCGGAAGCCGATCTTGCCGCCCCAGCTGTTGAAGGAATCAAAGGTGAGGTTTTCGCTGGAGTAGCCACCGGCCCCCTGATAGACACCCTCCAGGTAGATGTCGGAGTTGTAATTCATGGCGTAGCTGACACCGACCTTGGCCTGCCAGCCGAACAGGCCCTTGTTGACGCTGTTGGTGGGGAAGCCATTGAGGCTGAAACTCGGGGTGCTGAGGTTGGTGTAACCGATGCCACCGCCGATGTAGGGCGTCCAGCGGCTGTTGGTCTCGATGTCGTAGTAGAGGCTGGCCAGCACATCATTCTTGTTGATGATGCCGGAAACGTTGTTGGTGAAGGGTACGATGCCGAAGGCACCGAAGCCGATAGGATTGGCGGCGCCGGCGGCATTGAGGCTGGCCCGGCTGTAGCCGTAGGTGAGCTCGGCGCGCAGGGCACCGAAGTCGTAACCGACGCCCACATCACCGGAGAAGCCCCCGCCCAGATTCAGCTTGGTGGAATTGTTGTTGCCGAAGTTGAACAGCAGCGGCGTGAAGAAGGGTGAAACGAGCGTGCCCGTGCTGTTCACCGTCTGGTCGCTGGGGGTCTGGGCGCCGGCGCCGATGGTGAGGTACCAGCCCTTGGCGGAATAGACCTCCTTCACCACCGGCTGGGGGTAGGTCTGGGCGATGAGGGCAGCGTCCGGCGCGACCCGGGGCGCCAGGCTTGCGCTGGGGGCTGCCACTGGCGACGCGGAGTCCAGGGCCGGAACAGCCGCGGCGGGACGATCACTCGGGCCGGTTTCCACAAGCCCGGGAAGACTTGCGGGCGCTTCCGGATTCACAGCATTCGTCACAGGCTCGGTGCGTTCGCCAGCAGGCGTGACCTCCGCCATCGCGGGCCCGCCGAGCAGGAGACCACCCGTTGCGGCGATTCCCACCCCGCGCAGAAAAGTGCGATGGAATGTCTTTGTGAAATAAGTCATGGGGATTGTAATCCTCTCACTCATTCCGAAATAAACCCGGGCCATAGAGGAACTGACAAGCCATGGACAGCATCAGTCCTGGCACAGAGCGGCAAAAAAAGAAAACTTGCACAAGATTACATTTCGCCCTTCAGTTCTGTGTCATTTCTCCTCTGAACGTCTATTGTGTATGCCTATTGGGTCGATCATTTTTCAGTCCCGGACGGGATCACCGCCTGCGTCGGGCGCCAAGCCCCCAGCGCCGGGCAGGCCCAAACCCGTAGCCCGAGCCCGTACGCTCTCGCCGGCTCAATCGATCTCCAGGCAGGCCAGCTGCAGTTCCCTTCCCCGCAGCAGCTCCCGGCTGATACGGCCGCAGCGGGGGCACGCGCAGCAGCCATCCGGCGCAAGGAACGGCTGCCCACAGGCGGCACAGAAACACTCGGCAGGAACCGCCTCGATCTCCAGCCGGGAGCCGTCGGCGATGGTGCCGGCCATCACCACCGTGTGGGCGAGGCGCAGGGCCTCGATCTCCACCCCCGCCAGGCTGCCCACCCGCAGGGTGATGGCGGCGATGCGCCGGGCTCCGTGCAGAGCGGCCTGCTCGAGGGCCTGCCCCCGCACCGCATCCATCAGGCTGAGTTCATGCATGGGGCGGCGTCCCCTGCAACCAGCCCCGCAGCAGCCGGCGCGCTTCGGGCAGCCGGCGCCGCAGCCCGGGCGAGAAGCGCTCGCCCCAGGCGAAGTCGAAGGCCGGCACCAGCAGCTCGTGGGCCGGCACCCGGCGGTCGAACAGCTGCTCGGCCAGCGCCAGCAGCCGGGCGGGCGCCACCCGGTGCGTGTCCCGCTCCCAGCCGTCTGAGGCCGCCAGGGGGCGCAGCAGACAGCGGCTCCGGGGCGGAGCCAGCCAGGCATCGACGATCAGCAGCCGCTCGGCGGCCGCCACCAGCTCGGCCAGTTCGGGGGTGAGCTGGTGGCGCTGCACGCCCAGACCCTCCACCAGGTGCCAGCCCACCCCGTCGTCGCCCCGCAGGGGGTTGCCGATGCCGATCAGCAGGGCGCCCGGGGTGCCGGCGGCGGTCATCCCCGCAGGCGCTCGGCCAGCACCGTGCCATCGGCGGCCAGCAGCTGCAGGCGCAGCGGCATCTGGCCGGCGGCATGGGTGGAGCAGGAGAGGCAGGGATCGAAGCAGCGGATTCCCGCCTCCACCCGGTTGAGCATCGCCTCGGGAATCTCGGTGCCGGCGGGCACCGGATCGGGGATGTACTCCCGGGCGATCTGGTGCACGGTGCGGTTCATGGCCAGGTTGTTCTGGCCGGTGGCGATGATCAGGTTGACGCCGGTGAGCAGGCCGTCGTCGTCCACCCGGTAGTGGTGGAAGAGGGTGCCGCGGGGCGCCTCGCTGACGCCCACCGCCTCGTTGCGGTTGAGGGAGGCCCGCCGGCGGATGCGGCCGTGCATCAGCTCCGGATCCTGCACCAGAGCCTCGATCGCCTCCAGGCAGGCCACGATCTCCACCAGCCGGGCGTGGTGATAGGCAAAGCTGGAGGTGGCCGGATGGCCGCTGCGCTGGCGCAGCTCCGCCAGCTCCCGGTCGGCCCAGGGGGTGCCGACGCTGTCGCAGACGTTGAGCCGTGCCAGGGGGCCCACCCGGTAGATGCCGTCCGGGTAGCCAAGCGGTTTGTAGTAGGGGAACTTCAGATAGCTCCAGGGTTCGACGGCCTCGCCGAGGAAATCGGAGTAGTCGTCCTCGCTGAGCTGGTCGGCCACGATGGCTCCGCTGGCGTCCCGGAAGCGGATACGCCCCTCGATGTGCTCCCAGCGCCCGTCCGGGGTCACCAGGCCCATGAACAGGCTGGGGAAGTCGCCGAACACCCGTTGCTCCTTCTGCAGCGGCCCATCGAGGAGCTTTTTGTAGAGCTCCAGCGCCAGGGTGACGGTGGCGCGGGCCTCCGGCTGGCGATCCAGGATCCAGTCCTTCGCCTCCTGGCTCAGGGGGGTGCGCACGCCGCCGGGCACGGCCCAGGCGGAGTGGATCCTGCGGCCGCCCAGCAGCTCCAGGATCTGCTGGCCGAACTGGCGCAGGCGGATGCCGGCCCGGGCCAGGTCGGGGTCGGCGGCCATCAGGCCGAAGACGTTGCGTTTGGCCGGATCGCTCTCCCAGCCCAGCAGGAAATCGGGGCTGCTGAGGTGAAAGAACGAGAGGGCGTGGGACTGGGTGAGCTGGGCCAGGTTGAGCAGCCGCCGCAGCTTGTCGGCCGCCGGGGGGATCGCGATCGCCAGCAGCTTGTCGCCGGTCTTGGCGGCCGCCAGCAGGTGGCTCACCGGGCAGATGCCGCAGATCCGGGCCGTGATGCCCGCCATTTCGGTGAAGGGCCGCCCCTCGCAGAACTTCTCGAAGCCGCGGTACTCCACCACGTGGAAACGGGTGTCGGTGAGGTGGCCGGCGTCGTCGAGATGGAGGGTGATCTTGGCGTGGCCCTCGATGCGTGTCACCGGGTCAATGAGAACGGTGCGGGTCATGGGGAGGTCCTCATCCGAAGCGGAGCATGGCGGCCCCTTCCATGACCGGCCGCTCGCCCGCCAGCAGCGGCGCGATCGCCGCACGGATGCGCTCGGCCGACGGGGGGCAGCCTGGCAGATAGAGGTCCACCGGAATCACCGCGTGCAGGGGGAGCACCTTCGGCAGCAGTTCCGGGACGACGCCGGGGGCGAAAGGCAGCTGACCCGTAGCGTCGGCCAGCTCCAGGTAACCGCGCTCGAGCACGGCCCGGGCGCCGTCGTGGCCCCCATCGAGGAGGTTGCGCAGGCCCGGCACGTTGGCGGTGACGGCGCAGTCGCCGAAGGAGACCACCAGCCCGGTGCGCTCCCGCACCTGCAGGGCCAGCTCCAGGTTGTCGACGTTCGCCACCGCTCCCTCCACCAGGGCGATGTCGACGTTCTCGGGGTACACCTTGATGTCGCTGCCCACGGGCGAGAAGACCACATCCACCGCCTCGGCGAGATCAAAGAGGAACTCGTCGAGGTCGAGGAACGACATGTGGCAGCCGGAGCAGCCCGCCAGCCAGACGGTGGCGAGGCGGAGCCGTTGGGCAGGCACGGCGGTGGCGGAGGTGCCGGTCATGGGGTGGAGGGTCACTGGTTGTGCCAGCGGCGCTGGTCGCGGGCGCTGCGCAGCAGGGCGGGCAGGCTGGCGTCGGGCTGCTTCTCGGCCGTGGTGTCGATGTTGCGGAACAGGGCGCCGGTGGGGCACACCTCCACGCACTTGCCGCAGGAGGTGCAGGCCTGCACCTGGCCCCAGGGCTCATCCAGGCCGGCGACGATGTGGCACTGGCCGCCACGGCTGCCGATGTCCCATACATGGGCGCCCTCGATCTCGTCGCAGACGCGTACGCAGCGGCTGCAGAGGATGCAGCGGTTGTGGTCGAGGGTGAACTGGGGATGGGAGGCATCCACCGACCGCTGGGGGTACTGGTAGGGGAAACGGGAATGGTCCATGCCCACGGCCACGGCGGTGTCCTGCAGCTCGCAGTGGGTGTTGGCCACGCAGACCGCACAGACGTGGTTGCCCTCAGCGAAGAACAGCTCCACCGCCATGCGCCGATACTCCCTGAGCTGCGGAGTGTGGGTGTGGACCACCATCCCCTCGGCGGCGGCGGTGCTGCAGGCGGGCAGCAGCTTGTTTGATCCCTCCACCTCCACCAGGCACAGCCGGCAGGCGGAGACCGGGCTGAGGCCGTCGAGGTGGCAGAGGGTGGGGACATCGGCCGCGGCCGCCCGGGTGGCCTCCAGCAGGCTGGCCCCCGCCGGCACCGCCACGTCCTGGCCGTTGACCTTGAGGGTGATGACGGCCATCAGCGCCCCTCCCCGCTGGCGACGCAGCCCGAAGGCTCCCGGCAGGCGGCCTCGTATTCGTGGCGGAACCAGCGCAGGGTGCTGAGCACCGGATTGGGGGCCGACTGACCCAGACCGCAGAGGCTGGTGACCTTCACCATCTGGCAGAGGGCCTCGAGCCGTTCCATGTCCTCGGGCGTGGCCCGGCGTTCCACGAAGCGATCCAGCAGCTGGGCCAGCTGCACGGTGCCGGCGCGGCAGGGCACGCACTTGCCGCAGCTCTCGTTGACGCTGAAGCCCATGAAGTGGCGCGCCACCTCGGGCATGGAGGTGCTCTCCCCCATCACCACCATGCCGCCGGACCCCATCATCGAACCCAGCTCCAGCAGGCTCTCGTAGTCGACGGGGGTGTCCAGCCGTTCCGCCGGGATGCAGCCCCCGGATGGCCCCCCCGTCTGCACCGCCTTGATGGCCGAGCCATCAGGCACGCCGCCGCCGATCACCTCCACGACGGTGCGCAGGGGGGTGCCCATGGGCACCTCCACCAGGCCGGTGTTGACCACCGCCCCGGAGAGGGCGAACACCTTGGTGCCCTTGCTGTGCTCGGTGCCCATGGCGGCGTACCAGTCGCCTCCTTCCCTCAGGATCGCCGGCACGGCGGTGAAGGTCTCGACGTTGTTGATCAGGGTGGGCGCCCCCCAGAGGCCCGACTGGGCCGGAAAGGGGGGTCGGGGCTGGGGCATGCCCCGCTGACCCTGGATCGAGAGCAGCAGGGCCGTCTCCTCGCCGCAGACGTAGGCGCCCGCCCCCACCCGCACCTCCAGGCGCAGGTTGAAGGGGGTGCCGTGGATGTGGTTGCCCAGCAGGTGGCGGCTGCGGGCCTGCTGCAGGGCCAGCCGAAGGCGCTCGATCGCCAGGGGATACTCGGCTCGCACATAGACGAAGCCCCGCTCGGCGCCCACCGCATAGGCGGCGATCGCCATCCCCTCGATCAGCCGGTGCGGATCGCTCTCCAGCACGCTGCGGTCCATGAAGGCGCCGGGGTCCCCCTCATCGGCGTTGCAGACCACGTAGCGGGGGCCGGGGGGCTGGAGGGCCACCGTGTCCCACTTCAGGCCCGTCGGGTAACCGGCGCCGCCCCGGCCGCGCAGACCGCTGAGGCGCACCTCGTCCCGGACCTGCTCGGTGGTGAGCTCCTGCAGGACCCGCTGCAGCTGGGCATAGCTTCCGAACGCTAGGGCGTCGTCGATGGATTCGGGGTTCACCTGCCCGCAGCCCTCGAGCACCACGGGCCGCTGCAGGGCGAAGAACGGACCCTCCAGATCGAGCCGATGGCCCGCCAGGGGGTCGGCGGCGCTGGAGGGCCCGGCGTTCCCGCCCCCGTCGTCGGCAAGGGCCTCGGCGATGAGGGCGCCGGCCTGCTCCGGCGCCAGCCCGCCGAAGAGCTGCGTTCCACCGGGCCGGTCGCAGGCCACCAGGGGGCCGCTGCCGCACTGGCGCAGGCAACCCACCGGCTTGATCGTCAGCCGGGAGACCTCGGGGCCGGGGGCCCCACAGGCGTCCTCCAGGGCGGTGCGAAGGGCCTGGCTGCCGGCGGAACGGCAGCCGCTGGCCTCGCAGCAGCGCAACTGCACGGGGGAAGGCATGGGGAACCGGACTCGCCTCTCCTTCTGTTAGCCAGGGATCGGCAGCGACGCCGTCGAGCCAGCCGGTCGCGGGTCAGGGGCCTTTGGCAAGCTCCCTGACGATGGTGTCCACGGTGGCGGGCAAGGGGGTGTTGGCCGGGATGACGCCATGGACGAAGAGCACCCGGCGGATCTGCTCCAGCAGCGGCGGCAGGTTGTTCTGGCGTGGGTCGAGCAGCTCGTATTGCTCCTGCAGCCCGGGATAGCGGATCCCCCCCAGCGTGCCGGTGCCGGCACCGGTCTCGAGGCCGAGGTAGTCGGCCATCTCACGGCCGACATCGACCGGCCGCATCCTCTCCTCCCGCCGCACCGCCTGCCAGCCCTGCAACAGGGCCAGCACGGCATCCGGGTGCAGGCGCAGAAACTCGGGCTCCACGGCGAGCACATCGAGGATCTCGTTGGGCAGCTGCCGGCTGGTGAAGACCGTGTCCAGCGGCAGGGCGCGACGCAGCCTCTTGCTACGGGGCGGGTAGCTCACCACGCCGGCGACCGTACTTCTGCCGCAGGGCGGCCTCCCACCAGGCGGGGGGCAGGTGGCGGAGCTGGGAGGGGGGCCGGCGGCGGCAGCCCCTGGGAGGCGAAGGCGCGGGCCAGCATGTACAGGGAGAGGCTGCTGCGGTCGAGGACGATGGGCCGGCCCACCAGACCCTGGAGATCCTTCACGTCCCGGTGGGCCAGCACCTGATCACCGCCGCGGGATTCATCGATCACGTAGACGATCACCGGACAGCGCTCCGGGGCCACGCCGCAGATGGTGACGACATCGATGGCGGTGGTGGCGATGGCCTGGGCCGCCCCCCCGATGTAGGCCCGCACGGCGCGGTCGTTGTCCGAGAGGCTGCGGACGTCCAGGGTCAGTCGGCGGGGGTCGTCGTGCTGACGGGCCTGGGCCAGGGTGAAGTAGGCGTATCCGGGCCAGGGATTCATGGCCAGCACCATCCGGGGCGGCTGCCGTTGGCAGCCGATCATCAGGGACGCCCTCAGGAGACCCAGGGCGGCCAGGACGCCCCCAGCCGTCGCCGGCTCCTGTGGCGCCCCGGCGGAGGAATGGCGAGGGTGAAGAAAGCCCCGGTGGTCAGGCCGTCAATCTTCAAGAAAGTGTGATCGATCACACCAGACAACCCTCCCTATCCCGCCCGGCCCGGCCGCCGACTGGATCCCCTGCCGCCACCTCCCCCCGCCGATGAGCACCGCTCCCGGGCGTGGAGCTCGCCGGCCCCCATGGTGCTGGCCATCGGCGTCCCTGGCACCACCCTGCTGACCTGGGGCAGCGTCCGTCAGTCCTTCGGGGACCACGGCAGGCGGGAGAACCCCGTCGCTGAGATCGTCGTTGCCGCCCTGGATCGCAAGCTCTCGAACACCGAGGCGGTGCTGCAGGGCCTGGTCGGCCTGCAGATGGCGTCCGAGGAGGTCACCCCGGCGGCGCTGCGGCGACCCGCTGGGCCTTCGCCACCCTGCCGCTGCGCGACGTGATGCGGGCGGCCCTCAACCAACCGCTCATCCGGCTGGACGAGCCCGTGGATCTGCAGCTGTGTTACGGCGATCGGGCCGACCCCGCCCAGCTGCTCTACGACTCCCGCAACCTCCCTGCAGCCGGCGTCCTGCCCCATGGCAGCGCCCACCTCCTCGAGAACGGGGGTTCACGCTGGCTGCTTCTGGTCCAGGTACCCCTGCACAGCTCCTCCCCCTGGCTGCCGGCCTGGGCTTCGGTGCTGCTGCTGGGTCTCACCGCCAGCCTCCTGGCGGCCCTGCTGACCCGGGAGGTGCTGCGGCGGCGCCGGCTGGCCGAGCTGGAGGGCCGCCGCCTGGGGGAGCTGCAGAGCCGACTGGAGGAGAGCCGGCAGTGGCTTGGTCTCCATCACCGGGCCTGCTCCCTGATCCAGGAGGGGCTCGTGGTCACCGACAGCAGCGGCGCGATCCTCAGCTGCAACGAGGCCTACGTGGCCATCACCGGCCATGCCGAGGAGGAGCTGCTGGGCCGCAGCCCCGCATCATGAATTCCGGGTATCAGTCCACGGCGTTCTTCGCCTCCCTCTGGGAGGAGCTGCTCGACAACGACCGCTGGGAGGGGGAGATCTGGAACCGGCGCCGCAGCGGTGAGGTCTATCCCGCCTTGATGCGGATGGCGGTGGTGCGGGACGGCGACGGTGGCCCCAGCCATTCCATCGCCGCCCTCAGCGATCAGACCCTCCTGCGGGAGAAGGACCGGCAGCTGCAGCATGCGGGGTTCCATGATCCCCTGACCCGGCTGCCCAACCTGCCGATGGCCGAACTGCGCCTCGGCCAGCTGTGCCAGCGGAGCCAGCCCCTCGTGGTGATCTGGATCGAGCTCGAGGGCATCAAGCGCATCGAGGAAAGCTTCGGCCCCGCCCAGGGAGATCCCCTGGTGCAGACGGCCGTCGATCGCCTGGGACGCCGCGTGGGAGCCGAGGACCTCCTGGCCCAGGTCGGCAGGAGCGAGTTCCTGATCGTGCAGGCGCAGGAGCCGGGCGACCCCACCGCCCTGCAGGCCGCCGGCACCCTCATGGACGCCCTCACCGCTCCGGCGGCCGGGGCCGGAGAGCTGGATCTGGCCCTGTTCGCCTGGGCGGGGGTGAGCCGCTTCCCGCAGGACTCCACGGAGCCGGAAACCCTGCTGCTGTTCGCCGCCACGGCCCTCGGGCAGGCCCGGCGCCGGGGACCGCAGGCGGTGCTGCGCTATGCGGCCGAGATGACGGTGCGCAGCCGGCACCGCCTGGCGATCGAAGCCCAGCTGCAGCGAGCGGTGGACCTGGACCAGCTGGAGCTCCTTTCCCAGCCCCAGGTGACGGGAACCGGGGCGCTGCTGGGGCCGAGTCCCTGCTGCGCTGGCGCAGTCCGACCTTCGGTGCCGTCTCGCCGCTGGAGTTCCTGCCCATCGCCGAAGCCAGCGACCTGATCCACCGGATCGGGGAATGCACGCTGCAGGAGGGCTGCCGCCAGTGGCAGCGCTGGGTGGAGGCCGGCCTCGAGCCCGGCCGGCTGGCGGTCAACCTCTCCAACCGCCAGTTTCAGGATTCACGCCAGACCGTGCCGCAGATGGTGCAGGCCACCCTGAGCCGTTCGGGGCTGGGTGTGGCCCTGCTGGAGCTGGAGATCACCGAGAGCTGCCTGATGCCGGCCCTGGGCACGCGCGAACAGCTTCTCGAGCTGGAGCGCATGGGGGTGGAGCTGGCGATCGACGATTTCCGCACCGGCTTCTCCTCCCTGAGCACCATCCACCGTTTCCCGATCCACAAGCTCAAGATCGACCGTTCCTTCATGGACGGTGTCGACACCAACCCCACCTCCCAGTCGATCGTGCGCGCCACCCTGGCCATGGCCTTCGGCCTGGGGGTGGCCCCCCTGGCCGAAGGGGTGGAGCGGCCCGAGGAGCTGGACTTCCTGCTCCCCTGCGGCTGCCCGGCCTTCCAGGGCTACCTGTTCAGCCGTCCCCTGCCGGCCGGGGAGTTCGAGTCGCTGCTGCGCGCGCGTGCTGCGGTCGGCCCGTCGGCTGGCGGAGCACCGGCATGGGTCCACCAGCCGTGAGCGCACCCCGCCGCCACGGAAGTCTGCGCCAGGGGCTCCTGCTGGCCCTGCTGACCGGACTGGCGGTGCTCGGCAATGTGTGGGCCCTGCCGATCTTCTTCGGCATCCAGGTCCTGCTCGGATCGATCTTCCCCACGCTCGTTCTGCTGTGGCGGCGGGGCTGGTGGAACGTGCCGATCGCCTAATCGCCAGTCCCTACACCTGGAAGGCCTGGGGCCAGCCCTGGGGCATCCTGATCTTCGGCACCGAGGCCCTCTGGCAGGCGGTGTTCGTCAATCGCCTCAGCGGCCCGCGCGAAAACGATCTCGCGGGCCGCGTCATCCTGGCCGACATCGTCTTCTGGCTGCTGGTCGGCACGCCGATGGTGCTGATCCTCTACGGCGTCGTGCTCCAGATCGATGCGACGAACGTTGCCGTCACGGCCGCCAAGCAGGCCGTCAACGGGATCGCCGACACGCTGGTGGCCTTCCTGCTGTTCATGCTGCTGCAGGTGTGGCGCCACCGCAGGGGCCAGGGCCAGCTGTCCCTGCGGGGCCTGGTGTTCTCCGTGGTGCTGGCCTCCTTCACGCTGCCCGCCCTGGCCCTGACCTTTCTCTCGGGCAACCTGCTGCAGGGTTCCGCCCAGGAAGCGGTGCTCGACAACCTGCGGACCGTCGCCGAAGCCGCGGCCCGGATCGATCCCCGTCAACTCGGCGGGCCCAGCCAGGTGCTGCCGGCCAGCAGCGGCGCCACCGCCTTCCTGCTCATCGACGGGGAGGGCCGCCGGATCAGCTCCAACCCCCGCCTGTTCCTGCGCCTGGTTCCCAGAGGGCAACGCCCGGCCCTGAAGCTGTGGATCCAGGGCCACTGGAGCATGAGCCTGACTTCCGGCGGCAACCGGGTGCAGGTGGTGCAACCCGCCAGAGCCACGGTGCTCAAGCTGCAGGCCCAGAGCACCACCCTGCTCTCCACCCTGCTCCGGCTGATGCTGCTGGGGGTGTTGCTGAGCGAGGTGATGGCCGCCCTGGTGGAGGGCCAGATCCCTCTGCTGGGCGCTTCGGTGCCGGAGATCGCCGGCGCCCCCCCAGGCTCGCCGGCGGCCCCGGGGCCGATGGGGGAAACGGTCCCGAGCCCGGCGCAGGTTCCGGGGAAAGCAGTGTCATCTCCGAGGTTCAGAGCCTGGTGGATCGCCTGCGGGAACACGCTCGCAGGGAGGAGTTCCTCAGCCAGGATCTCGCCGCCATGAGCGAGCGGTTCCATCAAGGCAGCGAGCAGCTGCGGCTGTTCTCGACCACCGACCTGCTCACCGGGGCCAGATGCCGCTCCGAGCTGGAACCCAGCCTGGAGAAGATCAGCCGGCGGGCCTGCGACTGCGACGTGCGCCTGTCCTGCCTGGCCTTCTCGGTGCAGGGCCTGCGCGCGATCAACGCCTCCCTCGGCCGGGCGAAGGGTGATGAGGTCCTGCAGCAGCTGGTCGCCAGGGTGAGGGAGCTGCTGCACGCCAACGACGAACTGTTCCGGATCGGCGGCAACGAATTCCTGATGCTGCTCTGGGATCAGCCGCTCGAGTCGGCGCGCACCACCGCGGAGCGGATCCGCCAGGTGGTCAAGGAGACGCTCCTGCCGGAGGGCAACGGATCCGCTCCCGGGCTGGCGCTGAACGCCGGGGTGAGCCTGCTGGCGTCCAACGATGCCGGAGGTCGGGCCATGGTTTCCCGGGTGAAGCTGGCCCTGCACCAATCCAGGGGTCTGGGGGCCAATCAGGTGGTGGTGCGCTGAGGCAGGCCGGCCGCCTCCAGCCGGGCGTCCAGCTCCTCGGGCTCGTCGACCGGCAGCCGGGTCACCAGCTCCCCGTCCACCACCAGCACCGGCGCCTGGCCGCAGGCCCCCAGGCAGCTGACGTGCTTCAGGGCCCAGACGCCGTCCCCCGCCGGATCATCGAGGCGCACCCCGAGCCGCTGCTCGATGCGCTCCGCCACCTGCCCCCCGCCCTTGACGTAGCAGGCGGTGCCGAGGCAGATGGCGCAGCGGTGGGCGGTGGGGGGCTCCAGCCGGAAGAGGTGGTAGAAGCTGGCGACGCCATGCACGCGGCTGAGGGGCAGGCGCATGGCGACGGCCACCACCCGCAGCGACTCCGGCGAGAGGTAACCGTGGATCTCCTGCACCTGGTGCAGCACCTCGATCAGGGCATCGGCGCGGGCCCCGTGGCGACGCACCACCTGGGCGATGCGCGGATCGTCGTTGGCGGCTGGAGCGGCGGCTGGAGCGGCGGCGGGGCTGGTCATGCCGGAGTTCTCCTATTCCCACGTGCTAGCCACCGCCGAGGCGATGGTCAGCCTGGTGGCGGAACTCCTGAAGGGCCGACGCCCGTGCTACCGGCTGCTCAAGCGCATCCTTCAGGGGGAGCGTCCGCCCCTCTGGGTGGACTGCAGCGTGTCCTGCAGCCGCCGTCCCGATGGCAGCCTGGCGTTCGTGATCGCCCAGTTCAACGACGTGACCGAGATGGTGCAGGCGGAAGCCGCCCTGGCCAGCTCGGAGCAGCTCTACCGACTCCTGGCGGAGAACTCCAACGACGTGGTGCTGCTGATCAAGGAGGGGCAGATCAGCTGGATCTCCCCCTCGCTCACCAGCATGCTGGGCTGGCAGCCGCAGGACTGGGTCGGCCACCCGCTCCACCGCTTCATCGCCGCCGGCGACCACCCGGTACTGAATCAGGACCTGCAGACCCTGGCCGGCGGCGACACGGTGGTGCGACGTCTGCAGGCCCTGTCCCACGACCGCAGCCACCGCTGGGTGGAACTGCATGCCAGTCCCCACCGGGATTCCCTGGGCCGGCTGGACGGCATCGTCGGCTCGTTCCGCACCGTGGATCTGGAGGTGGCGGCCGAACGGGAACTGGCCCGCCGGGCCTGCACCGATGAACTGACCGGCCTGGTCAACCGCCTCGAGGCCCTCGAGCGGATCACCGCCATCGCCGGCCAAGTGCGACGTCAGGGGGACGCCACCGCCGTGCTGTTCTGAGATCTCGACAACTTCAAGGAGATCAATGACAGCTACGGCCATGGGCCCGGCGACGAGCTGCTCCGGACGGTGGCCTCCCGGATCCGAGCAGGTCTGCGCAGCGGCGACATGGCCGCCCGCATCGGCGGCGACGAGCTGGTGGTGGTGCTCCAGGGGGTGCGAGGGCTGAGCGATGCGGTCACCATCGCCGAGAAGCTCCGCCGGGCCGTGGCGGAGCCCGTCGTCACCAGCGCCGGCAGCCTTTCGGTCACCCTCAGCATCGGTGTGACGATGGTGCGCCCCGGCGAAAACCCCGACGCGATCATCTCCAGGGCCGACCACTCCACATACCGGGCCAAGCAGACCGGCCGCAACCAGGTCCTGCCCTTCAGCGAGCAGTCGGTCAGCGCCGAGGGCCGCAGCCGCACCTGGCTGCCCGCCCTCTGAACGGCGCCGGCGCGGCCCGGCAACGGCCGGCGACACTGGGTGAGGAGCCGACGGAGGCGACGGCCGTGCACATCGCAGGAATCGACCACGTGGTGCTGCGCTGCAGGGATCTGGAGCGGATGGAGCGCTTCTACACCACCGTGCTGGGCTGTGCCGTGGCACGACGCAACGAGGCCCTCGGCATGATCCATCTGAGGGCCGGCAGCGCCCTGATCGATCTGGCGGCGGTGAGCGGCGAACTGGGACGCCGGGGGGGCGCGGCGCCGGGGCAGGATGGCCACAACCTCGATCACGTCTGCCTGCGGGTCGAGCCCTTCGACGAAGCCGCCCTGCGGGCCCATCTGCTGCGGCAGGGCATCGATCCGGGCCCCCTCCATCACACCTACGGGGCCGAGGGTGTGGGGCCGGCCCTCTATCTCCAGGATCCGGAAGGGAACAGCATCGAACTCAAGGGCCCGTCAGCAGGCTGAGTCCGGGGCCCTGGCGGACCCCGGCGAAGCAACCCGGCGCGTCAACCGCGCCAGGTGGGCAGCCCCCCGTGGGTCAGGGTGCCGCGGTGGCGCCAGAGCGCCGCCGCAGTGATGGCGATGCCGTGGCGCTGCGCCAGATCCGCGGCCATCTGCGGCGAATCGGAGGCTCTCAGCGCAGCGGCGAACTCCGGATCACGAAGCGCCAGTTCCTTCACCCGGTGAAGGGCTTCGGTGGCATCGGCATGGGGCCGTACGGCCGGATCGGTACGGGGCGCTGTACGGGGCATGGTGAAGGTGGACATGGGATCTCCTCCTCTCTTTCCTTGACCCTAAGGCGGCAAAATCACCAGTGAGATAAGCGAAAACACCCATCTTCTCAACTCACGATGATCGGAAATAGGCCGATCCCTTTCCCCTGCAGTCGGCACTGCCATACATCCTCGAAGCAGGAAAGCACTCCGATTCCAGCTGTACGGCCGCGGCCACATCTTCAGCGTCAGTTTCTGCAATGAAGAGCAGCATCAGATCCATGCCCGCCGAGATGCCGGCCGCGGTCCAGATGGCGCCGGAGCGGGTGAAGCGCTCCTCCACCACCTCCACGTCGCCGAGGGCCCGCAGGCGATCGAGGGAGGCCCAGTGGGGGTGGCCCGCTGGCCGCTGAGCAAGCCGGCGGCGTGCAGCAGGAAGGCCCCGGTGCAGACCGACAGCACCGCCCGGCAGCCCGCCGACTGGCGACGGATGAAGTCGATCAACGCGGGATTGGCCACCTCGGTGGGGGTGCCCAGCCCCCCGGGCACCAGCAGCACATCCAGCGGCGGTGCCGTGGCGAAGCTGGCGTGGGGCTGCAGCACCATCCCCTTGGCGCAGGTGACCGGATCCTCCGTCTGGGCGATCAGCAGGCACTGGGCGGGGCCGCTCGGCTGGCGCGCCCACAGCGTGGCCATCTCCCAGGGGCCGACGGCATCGAGTTCCTCCTCCCCAGGGAACAGCAGGAGGCCGAAGCGACCGCCAGCCCCGCCGGCGGCGGAGGGGTCGACGGAGCCGGAGGACAGGGCAGCGTCCATCGTCAACTCCTGCGGCGTCTCTGAAGGGAGAACTTCCCATCCCCGAGACCATCACCGGGGGATCGGACCCTCGGCATCGTGGAGAGGATGGGGATCGAAGCGGAGCTCGGGAGCGGCGGCGATGGGCGTAGCGGCAGGCGCGGCAGCGCGGTGGCGGCAGGGGCTTCTGGCCCTCGCCCTGGCGGCGCTGCTGGTGCTGCTCGCTGGTGCCGCCGGCGGGGAGCTGCAGGTGTTCGTGCGCCAGGGCTGTCCCCACTGCGCGGCCGCCAAGGCCTTCCTGCCGGAGCTGCAGCGGCGGCACCCTCGGGTGCGGGTGCGACTGCGGGACGTCGGCACCGACCCGCAGGCACGCGCCGACCTGCTGCGGCTGTCGCAGCAGGCGGGGGTCAGCGCTCCGGGGGTGCCCACCTTCACCTATGGCGGCAAGGTGCTGGTGGGCTTCGATGGGCCCACCGGCCGCGGCCGTGAGCTGCTCGCCCTGCTGGAGGCGACGGAGCCCCGTGGGGATGGTGCTTCCGGTGCCGGTGCCGGAGCGCTCGACCTCGGCCCCCTGGGCCGCCTCAGCGTCAGCAGCGCCGGCCTGCCCCTGTTCACCCTGGCGATGGGGCTGCTCGACGGCTTCAATCCCTGCGCGATGTGGATGCTGCTGTTCCTGCTGTCGCTGCTGGTGCACTGGCGGCACCGCCGCCGCATGGCCCTGGTGGCCGGCACCTTCGTACTGGTGAGCGGCGCGGTCTACTTCGCCTTCATGGCCGCCTGGCTCAACGTCTTCCTGCTGCTGGGGTGGTCGGACGCACTCCGGCTGGTGCTGGCCGGACTGGCGCTCACGGTGGGAGTGGTGAACGTGCTGGACAGCCGGCGTCGGGGCAGCGGCTTCGTCCTCTCGATCCCGGACGAGGCCAAGCCCGGTCTGTATGCCCGGATGCGGAGCGTGGTCCAGAGCCGCTCCCTGCTGCCGGCCATGGCGGCGGTGGCGGTGCTCGCCGTGGTGGTGAACGCCGTGGAGCTGATCTGCACCGCCGGCCTGCCGGCGCTCTACACGGCGGTGCTCAGCCAGCAGGACCTGCCCGCCGCGGCCCATTACGCCTATCTGGGGGTCTACATCGTCGGTTACATCGCCGACGACACCCTGATGGTGGGTGCCGCCGTCCTGGCCCTGAGCAGCGACAAGCTCACCGAGGCCGGTGGCCGCTGGCTGAAGCTGATCAGTGGTGCCGTGATGCTGGCGCTGGGGGCGGCCCTGCTGCTGCGGCCGGGCTGGCTGTTCTGAACCCGGACCGGGCCGATCACCGGGGACCGAAGCACCGGCACGGCCCGGTCAGAGGCCCTCCCGGTCCCTCACCAGGACGTGACGCTGAACAGCAGCTGCAGCAGGGCGAAACCCGCCAGACAGGTGGCGGCCAGCAGGGGTGCGACATGGAGCAACTTCGGAATCCCAGGATGTCTCCGGTCTAGAGCGGGTGACCTCACGGGGAAAGCCCGTGGATCCGTCGGGTGTGGAGAGCCACAGACACAGTCGGAGATGAACTTTTGCCCTGGGGGGCGACGGCCCGGAAGCCCCGCAGGCGCCCCGGCACCTGGGCCGCAACCCCCACCCCGGTCGGGTCGCTGGCCAGACCGGCCTCCCGCAGCCGCTGCACGGTCCACCAGTTGCAGTTACGTCTCCAGAGATAGGCGGCGTGGGCAGGGAAGAAGCGGCCTGCCTGGCCGGGGCGGGGCGGCAGGGGGGGCAGCCGCTCACCGTCGCGATCGCGGCGGGCAGATCGCTCCAGGGCGATCAGCAGGGGCTGCAGGGTAGGGGCCCCCACTCGCCGCTCCCACACGGCGACCGTGCCCGCCAGCCGCGACGGATCGGCGTGGCCGGCGATGTAGAGAACCGATTCGGTGGGCAGGAAGAGGGCGGCGACCAGGGCCTCGGGACTTCTCTCCTGGCCATGGAAGTAGCGCCGGTCGCCCCAGGCGGCCTCCACGAACGGGGCCGCTTCGGCCTCCGGGGGACCCAGCCGCCAGCCGGGGGGCTGCTGCACCACGATCGAGGTGTGGTGGCCCCAGTCCGCCATCAGCACCAGGTAGTGACCCTCGGGCACCATGGAGTGACCCGCTGGAGACGGGGGCAGCCGCACCAGCGGGGCGCGGGGCTCGCTCACCATGGAGGTCTGCAGCAGGGACCGGCCCACCAGCTCCAGCAGGACCACCATCAGCAGCGGAGTCGGCACGGACACCTGGATGGGGGCAGGGGGACTTGAACCCCCACAGCCTTGCGGCTTGCGGATTTTAAGTCCGCTGTGTCTACCGTTCCACCATGCCCCCACCCGGGGATCCTAGATTCGATCCACCTCGTGATCGACCCGGTGGCCCTGAGCGGATCCCTGAGCAGCCTGCCGCTCGACACCCTGCTGGTGATCGGCGCCTACCTGGCCCTGGCCGGTGCCTATCTGCTGGTGGTGCCCCTGGCCCTTTACTGGTGGATGCACAAGCGCTGGTATGTGATGGGCAAGATCGAGCGCACCACCATCTACGGGATGGTGTTCCTGTTCTTCCCGGGTCTGATCCTGTTCGCCCCCTTCCTCAACCTGCGCATGGCGGGCCAGGGCGAGGCCTGACCCGTGACCCGCGCAAAGGCGATCCTGCTGGGCCTGGTGGTCTTCGCCATCGGGGGTGTCGGCTACTGGGTGTTCCGCTCCAGCGGCCTGGAGGGCTTCTCCCCCGGCATCGCCACCTCGGCGCTGCTGATGCTGGTGGTGGTCGGCTGGAGCGCCAGCTACCTGCTGCGGGTGGTGGGCGGCAAGATGACCTACATGGAGCAGCGGCGCCGCTATCGCGCCGCCTACGACGCCGTCACCGACGACGAGCTGCAGCGCAAGTTCGACGCCATGAGCCCCGAGGAGCAGGCGAAACTGCTGGCCCAGGTGGGCCAGCTGCAGGCCGATACGGAGATGTGAGCGCCCCGGGCGGCCCACGGGCGACCCCATAGGCTCAGAAACACCGTCCCGCCCTCCGGCCCGATGAGCGTCGCCGCCACCGCCGGCCCCAGCACCGCCCCCACCCTGATCCAGGAACGCTTCACCGCCCTGCGGGCCCAGGGGCGCTGCGCCCTGATGCCCTTCCTGATGGCGGGCGATCCCGATCTCTCGATCACCGCCGCCAGCCTGCTGGCCCTGCAGGCCGCCGGAGCCGACCTGATCGAGCTCGGCATCCCCTACAGCGATCCCCTGGCCGACGGCCCGGTGATCCAGGCCGCCGCCGGCCGCGCCCTGGCGGCCGGCACCACCCCCGGCCGGGTGCTGGAGATGCTGGCGTCGCTGCGGGGCCGGCTGAGCGTGCCGCTGGTGCTGTTCACCTACAGCAACCCCCTGCTCAACCGGGGCATGGACACCTTCTGCCGCGAGGCCGCCGCCGCCGGAGCCGCCGGCCTGGTGGTGCCCGATCTGCCGCTGGAGGAGGCCCGGAAGCTCTCCGCCATCGCCGCCGGCCACGGCCTGGATCTGGTGCTGCTGGTGGCGCCCAACACCCCGGCCGAACGCATGGCCCGAATCCATGCCGCCAGCCGCGGCTTCACCTACCTGGTGAGCGTCACCGGGGTGACGGGGGTGCGCACCAGCCTGGAGAACCGGGTGGGTCCGCTGGTGGGGCGGCTGCGGGAGCTGGGCCCCACCCCGGTGGCGGTGGGCTTCGGCATCGCCACCGGCGAGCAGGCCCTGCAGGTGCGCCGCTGGGGCGCCGACGGCGCTATCGTAGGCAGCGCCCTGGTTCGGCGCATGGCCGAGGCCCACCGCAGCGGCGCCGACGTGGCGGCCGATGCCGGCGCCTTCGTGGCCGACCTGCGCACCGCCCTCGACCAGCCGATCTGAGCCGCCCTCACAGGGCGGGGGCACAGGCGCCCAGGGCCAGCGCCAGCAGCAGGACGGCAAGCAGGGAAGCGACGGACATGGCCAGAGAGCATCTTTCCCCATGATGGGCGGATGGACACCGATGCCCTGCCGTTCTCGCCTGCCTGCCAGCGCAACCAGGAGCCGATCCTGGCGGTGCTGCGCCGCTGGCTGGCCCCCGGCGCCCGGGTGCTGGAGGTGGGCTCGGGCAGCGGCCAGCACGCCATCCACATGGCCCGTCACCTGCCGGGGGTCCACTGGCAGCCGAGCGAACGCCAGGAGGCCCTGGGGGGCCTGGCTGCCCGCATCAGCCTGGAGGGCGCGGACGGACTGGCCCCGGGCGCGCATGTGGCGGCGCCGCTGGTGCTGGATGTGACCCGGCCCCGGTGGCCCGCCGGCCCCTTCGAGGCCGTGTTCACGGCCAACACGCTTCACATCGTGCCGGCGGCGGCGGTGCCCCAGCTGCTGGCCGGCACCGCCCGGGTACTGGCGGAGGGCGGCCTGCTGCTGATCTACGGCCCTTTCCGCTACGGCGAGCGCCACACCGCCGCCAGCAACGAGGCCTTCGACGCCCACCTGCGCCAGCTGGATCCGGCCATGGGGGTGCGGGACGCCGAGGCGATCGAGCGCGAGGCCGCAGGCCTGGGGCTGCAGCTGCAGAGGGATGAGGCCATGCCCGCCAACAACCGGCTGCTGTTGTTTCAGAAGAGCACCGAAGAACGCGGGGGATGAAAGGCTGAGGGGCGTTCCCACCGACCAGGCGTCCGCCGCCGTTCGCCCATGAAATTCGTCCTCTGGGGCACCTACTGCCCCGATGTCCTCGAGCGCCGCGCACCCTTCCGGGAGGAGCACCTGGCGGGACTGAAGCGACAGAAAGAAGAAGGCGTCCTGCTCACCCTGGGCCCCACGGCCGACACCCGCTTCGTGTTCGGTCTCTACGAGGCCGAGGACCAGGCCACGGTGGAGGACCTCGTCAAAGGGGACATCTACTGGCGCCAGGGCATCTGGACGGCCGTGGAGATCCACCCCTGGATCCAGGCCTTCTGAGCCGGAGAACATTCAGGCGCGGGGCCAGCCGTCGAGGGCCTGGCGCCAGACCCAGGCGGCGACCGCTTCCGGTCCACCATCCCCCAGGGACGCGGCATACCCAACCATCTGGCCCACACCGCCGGCGGCAATGGCGGCGATCGCCTCCGCAGAGGCGACACCGTTGCGCTCCAGGGCGGCCAGCCTGAGGGTCTTGCCGCGGCGAATGATGTTGCCCCCCTGGAGGTGGCAGCCGGCGCAGTGGGCCTGGAACAGCGAAGCCCCCGGATCGAGCCCGTCGGGCTCCGACAAGGCCGGCGGCGGCAGGATCAGGCCCAGCAGTAGCAGCAGGGCCACCAGACACGACACCAGGCGACGCCAGCCGATCAATCCTCCTCGTCGGCGCTGCCGGCGGGAATCAGACGGATCTGCTTGCGGCCCAGCTTGATCTCGAACTCATCGCCGGGCCTGAGATCCAGCATGGCGGTGTAGGCCTTGCCGATCAGGAGATTGCCGTTGCCCTGCACCGTGGCCACGTAGCTGAGCTTGCGCCCGCCCTTGCCCACCTTGCTGGTCGCACCGAACTCGACGCCTTTAGCCTCGAGCAGGGCCTCGTAGAAGGCGGTGAAGTTCAGGCGCTCGGCGCCATCCTTCTTGGTGGAAACATAGCCACAGGCGCGCACGATCTCGGACTTGCCGACATCGCCGAGCTCCTTGACCTTGGCCAGCAATTCCGATCCAGTCAGCATGGGATGTAGGAGGGGGAAGTGTGAGGTTAGAACTAAAACATACACCAGCGCGATCAGCCTTCCGCCGATAGCGGCCACCATCAATGCACAACCACCTCCACGATGCAGCCGATCCGTCCACTCCGGCCCGATGATTGCCAGCAGCTGATCGCCGTGTATCACGAAGCGGTCATCAGCCAGGCCGGGAACCTCTACAGCCCGTCACAGATCGAGGCCTGGTCGCAACAGGCCGCTCGCCATGATGACTTCCGGTCGTCATTGCTACGCGGCCACGGGTTGGTGAGCACCGCCCTCCATGACGACGCCATCATCGAGGCGTTTGCCCTTCTCGATCCCGGCGACCGGCTCGCCCTGCTCTATTGCCGGGGCCGCTCCAGTCGCCAGGGCCGGGCCTGCGCCCTGCTGGAGGCCCTGGAACAGCACGCCCGCGCCCAGGGGGTGGCGCGCCTTCGCACCGAGGCCAGCCAGCTTTCCCGGCCGCTGCTGGAGCGGCGGGGCTGGGTGGTGGACGCCGAGGAGACGGTGACCCTGGGCGGTGTGGCGTTCCGGCGCTGGCGGATGGGCAAGGATCTGCTCTGACGCCAGCCGATGCGCCCCCATGGCCGAAGCCCAGCTGCAGCAGTTCCTGGAGAAGGTGCGCCAGCTCAACGCCTTCGTGGCCCTGAGCGAGGCCGATCCCGCCCTGGGAGCGGCCCTGCGCGACTGCGGCGATCACCATCAGGTGGTGGCCCTGGCCCGCGCCCGCGGCTTCGAGATCGGCCGCCGCTGGGGGGAGCCGGCACCGGCTGAGGGGCCGGAAGCCGACGCGGCGGGTGGTGCGGGCTCCCTGGTGCGGGGCCCCTGCCCCGCACCAGGGGAGGAGGTGACCACGGTGCTGCTGCGGACGCCGCAGCTGCGACTGGAGCGGATCCACTCGTGCAGCGCCCGCAGCCCGGAGGGGTTCTGGTACGACCAGGCGGAGCATGAATGGGTGCTGCTGCTGCAGGGGAGGGCCCGGCTGCAGTTCGCTGATGAGGCCGAACCCCGCGCCCTGGCCAGCGGTGAGGCCCTGCGGATTGAGGCCGGGCGTCGCCACCGGCTGCTGGCGACGGACCCGGCGCCGGGGACGATCTGGCTGGCCCTGTTCTGGCCTACGGCTCCAGCTCCCTGACCTCGCGCTCGTGGACCCGTCGCACCATCCAGAAGGCCGCCGCCAGGCACAGCACCGCCACCCCCAGCCCCACCACCAGCATCGGTTTGTTCTCGGCATTCGGGGGCAGCACGATCACCTTCCGGGCCACGGCGGTGATCGCCGTGAGCAGCACCAGTTCGATCTGCACCACGTGGCGGCGCAGATAGGAGGTGATGTTCTGCAGCACCTCGATGGCGATCAGCAGGTTGAGCAGATCACCCAGCACCTCGATGAGCCCCTGTCCTTCCCAGCGGACGCCGCGATCGAGGATCTGGACGAACAGCTCCACGCAGAACTTGAGGGCGGCCACCACCAGCACCAGGAAGAGCATCACGGCCAGCAGCTTGGCGACCAGACGCTCACCCCGGTCGATCAGACGCAGGAAAGGCTGGTCCTGGAAAAGCCGCTGCAGGCGTCGCATCAGTTCTTGAAGGGCTGGTAGATCGGCTGGGCCGGTGTGTCGCTGGGGGGATTCTCGATCACGGTGTCGCAGGTGATGGAGCCATCGGGCCCGGTGACGCAGTTGGTGGGTTTGATCCGGGTTTCCGGGCCCACACTGCCACCCCGACGGAGCATGAAGGACTCCACCTGGGCCTCGGCCGAGGCGGTGAGGCACAGACCACCGACCAGGGCGGCGGCGGTCCGCAGGGACCAGGGAAGGGCGCGGTGGAGGACGGCAGAGGGGGTCATGGCGAGGGTCGTCGGCCTGCGGCCGCGGCGTCGTTCAACCCCCACTCTGGGGGCTGGCCGCCGGGCCGGCCAGCGGCGACCGGTGGCGGTTCAGGCTCCTCCGTCCGCCCGGATTTCCTGCAGCAACAGGTCGAGCTGTCCCATGGAATCCTCGAGCAAGCCGTCGTCTGCCGCAGCGTCGGCAGCGCGGCCGGGCTCCTCGCCGAGCCAGCCATCCTCGATGGCGCAGAGCCGCTCGGCCAGGCCGGCCGCTCCATGGCGGCTCCAGGTGCGGTGCAGCTCAGCGATCAGCACGGGCATGCGGATCGAACCGGCCCGCAGGGCCCGACGCAGGTCGGACTGGGTGCGGCCGTTGATGCGCAACCAGTCCTTCAGGAGGCTCTGGAGCTCGTCGAGCTGCTCGGGGCTGAGGGTGGGGGCGGAGGCGGTCATCGCCGGACGCTACCCCTGCCGGCGGGAGAGGGGAAACCAGCGGTCGAGGCGGCTCTGGGCCCGGGCCCGGATCGCCGGGGTGCGATGGGTGCTGCACAGCCCCAGCAGGGCGGTGAGGGCGACCATGTCGTCGCTGAAGCCGGCCGCCGGGATGAAGTCGGGGATCACATCGAGGGGCAGCAGCAGGTAGGTGAGGGCCGCCAGGACGGTCAGCCGCACCTGGGGCGGCGTGGCGCCATCGAGCAGCAGCTCCAGACACTCGAAGGCCGGGCGGGCGATGGTGCGGCCGGCGCGGCGCAGCAGCCGCACCAGCAGGGCCTCGTCGACCACCGAGCTCTCGAGGACCTCGGCATCGACGGAGTCCTGGCCGGCCGCGTCCCGGTGGGAGGCGGACTGGTCAGCGAAGGCAGTGGCCGAAGGGGCACCAGCCATGGCGATCTGCTCAGGGAGAGGAACACGCCTCGGGAAGGGCGTCAGGTCATTCTGCGGGCGCTGGCGGGGGATGGACGAGGGGCGGATCCCCCTCCCTTCACTCCTCGACCAGACCGCTCTCGATGCCGGTCTTGCGGAGCTTGCGCAGGGCCCGCTGCACCACCTGGCGGCAGTACTCGCGGCTGCACTCCAGCTGCCGGGCCACTTCGGCGAGGGTCCGCCACTCGTGGCTGCCGTCGAGCCCGAAGCGCAGCATCACCACCGTGCGTTCCTTGGGGGTGAGGTTGGACTTCTCCAGCAGCGTCCAGACCGACGCCGTGCGCTCGGCCTGTTCGGCCCGCTCCATCGGCGCCGGCTCGTTGCTGGGCAGCACGTCGACGAGCTCGGAGGGATCGGCCTTGGAGCGCACGGCGCCCTGAAGGCTCACGGTGACGCTACGCAGCTCGCAGCCGAGCAGGTCTTCCACCTCGGCCACGGGCAGCCCCATGGCGGCGGCCAGTTCGGCGGCGTTGGGGGAGGAGCCGTGGTACTGGAGGTGGCGCGCCTTGGCGGCCCGCAGCCGGGTGAGCTTCTCGTTGACGTTGACGGGAATGCGGATCGTGCGGCTCTGGGTGGAGAGGGCACGGTTGAGGCCCTGGCGGATCCACCAGTAGGCATAGGTGCTGAATCGGTGACCACGGGTGGGGTCGAACTTCTCGACCGCGCGGGTCAGACCGATCGTTCCTTCCTGAATGAGGTCAAGCAGATCGAGGCCCTTGCCCTGATAACGCTTGGCGAGGTTGACGACGAGCCGGAGATTGGCTGTCACCATTTGCTGTTTTGCACGCTCCCCGTTACGCAGCGTGCGCTTTTCGAGATCATCGAAGTCGCAGGCCGGGCCGCTGCCACCGGCCTGGGCGCAACGTTCGTTGAGGCTCACCATCGCCTGCACTTTTCGCCCGAGCGTGAGCTCCTGCTCAGGGGTGAGCAGCTGATGGCGGCCAATCTCGCCGAGAAAGGCACTGAGGGAACTCGCCATGGAGCATTGGAATCGCTTAGTTGAACCTAGGGTTGTTTCTGGATGTTCCTGAAACGAACAGAAAGCCTTCACTGTTCCGTTGCAGCTTCCACATACGGCGCCGGCAATGGCCGGATGTTTCCATAATTTCTGCTGATTTCCGCCTCTCATGGCCGTCCCCGGTTCCCGGCCCCAGGGACCCAGCCGCTACCGTCCGGGCGATCCACCGACACCAGCCGATGGCCGGGCTTCTCTCCATCCCCTCCGAGGTGCTCTCCAGCGCCGCCGTGGCCTACGTCCATTACCTGAGCTTCATGGTCTGCTTCGGGGCCCTGGTGCTGGAGCGGCGCCTGATCCGTCCCGACCCGGACCGCAAGGACGCAATCCTGATGGTGATCACCGATGTGACCTACGGCCTGGCCGCCCTGGGGGTGCTGGTGAGCGGCATCCTGCGGGTGCTCTCCTTCGGCCAGGGCTCCAGCTTCTACACCGAGAACCCCCTGTTCTGGTGGAAGGTGGGCACCTACCTGGCGGTGGGGGCCCTTTCCCTGTATCCCACCGTCACCTACATCCTCTGGGCCATCCCCCTGCGCAAGGGGGAGCTGCCGAAGGTGAGCGAGGCCCTGTCCAACCGGCTGCGCTGGGTGCTCAACATCGAACTGGCGGGCTTCGCCGCCATTCCCCTGATGGCGGCGCTGATGGCCCGGGGCGTCGGACTGACGGGCTGATGGGCCGGCCCTGGCCGCTCGGGCTGGTGCTGGCCGGGGCTGTATCCGCCCTGCTGCTGCCGGAGCTGCGGCTCCCCTCGCTGGCGGCGCCCGCCGCCGGCCCCACCTGTGCCCCCGACCGGGCCAGCCGGCCCATGGAGCGCAGCCGCCCTGCGGCCGCAACGCCGATCGCCGCCGCGGCGGCGCCCGCAGCCGCCCCCGCCGGGGCCACCGACTACAGCCAGTGGCTGCGGCCGACCCCCTTCGGCTGGGCGCGCCTCGACCACTGGTGCGTCTGGGTGGAGCCGGCGGCCAGCGAAGGCCCCGCCCAGATGTGGGATCAGCGTTGGCTCGGTGCGGTGGAGCGGGCCCTGGCGACCTGGGGCCAGGAGCTGGCGATCACGCGGGTGGCGGATCCGGCGGCGGCCCAGGTGCGGATCCTGCGGCGCCGGCCGCCGCTGCTCAGGGAAGCCTCCGGCCGCACCCGGGCCAGCCACGGGCGGGCCGAGCTGGCGGTGCTGGCGGTGAATCGGGGCACGGGCTGGGTTCTGGAGCCCCAGGTGCGGGTGCAGATCAGCCCGGGGCAGCGGCCCGAGGCCACCGAGGCCACTGCCCTGCACGAGCTGGGCCATGCCTTCGGGCTGTGGGGCCACAGCGATGATCCGGCCGACGCGATGGCGGCGGTGCCGGGGCCCCGGCCGGTGCTGGCGCTGAGCCCACGGGATCGGGCCACGCTGCGGTGGCTCTATGGCCAGCCCACCGGCTTCGGCCGGCCACTGGCGGCGGAAGCGGTGCCCGCTCAGCCCGGCGGGGCGTCCTCCGGGGGCGCGGGCCGCTGAGCCGGGTGCCGGTGGTGGTAAGGCACGAAGCCGAGGCCGTAGATCTGCTCGAGCCGGGAGGGGCTGAGGGCGTGGTCGGGCGTGCCGTGGCAGCGGAGGCTGCGGTTGAGGCAAAGCACGCCGTCGCAGGTGCGGCGCACCATCTCCAGATCGTGGGAAACCTGCAGGATCGTCCAGCCCTCGCTGCGGCGCAGTTGATAGAGGAGGGTGTGGAACTGTTCGGCGGCGTGGGCGTCGAGACCGGCCTGGGCTTCATCGAGCACCAGCAGGCGGCGGGGGCGCACCACGCAGGAGGCCAGCAGCACCCGCTTGAGCTGGCCGCCGGAGAGCTCCGACAGCAGACGGTCGGCCAGGTCGGCGCAGAGGGTCTTGCGCAGGGCGGCGCGGACGGCGCTGCGGCGCGCCTCGCGTCCCAGCCAGGGCAGGGCGAGGCCCGGCGGATCCCAGCCGAGGCCGACGAACTCGGCCACGGTGAGGGGGAAACGACCGCGGGGGATCAGGGACTGGGGGAGGTAGGCGAGCCGGGCGCGCAGCTCGCGCGGCAGCTGGCCGCGGCTGCCGAGGCTGCAGCCGAGGAAGCGCACCTCACCGGCCTGGCGGGGCAGGATGCCGAGGATGGCCTGCACCAGGGTGCTCTTGCCGGCGCCGTTGGGGCCCACCAGGGCCGTGTCGGATTCGGCCCGCAACTGAAAGCTGACGTCGTCGACGGCCGTGACGCCCTCGCGCCGCACGCTCAGGTGGCTGACTTCGAGAACCATTTCGGCCATGGCTGCAGCCTACCCAGAAGCCCCAGGGCCGGCCGCCGCCGCCGAGAATGGGGCCTCAACGCTGCGCCCCTCCCCCCGCCATGACCTGCCTCGCCGTGACCGGAGCTTCAGGCAAGACGGGCTGGCGGGTGGTGCAGGAGGCCCTGGGCCGGGGCTGGCGGGTGAAGGCGATCCTGCGGCCGAGCTCCGAGGTGCCGCCGGGGCTGGAGGGGGCGGAGCTGGTGCGGCTGGAGCTGGGGGATACGGAGGCGCTCGGGGCGGCGCTGGCGGGCTGCGACGCCCTGGTGATCGCCACCGGGGCGCGGCCGTCGGTGGATCTGGCCGGGCCGCTGAAGGTGGATGCCCTGGCGATGCGGCCCCAGATCGCCGCCTGCAAAGCCGCCGGTGTGAAACGGGTGGTGCTGGTGAGCTCCCTGTGCAGCGGCCGCTGGCTGCATCCGCTGAATCTGTTCGGGCTGATCCTGGTGTGGAAGGGGGTGGGGGAACGCTGGCTGGCGGCCAGCGGCCTGGAGTGGACGGTGGTGCGCCCCGGTGGACTGAAGGAAACAGAAGAAGGCATCGAGGCCGAGGGGATCCGCTACAGCGGACCCGATGAACAGGAGAGCGACAGCATTCCGCGGCGGCTGGTGGCGCGGGTGTGCCTGGATGCGGTGGAGAGCCCCGCCGCGATCGGCCGCATCATCGAAATCACCAGCAGCCCCCTGCAGCCGGCGGTGCCGCTGGGGGAGTGGCTGGCGAGCAGCGCCGCCTGAGGGCGGCTGTAGGGTCGCCGCGGCGGTGGCGGCTGGATGCGCAAACCCACTCTCCTGCTGGTGTTGACGGTGCTGATCACCGCCGGGGCGAGTTTTGCGGCGGCCAACCTGCTGCTGCGCCACGCCACCCCGAGCGGCCCGCGTGTGGCGGCCGCGTTGCCGCCCCTGCCGGGGGGTGTGGCCCTGGGGGATCCGACGCCGAAGTTCGTGGGAGAGACGCGGGTGCTGGCGATGGAGGCGATCGACGCCACCGCCTGGGCGCCGTTGAACCAGGCGCTGGTGCAACTGGCACGCCGGTTCCTGGACTACCCGTTCAAGGGGTTCTCCCTTGATGGCGGCCCTAAAGAGCAGCTGGTGCTGGATCTCAGCAACTTCGACTGCTTCCTGTTCGTGGAGCAGCTGCTGGCGCTGAGCAACAGCCGCAAGGTGGACACCCAGGACGAAGGGGTGGAGCGCTTCACCCAGCACGTGCGGCGGCTGCGCTATGCGGATGGCGAGGTGGACTACTGCCGGCGGCAGCACTACTTCAGCCGCTGGGCCGAGGCGGCCGAGCGCAACGGCTACGTGGTGAACCTCACCCCGTTCCTGCCGGGGGCCAGCCAGCGCACGGTGGCGCTCAACTTCATGAGCAACCACATCAAGAGCTACAAGCCGATGCAGCTGGCCCGCAACAAACAGTGCATCACGGAGCTGGAGAAGGGTCTGGTGCTGAACCAGGCCTACATCCCCCTGGCGGCCCTGCCGGGGGTGCTGCCGTCGCTGCGCAACGGCGACATCTTCGCGCTGGTGACGAAGGTGCCCGGGCTGGATGTGACCCACGTGGGCTTCCTGGAGAAACGCGACGGGACGGTTGATGCGATCCACGCGGCGGAGGGGGCGGGGGTGATCCGCAGTGAGAACTTCATGGCCTACGCGGGGCGGGTGAAGAATGTGATCGGGGTGGCGATTTATCGGCCGAGGCCGAATCCGGGGGTGGCCGCAGGGGCTAAGCCGGGGGGATGAGGGCGAGCACATCAGCAGCGGTGAGGGTGACACCATTGGAAAATCCGAAGGCTTCGATTTCGTAACCAGGAGACACAAAGTGGTTCGTGATGACGAGTTGATCCCTGGTTGAGAACGTCAGCTCCAGGTGAGCGCCCTGCCGACGAACCGATGAAAGATCGGTCGACCTCAGATTTGAGAACCTGACACTATCCTTATTCATCAGATTCGGATCGAAGTCGATGATGGTCTTCAAGGCTCCACTCCTGGCGATCACATAGGTGTCACTGCCCTCACCGCCATTCAGGATGTCACTCCCTGTGCCGGCAATAAGGCGGTCACGCCCTTGGCCTCCATGCAGCACATCATGGCCGGCTCCGCCATCGAGGAAGTCATCGCCAGCACCACCTTGGAGGGTGTCATTGCCATTGCCACCAGTCAGTGCATCATTCAAGGCACCCCCATAAAGAAGGTCGTTTCCATCAAGCCCCTTGACTCGATTCGCCATATCGTTGTACCCCCCAAGCGTATCATTGCCTGTTGTCGCACCAGCGACAACGACACGATCCCTCAACTGCTTGTCACTCCAGCTGACGTTGTTAGAAAACTGAAAAGCTTCAATTCGGAAGGCTGCGGACAAGAAGTAGTTCTCCACACTGAGCTGCCCGCCTCCTGAGACCTTGAGCATCAGATGATGAGAATGCCGTTCAACAGAGGTAATATCCTGGGGTCGCAGGTTCTGAAAGATCACCACATCACGGTTCCCAGCCGACCCATCCACATCCACGATCTGTTTCTGGTCCCCGCCCTTGGCGATCACATACACATCATCCCCCTGGCCGCCATTCAGATAATCGTTGCCGCTGCCCGCTATCAGCCAGTCACGGCCCGCACCGCCCAACATGTAGTCATGGCCTGCGCCGCCATCGAGGTGGTCATCACCATCTCCCCCGTTCAGCCAGTCCTGGCCGTTACCGCCCTTCAGCACATCCGCAAAGCCACTCCCGAACAGATGGTCGTCGCCATCGAGGCCATCGATCCGGTTCACCATGTCCCCAAACCCACCCAGCCAGTCATTCCCCGCCGTCGCTCCTCCCACCACCGCACGGTCCCGCAGATCCCCATCGCTCCACACCGTTCCATCGGCAAACTGAAAGTCTTCGATGCGATGCATCGCAGAGGCAAAATAGTGATCCACCCACAGTCGATCACCGTTGCCGTAGTACAGATACAGTTGCGAGCCATGGCGCTCCACCAACTGCACATCCGATGGGGTCACATCGCTGAACAGCACCACATCACGGTTCCCAGCCGACCCATCCACATCCACGATCTGTTTCTGGTCCCCGCCCTTGGCGATCACATACACATCATCCCCCTGGCCGCCATTCAGATAATCGTTGCCGCTGCCCGCTATCAGCCAGTCACGGCCCGCACCGCCCAACATGTAGTCATGGCCTGCGCCGCCATCGAGCAGATCCTGGCCTTCGGTACCCGAAAGATGATTTGAGTCTGCTGATCCCCGATACAGACGATGCTCAGAGAGAAGCCGGAATAGGAGATTGTTCAGCGACCTATAGGTTAAGGCATACTCCTGGATTCTGGTGAGAATCAAGTCACCGTCATTCCCCAGTGACCTCAAAGCACTGGAGAGACGAAACAGTTTTTTGATGTCTAGTGACTGAAGACAATAGGCATCAAGAAACGCAACGGCCTGCTCAAGCCCCTCAAGAGGGGCCTCAGGCAGCAACGTTCCGTCGGCTGCCAGAAAAGGCTTCACTAGTGGCTGGGCATCCGTCTGGAGGATCAACTGGTCCTCCAGTTGATGACGAAAATCCTCATAGGCCCGGTGGAGCATCGTCGCTGGCACACCAACGGGGCGGGGATCAGCCCAACCCTGGCGATAGGTGCGATCGAGAAGACGCTCAAGAACCTCGAGTCGTCCTTCCAGCGAGCCAGGATCGGGATGTCCAGCCATGCTCGCCACCCCTGTCCATCGGAAGATCAGCAGGTCGATCAACGCCTCACGCTGGGCAGCCGTCCCCTGAATCCATCGCTCCAGGATCAGACGCAACTCGCCGGAAGCATCCAATGCCATGGCCTGATGCAGATCCATGACACGGCCCATACCTTTGGCATTGGGCAAGGCGGCCAGTCCATCGTCGAGCGGGATTGTATGCAGCCAAGTCGTGCGAGCCTGATCCACACGAAACCAGACATCGTTCATCGCCTGAGTGGTTCCATCCATGGCATCAAACTCGCCAATCTGAAGATGCTGATTCCCTTGAGGATCTGCAAACGACGAAGCCTCGTAGTTCACACCAAGTCGCCGCACACCAGCCTCCTGCATCGAGAGAAGCTCACCAGCATCGACAGATCCGTTACTATTGACATCCTTCCAGATTTTCAATGTCGACCATGCAGCATCCAAAGCATCAACGTATCGATCTCCATTCACATCAAGCGATTCCAAGGCAGCAAAACCATGAGCTGCGCGGCTCCCGTCCGGCAGATCCGTATGGTTTCCAAAAAGTTCACCCCCATTATCTATCAAACCGTTCCCATTAAGATCGCGCACCAGAAGACCATCGGTCGGACTGACCCAACCCGTTCTTTCCGCGAAGCCATTCCGATCGTGATCAAAATGGATTCCCATGGAGTTCTCTGGGAGTGTTGTGATGCCATTTCGGTCCAGATCAAGTACCAGCGGACATGAGTAGGGTCTCTCCGCAGCCTGAAACTGATCCCTCAGTGCACCAAGCCCACGATCCCAGAGATCAGCAAGATGACCCGCCAGAAACTCAGCGACATCATCGCCATAGGCACTGCCAAGCATGGATGCCGAGAGCATCACGCCCCCTGCCGCCAACCAGCCCAAGGGGCCTGCGGCCAGCAACGGCGCCACGGCCAGTGCAGCCAGGCGGCCAGCAAGAATGGCACCCGCATTCTCAAGAGCCCAGCGCGTCAGTATCTCCTGAGCTCCCTTCTGGTCACCAGCTTCCATTGCAGCCTTGGCGTCATAGGCCACAGCCGCAAGGCTGATGACATCAGCCAGATGACCAAGCTGGTCAAGACCTTTCAGCCACCGCGAAGCACCGACAGAGTCGGGTGACTGCAGATCCTGCTTGTAGCGCGCAGCCAGATTGTCCTGAGCTTTCCGAAAATCCCTGAGTGCCTCCCGATGGGCAGCAACCCTCTCCGCAGGAACAAAGTCCGCCATGGACCGCATCGGCGTATCCGGGGTCGGATCCTTGCCATCAATAACCTTGGAGTCAGCGAAGAAGTCTTTGGCGTCGACAACATAATGTCCATTCTTTTTTACTGGAATACCATGGTCATCTACAGAGATCATTAGCCTTGATGCGCGCTCCTCAGAAGCAGCAGTGATGACACGGAAAGCCTCCTCCACGGTCATTCCAACGAACGCCTCACGAGGAATTCCATCAATACTTGTGACTTTCGGATTTGCCAGGATAATCGGCAGCTCTGTCTGAAAGAACACCCGTTTCATTGAAGCACCGGCTGTAAACGTGACAATCTCGCCCGATGCTTCTGCCGCGAAGCGAGCAGACACCTCATCCCAAAGCCCGTTATTTACTCGATGGTCATCAACGATATCTCCATCAAGAAACCTTTTTATTGAATCCTCATCATTTCCGAAGATTCTCTTTAACGCATCTTCGAGCTCTTGATTCTTTATGCCTGGACCCGACCAAAGATCCAAGAATCTTCCAGCATCAGTATTATCAATCAATCCGACAGGATAACCGCTGCCACCTATTGCAACGGCTATTTCGCCAGACCAAATACTCTGCCGAATCTCAGCGTGAAACTCGCCAGATGAGCCGCTATATAGAACAGTGATCCCCGCCGAAGTTCTAACATCAAGATTCTTGACGAGATCTCGAAGCTCATCAGCCGTAGAAATCGCTCCAAGTCGGCGGCGCGCCTCATCAAGAGTGTACATTTAGCTTCTCGGTAGTTTGCGTAGACTTAAGTCAGAACAAAATGTTAATCTTCTGCCGATTCGCGTCTTCACCAGGAGAGCCGTTTACGCCAAAGACGACAAGAGCTTCTTTAAGGATTTCAACAACGTGATCACGACTTAAACCGCCAAGATCGTAAGGCCTTATCAATGCGATAGCCTTCCAACTTAGCGTGCCCGGAGAAATAAATGAATGAAGCTCAACTTCTCCAGGATGCAACCATATCTCGAGCAAAACTCCCTGGACATACAAAAAGAACTCCCCTTTTGGAGAAGATTCCCTGACATAGCTACCGATTATTTCTCCCCACAGATAAGCGTCCCGATCCTTGTCCCTTGTCCAGCAGCGGCCTGCACCTGGCTTGAAGGGTAGGTTATAACGTGCAATGTCTTCATCCGAAGCCACTTCGTTCACGAAGCCCATCTGGATTGCCTCACGCACATTGAAGGAGAGTTTGGGGTAGCCTTGATCTACGGTGACAGTGGTGTCAACGCGAGGCCTCCCGGACTTCAGGAGCTGCACTTGGAGAACCTAACGAGGGAAAGAACGAACGACCAGGCGCGACGGAACGTCAACAACCTGCACGTCCTGCTCCAGGCTTCCCGGGGGCGGTCACGTCCGGCCCACCATCCCGCTCCAGCCAAACCCCGACCCCCTTGGCGCCGACTCCGGGCCCTGCGTTCCGGGTCTGCGCCGTTCATCCCGCAGGGCAACGTGGTCGCCGCAGCCACGTGCGAAGCCCGAGCCGGCTGCGTGGGAAGGTCGTCAACCAGACTTCCCTGCCCGTGTTGTCCCCCAGGTTGTTGAGGTCCTCGGCTCACGTCGCCGCCGTCACCGAACCCCTGATCACCGCTCCGCTGGTCCGCTGGGCGCCAGCCGAAGGCCAGGTGCTCCCGAGGACGGCGGTGATCGAAGGGAAGCCTGGGGCAGCCGGCTCACCCCATCCGGGATCTGGGGAAGTCCCTGCGGGTGGGCACGTGCTCTGCTTCTGGACATCGAACTCCTGGAAGGAACTGCGGAAGGTCAGGGGTTCCGCAGCACTTCCGCCAGACGCCTTGGCAATGGGGATGGCTGATCAACCCAGGCACCTACCTTTCCGGGAACCCACGATCCAGCCCAGCCGAAAGACCTCGACCGCGACGCCCAGGGTTTCTCGCGAGGCAGAGACAGCACAACGCGAGGCGCCAGTGATCAAGGCTCCCCGGAGCTATGATCCTGAGAGTTGCGGGCCACACCAGCCAGAGCCTGGTGGGAACGGTGGGCGCCGAGGTGACGGCCGCGATTCCCCTGAACCCGGAGAGGACTCAGCTGCTCAAGCCACGCGTCGCCGTGGCCTATCAGGTGGATGCAGTGGGGGATCGCAACGGCAACAGTTCCCTGAACGCCTCCCTGCCAGGAGCGGGCGTGAACTTCTCCAGCGCCGGCCAGAATCGCGGCCTCAACGATCTGACGCTGAACGGCAGCCTGGAATACGACATCGCCAGCAAGGCGTCCCTGTATGTCTCGGCCTCCTATGAAGTCTTTTCCACGGGGCGCCAGTTCGCCTATGGGGGTGGCGTGAAGCTCAGCTTCTGAGAAGGCAGCAGAGGGTGCCGGGAACGGGGCCGTCGGCCACTGAACTGTCGCGTTCGGCCCTTCCCCTTTGCTCCTGGGTGCTTCAGATCCGCTGCATCCTCAGTGTAAGAATCAGCTCTGAACGCGGATCGCGACGCCGCACGCTCTTAGTTTGGAATAAAGCTGCAGGGCGTACCGTGGAGCGACCGTGGTTGAGCCTAAGCCTACCCATTGTGGGACTGCTTCTAGGGAGTACCGCAGCACTCCCAGTTGCTGCGTCCTGGGCCGAAGCCCAGCAGCTACTGCCAGACCTCAACGACAGCTGGGTAGTACTGACGCAACCAGCGACGCAAGATCAGTTGTCAAAGGAGGTGACCGACTGGATCCAGCAGGCAGAAGCGCTTGAAGAACAGGGTGCCTATGACGAGGCCCTGGCACAGTGGCAGAATGTGATCGACTGGATGCGGGCCAATCCCCAGCTGGGCACAGCAACAAAAGCGGCCATTCTTCATCAGTTTGGTTGGTTGCTCATGATGTCGGGCCGGCCAAGTGAGGCGATGGCCCCGACCGAAGAGGCCGTAGCCATTCGCCGCAGGCTGACGGCAAGCAGTGCTGGTTTCGAAGCTGAACTAGCCTTGTCGTTGAGGCAATTGGGAATGGTGTTCAGCAAGTTGAACCGCCCAAGGGATGCACAGCCTCCCACTTTCGAAGCCATAGCGATCTACCGGAGACTGGAGACAGGCGATTCGGAATTCCGGGACGATCTGGCTCTATCGCTTTTCAACCTGGGTGTTCAGTTCACGATGCTGGACAGACATGGAGATGCGTTGGAGCCCACCATCGAATCAGCGGTCATCTACCGCAAACTGGCGGCAAGCAACCCCTCCTTAGAGATTGATCTGGCAGATGCTCTCGCCAACCTTGGTATCTACTACAGCAAGCTAGTTCGCTTCCCCGAAGCCTTGCCGCCCACTCTGGAGGCAGTAGCGATCTACCGCAGATTCGCAGCAGAAGACCAAGCTGTCCTAAAGGATCTCGCCCGTTCTCTCTTTAATCTCAGTGTTCAGTACACTGCTCTGAACAGACGCGAAGATGCAGTCCAGCCCACGATCCAATCGGTGGCAACTTTCCGAAAACTGGCAGGGAGCGACTCCTCCTTCGAGGTTGATCTAGCAGATGCTCTCGCCAGCCTTGGTATCCACTATAGCGAATTAGGTCGCTTCTCCGAAGCCCTGCCGCCCACTCTGGAGGCAGCGACGATCTACCGCAGAGTCACGGCACGCAACCCGACGGTGGAGAGCGGTCTAGCCCTTTGCTTGAATAACTTAAGTGGCCACTATGCGCAACAAGGCCATACTTCAGAAGCGCTATCGCTCAGCACCGAAGCGGTGGCGATTTACCGTAGACTGGTGGCAAGCAACACGACGCTGCGGGGCGATCTAGCCCGTGCTCTGTATAACCAAGGCGTCCACTACAGTGCGCTGGGTCATCCTTCAGATGCACTGCCACCCACGATTGAAGCGGTAGCGATCTATCGCTCACTGGCAGACAGCAACCCAGCACTTCAGGTCAGTCTGGCCCATGCTCTATATAATCTTGGGGTCAACTCCAGTGAACTTGGGCATCATTCAGAAGCTCTGCAGCCCACGCTGGAAGCAGTTGCATTGTACCGCAAACTGGCAGCTGGTAATCCAACCTTGCAAGGGAATCTAGCTCTTGCCCTTGGCAACCAAGGTGCCATTTACGGCAAACTCGGCCGTCGAGACGAAGCCATGCTACCCACTGTCGAATCAGTGGCGATTTATCGCAGGCTGACGATAGACAACCCGACACTCCAGGCCGATCTCGCCCGGAATCTGAATAACTTGAATACCATCTACAGGGAGCTTAACCGTACAGCGGATTCACTTTCCCTCACCCTCGAAGCAGAGGCAATTTACCGAAAACTGGCGGCAAGCGACCCAAGCTTCCAAGGCAATCTGGCCACTACCCTGCATGAAATGGGCATCACCTACAGCAAACTAGGGCGCCATGGCGAAGCCCTGCGAACTACACTGGAGGCGGTGGCAATGTACCATAAACTGGCAGCAAGCCATCGAGAGACTCAGTCAAATTTAGCAGGTGCGCTATTCAACATTGGCGTCAACTACGCTGAACTCAAACGCCCTTTAGATGCCCTACAGACAACTATTGAAGCGGTGGCCGTTTACCGAGAACTAGTGGCGAGGGACCAGTCATTTCAGGTAGATTTAGCAGATTCCCTCGCTAATCTTGGATTCTACTATAGCGAACTGAATCGCTTTTCCGAAGCCCTTCAGCCTACTATTGAAGCGGTGAAGTTGTACCGAGAGTTGACGGCAGAGGACCCAGGAATTCAAGTCAAACTAGATCATGTTCTGAATCAATTAAGCAGCCTCAACAAAGCATTGGGGCGCCAGCCTTAAGCAGCGGACGGCCATGAGAAAGGGGGCTCATTGCTGCAATTGGATTGATCTGCCAATGATTGCGCCGGCATCCAAGAACAGCCAATCAATGACCGTGATCAATCTCCGTCACCATGAACGCTGCGCAGCCCCTCACCCATCCAGCTCCAGCCACTTCCGCGCCTCCACCGCCGCCTTTTCCTGCCCCTGCCGGTGCCCGAAGGCGAACGCTGCGACGCAGATCAAGGTGATCGCCGCCGGCACCGTGCCGGACGGCAACCGGTTGCGGCTGGCCAGGTCGTCCGGCAGACCCCCCAGCGTCAGCACCAGGAAGCCCACCGCCCCCAGGGCCGTCAGGCCATAGAGGAACGGCGTGATCGTGCGGCGCGTCAGGGCATGCAGCAGCAGCACCGCCAGCCCCACCCAGGGCAGGCTGGAGCCCAGGGCCCACAGCCAGCGTTCGCCCGATCCATCGGTGAGCCGCCGCCGGCAGGCCAGTTCCCGCTGCAGCCGGCTCATTCGTGCGCCTCCCTGATCATTCCCTCCGTGGCGCCCCGCGCCGCGTCGCCAGCACCTCCTGCACCCTGCGCCACTCCACCCCGTGGTGGGCCAGGGCCACCTGCACATGAAAAATCAGATCGGCCGCCTCGCCGGCGATCGCGTCCGGGTCGTCGTCCTTGCAGGCCATCACGAATTCGGCGCTCTCCTCGCCGATCTTCTTGAGGATGCGGTTGTCGCCCCCCTCCAGCAGCTTGTTGGTGTAGCTGCCGGGCTCCGGCCGCTCCCGGCGCCCGCTGATCACCCGCGCCAGTTCGGTGCAGACATCCGCCGGCGGCGGCAGGGCGTCGGGCCCACCGGCGGTGGCCTCCACCCCCTCCTCGTAGAAGCAGCTGCGGGCGCCGGTGTGGCAGGCCACCTCTCCGGTCTGCTCGATGGTGAGCAGCAGCACGTCGGCGTCGCAGTCGTAGCGGAGACCCTTCAGGGTCTGGAAATGGCCGCTGGTGGCCCCCTTATGCCACAGCTCCTGCCGCGAACGGCTCCAGTAGTGCACCTCACCGCTCTCGAGCGTGCGCTCGATCGCCTCCCGGTTCATCCAGGCCACCATCAGCACCGCCCCGTCCAGCCAGTCCTGGGCCACCGCCGGGATCAGCCCCGCCCGATCGAAGCGCAGCGTCCCGATCAGCTCCGGGCCGGGCAGCGGCGCTCCCCCACCGGGGATGGGCGGATGACAGGATCCAGGGGAAGCGGCGGAGGGAGCCCCCACGGGACGCGACGTCAGCTGCAGTGATCCTCCCCCATGTCCACCCCCGCCGCCCACACCTGCAGCAAGAGCTACGGCGGCTTCCCCTGCTGCCACCGCCAGTGGCGCCACCCGGGCCACTGCCGTTTCGTGCACGGCTACAGCCGCAGCTTCACCTTCTGGTTCGCCGCCCACCACCTCGACCTCCACGGCTTCGTGGTCGACTTCTCCAGCCTGCGGCCCCTGCGGGAGCGGCTCGAGGCCCAGTTCGACCACACCTTCCTGGTCAATCACGACGACCCCCTGCTGGCCCAGTGGCAGGACCTGCATGAGCAGGGAGCCCTTGACCTGCGGGTGATGGCCAACGTGGGCATGGAAGCCAGCGCCGAGCTGGTCTGGGGCTGGGCCAACGCGCTGCTCCACCCCCGTGACGGCGGCCGCAGCTGCTGCTGGCGGGTCGAGGCCCGCGAGAACGAGGCCAATGCCGCCCGCTTCACCGCCGTCCCCGACTGGTTCGAGGCGGGCGCCGCCACGGCCGCTGCCCTCCCGGAGCCCTGGCCCGCCCCGTGAGCCTCACCCGACTCGCCACCGCCTGGGCCCTCCTCCAAGGCCTGCTGATCGAGGCGCTGCCGTTCCTGCTGATCGGCGTGCTGATCTCCGCCGGCGCCCGCTGGTTCGCCCCCGGCGGGCGCTGGCTGCGGCGGCTGCCGTCCCACCCCCTGATGGGGCCGCTCACCGGCGCCGCCCTCGGTTTCGCCCTGCCCGCCTGCGAATGCGGCAACGTACCCGTGGCCCGTCGCATGCTCAGCGGGGGTGCGCCCCTCGGCGCCGGCCTCGGCTTCCTGTTCGCCGCCCCCGTGCTCAACCCGATCGTGATCGCCAGCACCTGGGCCGCCTTCCCCGACCAGCCCTGGCTGCTGCTGGCCCGGCCCCTCGGCGCCGTGGTGGTGGCCGTGGGCCTGGCCCTGCTGCTGGGCCTGGTGGGCGAGCCGGCGCTGCTCCAGGCCGACCTGCTGGCCGAACGGCGCCTGCACCAGCCCCTGGCGGCGGTGGGGCTGCTGGAGCGCTCCAGCGGCCTGGTGGGGGCCCCGGCCCCCTCCGCCCTCGGCGCGGCCGCCGACACCGCCCCGCCCCGGCCGCCCCTGGCCGAACTGATGCGGCACGCCAGCCAGGAATTCCTGCAGCTGGCCCTGCTGCTGGTGATGGGCTGCGTCATCGCCGCCCTGGTGCAGTCGTTCGTGCCCCGCAGCTGGCTGCTGGCGGTGGGCGGCGCCCCCACCCTCTCGATCCTGGCCCTGATGCTGCTGGCCCTGGTGGTGTCGGTGTGCTCGAGCGTGGATGCGTTCCTGGCCCTCAGCTTCGCCGCCCAGGTCACCCCCGGGGCCCTCCTCGCCTTCCTGCTCCTGGGCCCGGTGATCGACCTCAAGCTGGTGAGCCTGCTCGGGCTGCTGTTCCGCCCCCGCGGCCTGGTGCTCACCACCGCCGGGGCCGTCCTGATGGTGCTGCTGATCGGCCAGTGGGTGAATCTGTGGCGTCAGTGATTCCGCTGCAGAGGCCCCCCGAGGTGCCGCCGCCGCTGCAGCGGGCCGCCCTCTGGCGCGCGGCCAGTCTCGGCCTCTGGGCCCTGGTGCTGCTCTGCAGCAGCATCGACGGCCGTCTCGACCTGCTGCTGCGGGCCGTCTTCCACCCCCTGGTGGCCCTGGCCGGCCTGCTGCTGCTGCTCGTCGCCCTGGTGCAGCTGCGCCTGGCCTTCGGCGCCGGCCGGCGCGAGCGGGGCGACCGGCGCCAGGCCCGCACCCTGCTGCTCACCACCGCCATCGCCCTGCTGGTGCTGCTGCTGCCGCCAGCCCCCTCCTTCGCCGACCTGGCCGGCCAGCGCCCCCGCGACGAGACCGCCGAGAGCGAACTCAGTTTCGTGCTGCCGCCTGCCCAGCGCAGCCTCACCGACTGGGTGCGTCTTCTGCGCAGCCAGCCCGATCCCAAATTGTTCGCCGGCGATCCGGTGCGCATCAGCGGCTTCGTGCTGCCGATGGAGGGCGAACCGCCCCAGCTGGCCCGGCTGCTGGTGCGCTGCTGCCTGGCCGATGCCTCCCCGGTGGGGCTGCCCGTGGCCTGGCCCGCGGGCCAGGCCCCCTTCGCCGCCGACCGGTGGCTGGCCATCGACGGGGTGATGGGCCTGAAGCCCGCCCCCGGCGGCGGCGAGCGGCTGGAGGTGGTTCCCAGCCGCATCCGGCCGATCCCCCGGCCGGCACGCCCCCTGGAACCATGAGCCCGCTCTCCCGCCTCCCCTGGGCCGGCCCCCTGCCGCTCACCCTGGCCCTGGCCGGGCTGCTGGCCCTGGTTCAGCAGCAGCTGCTGCTGCGCCAGCCGCCCCGGCTGGAGCGGCTGACGCCGGTGGCCGCCAGCTCGGGTCCGGCCGCGCTGCAGGCCCGCTTCAGCCGGCCCATGGACCCGGCCAGCCTCGACACCGCCAGCCGCCTCGACCCGCCCCTGGCCCACCGCTGGCTCGGCGACGGCGACACCCTGCTGCTCAACCTGGCCCCCGACCAGCGGATCGCCTCCCCCCTGCAGCTGCAACTGGCCGGCCGCGACCACCGCGGGCTGGCCATGGCCCCCCAGCGCTGGCAGTGGGATCCGCGCCCCCGGCTGCTGGCGGTGGTGCCGGCGGGCCGCGGCGAGCAGCTGCAGGTGCAGGAGCACGACGGCCGCTGGCGACCGATCTCACCGATCTGGCCCCGCATCACCATGGTCGAGCCGCTCGGCGGTGGCGAGGCCGTGGCGGTGGTGACGCGCTCCGAGGCCGGCCGCTTCCGGGTCTGGCGGCTGCCGCTGCGCCAGCAGCCCCTGCGCCCCCTGGGCCGCGGGCGTCCGGCGGCGCCGTCCCCCGTGCAGGCCGGTGCCCCCGAGCCCATCGGCGCCGGCGAGATGGTGTTCGCCCACATCAGCGGCAACCGCCGCGGCGATCTGCTGGTGCAGGCCGGCGGCGAGCAGCCCGACCAGGTGAGCATCAGCCTCTGGCCCGCCCGCGGCGGCCCCCGGGTGCTGCCGCTGGAGGCCAGCGGCGCCGTGCGGCTGCTGCCCGAGGGGGGCGCCGTGGTGGTGCCCGAGATCGACGGCCTCAGCCTGCGGGACCTGCCCCCCCGGCCGGAGCGTCGCCAGACCCTGCCCGGCAGCCGCGACCTGAGCAGCTTCTGTCCCCGGGCGGGGCGCGCCCTGCTGGTGCGCCACTGGCCCGATTTCCGCCGCTCCCTGGAGCTGGTGGAACCGGGCGTGGCCCCGCGCCAGCTGTGGATCGGCCCCCAGGCCCTGGCGGCCACGGCCTGCAGCCGCGGCGGCGAGCGGATCTGGGCGCTGCTGATCGAAGGGGTGGGCCGCCCCGCCCTCACCCTGGTGGCCCTCGACCGACGCGGCACCGTGCTGGCCTCGCGGCGCCTGGCTGGCTGGGAGCTCGAACCCGGCACCGGCCTCAGCTACGACCCCACCAGCGACCGGCTGGCACTGGTGCTGCGGCCGCAGGTTGAGCTGCGGGGAGCGGCGCCGGCGGCGCCCCGGGCGGTGCTGATCGAGGCCTCCAGCCTCACCCTCCAGCCCCTGCCGCAGGAGGCCCTCCAGGCGATCTGGCTGCCGGCAGGGTAGAAACGGAACCATGCAGGTCCCCTACATCCCCGACCTCCCGCCGCGCCAGGCCTCCCTGCTGGCGGAACTGCGCGATGCCGACGGCGAACTGAGTGGCCAGGACCTCCATGCCCGCCTGCGGGGCGGCCCTTCGGCCATGGGGCTGGCCACGGTCTACCGGCACCTGCGGCAGCTGCAGCAGCGGGGCCTGGTGCGCTGCCGCCACCTGCCCAGCGGCGAGGCCCTCTACGCCCCGACGGAGCGGGACGAGCACCACCTCACCTGCGTCGACTGCGGCGCCACCAGGGTGCTGCCCCACTGCCCGGTGCATGGCCTTCACCTGCCGGGGGAAGACCTGGGCGACTTCCTGCCGAAGTACCACACCCTGGAGTTCTTCGGGCTCTGCGGCCGCTGCCGGGGCCTGAGGTCCTGAAGCCGGAGATTCAGCCAGCCAGGCTGTCGCGGTGCAGCACCGCCATCACATCGAGGATCTGGGCGCAGCGCTCCGCCGGCACGCTGATCAGCTCCCCCAGCCGCTGCAGCATCGCCTGCTCCACCGGCTTGAAGCTGCGGTTGGTGTGCACCAGCAGGGCCGCCATCGCATAGGCCGTCTCCTGCTGGGGCGGGGACAGCACCGGCGCGGCCTCGAGGAGCAGCTGTTCCCAGCCGCCGCTGTGCAGCCGCCCCAGCAGGCCATCGAACATCGCCGCCATCACGGCTTCGCCGAGCTTGCCGTAGGGGGAGCGCACCTCCAGCAGCTGCCGCAGCATGGCGGCCTCGTCGCCATCGAGGGTGCCATCGCAGGCCACGGCGGCCAGGCCGATGGCGGCGAAGGCTTCGCTGGGGTTCATCGTGCAGGCTCGGGGAACGCCATTCCAGCAGCTGCGGCGGCGCCGGTGGGTAGTGGGCCGGCAGAATCACGGCAGCGGTTCCCCCTGCGGCCATGACCAGCACGAAACTGGACGCCCCGACGCCGGAGGCGGCGAGCGAGGCGACCACTGAGGCAGCCCCCGAGGCCCGGCCCATCGCCGTGCCGGTGACGATCCTCACGGGTTTCCTCGGGGCGGGGAAGACCACCCTGCTCAACCACATCCTCAGCAACCAGCAGGGCCTCAAGACCGCCGTGCTGGTCAATGAGTTCGGGGAGATCGGCATCGACAACGAGCTGATCGTGGCCACCGCCGACGACATGGTGGAGCTCAGCAACGGCTGCATCTGCTGCTCGATCAACGGCGAGCTGCTCGAGGCCGTCTACCGGGTGCTGGAGCGCCCCGAACCCGTCGACTACCTGGTGGTCGAGACCACCGGCCTGGCCGATCCGCTGCCTGTGGCCATGACCTTCCTCGGCAGCGACCTGCGCGACCTCACCCGGCTCGATTCGATCATCACCCTGGTGGACGCCGAGAACTTCGGTGCCGAGACGCTGCAGGGGGAAGTGGGCCGCTCCCAGATCGTCTACGGCGACATGATCCTGCTCAACAAGTGCGATCTGGTCAGCGAGGAGCGGCTGGAGCAGCTGGAGGACGAGCTGCGGGCGATCAAGAACGAGGCCCGCATCCTGCGTTCGGTGAAGGGCGAGGTGCCCCTGCCCCTGCTGCTGAGCGTGGGCCTGTTCGAAAGCGACAGGGTGGTGGCCCAGCAGCAGGCTCCGGCCCACCACGAGCATGACCACAACCACCACCATGGGGCCCACCACGACCACGGGCCCGAGGACCACAGCCACTGCGACCATGACCACGGCCACTGCGAGCACGAACCGGCGGCGGCCGGCCATGACCATCACCATGACCATGGCGGCCATGCGGACCACCAGGCCATTGAGGGGTTCACCTCGCTGTCCTTCAGCAGCGACGGCCCCCTCTCGCTGCGCAAGTTCCAGAACTTCCTCGACAACCAGATGCCGGCGGGCGTCTTCCGGGCCAAGGGCATCCTCTGGTTCAACGAAAGCGAGCGCCGCCACGTGTTCCACCTGGCGGGCAAACGCTTCTCCATCGACGACAGCGACTGGCCGGGGGAGCGCAAGAACCAGCTGGTGCTGATCGGCAAGGATCTCGACCACAAGCGCCTGCGCCAGCAGCTCCAGGCCTGCGTGGCCGGCGAGGCGGGCAAGGGCTTCGCCTGATCGGCCGCCCGCCGGCCCGTTGTGCTGCATCGACTACGGAACCACCGGCCGGCGCCGCTAGGGTGACAGTCTACGTAGCGCTCCCATGACCGAGTTCCTCCTGATGACGGGCGTGCTCGCCCTTCTCGGTCTGGTGTTGTGGATGGCCATGGACTCCGACGACGACAACGGCGGCGGCGGTCTGATGCAGCCCGCCCTCATCCCCGTGCGCCGGTCGGACTCTTACTGAGCCGGTCCACGTAAGCATTGATACGCGACTTCGCGTCGTTTGTTCCGACCACCCCTGGGGTGGCTGCATAGGGTCCGGGCAGACACCCGTTCTTCTCCGATGCCCACGTCCAGGTTCCTCCGCCGTCGTCTGCTGCTGCCTGTCGGCGGATCCGCGGCCCTGGCCGCAACCCTGCTCGCCGTCTTCGGAGGCGGTGTTCCGCCCGCCATCGGCCAGTCGCAGGCCAAGGCTCCCGCCATCGCCCAGGCCGGCACCACCATCGGTGTCTACTCCGGTCGCCACTACAACACCGACAAGGAACTCTACCGCCAGTTCACCGCCCGCACCGGCATCAAGGTGAACGTGCTGGAAGCCAAGGACGACGCCCTGCTGGAGCGCCTCAAGAGCGAGGGCAGAAACAGCCCCGCCGATGTGCTCGTCCTGGTCGATGCCGCCCGTCTCGATGCCGCCACCGACCAGGGCCTGTTCCGGCCCACCCGGTCGGCCGCCCTGCAGCGGGACGTGCCGGCGAACCTGCGCGATTCCCAGGGCCGCTGGTATGGCCTCACCCGCCGGGTCCGCGCCATCGTGGTCAACCCGAAGCTGGTGAATCCCGCCTCGATCCGCACCTACGTCGACCTGGCCAATCCGGCCCTCAAGGGAAAGCTCTGCCTGCGGGAGCGCAAGAGCCCTTACAACCAGTCCCTGGTGGCCAGCCGCATGATCCTCAATGGTGACGCCGCCACCCGCACCTGGATCCGCGGCATGGTGGCCAACGTCAGCCAGCCCTTCTTCACCTCCGACACCCCCCTGGCCCGGGCCGTCGCCCGCGGCGAGTGCGGTGTGGGGGTGGTGAACACCTACTACATCGCCCGCATGCTCTCCGGGGAAGGCGGCGCCCAGGACAAGCGACTGGCCGAACAACTGCGAGTGGTCTACCTCAATCCTTCCCACGTCAACATCACCGGCGCCGGCGTCACCCGCCACGCCAGGAATCCGCAGGCGGCCATCAAGCTGATCGAGTTCCTGGCCTCCCCCAGCGGCGGCCGCGGCTACGCCGAAGCCAACAACGAGTACCCGCTCAAGGGCTTCGGAGACAATCCGATCCTGAAGCGGTTCGGCACTTTCCGGTCCGATGGCGTCTCGGTGGAGCAGATCGGCTCCAGGAGCCGGGCGGCCACCCAGATGATGGAAGCTAACGGCTGGAAGTAGGACAACGGATGGCGTCAACGGCAACGGCGGGGCGGGCAGTCGTCACCCGAACGGGTGCGCCGATGCGGCGGGGTTCCCTGGCGGTGGCGGTTCTCCTGGTCTGCGCCCTGGCGGTGCTGCCGTTCCTGGCCCTGGCCGGTTTCGCGGTCCGCGATGCCGGCAGCGGCAGTCTCCTGCTGGGAGCCGAAGGCCTCGAGCAGCTGAGCAACACCCTGGTGCTGGTGGTGGGCGTCGGCCTGATCGGCGCCCTGCTGGGCACCGCCAATGGCTGGCTCACCGCCTGTTGCCGCTTCCCGGGACGCCGCTGGCTGCGGCTGGCCCAGGTGCTCCCCCTGGCGGCCCCCGCCTTCGTGCTCGCGGCCGTGCTGGTCGACCTCGGCAGTCGCTGGGGCTTTCGCGTGCACGGCATCGGCTGGGCCGTGCTGCTGCTCAGCCTTACCACCTACAGCTACGTCTTCCTGCTCTCCACCGAGAGCTTCTCGGGCAGCGGCCAGCGTCAGCTGGAGGCCTGCCGCAGCCTCGGGGTGGGCCCCTGGGGCAGCTTCCGGCGGGTCGCCCTGCCCCTGGCGCTGCCCTCCATCGGCGCCGGTGTCGCCCTGAGCGGCATGGAGGTGGTCAATGAACTCGGCGCGGTGGAGCTGCTGGGGGTGCCCACCCTGTCGCGGGGGATCCTGCAGCGCTGGCAGGCGGAAGGCGACCTGCCGGGGGCCGTGGGGCTGGCCCTGATCGCCCTGGTGCTGGTGAGCCTGCTGGTGGGGGCCGAGCGCTGGATGCGCCAGCGCAGCCGCCGCTGGAACCTGGGGCAGGGCGATGCCGGCACGCTGCAGTGGCCGCTGCGGGGCTGGCGCCGCCTGCTGGCCCAGCTGCTCACCGTGCTGCCGCCCATGGTCAGCCTGGGGCTGCCCCTCACCTGGCTGGTGGCGAGCCGGGACCACCTGCAGAGCGACCCGCTCGAGGATCTGCTGGCCCTGACGCTGCGCAGCCTGGGGCTGGCCCTGCTTGCCGCCGTGCTCACCGTCGCGGGGGCCCTGGTGCTGGCCATCAGCCGCCGCTGGCTGGCCAACCGGCTGCTGGGCCGGCTGACCTTCTTCGCCGGCATGGGCTACGCCGTGCCGGGCACCGTGCTGGCCCTGGCCCTGATGCTGATCGGCGGACCGCTGCAGCTCAGCCCCCTGCTGCTGCTGCTCTGGGGCTACGCCGACCGCTTCATGGCCGTCTCGAAACAGGGGCTGGACGCGTCGTTCGAGCAGATTCCCCCCAGCCTGGACGAATCGGCCACCAGCCTGGGTTGCGGCTGGCTGGCGGTGCTGGGCCGCATCCACCTGCCGTTATTGCGGGGTCCGCTGCTGGTGGGGGCGTTGCTCGTCTTCGTCGACGTGGTGAAGGAGCTGCCCCTCACCTTCTCCCTGCGCCCCTTCGACTTCGACACCCTCTCGGTGCGGGTCTACCAGTACGCCAGTGACGAACGGGTGGGGGCGGCCCTGATTCCGGCCCTGCTGATCCTGGCGCTGGGACTGGCCGCCTCGATCGCCCTGATGCCAAGCCTGGAGCGGCGCGAGCGGAGCAGCTGAAGCGTCGCAAGCGAGGATCAGGCCCCGGCAGAACCGGAGCCTCCAGCTTCAGTGCCGCCGCTGGCCCGCGCCGGTGACCAGGTCAGTCGCGGCCGCAGCAGCACTTGCCGCCCTTCCACTTGGAGCATTTCTTCTGCCGGCAGCCTTTTTTCTTGGCCTGGGGCTGGGGACCGCGGACGGGGAGGGAGGCGGGGCTGTCGGGGAGGGAACCGAGGGAAGGGGCCATCGGAGGCGGAGGGAGAGGGAAGGGAAAAAAGGAGAACAAGGCCGGGGCACCGGCCTGGGCTGCGGCGCTGGCGAGCGCCGGTGGCGGCGTCAGGCCGCCAGGGGTGCGCCGTCGACCAGGGCCGGGGCCAGGCGCAGGCTGGCCTCGCCGCTGGGGGCCTGCAGCAGATCGGCGGCCCGGATGCGGG
>NZ_JACJSZ010000090.1 GCF_014698445.1 Microcystis elabens FACHB-917
AAAGCCTTGGTTCTCGCGGATTGAACTCCCACCGCTGCCTCCACCCACGGCGGCGATGGCAATCGCATGACGGTTTCGGATGAGATGTGTCCGTCAGTCAGGGGGGCGGTGTATGAGGCCCTGCTGAGCTTCCGGGGGTTCTTCGCGGAAGTGGACCTCTACGAGGTGCAGCCCGCCCCGAAGAAAGCCAAGGCCGCTGCCAGCGACGACGACGACGCGTTCGATGGCAGCGACGACGACGACGACAGCCCCAAGGCCAGCGGCCAGCAGCACGACGAGCTGGAGGTGGGCCACTTTGTGACCGCCGAGCAGCTCAAGGCCTACAAGGCCGAGGAGATCGTGCCCGACCCCGCCACCGGCCAACCCAAGAAATACGAGAAAGGCAGCTTCATCTACCGCCTGGCCGGCCGCGACCGGCAGAAGAGCGCCAGCTACTACACGCCCGAGGTACTCACCAGCTGCCAGATCAAGTACACGCTCAAGGAGGCGCTGGTGGGCAAGAGCGCCGCCGACATCCTCCAGCTGAAGCTGCTGGAGATGGCGATGGGCTCGGCGGCCTATCTCAATGAGCTGGTGAACCAGCTGGCCCAGGCGTATCTGGAGCGGCGCCAGCAGGAAACCGGCAAGAGCATCCCCCACGAGCGCTTCCAACAGGAACTGCAGAAGGTGAAGATGCGCCTGGCCGACCAAAACGTGTTCGGCGTGGACCTCAACCCGGTGGCGGTGGAGCTGGCGGAGGTGAGCCTGTGGCTCAACAGCATCTTTGCGCCGGAGCAGGGGCGGGCGTTTGTGCCCTGGTTCAGCCAGCAGCTGGTGTGCGGCAACTCGCTGATCGGCGCACGGCGGCAGATCGTTCGGGTGAGCCAGCTGCCCACCAGCACGGGCCGCAAGGCCAAGCCCAGACGCCTGTGGCATGAGCAAGCCGCAGAAGAACTGGCCTGGGACGCGGAGCTACCGGCCGACGCGATCTTCCACTTCCTGCTGCCCGATCCGGGCATGGCGGCCTACAGCGACAAGGTGATCAAGGAGCTGGAGCCCGAGGCGATCGAGCGCTGCAAGCGCTGGAACAAGGCGTTTGTGGGCGAGGCGTTCACCGAAGCCCAGATCGCCCACCTGTTGCGACTGAGCCGGCGGGTGGATGCGCTGTGGCAGGAATGGGCCCAGCAACAGACGACGTTGCGCCAACGCACCACCGACCCCTTGCCGGTGTGGGAAGACCCCAGCGGCACGGAGGATGGCGCCTGGACACCGCTGCGCCTGAAGGACCGCATCCAGGAGCAGGAGGTGCTTGGCCGCAATGTGCGCAACACCAATGCCCGGCTGCGGCTGAAGTGGGCGATGGACTACTGGTGTGCGCTGTGGTTCTGGCCGATCCACCAGGCGGGCTCCCTGCCCAGCCGCGATGCATGGTTGCTGGAGCTGAGCATGATCCTGGGCGATCTGGAGCAGGGCATCACGCCGGAGCTGGGCCAGCAGAGCCTGTTTGCCGACACCCAGCCCAAGCAGCTGGCCGTGGATTTCAGCGACAAACACGGCTACGTGGATGTGCAGAAGCTCAAGGCCGAGTTCGAGCGCCTGCGCCAGGTGGAAGCGGTGACGGAGCGCATCCGGCCGCTGCACTGGGATCTGGAATTCGCCGACCTGCTGGCCGGCGGCGGCTTTGATCTGATCGTGGGCAACCCTCCATGGATAACCGCTAGCTGGGACGAAATTGGCTGCCTTGGAGAACTAGACCCCAAGATCATATTCCGAGCAAAGACTAAGTCCCAGGTCAAGGCTTGCGCGGCTCAGATACTAGTTGAATCCGATGCCAGGAGACTTTACATCCAGGAATACGAGGATGCAAGCTGCTCGCAAGTCTACCTGGGGTCAAAGCATAATTTCCCAATAGGGTCTGGCCAAAAGAAAACAAATTTATACAAGTGCTTCCTGGAGGCAGCATTCCGAATGTCTCGCCCCCAGACGATAATCGGGCTTCTTCATCCTGAGAGCGTCTACGAGGATCTCGCGGCAGAACAGTTGAGACATAGCGCTTACCAGAGAATCGCGCTTCATCTGCAATACCAAAACGCATTAAAACTATTTCCAGAGATACACGATCAACTCAAGTACTCAGTCAATATTTATAGAGGCACGGCCAGCGAAGTCGATTTTAGCTCCATTTCCAATCTTTATTCACCAAGGACTGTTGATGAGTGCTTTGCTGAATCCTCCAATGTATCGTCGGGAATAAAAAACGAAGATGGAACGTGGAATATCAAGGGCAGCCCTGACCGAATCTTTAGGGTCAACAAAAAAGTGCTAGAGACTGTTGCTGGCTTATTTGGTTCCGGAACTACCGGAAATATGGCACCGAGACTCCCATCCATATTCGTGAGTCGTCTCTGGGATGTTATCAGAAAGCTAAGCAAATATCCAATGAGACTTGGCAGCCTATCAGGATCAGAGAGCTTCTATCAGCTAGATGAGTCTAAGTGCATTCGGGAAGAACTCATATCACTGGAGAGCCGGTTTCCCGAAGTAGATGACTTACGATTCTGGCTGGGATCACAGATCTGTAATTCGAATCCACTGGCGAAGACACCAGACAGGAGATGTACGTCAAACAATCATTTTTCCGTCGTTGATCTCACGCAGATCCCCGATGACTACAGGCCAAGATCGAAGTTTAGGACCCTAGAGCTGAACGAGATCAAAAGAAGAAGCAATACATATGCTAACCTGATCAGCAACAAAGCTCCGCATTATGTTATTGCTTTTAAACGCATAAAAGCAGATGTCCTGCGGAAACTGTCTTTTGTGGCCTTATGCGGCACTGGTCGGCATCCCTGAACGACGGCAAATTGGCACTGCGGAGCTTCGTTGCTGATCAGGTATGCTAATGATGGCAGCAAGTCAATCAACCATTTCAGACTGATCAACAGAGAGATGATTGGCCCCAACAATGAGCGAACCCTCATATCCGCCATAATTCCTCCTGGCGTGATACATGTTATCTCTTGCGTTACAACAAACTTCCCCGAGCCAAGGGATCTGCTTTTGGCTGCAGCATCGTTTGCCTCGCTACCAGTAGATTTCCTAGTTAAGTTATCCGGGTTGGGTCATGCAAGCACAGAATTCATCCAACAGTTACCAATTGTAGAGGAAGATTTCGGTTCATATGCAAGGCTTGCTACACGCAGCCTGTGCTCAAATTGCTTAACGGCTGACTACGCCGACCTCTGGGGTGAGTGCTGGGACGAATCCTTCCGCAGCCAACGCTGGGCCAAACAGGATCCTCGCCTGCCCAATAGCTTCTTCACCCAGCTCACCCCCACCTGGCAGCGCGACTGCGCCCTGCGATCCGATTACTCCCGCCGCCAGGCCCTGGTGGAGATCGATGTGCTGGTGGCCCAGGCCCTCAAGCTCACCCTCGATGAACTGATCACCATCTACCGCGTGCAGTTCCCAGTGATGCAGCAATACGAACGCGACACCTGGTACGACCAGAACGGCCGCATCGTCTTCACCGCCAGCAAGGGCCTCACGGGTGTGGGCTTCCCCCGCAAGGGATCGGGGCGTGGGGCGAACAAGAGCACCGGATGGGAAGACATTGCAGATATGACTTCCAGCACCGTCTCTCGCACGATCGTCGATGACACGCTTCCCGGGGGGCCGGTGGAGCGGACAATCATCTATGAGGCGCCGTTTGATCGGTGTGATCGGGTGGGGGATTATCGGGTGGTTTGGGATTATTTTGAGAGGGAAGGGACGTAACCGGCCATGAACCCAGTGGATCCCAGCCCCATTCCCAGCCGCGATCAGGTCATCGCTCGGCTCAGCCATCACCTGCCCGAATGGCGCAGGCGCTACGGCGTCCAGGAGATGTGAGGATCCCTGGCGCGTAACAAAACCAGAGCCGGAAGCGATGACGACCTCTGCATCAGTCTGGATTCCGCCAATCCCTTCTCGCTGGTTTACTTCCAGCAGGAGGCTGAACTACAGCTGGGTATGCACGCGGGTGTGGTGACCCGTTGGCCTGGCATGAACACGGCATTAAAAGAGGAGATTGAAAGGGCTGTGATTTTCATCCGACGCCAAGATCAGAAGCGGGCAAAAGCCTCAACACTTGGAGTTTTCCTTCCGCGCCCGTCTTCTGCATCTTGATGTTGGACTAAGCCGCTGCGCGGCAGATTCAAATCCAGTGTAGCCAGAGACATGCAATATGGCCAGCAAGCGCTGATTTGATTGCCGAGCAGCCTTGGGCT
>NZ_JACJSZ010000091.1 GCF_014698445.1 Microcystis elabens FACHB-917
CATGGTGTGCAATCCCGCCAGGGTGCGATCTGCCGCAGCCGCCTGCTCACCGTCACCACCACCCTCAGGCAACAGGGCCGCGATGTCTGGCAGTTCCTGGAGCAGGCCTGGATTGCCCATCACCGCGGTGGGGTGATGCCGTCACTGCTGCCGGAGCCCTGAGTTCGGCAAGACAGAGCACCGCTGTTTGATCGCTCAGCGATGGGCCATCAGGCGTGCAGTCCTGCGGCGGGGCGTCACGACCCCTGAACGCGTACGGCGATGGCCTCGCCGTGCTCAGCTCCGGAACCACGACCGTTGGCGGCACGCTCCGTGCAACCAACAGGGGCACCACCCGCGGCGGTTTGATTACCCTGCAAGGCGGAACCGTGGCCCTCACGGGCACCGGCAAGGTAAACACCACCACCAGCAGCACTGGCGCTGGTGCCGCCATCACCGTGAACACCGGCTCCCTGGACCTTGCCGATGGGAGCCAGCTCAGCACTGAATCCACCGGGAGCGGCACAAGCGGTGCCATCACCGTGGCTCCCTCCAGCGCAGCAGACCTCACGGTGAATGGCCCTGGGCTGATCCAATCCCAGGCCACCGGAGGTGGCACCGCTGGCGCTATAAGCATCGGCTCCAGCACCACCACCGCCACCACTGCGGACAAATGGCTGCAGATCAAGGCCAGCGGCTCTGGCGCGATGGTGGATCTGCTCTCCTCCGGCACCACCACCTTCCAGGGAGATAGCAGCATCGAGGCCACGGGCGGCTCCATCAAGCTGGGTGGCGCCAACACCACGATCAACAGCGGTTCGCTGCAGGCGGATGGAGGCACCCTCACCATCTCGGGAGAAGACAGCACCAAGCTGGGCACTCTCTCCTCCCTTTCCGCCAACGGTGGTGAGATCCAGGTGCTCAGCACCGGCACGACGTCTTCCAGCGGCAACCTGCAAGCCTCCGGTGGCTCTCTCAACCTGGGTGGTGTCAACACCACGATCAGCGGCGGTTCACTGACGGCCGATCAAGGCGGCTCGATCACTGTCAGCGGATCAACCAAGGCCACCATCAGTGGCGGCAGCTTCAATGCCACTGATGGTGGCTCGATCACGGTTCAAGGCGGAGATATTGCCGTAGGCAGCGACACGGGTCGCACCATCCTCATCGCAGGCAATGGTGCCGTTGCAGCCGATGGATCCGAATCAGCAGCCAAGGCACCGAACCTCACCCTCCTGGATTCATCCGTTTCCCTTAACGCAGGAGCGGGCAAATCAATCGAGGTGTTTTCCGGTATAACGCTCAACCCTGGCCGCACCACCTTGCGTGCTGTGGGGGCAGATGTCACCAACGTTGCCGATGCCAAGGCCGTCATTCTCACCACTAGCGGCGCCTCCGGCACCATCACCGTGGGTGGCCGCAGTAGCGCCCCAGCTGCTCCTGTTTCCGCCAGCACGATCGGTGACGGAGTGGGGATCACCGCAACCAATGGCACGGTCAATTTCAACACCACTGGCAATTTCGCTCTGGGTGTTGGTTCTCAGCTTGACGGCCAGAGCATCAAGATCAAGGCTGACAGAACCGATCCGATCACCACACCGTTTCTGGATAAGATCGCCGGATCCAGCAGCTGGTTGATCAATCAAGATGTGGAGATTAATGCCAGCGGCTATATCCCGAGCCAAGACCGCAGTCTTTCCATCCAGGCAGCTGGAATCAAGGTCAGCAATTTCTCTCTGAATCCAGCCAAGGCTCCCTGGAAGATGGGCTCCGGCACAGCTCTGGATCTGCGCGCCACCGGCGCCCATGGGCTGGATCTCCACAACTTCAATCTCTCTTTCTCCCGCACAGGTACAGCAGGAACCGCGGATCTCTTTCGGGCCACGAGTTCTGCTGGCAATACCTCCATTGGCTCCACCAGCACAGTCATCACCGATGGCGATGGCCTCGCCGTGCATAGCTCCGGCAGCACGACCGTTGGCGGCACGCTCCGTGCAACCAACAGCGGCACCACCAGCGGAGGTGCGATCAGCCTGGAAGGCGCAAATGTGACCCTTACGGGCACCGGCAAGGTAAACACCACCACCAGCAGCACCAGCAGCACTGGCGCTGGTGCCGCCATCACCGTTAACACCGGCTCCCTGGACCTTGCCGCTGGGAGCCAGCTCAGCAGCCAATCCGAAGCCAGCGGCACAAGCGGTGCCATCACCGTGGCTCCCTCCAGCGCAGCTCCCCTCACGGTGAACGGCCCTGGGCTGATCCAATCCCAGGCCAGTGGCAGCGGCGCCGCTGGTGCCATTCGGATCGGCTCCAATTCCACCACCGCCACCAGCGTGAACAACGGGGTGCAGATCAAGGCCACAGGCTCCGGTGCGATGGTGGATCTGTTCTCCTCCGGCACCACCACCTTCCAGGGAGATAGCAGCATCGAGGCGGCGGGCGGCTCCATCAAGCTGGATGGCGCCAACACCAGCATCAGCGGCGGTTCGCTGACAGCGGATCAGGGCGGTTCGATCACGGTATCCGGATCCACCAAGGCCGAGATCAGTGGCGGCACCCTCAACGCCACCAACAATGGCTCGATCACCGTTCAAGGAGGAGATATTGCCGTAGGCAGCGATATGGGCCGCACCATCCTGATCGCAGGCAATGGTGCCCTTGCAGCCGATGGATCTGAATCAGCGATCAAGGCCCCCAATCTCACCCTGCTTGATTCATCTGTCTCCCTCAACGCAGGAGCGGGCAAATCGATCGAAGTATTTTCCGGCACATCGACCACGCCTGGCATCACAACTTTGCGTAATCTCACAGCCAGCGCCGCCGATCCAGGCAGGATTGCAATAGGAGGAATCTTTATCTTTGACAGGGACGAAAACTTTGCTTTGGTTGCTAAATCGAAATATACAAATCTTGACGGAGGCACCAACCTCTCCGCAATAAATATAAGCATTGGCTCACTTGTTCAAACCATCAATGATTCCAAATTTACGGGCGCTCTTACAGATGAGCGGGCATTTTTTGTTTTTAGGGATTCTGATAAATTTAAAGAGGCCATAAGTCAGCTTATAACACCGGGAAATACAATAACTTTTAGGACGCTGCGGGCCTTCCAAAGCAATGATGATTACAATGGAAAGATTATAATCGAACTACCCGAACACTCACCCTCAATTATACTAAATTTAGTTAAAAATATCAGTGCCACAATAGTATTTGACGCCTTCAATGATATTAACTTCCAAAATACTAAGATTGACATAAAATCTAATTCGGACAATAAAGCAGGATTGTTTGAAATCACATCTGATCAAGGAGATGTCAACTTTGTCAATTCTCAATTAAAAGCAAACGGCAAAAATGGTACTATTAAGATAACCACTGCAACAGACAAAAAAGTCACCTTCAGCGATGAGAGCACGTTAAGCACTATTATCAAAGAAAGTATAGACGGAGACAAAGCTGGAAATGTAATAATTAGCACCGGCAAGCTATATCTCTGCAGCAGTTCTAGAGTAACTGCCGAAACACAAGGCATTGGGGAGGGCGGTCTGATTCAAGTAGACGCCAGCACCCTCAACCTCTACGACGGCTCCAATATCACAACGCAGGCTTTCAATATCGGCAAGGCTGGCAAGATCCTGCTGAATGCCTTCAATCCCCGCAATCTGGCCATCACCTTCACAGGCTCATCCACAATCAATGCCAGCACCAGTCAGCAAGCAGATGGAGGCGGCAAGGGTGGCGATATCAAGATCGGCACGGAGACCACACCAACCCTTACCGTCTCTGGACCTGGCTCAATCACCGCCGAAACCAAAGGTTCCGGTCAAGGCGGTGTGCTCGATCTCAAGGCCACCACCATCACCTTGAGCAACGGTGCCAAGGCCACCACCGAGACCTCAGGCACCGGCAACGCAGGAGACATTGCCCTGACAGCTAACACCATCAGCTTGGATACCAATAGCCGGATTGACGCCAAAGCACGACAGACCCTAGTTGACACGAAAATCGAAGATTCTTCTGGAAATGCCTATATTATTGCCCCGAACAACGGCGTGACGGGTGATGGTGGCCGCATTTCCCTGCTGGCGAATACCATCACATTAGACAAGGCCTCCACCATTACGGCTGAAACCCAAACTAACGGCATTGGTCGCCGCGTTTATGTCGACACCGGCTACCTCAATCTCTACGACAGCTCCAATCTCACCGTACAGGCTTTCAACATCGGCAAGGCTGGCGAGATCCTGCTGAAT
>NZ_JACJSZ010000092.1 GCF_014698445.1 Microcystis elabens FACHB-917
CCCGCTGTTGCCGTCGTCTGGTGGCGGCACTGATTGCACTGGTACCTTTTGCGGCGGTCGTCGTGGATCACGCCGAAGCTCTCACTCTCCCCACACCGCTGGCAACGGAAGCCCTCGGGCCATCGGGCAAGCTCCAGGGCCGCGAGGCACTTCTCCTCTGTCCCATAGGCCTGAATGAATTCTGAGAGGGAAAACCCCTCCTGGTACTGAACCTTGTTCTGGGCCACGCGAGGGTCCTCCACTAGTTCACCAGTACCAACCTAGCGTCTGGTTGGCGGGTGGCCAGGGGCTTGCGGCGCTTTGTTGCTGATCAGGAAGCCGGTTGAACCCGGACGTCAACCGCCTCAAGCACAAGCATTTCTACTGCGTCGAGTTGATCAAGATCTATACCTAAGACTTCATGGGTATTCCCTTCAATACCGAGAAGCAGGGTGCCTCCAGTTGGGCTATTGGCAAAGGCAGCGAGCTCGTCGGCCAAATCGTTGATGGTGTTAGTTTGAAGGGCCGTTAATGTCGGAGCTACACAGACGCAAGTCTCAGGGGAATCCTTGAGGCCATTTTGCCGGTGACGACCATCTGTGATCTGTTGATGTCTAATGAATAGGTCGGGCTTGCGTCGGTGCCAGTGCAGAGGAGTCATGGTGTGGTTGTTGTGAGCAGCCGGTACTTCTGCAGCCGACTGTTGGGTGTCTCCGGCAGGGTGTAGGCGATCTCGTCTCGATCCAGGAGCTGGCGGATCGTGCGGTTGAGGGCCCCGGAGACAGAGTCCCGGCCCAGGGAATGGGCAATTTCAGACTTGCTCAACGGGCCATCGGCCAGGGCCTGAAGCACCAGGACGGCGAGCCTGCCCTCGGCCAGCGACTCTGCCCCTGACTCTGCCCCTGACTCTGCCCTTGACTCTGCCCCCCTGGGCTGACTCTGCCCCTGAGCAGGGGCCAGGGATTCCGCCAGCGGCAGAGTCACCCGAAAACGCAGACCCAGCTCTTCAAACAACGGTGGCGGCAGGTTCAGGTTGGCGGCCTCCTCCAGGATCACAGGAATCCCACTGCCCCACTGCTCGATCAGGCCGAGTTCGCGGAACACGCGACTGATGACGCGATTGCGGAGACGGCTGATCCCGCGCGGGAGATCGTCGAGGCTCAGGCCAGGGATCAGTACACCAGGGTTTTCAATTTCGATCCGGTCGTCGAAGTAGGCAACGCGGATCGGTGCACCGCGCTGGGAGTAATCGGCATGCACCAGCGCATTGGTGAGGGCCTCCCGCAGGCTGGCCAGGGGAATGCTCCAGCGGTCCACACGCCGCAGCTCCTGGAAGTCAGCCGAACGCACAGCGTGCTTCTTGAGAAAGGCCAGGGCTTGCTCCAGCGCCTGTGGCAGGGGCGCCTGGATGTCGAGCTGATCAAAGATCCCGGCCTTGGTGGTGCCGATAAAGCGTGCGCACTGCAACCAGGCATCGGGAAACCAGCGCTGCCGGTCCCGTCCGAAAAGCAGCATCCCGCCAGCGGTGGGTACATCTCGGCCTTGGGCGCTGGTGAGCAGCCGCAGGCTGTGCAGATCCTTTTCGCTGATGGCTCGAATGCCCTCAAAAGCGGAGGAAATCGCCGCGTGATCGAGATCGGCGGGCGTGAGCTCCAGCATCGGCTGCTCATCGAACGCCGCACCACTCACGCTGCGGCGAAGCTCTTCAATCAAGGCAGGATCAGCCTGGCGATTCGTAGAGCCCAGGCGCACGAACACACCCTGCTCAGGGCCTTGCTTGATCAGGTGATGGGGGCGCTGACTGCTGGGGAACACCTCCACCAGCAGCAGGTTCAGATCGCCATGGGCCACCAGTTCCACATTGGGCACCAGCCGTGGAGCGATGCCATCGGCAATCAGGTTGCAGAGCTGCTCCTCCGCCTGCAACGGCTCAGGAAGCCCGAGCACATCTCGCGTGGCATCCGCCACCCCGATCAACAGCAGGCCACCAGCACTGTTGGCAAAGGCCACCAGGGTCTTGAGCAGGTTCTGCGATGAGGAGAGATCGCGCTTGCACTCGAAGGTTTTGCCCTCGGGGGTGGTGAGCAACTCAGCAACCGATCTCTGCATGGCGTTGTTCTCAGTCCTCCTTCGCTGCCAGGCCAGGGATCGTCGCCAGCACGTCCTGGAGCTTGAGGTAGTTCACCTTCACGCCGTCATCGAGGTCGAGCTCGATGCGTTGCTGGGCGAGAGGCAACAGGGCGTCCTGTTCCCAGGCCTGGCACTCCTTGAGCACCTTGGTGATCTTCTCGGCTTCTTTACGGGCTGCAGTGCGCTCGCGAGTGGGCAGGTCGTCGTTGAGCTGGTCAAGGCCGAGCTGGGCCAGGCGGGCCTCCAGCTTCTGCAGGTAAGGCCGGAAGTAGTTGTTGAGCACCTGGTTGAGCGTGTCCTTGGTGTAGCGGTGCAGGTAGATGAGGCAGGCGAAGCCTCTCTTGGGGCTCTGCACCATCCAGTAGATCGGCCGCTTCTTGTAGGTCTGCAGGTGGTCTTTGTAAAAGTCGCTGCAGAAGTATTTGCGGATGTCTTTGCCGAGGGAGTCCTCGATGAAGCGCAGGTTTTCGGCGACGCTGCTCTCGGGGAAGGTGACGGCCAGGAACTCACGGATGCGGGCGACGATGTCGTCTTCGAACCACTCGCCGTCGAGCACGGGAATGATGCCGTCGGGGTCGGCCGGGAAAGACCGGTAGCGGCTCGGGTCAAACCCCTCGTTGCCGGAGTGGGCGTAGATCAGCCCCGGCTCGTCAAGGCTGTAGCGGCCCATCATGCAGCCGATCGCATACGAGATCAGCTCTTCGCAGGTGTCGGTGCGAAACCGGGTTTCGAGTTCCACGCCGAAGCCGTGCTCGACCGACCACTCGGTGTCAGCGAGCGACTTTCCGTAACGGTAGGCGGGATTGATCGTGAGCGTGATCTGGTCGATCGGCACATTCGGGTTGAGTTCGTCGGCGAGCCCGTAGGCGTCGATGAAGAGCCGATTGTTATCCTCCTCGAGCCGCTTCATCTCCACAATTGTCTGGCGGTTCCCGGCGACCCAAGCCTCGTAGCTGGCTTCCAGCGTTCTCGGCGAGGCGTCCGGGGCAGCGTCGAGAAGAGGGAAACACTTGAAGTCCCAGGAGCGCTCGTAGGCGTCCCAATCGGCGCGAGCCGAAAAGACGAGCGCAGATGCGCAATCATTAATTTTAGCCTCGCTCTTCCTGACCTCTTGGTTATAAAACGGCAGTACAGCGAGGTCTCGCGGTTGGGTTTCGATTGTTGGATTCAAGCATTTGACGAGATACTGCACGACTGGGCTGCACAGGAACGCGAGACATGACCGAATAAGCTCCTGGGGCGGGACAGCGAATGAACCCTTTACATCAAAAAGATTGCCGGAACGGGCGAGCCGCGCAGCAAAATAGGAAGAACTTGTGGCCGTCCACGTCACGGCCTCGCTGAAGTAAAACTTTTCATTGCTAATCTTCCAGCCTAGGTTTTCCCAAGAGAGCTGGGGGTAGTTCTTCAACGTCTCGGTCTTAATCTCAAAGCCATCGTTCTGCCAGTTGACGACATGCTCGTAGTTGCCATACCACTTCCGAAAAGTGCCACCCTTCTGGTATGGGAACCATTTCATTGCGGACTGCGCCGCGGCAGCCGCTTCTGCGGCATCTAAGTTCTTGATTACCCATAAGCCTCCGCGACCCTGAGCTCCCTTTCGGTGCAAGGCATACAGCAGCAGACGGCATTGGCGATCCGTTCGGTCATCGCCGCCATCGA
>NZ_JACJSZ010000093.1 GCF_014698445.1 Microcystis elabens FACHB-917
GGTGGTTTCACCCTGGCGCTGATCGATGAGGCCACGCTGCTGCGCAGGCTGCTCAACAGCGACAACCCCAGCGCACCGCGGATGCGGCGCTGGCTCACCCACGAGCTGCTGCCCGCCCTGCAGCGCAGCCAAGAGGGCACAAGGGAGCTGCCGCGACGCAGCATCGAGGCGATCCGCAGGCAGACCGCAGCCGAGGTGCTGCGCGGGGCCGACGAGATCATCCACCTCACCGGCGTGTCCCATGCCGAGGCCCTGCTCAGCGTCCTGGAGGAGATCCAGGCCCACAGCAGTCCCGCCGGCGTTGAGACAGTGCACGGGGCAGGCCATCTGCCGACCCAACCCCATCCGGGCTGGGGTGATCTGTCGGATCAGGGCCCGAGACCACCAGCGCGTCGTCGCCCTCCAGAGCGTCCAACCATTCCCTGGCTGACGGCCGATCAGGTAGCGGACCGACTGGATGGCACGCTTCGCCACACCAACCAGCGGCTCGCTGCCGCCGGAATGCAACAGCGCAACGAGGACGACGACTGGCAGCTCACAGAAGCCGGTCGCGACTGGGGCGTCGCCCTGCCGCTCTGCAGTCGGGGAGAGCGCCGCCAGCAGATCCTCTGGGATCCGGCAGTGGTGGCGTTGCTGCACCAGACCAACTGAAAGGCACCCAACCAATCCAAGACACGCACCTGAGACCCAGACCATCAGCCATGACATCCGCAACCGATCGACTGCTGCGGCTCCCGGAGGTGATCCACCGGGTCGGCCTTTCACGCACCACCATCTACAGCCTGATCGCCACAGGCGAGTTCCCCATGCAGATCGTGATTGGCCCGCGGGCGGTGGCCTGGTCCCATCAGGAGCTGGAGGACTGGATCACTTCAAAGCGTCAGGCGGCCTGCAGCGCTGATGGTTGACCAGCCATCTCTGCGCTCAGCTCTGAGACCGGCGCCAGACCGGCAGTGACGGCCACCTGATCGAGCAGATCAGCCCAGCGCTGCAGCATGTCGGTGCGCTCCTCGAGGTATTCGGCCCAGTCGTAGGCGCGGCTGACGCTGTTGCCATCGGCATGGGCCAGCTGCTTTTCGGTGACCACCCTGGGGATCTTGAGCTGCTCGATGCAGTTCGTCTGCCCAAACCCCCTGAAACCATGGGGGGTCTGCCGCCCCTGGAAGCCCATGCGCCGCAGCAGCATCGAGAGGCCGCCATTGCTCATCACCCGCAGTTCTCCGTTGCCTCGGTGGTTGGGAGTGTGGAAGACCAGATCGGTGTGGCCAGTAATCGGCCGCTGCAGGTCAAACAACAGCCGCGCCTGCGATGAGAGCGGCACGATGTGACGAACGCGCGTCTTCATGCGTTCAGCGGGAATGATCCACTGACGACCCTCGATATCAACTTCGCTCCAACGGGCTTCCCTGAGTTCACTGGGTCGCACCAGGGTGAGCATCATCAGGCGCAGGGCGATGAGGCTGCTGCGCTCAGCCAGCCGCTGCCGCTCAAAGCGATCGATCACTGCCAGCAGCTCGGGAAGCTCCACCCAGCTGATGCGGTGGTAGTGGGTGACGCGGGTGGCGGCGATGACCTTGCGGGCTTTGACGGCGGGATTGTCCTGCCGAAGTTCAAGGTCAACGGCGTGCTCAATCACGCGACGGGTGACGTCGTTGCAGCGACGGGCCTGTTCATGGGCACCCTTGGCGAGGATGGGTGCAAGTAGGCGGGTTTCAATGTCGGTGCGGGTGATCGCCTCAATGTCAAGTTGACCCAGCGCTGGTATCACGAAGTGATCAAGTTTCTCCCGCATATCCCTGCAATAGCGGGGGCTCCAGCTGGCGCTGTGGTGCTCAAACCAGGCTTGAGCGATCTGGGTGAACGGTCGGTGACTGTTCTGCACCTGCTTGCGCTGCTGGCCTGGGGCCTGGGTGCGTGGATCGATCCCGGTTTTGATCCAGGTGTTCAGCTCCAGGGCCTGCTTGCGGGCATCGGCGAGCCGCACAGCTGGGTAGGCGCCAATGGTGAAGGTGCGGCGTGCTCCCTGCCAGCGGTAGTCCTTGCGCCAGGTCTTGGAGCCGGAGCGCGCCACCCAGAGGTAGAGGCCATCCCGGTCGTGGTGCTTGGTGCCCGGCCTGTCCGGGTCGGGCCGCAGGGCCTGGATCGCCTTGTCACTGAGCATGGCGGACAGCGCCGGAACGCTGGCGCGGGAGGGGATGTCGGCGGTTCAACAAGCCAGGTGACGGTATAGACCCGATCCCGGCTGGCTATACCGTCAAAAATACCGTCATCCGCAGCGGCTGCAGCGGGCTCTCAGCGGATCTGCCCGGACGACCCAAAAGCGCAGATCTGCTGCACTGCAGTGGTTTTGGGATTTCTGCGGATCCCTTCGGACCCTGTAAAAACGGAGAGGGTGTCCTCTGAACCACCTTGAAGAAAGCTTGCCAGCACTGGCCTCTGGGTGAGGGGACTCGGCAAATACACCACCATTTGCACCACCACTTTGCCGGGCTTGTGGGGGATGCGCTGGGATCTCGGGGGACGACAAGCCGGATCAATCTTCCCGACCTTGTTCAATGCATGGGACCCGTAAAGCCAGGAATCTGGAGATCATTCAGCGCGGGTGACAGTCCGACGGGGCCCCAGTGAATAGGCACCGGATTACTTGCAACGGACGCTTGAGGGGGCTCGACACTCCGCAAGGCGCTGCGGCCGGCAGGGGCATGTCCTCCCTTGCCGGAGTCTGTCCGCTCAGCCGGCGTCGAGCTCACGCTGCAGGCTCTCCCAGTCCTCCGGCAGCTCGCCGCGCTGCACCAGGCGCGAGAACACGGCGTAGCCGTCGTTGCGGTCGCCGTCCTTGCGGGGGAAGCCCAGCCAGAGGATCAGCAGCAGGCGCCGGCCCTCCGCTTCAAAGGGGCGGAAGAACAGGCGGTAGCGATCCGGCAGGCCCAGGCCCTTGAGCCGGCCATAGCGGCGCAGCGGGCCCGTGAGAGCAAAGCGGCTGGCGTAGGGATCAGCAGCGATCCGCTCCTTGATCCCCTCCATCACTGCCGCAAGCAGCTTCACCTGTGGGTGCTGAACGAAGGACTGGGGATCGAGCTCCTGCTTGAGCCGTCTCACCTCGGCCTTGAGCTCGGCGTACTGCCGCGCGAAGAGCTGGGGCTGGAAGGCGATCGTCCAGCCATGGCGCACCAGCGGCGCACTCATGCCCCGAGCGGCTCGCCTGCGGCGTCAACCGTCACGCCAGCCAGCAGCTCGTCGTCGTCTGCCGCCATGGCTTCCGTGTAGAGCACAGGGCCCTGATCGGCCGTCAGCGCCTGTCGGCTGAGGAAATCGAGGAACAGCCCGAGCATCAGGGTGTCTTCTTCTGCCTCGCCCTGCTGCTGCTCTTCTGGCTCCAGTCGTAGCAAAAGCGTGCTGTCGTCCAGCACCTCCACTTGGCCGGCAGCTCCAGCGAACTGCGGATGGTCCCGGTAGAAGGATGCCGGCAGCCGCAGGCCGGAGGAGTTTCCGATCCGGGCCGGCGTGACGCGGTAAGGACTGACGGCCATGGCAAGCAGCGCCGCACGGCAGGACTTACGTGATGTTAGTCCGTTTCGCTGTGGTTCTGGCCGCCGCCTTGCCAACGAGCCCCAGCTTTGGGATCTGCTTGAGACCCGGCTGACTGACGGACACATCTCATCCGAAACCGTCATGCGATTGCCATCGCCGCCGTGGGTGGAGGCAGCGGTGGGAGTTCAATCCGCGAGAACCAAGGCTTT
>NZ_JACJSZ010000094.1 GCF_014698445.1 Microcystis elabens FACHB-917
ACCATGAACTGCTGACGTGCCTGCTTCAGAGCGGTGTGGGCGCTGGCGACCCTGTCCTGGACGGTCGGCCTGACTTGCCTCGACCAGCGCTGGTGACGGGGTGGTGGACGGAGCGGCGCCCTCTCCGCCGGTAGTGACGGGATGTCTGCACATCCCCCATCGGCACCACCCAAGTCCCGGTGACCACGGGCGCAGGCCAGCAGATGGCCTCGCGCAGCAGCCGCTCCAGCTGCTGGCGCTGCTCCGGCTCCAGCAACGCCACGGGCTCGACAATGCGGCTGTCCGGGCCAAGGGTCCAGTCATCCCGTTGGCAGCCGTAGAGCCAATCACGGCCATCGGGCGCCTGCGCCCAATGCAGCGCCCCAAGCTGGTCGCGCTCGATCGCGATCTCCAGCTGCCAGCCGCTGGCCAGATCCAGCCGCATCCGGCCCCACCAGATCTCACTCCAGGGCCTGACCGCCAGGAAGGCCTCACCCGCCAGCAGCGCCCGCAAGGCCTGCAGGATCTCGGCGGCGCAGCAACGGCTCAGGCGGTGCAGAGCGGGTGACGCAAGCCATTGCCACGGCACCAGAGCGCCCACTCCCCGAGGGCGATCGGCTTGCCGCAACAGCGGCAATGGCCGGGATGGCGGACGCGGATGCGGCGAAAGCCATGGGGGTCGGCTGTGGGCTGCCTGTGGGGTACTCCTGCCGTGGGAAACCCGGGCGCGGACGCTGCAGAGGGAGGGTGCCCGCTGACCTGCAGGCCGTGCTCACGGATCAGCCGGCAGGCCAGATAAGCGCTGGTGCGCGCCTCCTCCAGGTGGGGTGAGGCGGTCATCGCCACCAGCTTGCGGACCTTCTCCGCTGCCCGATCCGCCGCTGCGCTGTCGACCATGCCCTGTTCGCCAATTGAATCAGCTTAGCGAGCCTGTGCCAGCATGAATAAGCTGATTCGATATGCCGAGGTTCCCATGTCCTCGATGATGACCCCGCTCTCCGTGCAGTTCACGCTTGAGCAGCGGGACTGGCTGGATGCGCGCACCCGCGGCGGTGTGCTCTCGCGTTCCTCGGTGATCCGGCTGATCGTGGCCGAGGCGATGGAACGTGAGCAGCTCGCCAGCAAGCCCCGCCAGCGCCAGGGGCTCGATGGCCAGCGCTGAAGCAGCCGCTGCCCCGGCTCAGGCCTGCATCGACCGCGGCGCCGCCGAGCAGTTCCTCTCCCTGCTGGGCAAGGACCCGGCCAGCGCCCGGCTGCGTGCCTTCCCCCACCGCGCCAACCCCGCCAAGGGAGCAATCGGCGCCCGCAAAGGGCCTTTCGACCTGGCAGTGGCGGAGCAGTGGCAGCGTGAAGGCCGCGGTATCTACCTGGTGATCAACGACGGCGGCGACCGCAAGAGCGAGATCACGGCCTGCCGAGCGTTCTTTGTGGAGTGGGACGACCGGCCGATCGACTGGCAGCTGAACGCCTGGCGGGAGCTGGGGCTGCCGGAGCCCTCCCTGATCGTGCTCAGCGGCGGCAAGTCGGCCCACTGCTACTGGCTGCTGGAGCAGCCCATCCCGCCGCAGGAGTGGGCGCCGCTGCAGGCGGAGCTGATCGCCTATGCCGGCGGTGATCCCCACTGCAAGGACGCCTCACGCGTGATGCGGCTGCCGGGCTGCTGGTACGTGGATGCCGGCGGGCAGCCCACCGCCCTGGTGGAGCTGGTGCACGTGAGCGCTCAGCGCTACGCGCCGGGGGACATCGCCCTGGCGCTGCTGCCCGATGAGTTTGCCGAACCCGCTGCAGGCACCACGCCGCAACAGGAGATTCCCCTTGAGCAGCCCTACGAGGTTCCAGGCACTGGGATTCCACTGCCCGAGCTGGGAGACGAGGACTTCGGACAGCCGCGGCCGCTGGAGCAGATCCGCAGCGCCCTGGCCGCCATCCCCCGCCGCGTGGCGGGGAGCAACACCTACGCCGATTACCGCAACCTCCTCTGGGGGTTGATTCAGGCCTGCGAGCAGGCCGGCCACGACCGTGAGCTGGCGATTGCCCTGATGGAGGCCCACAGCCCCTCGGCCAGCTGCGGCTGGGACATCCGCCAGGTGGCCAGCTCCGGCGGTGAGCTGATCAGCGCGGCGACCTTCTGGTTCCACGCCCGCCAGCACGGCTGGCTGCCGCCGGAGCCACCTCACACCCCCAGGCCTCCTGGGGCGCAAGCCACAGGCAGCCGCCGAAACCAGCGCGACACCGGCGGGCGCCATCCCGGTGGCAAGGGCACCGACCACACCAGCAATGCCAGGGGCACCAAGGGTTCCGGGCCTGGCCCGCAGCGCTTCTCGCCACGGCCCGACACCCGGGTGCGCTGGGGAAAGGTGCACCTGCCGATCAACCGACGCCTCAACGCCTTGGAGCACTGCATCCGATCCCTGGTGGGACATGAGCGCAACAGCCTGCGCCGCTCCGCCCGCGTGCGCGAGGCCCATGCCGCCCTGCAACTCAAGACCGCCCTGCGGCTGCAGGAGATCGGTCAGCTGATCCTCGAGGCCCACGACCTACGCAATGGCAACCGCTTCCGCGGCCTCGATCAGGCCGAGCGGCTGGCAATGCCGCAACCGGTTGTGGAGTGGGAGATCCCCGGCTGCATTCCCCGCCGCGACCTCTCGATCGTGGGCGGCCGGGCCAAGGTGGGCAAGACGCGGCTGGTGCATGCCCTGGCCCGCTGCCTGCTTTGCGCCGAGGACTTCCTGGGCTTCGGGGCGCCGGAGGAAACGCGGCCGGTGATCCTGGTGACCGATGACCAGGGCGACGGGGACACCGCCCAGATGCTGCAGCAGCTGGGGATCTGGGATCACCCGTTGCTGCTCTGGTCACGCCGGTTCCGGGCCACCGAGGCCAACCTCGATGCCCTGCTGGCCTGCCTGGGGGAGCACCCTGGGGCAGTGGTGATCCTCGATTCGCTGCGCTCGATCACCCGCAGCTGCTGCTTTGGGGAGAACGACCCGGAGATGGGGTCGCTGATCTACGACCTCAAGCACCAGATCACCGATGCCGGCGGCACGCTGCTGCTGATTCACCACTGCAACAAGGCCAACGACACCACCGGCACCGAGGCACTCTCGGGCCACAACGCCATCGCCGGGGCGGCCAACACGATCCTGACCCTCCACTACCTGGCCAAGGGCAATCGGTTGATCAAGGATTCACCCCAGCGCCGCCTGGTGCGCGAGGCCCGCTCCGGCCCACCGGCCGATCTGGTGGTGGCGATCGACGGCAACAGCGGCGCCTTTGCCCGGCTGGGCACCTACGACGACCTGCAGGAGCAGCAGGAGCAGGAGAGCGATCTCGATCGCGCTGCCCAGCGGGTGCGCAAGGCGAGCGAGAAGCAGAAGGAGGCTCTGCGATATCTCCAGGCCTTGCACACCAACGGTCTGGCCGGGGTGGGTCTGCTGGAGCTGCTGCAGGCCATTGACCTGGCGCCGGCGGAGGCTCGGCTGATGAGAGATCTTGAGGGTGAGGCCCTGAGCGCCTACAAGACCCTCGGACGGTTTTTCGGGACCTGATCAGCAACAAACCTCCGCAGACCTGAGCAGCCGCTCGGGCTGCGGTTTGCAACCGATTCCGGCCACGAGCAGACGCTGCAGCAAACTCTTCAGATT
>NZ_JACJSZ010000095.1 GCF_014698445.1 Microcystis elabens FACHB-917
GTGCCCAGTACCTTCCCGGTGTCGAGCGGCTCAGCGATACGCATCTCCACCCTGCCCAATCCATCCAGCCCGGCACCGACGCTGGTGAAGGACATCAACACCCAAAGGATCGGCTCCAACCCCTCCCAGCTCAGGGTGATGAATGGCGCCCTCTACATGGCGGGCAACAACGGCTTCAGTGGCACCGAGCTGCTCCGCATCGATGCCTTTGGCGCCAGCAGCCTTGTGAAGGATGTGCGCGTGGGCCCCAACAGCGCTGAGATCCGGGTGCTCACGGTGGTGGGCAGCAATCTCTTTTTCCTCGCCGTCGATGACACCAATGGCTATGGCCTCTGGAAGAGCGATGGCACCACCGCCGGCACTACCCTGGTACTAGGTGGATTGAGTTACTACACCTGGGCCTACAACGACGTCACAACCGTAGCGGCCAGCGGCGGCAAGTTCTTTTTCCGCGGCTACGACGACACCAACGGGCTCGAACTCTGGGTGAGCGATGGAACCGCCGCCGGCACCCAGCGCATCAGCAACATCGAAGTGGGCGGCGGCTGGAGCGATCCTGCCAACCTCACAGATGTCAACGGCACCCTTTACTTCACAGCCACCACCAGCACCGGCGGCCGCGATCTCTACAAAAGCGGTGGTACGGCGGCTACCACGGTGCTGGTGCGAGCGATCGCCAGCGGCGCGCCCAGTTCCGATCCACGGGATCTGCTCAACCTCAACGGCACCCTCTACTTCACCGCCAACGACGGTGCCAGTGGCCGTGAGCTGTGGAAGAGCGGCGGCACCAGCGCCACCACCACCACAGTGCGCAACATCAACACCACCTTCGGCGCGGGTAGTGACCCGCTCAACCTCACGATTCTGGGCAGCACGCTCTACTTCTTTGCCAACAGCGGCGGCGGCTACCAGCTGTGGAAGAGCGATGGCACCGACACCGGCACAGTGATTGTCAGCCCCCTCATTTTCAACGCAGATACCTATTCTAATAACAGCTTCAATCTCTTCAATCTCAACGGCACCCTCTACTTCTCTAATCAGGGCGATACCACCACTGAACTCTGGAAGAGCGACGGCAGCAGCGTCAGCAAGGTGGCGGATCTGCCCAGCTACAGCAGCTACATCACGGGTTTCACCAATGTCAATGGTGTTCTCTACTTCAACCTCTCCGATGGTATCGCCAGCATCGGCCGCGAACTCTGGAAAAGCGATGGCACCGCCGCAGGCACCATGTTGGTGCGCGATGTGGTACCAGGCCGAGCCAGCTCCAATCCACGCGAGCTCACGGCCTTCAACAACAAGCTCTATTTTGTTGCTGAAACTGATCATTCGTCTGGCTTAAAAGATGAACTCTGGAGCAGCGACGGCTCCGCCGCGGGCACCGCTTCTCTGGAACTCGACCCCCGCACCATTGGTGCCGACATCTCCAATCCTGTGCTGTTCAACAGCAAGCTCTACTTCGCTGCCAATGATGGCATTTTGGGCAAAGAGCTCTGGAGCAGCGATGGCACCGTCGCCGGTACCCAGCTGGTGAAGGACATGCGTGCGGGTGCGGAGAGCAGTCGCATCGGAATGATTACGGTGATGGGAAGCAGTCTCTATTTCTTCGCCTACGACGACACAAACGGCCATGGCCTCTGGAAGAGCGACGGCAGTACCGCTGGCACCATCTTGGTTGCGGCAATTGATAACCCTTGGTGGTATTCTTATGAGAACAGCCCGATTATTGCGGCCGGCAATCGCATCTACTTTGTTGCTTACACCGTAGCGGGCTGGGAGCTGTGGAGCAGCAACGGCACCGCTGCCGGCACTGGGTTGGTCAAAAACATCAATCCCGGCCCTGGCGATTCCAATCCCGGACTTTGGAAACAAGCATCTATCGGAAATACCTTCTTCTTTACGGCCTACGACCCCACCAATGGCCGGGAACTCTGGAAAACCGACGGCACCACCGCCGGCACCAGCCTTGTGCACAACATCAACCCAGGCTCTGGCGATTCCAATCCCGATGATCTGATCGTCTTCAATGGAGCTCTGTATTTTGATGCCTACGATCCTACCTATGGGCGCGAGCTCTGGAAGACCGATGGCACCACCACAACCAGGGTGAAAAATATCTACGCGGGCGGGAATAATTCAGATCCTCAAAGCTATGCCATCTTTCAAGGAAGCCTTTACTTCTCCGCCAACGATGGCTCGGGCTGGCAGCTCTGGAAAACAGATGGCAGCACTGCAGGCACCGTGAAAGTAACAAATTTTCCTAATTCTTGGTGGCACAACCCGATGGCCCAGCTCACAGCGGTGAACAACACCCTGTTTTTTACTACTACCAGTGGAAGTGAACTTTGGAAGACGGATGGCACCACGGCAGGTACCGGCATGATGAGTGGTGCCCCTTGGGGAAGTATAGGAACCAATGCGGCACTCTCGGATCTCACCAATGTGAATGGTGTGCTCTACTTCGCCGCCACGGATAGTAACAATGGCCGTGAACTCTGGCGAAGCGATGGCACTGCCGAAGGCACCTTCCGCGTTACCGATCTCAATCCCCAGGCGCCGCTAGGCTATGGCATGGGAAATGCCAATCCCAGCAACCTCATCTACGACGCCACCCGTAGTCTGTTGTTCTTCACCGCAAGCAACTGGCAAAGCGGTGGAGAAAACTATGGCAACAATGAGCTTTTCAGCCTCGATGTTAACAACGTCCCCACAGATCTGTCCATCAGTGCCAGCAGCGTCAACGAAAACGTGGCTGCCAGCAGCAATGTCGCTGACTTCAGCACCACCGATGCCGATCTAGGCAATACCTTCGCCTACAGCCTCGTCGCCGGCAGCGGCGATGCGGACAACAATTCCTTCACCATCGTCAACAACCAGCTGCGCATTAATGCCAGCCCTGATTTCGAAACCAAAAATAGCTACAACATCCGCGTTCGCACCACTGATCAGAGTGGTGGAAGTTTTGACAAAGCTTTCAGCATTACCATCAACGATCTTAATGAGGCGCCCACCGATCTGGCCTTGAGCGCCAGCAGCATCGATGAAAACGTCGCGGCACACTCCGTAGTCGGCACCTTCAGCAGCACCGACCAGGATGCCGGCAATACCTTCACCTACAGCCTGGTGGCGGGCAGCGGCGACATTGACAACAGCGCTTTCACAATCGCCGGCAATCAGCTGCAGATCAATGCCAGCCCCGATTTCGAAACCAAGAACAGCTACAGCATCCGGGTGCGCACCACCGATCAGGGCGGGTTGAGCTTCGAGAAGGCCCTTACGCTCACGGTGAACAATGTCAACGAGGCGCCCACCGATCTGGCCCTGAGCGGCAGCGGCACAGTGAACGAAAACTCTGGCCCTGCCCTGGTGCTCGGCAGCCTGAGCACGATCGATCCCGACAGCCCCACCACTCCCCAGACCTTCGCCTACAGCCTGGTGAGCGGCAGCGGTGACGGCGATAATGCCGCCTTCTCCGTGATCGGCGAGCTGCTGGTGCTCAACGCCCCCGCCGACTTTGAAACCAAGAGCAGCTACAGCCTGCGCCTGCGCAGCACCGATCAGGG
>NZ_JACJSZ010000096.1 GCF_014698445.1 Microcystis elabens FACHB-917
TGTCTGAGCGCTGGAAACGACCCCATCTGACGAAATCACCGAGAAATCAGCTCGGAGATGGGAAAACGCGACTGCTTAGACGGTTTTTCCGCAAACTCTTAGACAGTTGCATGGTCATTGGTTGGGCTCTCTAGGAGGCTGTTGCGCGTAGACGGACCAAAGCCCGCTCGACGAGATCCAGCCTCCAGCGCGGCCGATTGGATCTCATTCTTTTCTCACCATTGTCCACGCTCGGCGACAGCTGAATACACGATGGCCAATGCACGGCAATACATCACCAAATCGTACCCCCTCCCTACCAAGTCATTGGCTATCTCATTTCAAGTTCGGCTTAGCCATGGCAACGCAGGGGGAAGGCTGGCAACGAGCTGGTTAGCGGCTACGTGCAACAGGCTTCTAGTAAACGGGTCAGACCGAGTGGACTTCTTTGTTGACACCGGGGGTGCTAAGAAATTACCTGGTCCATGTCAGCTAGAGAACTCTAACGCATGGTACGATTCTTGGCAGTGGGATTACAGAATCATCGAATCTCAACTGCTTGCTGCCGATCATTCCAGCCTTGGTCTCTAGTCACAGGGGCAATGTTTCTTGATCAGGCTGGGAATTAAAGGCTTCCTTAGCTTCTGACGACAGCTAATTCATGAAAGAAGGAAGAATGCTTCTCTAAAACCGCAGGATGAAACTTGCATTCAGAGAACGCATGAAAGATTGCCTTCTCATCGTCAGGCCCAACTGTCTCAGGCCGTCCAAATCGAACACCCGGCACGGATAAGACGTTGACATCATTTGCCAGTAGATTTAGCCCCAACGTTTTGTGACCACGATAGTTACCGTCAAAATTCTCAAAAGGGTATAACTTATCCTGGGCTTTCGAGAAGGTTGTAGAGTACAGCTCCATAATGCGAGGATTGGAAATAGCAACCTGATCGGCAACGCCTGGAAAAATGTGAGAGATATAATGTCCATCAGCAAATAAGGCGTTTGACGTATTGCAGGTCTCGACAAGGCTATGCCAATTAACGTCAGATGCGACAATTGGCTTGTCAAATCTAAAGCGAACGATCAAATCAAATTCTTCGGGATTTGGTATTAACCTAAATGCTCTTTCGATCATCATATGCATGCAATATTGATTCCCTCTCCCACTATAATCGTTGGTGGGAACAACTTCAACATGATCTGTTGAATAGAGCGACTTTAAATCTGGAGCACTCACCCCATTATCAATCTCGAAGAGCATTAGTAAGGGTTCAAAATCTCTCTGGGGATCAGAAGATGCAAACCATGCATCTCGGAATACAGGAATAAAGCGTTCAGGTAGCAAACGAGATGCATGTTGTGGGATCAACTTCTTATTTCCAGTTTGGTCCCAAGTCGAACAGAAAAATTGAAAGTCATGGTCACCAGAAAAAAGTCTTGGCCAAGTCTTGATTGCTTTTCTATAACCTCGAAGCTGACCGGATAGGCAAACGGCTATCTTAAGTCTAGCAAAAGATGCTGCTTTCACTGCCGCTACCGGAAAGAAAATCTTGCGATAGAATTTTAGAAGTAGTGTATCTTTGCTTGAATCAGATGAATCCAAATACTCCTTTAGTGCTTTTTGATTCGAACTGTGGTAACTAGGCCCTAGAATTCCTATTAGCTGTTGCTCGTCATTGTGAACTAATCTCTCGATCAAATCACTGGGATTTTCTTCAAGACCAAGGAAAAGTTTTGTTTCACGGCACATAAGGTTAGTCAGCTTAGAAAATTGCGCGTACACATGGTCGCATCTTTCTGGATTTTGGCGCTCAAATGCAATTCCAGTAAGATTTTTCCCAAAAAAAGATCTTGCCTTCGAATCCTGTTCCATTCTTCGTAATATCTGGCGCAGCAAAAGTGATGTCTGAACATCGTCAAGGGCTGGATTCTTAACTAGCCGTACAAGGCTACTATCCGTTCGAGTGTTGTCAAGAGATGCTAAACATGAGATTGCGTTGGTGTAGTCTTGGAGTGCGATAAATGCTTCAGCCATAATTACATAAGCATCATCCTTGTCAGGAAAGCTAACGACCATATCGCGTGTGATTTTGATCACTTCCAGGTAATCTTTTTTGCTCAGGAATAGTGAGGCAGATGCACTTTTAATTGCATGTGAACTGATTCCACTCGCCTTGGCATTCTTAATAATCTCCTCAGCCTTATCTGTCATTTTAAGGGTGGTCAGATCCTCGCATGCCAAGGCGTATCCAAGATGAAATTTGGGATCAATCTCTATCATTCTCATCGCAGCATCAAGTGACAATTGTCGTTCTCCAAGTCTCCGGAAAGTCCTGCAAGCTGCATGCAGCAGTTGTTTATTTTTAGGATGCTTCGCAAGACCAAACTCGACGGCTGATGCAGCTTCACTAAAGCTTTGCATGTCGATTAATGCTTGGACATTATGAAAATAACCTCTCCAGTCATCAGGATTCTCTGAAATCCAATCACGAGCCAATCTTAATGATTTTTGATGGTCTCCTAATTGGCGATACAGGAGTATCGCGCTATCAAAGAGTTCATCGCTGAATGATCCCTTAAGTGCTGTCTCAACAATAGCCAAAGCATCATTATATTTCTTGTCTTTAAGAAGCAACTTAAGATTTTTTGCGACTTCCGGTATAAAATCCATGTCTTACTCTGTATCAACTTCTACTATACCTCAGTCTGGAGCCCCGCAATTCTTTTTTTGTGAGTTCGCTGACAAACCCCTCGTAATCAGCAAGAATGGAGAGACTTGCAGTCGTCGATGCGTGGACAGCAAGGAGCGAAGGGTCCCCCCCCCGACTGACCGATACATCTCAGGCGAGACCGTCATGCGACAGCCGTCTGCTGCGCTTGCTGAGGTCGGGGCCTTGGAGGCAGCTCAATCCATGTGAACCTGGGCTACTGTTGGCGGCGCTGCACGCCACGACTGGGGATGCAGGGTTCCACCTCGCGCAGTGGGATCGGCATCCAGCTCCGGAAGGACCTGCCGGCATTGGCCACGGCTTGTTGCAGCCACTTCAGACCGATTCGCACAAGGCTCATGCCGCGTCCTGATCAGCAACAAACCTCCGCAGACCTGAGCAGCCGCTCGGGCTGCGGTTTGCAACCGATTCCGGCCACGAGCAGACGCTGCAGCAAACTCTTCAGATTGAACCGGCGGTTGAAGCGATAAGACATCTCTGCAAGATAGCGATCTCCATACTTCTTGAAGTTAAATGTATGATGAGTGCCACTGAGCGCCGTTTTGACATTCCCCATGATTGTGTTTAGCCATTGAAATAGCGGCACATCCTTTGGTTTCCTGCCGCCTATTACTATCGGTACGTGCTCGCAGTTTGCTGCACCTACAGCACGG
>NZ_JACJSZ010000097.1 GCF_014698445.1 Microcystis elabens FACHB-917
CCCCGTCACCAGCGCTGGTCGAGGCAAGTCAGGCCGACCGTCCAGGACAGGGTCGCCAGCGCCCACACCGCTCTGAAGCAGGCACGTCAGCAGTTCATGGTCATGATTGGGATGCCTTAGCCTTTCGCTAATGGCCAGACCGCAGTCCTGATGAGCTCTGAGTACCGGTACATCGAGGCCAAGCAGCTCGAAGCCGGTCAGGAGTTCGGGCGGATGCTCAGGCGCTGGCGGGAGCTCAACAACTGGACGCAGTACACGGCCTACAAGTGGGCCAAGGAGGCCGGCTTTGAGGTGATGGCGCCCAGCACCTTGAGCGTGTTCGAAAACGGCAAGGCGCCCAAGCCCAGGCCGGAGAGCTTCTTTGCCCTCGCCGAGGTCAACCGCCGGCTGGCCGCCAAAGACTTCAGCGGCGTGCGCACCAGGGCCCTCAAGGATCTGATCAGCCAGGCCCAACCCCTGGTCGATGACGCGGAGCGGGTGTGGGGGCCGGCGGAGTTCTGGAGCTGTCACCTGGGTCTGCTCCCGGTCCCGAGCGCCTACCAGGCGCCTGCCGTGCCGGCCCAGCCCGAGGTCGATGCCGCAGAAGCGGCAAAGCTCAGCGAGCAGTGGCGCGGCCAGCTGGTGCAGACCGCCAAGCAGCACGGCATCGGCGTGATGGAGGCCCTGAGTTCCGCTGCCAAGGTGGCGCCAGCCAAACAGCGGCAGGCCTTTCAGGCGATGCTGGCCGGCTTTGAGCCGTATTCCGTCGAGCAGCTGCAGGGCATGTGGGACGGAGAGGCGTGGCTGCCGCAGCGCTGGCTGGAGGAGTGGTCCACCAAGACAGGTGCCAGCTGAGGCAGGCACGAAAGGCTCCGGAGCAGGTTCGGAGTACGCCATATCTTGCGTCGTGCAAGATACAGATTCGGATTAGCGAGCCGCTAATATCCGAGGCAAGCGGGCGCCGGTCCCGCAGTGCCTTCGATGACCACCACCCCTTGCGGGCGGATGGAGCCGACGCCAGGTCCCACCGCCGCCTTTGATCTCAACCAGGCCCTGTTGCAGAGCCGCGAGCAGGCCCGCGCCCAGTGGGCCGAGGGCCTGGCCCAGTTCCAGTCCCAGATGGCCGCCATCGCCGACACCTCCATGCAGGAGGTTGTTCAGGCGGCGGCGCCGGCCTTTGCCCTGGGTTTCTCGTTCAGCGCCCAGAAGCTGATCAACGAGGAGCACGAAGTGCTGCGGGTGACCCTGCGGCACCGCGGCGGCACCGCGGCGGCGCCGAGGAGTTCAGCGAGGCCCAGGCGCCCCAGGAGGGCAGTGCGGCCTGGTATGCGCTGACCGCCTCCCTGTTGGCGGGCCTGCTGGGCATTCCCGTGGGCAATCCTCCTCGGACTATCGAGCCAGATCAATCAAGACCGCAGACGCGGCCGTCGGTGCCAGGTGCCCAGGGCACGAGCGCTTCAAGCGTCGGCGCTGCGGGATCCGCTGCAGCCCCCGCCCCCGCTGCTGACGACCCTGAGGCCGAAGACGACGAGTGGGACACCGGCGCTCCGGATAGCCCCGAAGCCAGCGACTCCGGCCTGGAGCCCCTGACGGACGAGGAGATCGCCACCCTGCACAAGTTCCTCGGGGCGATGCCTCAGGAGGCGCGCAAGCGCTTCACGATCGAATTCCGCCACCACTTCCAGGTGCCGCGGGAGGTGCGGACGATCAAGGACCGCATCACCCAGCGACGCCACAAGGACTTCATCGACGTGTTCGAGCGCGAGCTGGCGGGAGGAACGCCATGAGCGGCTGCCGCCGCGCCTACGCCAGGCCCCAGCCGCGGTCGCAGCACGGCCGTCACTACCTGTGCGTTTGCGTGCACAGCGATGTCTACCGGCAGGTGAAGCAGCTGTCGGCCAAGCACCAGCTGTCTCTCTCCGGTGCCGCCCATCACCTGTTGCGGCTGGGCGCCGGCCTGGAGCCCCTGCTTCCCCTGTCCTCTTCCGCGTCCACTCTTTCGAGCAAGTCCCATGGCGATTGAACTCAACGACGGCAGCCGCATCGCGGCGCCGGTGATCCGTCAGCAGCGCCTCGGTGAGGTGGCCTACCTGGCGATCGTGCGCCCCGAGCAGCGCGACCGGTTGCGCAAGAACCTCAGCAGCGGCGCGATGGAGCCGATCCCCAACGGCACCGACCGCCAGGGCCGACCCAAGGTCAAGCAGGAGATGGTGGTCCATGCGATCGCCATGCCCGGCACGACGATGGAGGCCCGCATCGGTGATGAGGGCGGGGTGCCGGCCCCGGGGGATCGGGTGCGGCTGATCCTCAAGGCGAAGGGCTTTGGCGAGTGGATCGAGGCGCGCCGTCAGCACCGCCGCGGCCGGCTGAACGTGGGGGATGTGCTGGTGCTGGAGACCCGCTGGGCGCAGCAGTACGACCAGGACGGCAACCCCAAGGGCCCCAAGATCGAAGACCAGGCGGCGGCCGATGCGGTGCCGCGCAACGTCACGATCGGCTTCTACGGCCCCCTGAGCATCCGCGAGGGCACGGACCCCGCCTGGATCGAAGCAGCGGAGCAGGCCTACCGCTCCGATGAAGCCGCTGCCCGCCAGCAGCGGGCGATTCCGCTGGCGGATGGGGAGGACTACGGCGATGAGTTCGCTGATGAGGAGGTGCCGTTCTGATGACCCGCCCCCAACACCCCGGCCGCACATCGCGGCCGATGGCGCAGCCCCAATTGCCGGCCTTCTGCCGCACGCGCCGGCCCATCATCACCACCGTACGACTGGGCGACCTAAGGCAGCTGCAATGGCTGATGTGGCTGGTGCTGGCCCTGCAGCTGAGCACGGTGCTGCTGGTCCTCGCCGGCCCGGTGCCGGCTCCACTGGCCGCGGCCCCAAGGCAATTCAGCTCTGCGGTGTTCGCGTCGCGGCATGACGCCCCTGTCCTCTCCACTGCCCAGCCATGAGCAACACGTCCGCTCTGGTGCCCTACCTGTTCGAGGGGCACCGCATCCGGGTGAGCACCGATCCGCAGGGCGAAGCCTGGATCGTCGTCGCCGATGCCTGCGCCGCGCTGGCGGAGAGCCCGATGGTCTGGGCCATGGCGAATAGGCGAGACGAGGAGGAGCACTGCCTCCATTCAGAGGAGGGGCCGGGCGCCGGTGGTTTCACCCTGGCGCTGATCGATGAGGCCACGCTGCTGCGCAGGCTGCTCAACAGCGACAACCCCAGCGCACCGCGGATGCGGCGCTGGCTCACCCA
>NZ_JACJSZ010000098.1 GCF_014698445.1 Microcystis elabens FACHB-917
GAAACATCCAGAACGGTGATCACGATGGCGTTCTACGTGATGAATGCAGAGAAGATCCTGAGGCTACTGCGCCTCTTATTGTCTATTCTTGTGTCTGTGTACTTCCTGATGCTCCTTTTGTGTGCCTCCTGGCGCCGTCCAGCACTTCCGTGGGCGGTTTAATGAGGTTCTAGGAGTAAAACTGAGATCCGATGCGCCTGTCCTTGCTGACCGAGAAAGCTGCCTGTGGCGTGCCCGAAATGCCCTCGAACGAAATTCAGCAAGCCCTAAGTACCGACCAACTGCCCAATCGGATTGGGGAAGGACCGTACTGCACAAGATCCGGGCACGACCGACTCGCCGTTCGATCAGGGCTGCCCATGTGGGCTGCGCATCACGGTTGCCACGGTCCTGAACCTCCTGGCCAGCGGCTCCAGCCGTGAGCAGATCCTTGAGGCCTACCCGCAGTTGGAACCCGCCGACATCGAGGCCGCTATCACTTACACCGCTCGCTACGCGCTGCAAGGGCCAGGGGCATCCGGCACTGTCAGCTGAGCCCCCTGGCGCCAAAGCGCCTCTCTTGCTAGTACAGGTGTACGAGTCAAGGAGTCGTCATGGTGCCGGTCCCGCTCTCCCCCCTGCAGCCTTCCCGCAAGGAGGACATCGAGGACTGGCCCTGGCTGGATCAGGCGGTGCTGCGCGCCAGCCGCAGCCGGCAGGTCTGCATGACCTGCCACTTCTTCCGGCATCACCCGGGGCCGGAGTGCATCCCGCTGCTCTCCTGCCATCTTCATCTGGGGCTGATCGCCCATGGCGAGCACCTCACCCATCGCTGCAGCGGCTGGTCAGAAGACCTGCATCGCCAGCGGGGCTGGGCGCCTGAGGTGGCGTGAGCCGTGGGCCCCGCAACCGGCCGCCGCTGTCGCCCAGGGAGGCCTGGATCAGCGACGGCCGCCAGGTGCTGCACTTCAGGCCACGGCATTACGACCGTTGGAGTCAGAGCCTGGAGGTGACCTTCGGGGAGGTGATGGCTGGCGGTGAGCCGCCGCTGCTGAAAAAGCGCAGGGAGCTGACGCGCGAGCAGGCGATCAGACTCTGGGCCGAGAAGCGCCAGCAGGGCTGGCAGGCCTGCGAGCCTCAATGGGCTCTCGCCCCCAAGCGGCAGCCGCGGGATGAACCGCTGGGCACCAGCATGAGGAGATCTGTCAGTCCGCCGTGCTTCTGAACCCCTTCTGCCCGCTCACGACGGCCAAGGTGCTGGCCCTCAAGGCCACCGTCTTGCTGCTGCTTACGCTGCTGATCAAGGCGAAGGTGCGCATCACCGCCTTCTCGGCCCTCGGCTTCTTCCTACTGATGCTGCAGACCCTGGTGTTTCTGGCTGTCAGCGGCGGCATCGTGCTGGCGGCAGGCGGTGCGGCGCTCTATGCCGTCCAGCAGCGCAAAGGCGCTGCGGCCTGAGGCCGAGCCATGGCGGTTGAAGTCGCCCTGGCGATGCTGCATCGGGAAGACCGCTGGCTGATGCAGTTGCGTGACGAGATCCCCACGATCGTCGCCCCCGGTTGCTGGGGACTCTTTGGCGGACACCTCGATCCCGGTGAAACGCCCGAGCAGGCTCTGCGACGCGAGCTGCTGGAGGAGATCAGTTGGGAACCAGTAGCGGTGGAGTGCGTGATGGTGCACCACATCCACCGGCGCACGGCCCATGTGTTCCGCGCTGAGTTGTCCGTGCCGCTGGAGCAGCTGCTGCTCCTGGAGGGCCAGGACCTGGGCCTGGTGAGCCCGGAGGAACTCCGGTCGGGGTCCATCTGGAGCAACAGGCTCGGCAGCCTCCGTCCGGTGGCCGATGGACTGCAGGAGCTGATGCAGCACGTGATCACCGGCCAGCGGTGACACAACAAAGCCCGGAGCGTTGGCCCCGGGCGTTTGTCTGCTCAGCCGTGGTGCCTTCCCGAGGGGGTCGGGCGCAGCTGTGCGGTCGGTTGATCGTTTTCAGATCAGAAAGTCTTTGGTTTTGGGGCGGAGCTGCCGGCGCTGGCACCTGGGGCCAGGTGTCGAGTGGGACGTTCCGTTCGATCCGGGGCACCTCAGGCGGTGCAGTGGACGGCGTGTGTCCCCTCCAGGAAAAACCACGCCAGGAACATCAGTGATCCGTCGAGAGTGTTGGAGCAGGGGCCGGATCGTCAGCGCGCTCCTCGCCGCTGCTCAGGGGGGGTGTCTTCCATCAATGGAGCCTCCGAATCCCGTTGCAGCCACGATGGGCCCGCCCAGCGGAGCCAGCAAGGGCTGCAGCACTTCCGACACTGGTCTTCACGGGGGGCAACAGGGGTTCATGAAGGGGGCTCAACACCCATCGGATGAGTTCAGCGGCATAGGGCTGCATGGCGGCCCACCGGCCGGATGCTGCTGACGGCAGCACCGGGGCCGCGGCGCACGCGCACCCGAACCGTGCAGTGGGCTGGCCCTAGGTGCTCGATCAGGGCCTCACGGGCCTCGTGATGCAGCTCCTCAAGTGTGAGCGCGGTGATGAGGATGGGCAGGGTTTCGGCCTGGGCCTCCAGGTGGCCGGGGCGTTCAGCCAGAACGCGGAACACGATCTCTCGCATGCGGGGGTATCTCCTTCTTTCCGGCTCCATCCTTGGCCTGCCGAGGCGAGAGCGCAGGTGCGGCCGGATACGGGGAACCGGCCCTGCGGGCACCTGCCCTTGCAATGTCAGGCAAGCCAGCCCCGCCCAGCAACCAGCCTCCTGATCAGCAACAAAGCGCCGCAAGCCCCTGGCCACCCGCCAATCAGACGCTAGGTTGGTACTGGTGAACTAGTGGAGGACCCTCGCGTGGCCCAGAACAAGGTTCAGTACCAGGAGGGGTTTTCCCTCTCAGAATTCATTCAGGCCTATGGGACAGAGGAGAAGTGCCTCGCGGCCCTGGAGCTTGCCCGATGGCCCGAGGGCTTCCGTTGCCAGCGGTGTGGGGAGAGTGAGAGCTTCGGCGTGATCCACGACGACCGCCGCAAAAGGTACCAGTGCAATCAGTGCCGCCACCAGACGACGGCAACAGCGGG
>NZ_JACJSZ010000099.1 GCF_014698445.1 Microcystis elabens FACHB-917
CAAATCGAAAGATCTGCTGGGCACGCCGCCACTGCCACCAGGTGGCAACGGCCACGGACCCGCAATCGCGACAACCCCACCGCCTGGGGACGGTGTGCCGGGGCCCATCGACATCAGCACGAACGGGAGCCAGCCCCAGCAGCCCACGCCTCAGCCGCAGCCCCAGGATCAAGCCAAAGAGGTCGACGACCATGGGTGAGATCGCCGACACCATGCGCTCCGCCCTGCGTGAGCTGGCCCAGGCCGATGCCCGGCTCTATCGCGGCCTGGCGGAAGAGCTGGGCGATGGCGCCACCGCCGTCGAGGAACCCCGCGCCCTGATCCAGCCCGAGGGCGGCGCCCCCGCCACGGAAGCTCAGCTGCTGGCCCTGAAGAACGACGCGCTGCAGGAGCTCTGCGCGCAGCGGGGCATCAAGGTTGCCAAGCGCGCCCGGAAGGACGTGATGGTGGGCCTGCTGCTGGCGGATCCCAACGGCCCGCCGCCTCTGTCCCTGCTGCCCCCTCCCAAGACCAAAACCCCTTCAGGTGGGAAGGGCACGGGAGCTACGGGTGGCAAGGCCGGCACCGCTGAGCTCCAGGCCCTGGAGCAGCGCCTCGTTCGCTTGGAGCAACTGGTGCTGCTGATCGCTCAGCAGGTGGGCGTGGCCCCCGACGCGATTGAGCGGTTGCTGCCGCCGGCTGCTCCGCCAACCTGAAACTCCTCTGCGCTGGTCCCAGCTGATGACGGTGAACCGGGAGTCGCTGGAGAAGCTGGGCCGCTTCCTGCTGCGCGGCCTGCGCATCGGTGCCAGCACGGTGTCGATCGTGGAGCTGCTGCGCAACGACTGGACCGGCGGCATCAGTGCCGGTGTGGCCTGGCTGGTGTTTCTGCAGGTGGAACGGCGGCTGCCGCCCCTCAGCTCCGAGCCTGAGGACTGATCTGCAGGCAACGGGCCAGCGCCCGCGCAGTCATGATGAAGGTTGCGGAACTCACAGACCGCCGCCCTGGCATCCATCTATCGTCAGAAGTCAGCCAACGAGTCCACCACCCCCGCTCGCCTGGCAGTGTCCAGCACTGGACCCTCTCCATCGCATGACGCTCTCCACCCCAAGCAGGCCTCCCTCCACCCCAGCCTCTGGGCCGCTGAGGCGTGAGCAGATCGATGCGCTCCTGGAAGAGTTGCGCGACCCTGCCCTGGCCCGTCAATTCCTGATGGATGCTGGCCTGATCGACGCTGATGGCCAGCTCACCCCTCCGTACCGCAGTCAGGATGCCCGGTCGGCCTAAGAACAGTCTGGGCCCCTTGGTGCTGTTTCATGGCTGCGACAAGGATGTTGCTGAAGCAGTTCTGAGTGGACAGGCAACACTTCAGCCCAGCGAAAATGATTACGACTGGCTCGGCAACGGCATCTATTTCTGGGTTGACAGCCCAGAGCGGGCTTTGTCTTGGGCCAATCTCCGCAGATCCTCCCCATCGGTGATCGGCGCTTTTGCCTACCCGGGCAACTGCCTCAATCTGACCGACTACGGAGTGATGAATGAATTGGCCCTTGCCTATGAGGCCACCCTCGGCATTTCCGCAGCAGCAGGTACACCACTGCCCGTGAATTCTGTTCGAGAAAACGGCATATTCATGAAGCGTCAGCTGGACTGTGCCGTGATCCAAATGGTGCACAAGATCCGTGAGAGCAAAAGCATGGAGGCGTACGACACCGTCTATGGAGTGTTTGAAGAAGGCGAGTTGGTTTATCCGGGTGCAGGCTTTCGTGACAGAACGCATGTGCAGATCGCCATCCGCAACCCGGAGATGATCCTTGGCTATTTCCGAGTTGATGGGATGACATAGGCCTGGTGATTGACACCCCAACAAAGAAGGCGCCCCGTGGGGGGCGCCTTAGCACCGGTTGCGGCGGTCACCTCCTCACACCAAGGACTGCCGGTCGGGTGTCTGTGGTTCACGCATGACCTGTCTGGGGCCTGGCAGGGAAGGAATGGGGATCACGTCTCTGGGAAGAGATGCTCAAGGCTTGACCTTCTCGGTTGTGGTCCCGGCTCGGGTACTGCAGCCCGAGGTTTCAACACGCGGGAAACAGAACTGGCGTATCGCTCTCTGCTGCTACGGGATGACGCTCGCGCAGCGTCACCGAGTTCACCGGTTGTGTGTCGCATCGTTGGCGCACCTCCGCTGTGCGCACCGGCTCGGGTGATCCCTGGCCGGACTCTGGTGGAGGGTGGGACCTGGGTTGGCTCCCGGGCCTCCCCTCAAGTTCAAAGTACGCCTTCTGGCCAGTGGTGGTGAGCCTGTGAGGTTCCTGTTCCCGTACCTGGAAAAAACCAGTCAGTGCAATGCTTCTTAGGCGCCCCTCTACTCCTCGGAGAGGCTGCAGCACCGGCAGTTCTATGCGCTGGGCGCATGGATTTGCGGACTGCTGCACCCGCACGGCAACCTGAACCCTGCTCGGGCCATTCCTGCGAGCCACCCCGCTGATTGCCATGGGCTTCCGTCTCCGCCGTTCCGCCCGCCTGGGTCCGCTGCGCTTCAACTTCTCCAGCGGCGGACTGAGCTCGATCTCCGTCGGTGGCCGCGGGGCCTCCTTCAACATCCCGGTGAATCGCAGCGGTGGGCCCCGCACCACCGTGGGGCTGCCCGGCACCGGCCTGAGCTGGAGCGTGGAGCACACCCCTGATCGCGCCGC